>NZ_JBHSSW010000009.1:0-107712 GCF_042659465.1 Ponticaulis profundi | reverse complement strand
AGTGCGTCTCTTTGCAATTTTTTTTAAAATCGTGTCAACGACTTTGTCGACCAAATATAGCGCAAATGAACGAAAATATAAGTAAAATGAACACAGCTAATGAATTAGAAAAACGACTATAGGTAGTTGTTAACTCTGTTTTGCGCGCAGAGATATCTAAAACGGTAACCGGCCAGCGATCATTTTCAAAATTTAATACCGCTGCTGGTGCTTCGCGACCAAACGCATCGACCAGTCCGGATTTGCCAAGATTGGCCACCCGTACCAGCGGTTTTCCGGATTCTATGGCCCGAAAGCTCGCCTGAGCGAAATGTTGATCGGGTCCAATCGCGCCGCCAAACCAACTATCGATAGAAATGTTGATAAGAAAATCGGCCTCGGAAGAATTTTTTATAACCAGTTGTGGAAATAGCGCTTCATAGCAAATCAGAGGCAGTATCTTTTCACCGTTCGGAAGTTCGATCGGCTGAGCAGGTGTACCAGGGGTGTATCCGGCCGTTGCCATGCGCTGAAGTGCGCCTGGAAGTATACCACTGATAGAATGTCCAAAAGGTATGAAATCAGCCGCAGCAAGCTCGCCAAACGGCACAAGACGCGATTTGTCGTAAATTGCATAGGCTCCACGCAAGCGACTATTCTTCGTCAATACTGCAAGACTATTATACCAATTGGGGGTTTGACCTGCATATCGGTCGATTCTCGGCGTTCCGGTGATCAGTATTCTTTCACCCAAACGGGCTGAAACGGCGTCCAGGGCATTGGGATCCTGGAGCAAAGTGATGGGAACAGCCGCCTCCGGCCAGACGACAATACGGGGTTCATCCGGAAAATCGTCACCCATGGCATCGAGATAGGTGATCAGAATATCGCGGGCAGCTTCCATCTGGGCGGTCGGGTCCTGAGGGTACTTGTCCGTCTGGGGCACGCCGACATCAACCAGGCGCATGGCAACCACATCATCGCCCATGGGGGTGGTCAGACGTGCTGATCCCCAGCCCCAGCTGAGACTGAAAAAGATGGCTGCAGCAAAAATCGGCAGAACGCGTCCTGTGACAAAATTCTCGCGCCGGAAATCAGCCAGTGCGGCGGGCGCAGTGGCCAGAAAGAGTGTGAGAACGGACAGGCCCCATACGCCGACGACGGACGCAAGCTGGGAAATGGCCGAGCCAGGCGCCCAGATCGTACCGGGCAGATTCCACGGAAAGCCGCCAAACAGATGACCTCTCAGCCATTCTGTCAGAGAAAGAGCGACGACCAGCGCAAAAATCCGGGCCGGCTTCCGGCTCCAGACATGCGCGGCGAGAAAACTTGCCAGTCCGAAAAACAGGCCGAGACCGGCTGGCATAAGGATGAGCGGCATCCAGATGAAATAGATGTGCTTTTCCGGCTCGACGAGGAAGGGAGATGCCAGCCAGTGCATGCTGGCCAGTGTGAAGCCCACACCGAAGAACCAGCCGCGTGCAAAAGCGGCTTTGCGCCATTTCTTCTGAATTCGGGCGCCATCGATCAGCCAGACAAGCAGGGTGATGGCGAGCACATAGACAGGCCAGACCTGGAACGGGGCGAAGGCAAAGAGCGTCAGAACCCCGCAAACAAGGGCGAGCATGGAGGCCCGCAACGGTGAAAGGCGGGCGATCGCATTATGAAGAGCGCCGATTGTGAGGCTGTCTGTCTTTGGCAAGAGGCAAATCCGGGTTCAGATCAGAGTGAGAAAAAACTGATATTACCCTGCATCGCCGAAGACGCATTAACTATCAACAGGACAGCGTAAGCGAATGCGTTTTATTCGCCGCGTGTCAGCCTCCAGAATTTCCATATCGACGCCATTTGGATGACGAACGATCTCACCGCGTTGCGGGATTCGGCCGACAATCGCGAAGACGACACCGCCGAGGGTGTCAATTTCGTCTTCATATTCCGGCAGTGACATGTCGAAGCCGGATTCTTCGGTGAAGTCCGGAATCTCGGCGCGTGCATCGACATCCCAGATGCCCCGCCCGCGCGCGGTGATGTAAGGGACTTCCTCGTCGTGTTCGTCTTCAATCTCACCGACAATCTGCTCGACGAGGTCTTCGAGCGAAACGAGACCATCCGTGCCACCATATTCATCGACGACGAGCGCCAGATGCATACGGGTCGACTGCATTTTCAAAAGCAGGTCCGGCAGGCGCATACTCGGCGGAACATAAAGGAGATCCCGGCGCATGCCTGTCAGCGGGCGCTCGACATTGGTTTCTTCGCCATTGGCCTGAGCGGCCAGCACGGTGACGAGGTCCTTGATATGGACAAGACCGACCGGATCATCGAGCGTCTCGCGATAAATCGGCAGACGCGAGTGCGTTGTTTCTGCGAACAGGCGGGTCAGGCCAGGCAGATCGGTTTCCTCATCAATCGCGATAATCTCAGCGCGAGGGATCATCACGTCCTCGACACGCATGCGTTCGAATTCGTTGATCCGCAGCCGGATTTCAGCTGGAGACGGTGTGGCAGTCAGTTCAGAGTTTTCTGAGTCTGACGTCGGGTTGGCGCCTTTGTTGAATGCAGAAGATATTCTCTGGAATAAACTCTGCCCCGATGAGGCGTCGGACGTATCCACCGCTATGAAACCTTTCCTGTATCGCTGCCGAGAAAGTATGGATTGGAAATCCCAAGCTCGGCAAGAATTCTGACTTCAAGACCTTCCATTTCGTCGGCCTCGTCGTCCACTTGGTGATCATAACCCAAAAGATGAAGATATCCGTGAACCAGAAGGTGAGAAAAATGGTCCTTCGGGTCTTTTTTCATCTTTTCCGCGTCGCGGGTCATCACGCCCATGCTGATGGCGATGTCGCCGAGAAAACCTGGTTCGGCAAATTCATCGGACGGGAAGGACAGGACATCTGTCGGTTTGTCCTTGTCCCGCCATTGCCGGTTCAGCTCATGGATTTCGTCATCTCCGGTCAGAAGCAAGTCAATCTGACCGCCCTGCCCTGTCTCGCCGCTGGCGGTTGTCAGCACGTTCGAAACGAATGCATCGAGATCATTCTGCCAGCTTTCCCACGCCGGGTCAGCGATCCGAATATCCGCGATTAGCTCATCCGCCATCGCCAAGGCCATCCTCTCGGGGTGCGTTTTCATGGCGATCATAAGCATCGATGATCCGCGCAACGAGATCGTGGCGAACAACATCGGACCCGGTCAGACGCATTTGAGCGACGCCCGGAACAGAACGCAGAATGTTCAGGGCATGAGCAAGCCCGGATGGCTGCTTTGTCGGCAAGTCGACCTGGCTCGGGTCACCCGTGACGACCATGCGTGAATTCCGGCCAAGGCGGGTCAGCACCATTTTCATCTGGGGAATGCTGGCGTTCTGGGCCTCATCAATGATGACAAAAGCATTCTTCAGGGTCCGGCCACGCATGAAAGCGAGGGGTGCGACTTCGATTTCGCCGCGCAGGCGGCGTCGTTCCAGCTGATCCTGGCCGAAGAGTTCCCGCATGGAATCCCAGATCGGCAGCATATAGGGATCAACCTTCTCTTCCAGATCACCTGGCAGGAAGCCGAGCTTCTCGCCAGCTTCAACAGCAGGGCGCGCAACGATCAGACGTTCGCGCTTGCCGGTCACCAGCTCGGATGCGCCGATGGCAACGGCCAGAAAGGTTTTACCCGTTCCGGCTGGGCCAACGCCGAAAACCAGGCCATTTCGTTCATCGCGCAATGCGCCCAGATATGCATTTTGACCTGCCGTCTGCGCCTGAATCTGCGTTTTCAGGCCTTTGATCGGACCTGCTGCCGGGTGACTGACGGCCAACGCGCGATTGATTGCGCCATCAAATTCCAGATCGCTTGGTTCTGTGCCTGATTGTAGACGGGACATGTAAGCCGACAGCGCAGCTTCTGCGAGAGATACGCCTTGCGCCGCGCCAAACAGCATGATGTTGCCGCCCTGGCTGTCTGCCCGCAGAGCATAATCTTCAAAGCGTTGTTCAAGCCGCTCGAGATTCTTGTGATGTGGACCACAAATCGTATGCAGCAGGTCAGCGTCATTCACCGCAAAAATGCGGCTTACAGGGGATTGTGGGGATTGAGGTCTCAGACTCAAATAACTGTCTCCGGAACATCGGCAAGCTGTCCGCCGACCGAGTTCAGCGTCGCTTTTTCGATGCGTACATTCACGATCTGACCGGTCAGGTCTTCGTCGCATTCAAAGTGGGTCGCTTGTAGATAGGGTGTGCGTCCCGCCATTTGACCCTCATTACGCGCTTTTCCTGTCACAAGAACCGGAAGCACTTTTCCGACCTGGCTCTGATTGAACGCGGTCTGCTGTTCCCGGATGAGCGCCTGCAGGCGTTGAAGCCGTTCGTCTTTCACCTCTTCGGGAACCTGCGCGAACATATCTGCCGCTGGCGTGCCCGGACGTCGGGAATATTTGAAGGAATAAGCCGCGGCATAATCAATCCGTTCCACAATTTTCATTGTGTCTTCGAAATCCGCATCGCTTTCACCTGGAAAACCGACAATGAAATCGGACGTGATCGCGATATCCGGACGAACAGCGCGGATACGATCGATGATATCGATATAGTGCTCGGCTGTGTGGCCGCGGTTCATGGCTTTCAGAATATTGTCCGAACCGGCCTGCACCGGCAGGTGCAGATATGGCATCAGCTTCGGCGTGTCACCAAAGGCTGCAATCAGATCATCATCCATGTCGCGCGGGTGAGACGTGGTGAACCGGATGCGTTCCAGACCATCAATCTTTGCCAGATGACGGATGAGCTGAGCAAGATTCCAGTCGTCACCGCCTTCGAGCACCGGCGCAGGACCGTGAAAGGCATTCACATTCTGTCCAAGCAGATTGATCTCGCGTACGCCCTGACGAATGAGTGATCGGGCTTCGGCAACGATCGCGTCGACCGGGCGAGAGAACTCTGCGCCGCGTGTATAAGGTACGACGCAGAACGAACAGAACTTGTCGCAACCTTCCTGAACAGACAGAAACGCTGTTGGGCCATCTGCCTGACGATCGGATGGCAGGGCATCGAATTTTTCTTCGACTTCAAATTCGGTTTCCAGACGCTCTTTCGCGGCGCGGTGCACGCGCGCGATCATTTCCGGAAGCTTGTGATAGGCCTGCGGGCCCAGAACGAGATCCACAGCGGGCTGGCGACGCATGATTTCTTCGCCTTCGGCCTGAGCGACACATCCGGTCACGCCGATCAGCATTTTCCCGCCGGATGATTGTTTCATGCGCTTGAGCTGACCCAGCTCGGAGAAGACCTTCTCCGTGGCTTTTTCGCGAATGTGGCACGTGTTCAGAAGGACCAGATCCGCATCATCGGGTGCATCAACGCTCGTATAGCCAAGCGGCGCCAGCACATCTTTCATCCGTTCGGAGTCATAGACGTTCATCTGGCAGCCATATGTTTTGATAAATAGGCGTTTCTGGGTCGTATGGGTCATGAGCGGGCTTATGCCTGAAAATCGGAAATTGAGCTAGAGCCGCTGCGCATTGTCGGGGGCAACTGGCTCATATGGTCTTCGCGTCAGCCAAACCGTGATGGCCGACAGCATGAGACGCCCCATATCCTATAAGGAGGGGGTGTCGCGCAACCGATTTTTACAATTGTGAAGAGTCGACGCTGCAGATGGCGTACGGCCAGGACGTTGTGGAAAGGAAAATCAGATCGCTGATTTACTTCTCATCGTCTGCGAGCGGGACGCCATAAAGCTCGAGGCGGTGATCCACCAGCCGGTAACCAAGCTTGCGGGCAATCTCAACCTGTAGGCGCTCAATCTCTTCGTTCACGAATTCGATGACATCACCGGAGCGAACGTCGATCAGATGGTCGTGGTGATCATCGGAAGCTTCTTCAAAGCGTGAGCGTCCGTCGCGAAAATCATGGCGCTCAATAATGCCGGATTCTTCGAAAAGCTTGACCGTGCGATACACGGTTGCGAGCGAAATATTGCGGTCAATGGCGGCGGCCCGGCGGTGCAGTTCCTCTGCATCCGGGTGATCATCGGCATCCGACAACACGCGTGCAATCACGCGGCGTTGCTCGGTCAGACGCAGACCATGTTCCTGGCAAAGTTTTTCAATCCGGCTCATGATGATAACCCTAGCAATTGACTCAGTTTATGGAACGAACCGGCCGAAAGGTCCAGAACCGTTACACGCATAAATTTATCGACATCAGTCGAGCGTCGACGCGCGCTGCATGTTTCCGTGAATAATAGCCAGGGCGCGTGCCGTCCACACCAAAACCAAGAGACTGGTAAAGCGAAATCGCGGCGTCATTGTCAGCAGCGACCTCCAGCAGCATGCGTTGAAAGCCAGCCTGCCTTGCATGGGCCATGGCCTCCATCATCAGAAACCGCGCCATGCCTTGCCCGCGCGCATCGGGATGAACCGCGATGGTTGCCAGCTCCACATCGTCCACAGCAGGCAGCAGGATCAGAAACGCGGACCAGACATCACCGGTCTGTATGCCCAGACAGATCGATGCGTCCTGATCAATCGTCGCCCGGATGGCATCTGCCGACCAGGCTTCTTCAAGGCTCATCGCATGAATATCAGCGATGGCTTCCGCGTCTTCGCGGTTTAGATTACTGACCTGAAACATTGATCTTTTTGGCTGGAATAGCATCCGGCTCGCGGGCATAGACCGGTTTGGCGTTGGGTAGCGTGCCGTTTGGCAGAGCGATGGCGTAGCGGGCAACGGCCTCGGCCCCGGTCGAAACCTCAATCCAGTCTGAAACCATGGTCAGGTGGCTGCGTGTATGGTCGGCTTTTGCGGCCTCGCAGAGGAAAGCAAAAGCCGGGTTTTCTTCTGCGAATGATTGCAGCTGATCAAGGCCGACTTCTTCCGGCACCGGAAAATCATCCATTGCAAAGCCCTGCACCCAGAAGGTTAGGTCCGGAAGGCGTTGTTTTGCCGGGATGACGGCAATTGCGGGCCGGGTGCCGGATTGTGCGGCTAGCGCTTCAAGGCTGGTGACGCCGACGGCCTGCAAGTCATTGGCGAGCGCCAGACCTCTGGCAAAGGCGACGCCGACGCGTATGCCGGTAAAGCTGCCGGGTCCTGTGCAAACGGCGATGCGGTCCAGATCCGTCACAGACATGCCCGCTTCCTTGAGCACCGCCTGCGTGAGGACCGGCAAAGCCTGATCATGGCCGCGTTTCATGGGCTGACTTGCCGCGCCAATGCAGGCGTCGCCGCGCAGAATGGCAACATCGCAGCTTGCGCCGGCTGTATGAATGGCAAGACAGATCATGTGATCAGAGTATCTGACAAGCTGTCTCGAAATCCAGTCTTGGCGAGCGCTCGAACAGGCCGGTTTCGTCACCAAAGCCAAGATTACAGAGGAAATTTGTCGTCCATAACTCGGTTTCCGGTGTGTCGAGGAAAAATTCCTTATCGACACCCGCGCGATCAAAGCCGGACATGGGCCCGCAATCGAGTCCCATCATGCGCGCGGCCATCATGAAGTAGGCGCCTTGCAGCGTTCCATTCCGAAAGGCTGTTTCCGCGCGCAGCATCGGGTCCTTGAACCAGTCTTTTGCGCCGGGATTGTGGGGAAAGAGCTCCGGGATTTTTTCCGGAAAATTGAGATCATGCGCGATGATCACCGTCCAGGGGGCGGCTTTTGTCTTCTCGCGATTGGTTTCCGAAACCAGTGGCAGAAGACGTTCCTTCGCCTCAGCTGAATGAATGAAGACAAATCGCGCCGGGCTCGTATTCGCGCTGGTCGGGCCGAATTTCGCCAGATCATAGGTCTGCCGGATCAGCGTGTCCGGAATGTCCTCGGCGCGCCAGGCATTGTGGGAGCGGGCTTTGCGGAAAATCTGATCCTGAGCGATCTCAGACAGAGGTGGCGCCATGGCCCGCTATCCTTTTTCTTTTCGGCTTCGCGACGCCTAAAGCGCAGCTTCGACGCCTGTAACTTCCGGAACATAGTGGCGGAGCATGTTCTCAATGCCCTGCTTCAGCGTCATCGTTGAGGATGGGCAGCCCGCACAGGCCCCGCGCATATGCAGGGTGACGAGACCCGTTTCGGGATCGAAACGATCAAAAACAATATCGCCGCCGTCCTGCGCAACGGCCGGACGAACGCGTGTTTCGATCAGCTCTTTGATCTCTTCAACGATTTCGGCAGCATCGCCTTCATAGACGATTTCGTCTCCGAGGGACGACGCTCCGGCAGTCATGCCAGCGTCCAGCACCGGCAGACCTGCTGTGTAATGGTCCATGATCGCTGCGAGCGTCATGGGTTTGACGTGTTTCCAGTCCGCATCGCCGGATTTGGTGATGGAAATGAAGTCCGCGCCAAGAAAAACGCGTGCGACGCCGTTCACCTGAAACAGATTGCGTGCCAGCAGCGAGTCGGTTGCCTCGCTCTCGCCGGCATAATCGCGTGTCCCGGCTTCCAGAACCGTCTGGCCCGGAAGAAATTTCAGGGTTTCCGGATTGGGTGTCGCTTCGGTCTGAATAAACATGTGTGTGGCTCCTTGAGTCGTCACATGGCGCGCAAAGGCCGGAAAATCAATGCCTGACCATCTGGCTCGGATATTCCGATCCTGATGTATCAGGCATCCAAAGGACTAGCCGAGTGGTTTGACCGGCACGTCAATGGTTTTGACCACCGGTTCGCCGTCTACGCTGATCACGAGCGTCAGGGACACAAGGTCGCCATCCGCCAATGTGGAATCAACGCCAAAGAGCATGAGGTGATTGCCCATAGGGCGCAGTTCCAGCACGCCATTTGCCGGGATCTCGAACAGATCGGCTTTGCGCATCGCCATCATGCCATTTTCATGAGTGTGCGTATGCAGTTCGGCGGTTTCAGCGGCTGGTGTCGATGCATCAATGAGGAATGCCATCGTATCAGCAGAGGATGTGAGGGTGAAATACGCTGCGGTTTTGTCGCTGCCGGCAAGCGGCATGCGGATATAGGCATCCTCAATCGCGAAGGCGCTGGCCATGTCGCTGTTGGTGGCGCTTGTTTCTGCAGGCGTCGTTGTTGCGGCGCCTGTTGGCGGCGGGCTTTCCCCGCCACATGCTGCGAGCGCCAGAAGCGCCATTCCCGTCATCAGGCTACGATACATGTGTATGCCCTTTCTTCTCTGGTTTGGTGCCTCTGGCAGGCTAACGACTTATCCGGCTTTCCAAAACCCGATAATGTCGCGGACTTCTTCCATGACCGGTTCTGCGATCGCCGTGGCGCGTTCCGCGCCCTTGGCGAGTACCGCGTCAATGTCACCGGGGGCTGCCAGCCACTCATTGTATTTCTGCGTGACGGGCGCGAGGCTTTCCACGACGACTTCCGACAAAGCCGGTTTGAAGACGCCAAAGCCCTGCCCTGCAAATCGCGCAAGCACAGCCTCGCTGGTTTCACCGGACAGCGCCGCATAAATGCCAACAAGATTCTCGGCTTCGGGGCGCGTTTTCAGCTCGTCCAGCGTTTCCGGCAAAGGTTCCGGATCGGTTTTTGCCTTTTTGATCTTGCGCGCCATGGTGTCGGCATCGTCTGTCAGATTGATCCGCGAAAGATCAGACGGGTCAGACTTCGACATTTTCTTCGAACCGTCTTTCAGGCTCATAATGCGTGCGCCCGGTCCCTGAATCAGGGGTTCTGGCTGCGGGAAGAAGCCGGGACGGTCATATTCGCGGTTAAAGCGCTCAGCGATATCGCGAGAGAGTTCCAGATGCTGCTTCTGGTCTTCACCGACAGGCACGTGCGTTGCCTTATAGGCGAGAATGTCTGCCGCCTGGAGCACAGGATAATCGAACAGGCCAACGCTGGCGCGTTCCTTGTCCTTGCCAGCCTTTTCCTTGAACTGCGTCATGCGTTCCAGCCAGCCCATGCGTGCCACACAGTTGAAATACCATGTCAGTTCTGTGTGGGCGCGGACGGAAGACTGCGCAAACACCACGGATTTGTCAGGATCGATTCCGGCGGCCAGAAAGGCGGCGGCGATCTGGCGGGTCTGATTGATCAGAGCGCCCGGTTCCTGAGGCATGGTGATGGCGTGCAGGTCGACCACACTAAACACACAATCATGGCTTTCCTGCAGGGCAACGAACTTGATCAGAGCGCCAAGATAATTGCCAAGGTGCAGGTTTCCTGTTGGCTGAATGCCAGAAAAGACCCGTTCCGGGCCGCTATAGGATGCAGTTTCTTGTGTCATGGCGATCCTCTACTCGACCGCGCGCCGTCGGACTAGTCCCTTAATTTCGCCGAGACGAATTGCCCCGGTCAAAATGGCGGCGACAGCATAGATGGCCATGCCGAGCAAAATGACGAGCATGGTGACAAAAATCCGGCTGTCGATCGTGATGGCGCGGATCGTATCGACATGCTGCAGCAGAAAGAGCAGGGCACCTGCCATAAGGCCGCTCGCAATCAGGCTTCGCAAAAGGCGCGAGAGCAATTTTGCACCCGGACGATACCAGCCTTTTCGGAGCATCCCGCCAAACAGCAGGATGGCATTCACCCAGGCAGCGACACTGGTGGCGATGGCAAGGCCGGGAAAGCCTGGACGACCGACTGAGGACAGCCAGAAGAAGAGCCCGGCGCCGAGCACCGTATTGATCGCCACAGATGTCAGCGCATAGGCCATCGGCGTCTTGGTGTCTTCATGCGCAAAATAGGCTGGCGCAAACACCTTGATCAGCACAAAGGCCGGCACGCCCCAAGCATAATGGAAAAGGGCCAGCGCTGAATACTCGGCATCGATCAGTTCAAAGGCGCCGCGCGCGAAAAAGCCTTCGATCAGGAAGACCGGGGCTGCCAGCAGGGCGGCTGCGGCAGGGAAGGTGAGGGCGAGCGCAAGACCGATCCCTTCATCCATGGTGGCGCGGCTTCGATCTATGTCTGCCGCGCGGGCGGCGCGTGACAAGGCGGGCAAAATGGCGACACCCACCGCAACGCCGACCAGACCCAGCGGCAATTGATAGAGCCGGTCAGCATAATAGAGCCAGGATTTGGCGCCGACTTCAAAACTGGCGAGGGACTGGCTGACAATGATGTTGATCTGGGTGCCGCTCGCCGCGATCGTGCCGGGAATTGCGAGGGCAAAGACGCGCCTGACGCCCGGCGTTATGCGGGGCCAGCCGATGAGAGACAGATTGACCTTCTGACGTCGCACACCCCAGGCAAGCAGCAGCATTTGCAGCAAGCCGGCAATCAGTGTTGCGACGGATGCCGCCTGCGCCGTAACAACCGGTGAGACGCTGACAAATGCCGATGCGATCAGGCAGATATTGAGAAGGGTCGGAGCGGCCGCTGACAGAAGAAATCGACCCGCTGAGTTCAGAACACCCGATAAGAGCGCTGCAATCGACATGCAGGTCAGATACGGCATGGTGATCCGCGTCAGAAGGATGGCGAGTTCGAAGTTTTCCCGGTCATCGGCCTGGCCGCCATGCACAAGCAGCAGGAGCCAGGGCATGGCAAGCTGCGCCAGAATGGTCAGACCAGCGGTGATCGCAAACAGGACACGCATGGCCTCGCTTGCGACTTTGGCCGCCGCTTCTTCGCCTTCGGCCTCCAGCGTCCGTGCATAGGTCGGAACAAAGGCGGAGGCGAATGCCCCCTCGGCGAAGATCCGGCGAAACAGATTGGGAAACATCAGAGCCGTCGCCCAGGCATCGCCAATGGGACCAGCACCAATGCGCGCCGCCAGCAGAACATCGCGAAGGAAGCCCAGTGCCCGGCTGACAAGGGTCAGACTCGATTGCACGAGCGTGTTTCTGATCAGGCTCACCTAGACTTGTCTCCCCCAAGACCCGAAGGCTTAGAAACTTTCCGCAGACCGCGCCTGCGCAAGCACTCTGGCTGGCGTTCTTGGTGCGAGATCGGAATCCCGGCTCAGAATCTCGAGAAGATCCGTCGCGAGGCTTTCGGTCAGGTCGCCATCCGTCAGTTTCGTGCCGTCGTGTGACTGCACGTAAAAAGTGTCATGAATACGTTCGCCATATGCTCCGGCATGGGCCGAATTCAGACGGATGTCGCGTTTTGCAATCGCATTCGCAATATCGAACAGCAGGCCAGGTCGCTCTTTGCCGGTGATCTCCAGAATGGTGTAATCTGCAGAGCCCTGATTGTCGAAAATGATGTCCGGATCGACCACAAACACCGCTTCGCGACCGGCGCGGAACGGTTTTGCGAGTTTGGTCGGCACATGTCCCTTTTCGATGGCGTCTGCGACTTTGGCAGACAGGCGGTCGAGCCGTGATTTTTCACCAAAGGCAAATGCGCGGCCTTCATCATCCTGAAGCACGAAGAGGTCGATAACCCCGCCCGCTTTACCGGTGAAGATCTGCGCGGTTGCGATTGTGGCGCCTTCATCCGTGATGGCGCCAACGATATCGGCAAACAGCTTTTCGCGGTCCTTCGCGGCAATGAAGAGCTCAACGGCACCGGAATCAGGACTGACACGGCAGGTCACGACCATTTCGCCCTGTGCGTCGCGAAGTTCATCGACATGCCAGTCCAGCTGAACGTCTGGCTGAGAGGTCCAGTAAGCTGAATCCATTTGTTGCAGGCGTGGCGGCAGATCGCCCTTGCGTGCGACCAGCGCGTTGCGTGTTTCCGCAGCCCGTTGGTCAAGATCGACGGCGACTTCCTGCTCTTTGACGTGATCGCTTTCCAGCGCAGCGGCTGTCGCCGTGTAAAGCTCTCGCAGCAGCTGGCCCTTCCAGCCATTCCAGACATCTGGCCCGACAGCGCGGATATCGGCAACGGTCAGAATGAGCAACAATTGCAGGCGTTCGAGTGTGCCAACACGTTCAGCAAACTGGGAAATCGTACGCGGATCGGAAATATCGCGCTTTTGTGCGCAGTCAGACATCTCCAGATGGTTGCCGACGAGCCAGGCAATCAGATCTGCTTCGGCTTCATCCAGGCCGAGGCGTCTGGATGCGCGTTTGGCGGTGATTGCGCCTTCGACCTGCTGATCGCCAAGACCCTTGCCGGTGTCGTGAAGCAGCATGGCGAGGTATAGCGCGCGTTTGTGTTTGATTTGCGGGAACAGCTCGCAGCCAAGCGGGAAAATATCGCATTTGTCGCCGCGTTCCATTTCGGCAATCGCTTCGACAGCCTGCAGGGTGTGCTCATCCACGGTGAAGTGATGATACATGTTGAACTGGGTCTGTGAGACGATTTCACCGAATTCCGGCACCATCTGTCCCAGAAGATCGGCTTCATTCATCATGCGCAGAACCGGTCCTGGATCTTTTGTATCCAGCAGCAGATGCAGGAACATCTCGCGGGCTTCCGGGGATTCGCGATGCTTGGACGAGAAATAGCTGCGCGACCGGGTGACCGCAGACAGTGCGTAGGGGTGAATGTCGATCTGGTGCTTTTCGGCCAGAACGAACAGGCGCAGCATTTCGACCGGGTTCAGAAAGAAGAAAGCCTGATCCTCGATTGAAAGACGCCCGGAGACGACCTTGAAGCCCGGCTGATCAATTCTAAGCTCGTTTTTCAGGCCGAAAAAGTCGAGCAGTCCGCCAGCCTTGGACTTTTGCTGATCGGCTTCAAGCTTGGCACAGAGGATGCGGGTCAGGGCACCGACGGCTTTTGTTTCCAGGAAGTATTGCTTCATGAAGCGTTCAACGCCCAGACGTGAGCCTTCGTCTTCAAAGCCCATGCGCTTGGCGATTTCCGGCTGAAGATCGAAGCTGAGCCGTTCTTCCGGGCGTCCAGTCAGATAGTGGATGTGGCAACGCACAGCCCAGAGGAACATGCCAGCCTTGCGGAAAATGCGGGCTTCTTCTTCGGTGAAGACCTCCCGGTGAGACAGAATATCTTCCAGCGTATCGCCGCCATAGGTGTGACGGACCAGCCAGAACAGGGTCTGGAGATCACGCAGACCGCCTTTGCCTTCCTTGACATTCGGCTCCACGACATAGCGGGTGTCGCCCTGTTTTTTATGGCGTTTATCACGCTCGTTCAGCTTGGCTGCGATGAATTGAGAGGCGCGCCCCTGCACCAGATCTGAATGATACCGATCGAACAGGTTTTTCGCGATGCTTTCATCACCGGCCAGATAGCGCGCGTCCAGCAGGGCTGTCTCGGTGTTCAGGTCTTCTTTGGCGAGGCGAATGCATTCGTCCACAGTACGGAAGGCATGGCCGACTTTCAGGCCCATATCCCAGAGCATATAGAGCATGTACTCAATGACGCTCTCCGCCCATGGCGTTTCCTTGTAATTGCGCAGGAAAAGCAGGTCGATATCGGAAGAAGGCGCCAGCACATTGCGGCCATAGCCGCCCACCGCGAGCACGGCGAGACGCTCACCGGATGTGAGATTGCGCTCGCCAAAAACGTAATTCGTCGTGAAATCGAACAGGGTGGAAATGACTTCATTCTGAACCGCAGCGAGCAGGCGCGCGGTATCCAGACCGTCAGCGCCTTCATTCAGGCGCTCCTGTGCAATCATGCGACCTCGGAACAGGGCGCCATGCATCAGATCCATGGCGCGGCTGCGCATCGCCTTCTGGTCCTGCATGTGATCCATCGCGGCAGCCTGCAGCTGAACCCGGAGCTTTCGCGTATCCATGACGGATTCGATGTTCCAGGGTTTCAGCTTCGCACGCTTTGCGGGCTTGGACGTGGGATCTTCGGAGGTCGCAGGAGCTAGATCAGTCATGGCGCATTGATACCGACTTTGTGGTTGAGCGTCACCTCTTCTCTCAAACCAGCCCTTTCAGTTGGTAAATAAGGTCGAGCGCTTCTTTAGGACTTAACTCGTCCGGTTCGATTTCGCTGAGCAGATCCACCGCCGGAGCGCTGGTTGGCTTGTCCGCCTTTTCAGGGGCCGGGCCGGCACCCGCTTCGTCTTCTGAAAAGCTGAAAAGTGGCATGTCGTCGGTGACCGTATGGTCGCTCTTGTCCGCTTCCAGTTCGTCCAGAACCCGTTTTGCGCGCAGGACCGCCGCTTTTGGCAGTCCGGCCAGTCTTGCGACCTGCACACCATAGGATTTATCGGCCGGACCTTCCTGAATTTCATGCAGGAAAATCAGGTCACCTCGCCATTCGCGGGCCTTGAGTGAAAGATTGCCGGCAAAGGGCAAGCGTGCGGCGAGCTGGGTGAGCTCATGATAGTGCGTCGCGAACAGGCCGCGACAGCGGATCACGTCATGCAGATATTCGACGCAGGACCAGGCAATCGCCAGGCCATCATAGGTAGACGTGCCACGACCAACTTCATCGAGAATGACCAGGGCGCGATCACTCGCCTGATTGAGAATGCTCGCGGTTTCCAGCATCTCCACCATGAATGTGGATTTGCCACGCGCCAGATCGTCTGATGCGCCAACGCGGGAAAAGACGCGATCAACAATGCCCAGACTCATCCGGCGGGCCGGTACGAACCAGCCTGACTGAGCAAGAATGACCAGAAGGGCTGTCTGGCGCAGAAAGGTCGATTTACCCGCCATGTTGGGGCCGGTAATGACCTGCAGGCGCGGGTCTTTTCCGCTTTCATCGCCCAGGCTGACATGATTGCTGACAAAACCATGTCCTTCCTTTCGAAGGGCAGCTTCGACCACCGGGTGGCGTCCGGCTTCAACCTCGAGGCGCTTGTCGGCGAAAAGTTCCGGTCGGCAGGCCTCATTGTTGATGGCCCAGTGGGCGCCTGCGCAGGCAACATCAAGGGCAGATATGGCGTGGGTCAGGTCGCGCAGACCTTCGGAATGCTCGAGCACCGCATGGATCAGAGCTTCGAACAGACGAAGTTCCAGCAGTTTGGATTCGCTCGTTGCGCCTTCAATCTCGCGCGCAATCTCGACAAGTTCGTCAGATGTATATCGCGTGGCGTTGGCAAGGCCCTGACGGCGGTGGAAGAGGCTGGCCTGTTCACCTTTCTCCAGGTCGTCAACAAAGCGCGCCGGGATCTCGACATAATAACCGAGCATATTGTTGAATTTGATCTTCAGCTGCGAAATGCCGGTGTCAGCCTGATATCGCTGCTCCATGGCTGCGATGATTTTCTTGCTGTCATCACGGAGTGTGCGCAGGCGGTCGAGCTCCTCGCTGGCACCGCTGCGGATCATCCCGCCGTCATTGGCCAGAAGGGGCGGCTCATCGACCAGCATGCTGCTCAGATGACCCTGCAATGGACCAAGCCCGTTTGAAATTGCCTGATCAATGGCGGCGTGAATATCTGAGACCAGGGCAGCGCCTTGCAGGCCGGGATCGTCCAGTTCCGGCAGAATGGTCTGGCTCACCCCAATGCCGCGGGCAATGGCCTGCAGATCGCGCGGACTGGCACGGTTCAGGCGAAGTCGTGCGCGGGCGCGATCAAGATCCGGCATGGCCGATAAGGCAGACCGGATATCATCGCGCTGATGGTCGAACTCCATCAGTGTCTGAATGGCGTCGAGGCGCATATTAATCCGCGCCACGTCTGTCAGGGGACGGGAAAGCTGCTCATTCAGCAGACGCGCGCCACTGGCCGTGCGGGTGCAGTCGATGGCATCGAGCAGTGATCCTTTGCGGCTTCCTGCCTGGGTGCGCTCGATTTCCAGCGCGTGGCGCGTGGTTTCGTCGACAATCAGATTGCCGGAAAGCGATTCACGACGCGGGAAATCCAGCTCCGGCGGAATTCCGGCCTGTGTCAGCTCGATATAGCTGAGCAAAAGCCCCATCACGCCAAATTCGAGCGACGTGAATTGTCCCAGCCCCTCAACGGATGACAGGTGAAAGGCGCCCTTCAGCGAGTCACGACCGCCCTGTGGGCTAGCCTGGCGTGTCACATGCGGCGTTAGCGGCGCGGACATGGGCTTGAGCTGCGCAAGGATGTCGCTCTCCCCATCTGCGCCCTGCAGATAGACAATCTCTTTCGGCTGAAAGCTTGCGATCAGCGATGACAGGCGCGCAAGGCGATCACTCACAACACTGAAGCGGCCGGTCGAAATATCGGCAAAGGCGAGGGCGATCTCACCGGATGCGGGGTCATGAAGGACCGCCGCCAGCAGGTTTTCAGCGCGCGCGTCGAGCAGGGTATCCTCGGTCAGCGTGCCCGGTGTCACGATCCGGACGACCTCGCGATTGACGATCGCCTTATAGCCTCGCTTCTTCGCTTCTGCCGGTGTTTCGGTCTGTTCGCAGACGGCAACACGGTGTCCAGCCCGGATCAGGCGCGCCAGATAGGGTTCGGCAGAATGGTGCGGCACGCCCGCCATCGGGATCTTTTCACCCTGATGTTGACCGCGATGCGTGAGGGTTATGTCCAGCACATCTGCCGCGTGTATCGCATCTTCGAAAAAAAGCTCGTAGAAGTCGCCCATGCGAAAGAAAAGGAGCGCATCAGGATGTTGCGCCTTGATCTGGAGATATTGCGCCATAAAAGGCGTAGCTGATTTGGCTGATGTGTCAGTCATGTTTTAGTTGACAGGAATAAGATACCGGACAAGGCGTAAGTCGCTTAAAATTTGGTGTTTTGAGTTGTTACACGAACGCTGCCGCTCTACGCTAGTGTGAGTATGCCTGCCGCGTTATAGGGGAACGCTATCCAATGAGTACAGATCGTCCAGCTTTCACCGATGAAGAAGCTTTAGCTTTCCACAAATATCCGACACCGGGAAAGCTCTCCGTCATCGCAACAAAGCCAATGGCCACACAACGCGACCTCTCGCTGGCTTATTCTCCGGGTGTTGCGGTCCCTGTACTCGCCATCGCCGAAGATGAAGACCTTGCTTATGACTACACGTCAAAAGGCAATATGGTCGCTGTGATCTCGAACGGTACGGCGATCCTCGGCCTTGGTGACCTTGGCCCGATGGCGTCCAAGCCGGTCATGGAAGGTAAGTCGGTTCTCTTCAAACGCTTTGCAGACGTCGATTCCATCGACGTTGAGGTGACGACGAAGGAAATCGAAGAGTTCATCACCACGGTGCGCAATATCGGCCCGAGCTTCGGTGGCATCAATCTGGAGGACATCAAGTCTCCGGAATGTTTCATCATTGAAAGCCGCCTGCGCGAAGAACTCGATATTCCGGTTTTCCACGATGACCAGCACGGTACGGCGATCATCGCCGCAGCTGGCCTGCTGAACGCCTGTAAAATCACTGGCCGCAAGATGGAAGACGTGAAGGTCGCCATTTCCGGTGCTGGTGCTGCCGGTCTGTCCTGCGCCGGCCTGATCAATCATCTGGGCGTGAGAAAAGAGAACATTCTGATGTGTGACCGTCAGGGTGTAATCTATGAAGGCCGCGAAGACGGTATGGATCAGTTCAAGTCGGCTTTTGCGGTACCAACAGACAAGCGCACGCTGGCCGATGCGATTGAAGGCGCGGACTGCCTGCTTGGTCTGTCGGTCAAAGGCGCCGTCTCGAAAGAGATGATCAAGTCGATGAATGCGAACCCGATTGTGTTCGTCATGGCGAACCCGGATCCGGAAATCCGTCCGGAAGAAATTCGCGAAGTTCGCGGCGATGCGATCATTGCGACCGGTCGTTCCGACTATCCGAACCAGGTCAACAACGTCCTTGGTTTCCCTTATATTTTCCGCGGTGCACTCGACGTTCGCGCCCGGACAATCAACGAGGAAATGAAAGTTGCTGCGGCGCGTGCGCTCGCAAAACTGGCTCAGGAAGACGTTCCGGATGAGGTTGCGGCTGCCTATCACGGCGCGCGCCCGACCTTTGGTCCGGATTACATCATCCCGGTTCCGTTCGACCCGCGTCTCATCTCTTATGTGCCGCCATTCGTTGCGCAGGCTGCGATGGATACCGGCGTTGCGCGCAAGCCGATTGAAGACATGGAAGGCTATAAGGAAGAGCTGGCACGCCGTCTCGACCCGTCGGCCAGCTTCCTGCAGCGCATTCAGGGCGCGGTTCGCAGCGAAGATCCAAAGCGGATCGTCTTTGCAGAGGGCGAAGAGGCTTCTGTCATTCGCGCTGCCTTCGCATTCCAGTCTCAGGAACTCGGCAAGGCCATCCTCATCGGTCGCGAAGAGCGCGTGAAGCGCACCATGCGTCAGGTGGGTGTGCCGGAAGATTCCCTCGAGATCGTCAATGCGGCTCTGTCAGACCGCAATCCAGACTATTTCGACTATCTCTATGAGCGCCTGAAGCGCAAAGGCTACCTCCAGCGCGACGTTCAGCGTCTGGTGAACAATGACCGGAACGTCTTCGGCTCGTGCATGGTCGCTCTCGGTGATGCAGATGGCATGGTGACCGGTGTGACACGCTCTTACGAATCTGCCCTTTCAGATGTGCGTCTCGTGATTGATGCTGCTGAAGGTGAGCCGGTCATGGGTATGTCGGTTGTCATTTCCAAAGGCCAGACGCTCTTTATTGCCGACACGAACGTGACCGAGTTGCCGGATGCCGGTCAGCTTGCTGATATCGCCGTTGAGGCGGCACAGGCTGCACGCCGTCTTGGTGCAACGCCGCGCGTTGCCTTCCTGTCTTACTCGACATTTGGCAGCCCGCTGGGCGAGCGCGCTGAAAAAGTGCGTGATGCTGTGGCGATGCTGGATGCCCGCGATGATATCGACTTCGAATTTGAAGGTGAAATGCAGGCGGGCGTGGCGCTCAATCCGATGGCGCGTCGCTCTTATCCGTTCATGCGCCTGACAGGCCCGGCAAACGTGCTGGTCATGCCAGCCATTCACGCAGCATCTATCTCAACATCTCTGATGGGTAGCATTGGTGGAGCGACCGTGCTGGGTCCGATGCTGATGGGTCTGAAAGAATCCATCCAGATCTGTTCGCTCGGCGCGACGGTGTCTGACATTGTGAACCTTGCGACCATCGCGGCTTATGATGTGAACCAGCCGGATGCGCACGAAGCCATGAAGGCCAGCTAGGTCAGGTCATCGCAACAAACGAATTGAAAAAGCCCGCCATTGGCGGGCTTTTTTGTGCTTATCAGGTTGAAGAGGGGCGGGCCGGAGGTTGGCTCGCTGGTTCGCTATCGATCAGCGGGTCGGGGGCTTCCTGATCGAATTTCGTTTCGCCTTTTGCAGCCTTCGTTCCGTACCAGATGATGAAGGCAATCAGGAGCGCAGCGGGAATGGCGTAAGAAGCGGAAAGCAGGAACAGGCCGGAATAGCCAATCATGTTCGCAATGCTCCCTGAAAAACCGGCAATGAATTTACAGAAAAATGCGTAGAGCGAACTCAGACACGCATATTGCGTCGCGGCGTTCTTCGGATCCGTCAGATTAGACAGATATGCAATAAAAGCCGTGCCGACAAAGCCGCCGGCAATGTTATCGGCCCCGATTGCAAGAATGAGGTATATGTTCGGCGGTGGTTCGACACCGACAAGCTCACCCCCATTCGCATCTCGAATGGCATCTGCCATATCCGGCGTGCCCAGAAGTGCCAGACCTGCATAGGCTGCTGTGGTGAAGAGGGTTAGCGGTGCGCCGATGAGAAGGGTTCGGATTGTCCCCACCCAGGCGACACACAGGCCGCCTAGAAAGGCGCCTGCGATCAATAGCCAGGGGCCAACGCCGCTCTGAAATCCGCCAACGACCACCTTGGAATATCCGAGGTCAGCATAGAGCGGGCTCGCCATGACCCCCATTGTGAAGTCCGGAAGCCGATAGAGCGCGACCAGCGCAGCAACGGGCAGAATCCAGAGCCCGAGACGCTTGATGAGCTGGCTGAAGGGTTCAATAATCCCGTCTGCGACGGCCTTGTGAAAGGCCTTTGGCTCGCGCTGGATACGCGCGGCATGATGGGGTTCGGAGATAAAGAAGATCACAACAATAGCGGTCAGCGCCATGGCGGCTGCCATGATCCCGAATGACACCGACCATGGATAATATTCGGCGATTGCCAGCCCCACGCCGGAGAACATGATCGCGAACCGGTATCCGAGCTGATAAATCGCGGCCAGATGGCCCTGTTCGGATGTTTCACCAATCTCAATCCGCCAGGCATCAATCGAGATATCGAGCGTCGCGCCTGAATAAGCCAGAATAAAAGCACCAAGGAGTGTCACCCACAGGGCGCTGGTCGGGTCTGACTGACCAATTGTCATCAGACCGATGACTGTGCCCGTAATGGCGACCATCATCCAGGAGCGCCGCTGCCCCATGGCTTTTCCAAGGAAAGGCAGCGTGACGCGGTCGACGACCGGCGACCACAGCCATTTCAGCGTGTACGCGATCGTAATCCAGTACATGAATGTGATGGTGGATTTATCAATGCCAACCTCACGAAGCCAGAAGGACAGCTTCTGAAACACCATCATCAGCGGCAAGCCGGACGCGAACCCAAGCGCCAGCATGGCCAGCATTTTGGGTTTCATATAGGTGCGGATATTGTCGATAAAGGCGCTTTTGGTGGTCGTTCCCGTCATGCCTCAGCTTTCTGCCTGTCTATCCATCGTTCGACGATGCTGCGAAGGGTGTGCGGGTCCAGGGGTTTGGCCGCGACGGCGTTTGCGCCGGCTGCTTTCGCTTCTCGTTCGACATCTGGATTGATTTCGGCAGAAATCGCAATGATGGGAAGACTGTTTTTTTCAGTTGTCAGGGCACGGACGCGGCGCATGGCCTCAAAACCATCCATGACGGGCATGCGCAAATCCATCAGCACAATATCAAAATCTGACAGTTCAATGGCTTCGACCGCTTCGGCGCCCGTAGCCGCCGAAAGACAGGTATAACCGGCTTTTTCAAGGGTTCGGGTTGCCAGCAGCGCATTGACGGCATTGTCATCGGCGATGAGGACGCGGCCATGTCGCGGCGGTTCAATCGCCTCGTCAGCATGTGACATGTCCTGCGTGACGATCTGATTTTTCTGCGCATGCAATTGCTCAAACAGAGAGCTGCGCCGGATGGGACGCATCAGATAGGCCGAAGTGCCAAGCGCTCTGAGCTGTTCAATATGTGCCCGGTCTTCCGGCCGGATCAGGGTGATCACAGGCGCGGCCTCTGAAAGCTTGCGAATTTCGCTCGGCGCGCAGCTCGCATCCACGATCAGCAGGTCCATGCAGGCTGGGTCCGCATCTATGAAGGCGTTATGGCCACCCTGCAAAAGCATGGAGGCGAGCGAAATCTGAAGCGGTGCCGACAGGCCCTGCAGGCCGATTTTCAATCCGGGTGAAACCGATTTGTCCTTGGCTGTCGCGGGCGTTCGCTCCAGCTGCGTTGGAATGCGGATCTCAAAACAGGCGCCATATCCCGGTTCGCTGATGACGCGGATATCACCACTCATGGCGCTCAGCAGTCGGCGAACAATGGTCAGGCCCAGTCCAACGCCGCCATCCTTGCCGCGATGGCTGGTGTCTGTCTGCGAGAAGGCCTTGAACAGTTTCTCCTGATCTGCCGTGCTGAGGCCGGGGCCGGAGTCATAGACCCGGATCAACAGGCCGTCTTCATGCGTCGCCAGATCCAGAAGAACGCCGCCCGTCTCTGTGAACTTGATGGCATTGCCAACCAGGTTGAACAGGATCTGGCGCATGCGGCCATCATCCAGCATGCAAACCTCAGGCAAATCGTCAGCCGCGCGAATACAGAGATCGAGGCCGCGTTCATGAGCGCGGGGGCTGAGCAGTTCTATAACGTCCTGAGACAGTTTGACGAGATTAACCGCGCTGGGTTCCAGTTCGATGCCAGCCGCGTCCATGCGGGCATAGTCGAGCACGTTGTTCAGCAGGTCGAGCAGGCGCGCGCCGCTCTGGCGGATCGCCGTCACATAATCGCTTTGCGCAGCCGTGAGCTCGGTTTCGGCCAGCAGAGACGCCATGCCCAGAATGCCATTCAGCGGCGTTCGGATTTCATGGCTGACAGAGGCGAGAAACCTCTGTTCAATGCCTTTATTCGTTTCTGAAGACTGCGATGCATCTGACATGGTCGCAGAAAAGCAGAATTTCCTCACATCTGCGTTAATATGCGGGCAGATTTACACCCACCGTCGCCGGGTCTCGCCAGCGATAGGTGAGCGCCTCGGCCAGATGGTGGCGCCTGATATCCGGTGACTGGTCCAGATCGGCGATGGTTCGCGAGAGTTTGAGGACGCGGTGATAGGCGCGCGCAGAGAGCGCGAATTGAGTCGCAGCCTGATTGAGCAGCGTACGGCCTTCTGCATCAATTGCGCAGACATCGTCCAGAACATGCGTCGGCAGGTCGGCATTGACCGGTCGGGCGGTCCCGCCAATCTGGTTCAGCCGCTTTGCCTGAATGTCTCTCGCTTTACGGACACGGACGGCGACCTCTTTCGTGCCTTCGCTAGGTGGTGGCAGGGTCAGGTCCATGGCCGTGACGGGCGGTGTCTGGCAGAACAGGTCGATCCGATCAAGGAACGGTCCGGAGAGGCGACCCTGATAATCCTGCAGGCAGCGTGGTTTCTTGCGGCAATTGGCTTCGCTGGGTCCCCCGCCGCACCGGCATGGGTTCATGGCCGCAACCAGCTGGAACCGGGCCGGATAACGAACATGACGATTGGCACGGGAAATGACGGCCTCGCCGGATTCAAGCGGCTGGCGCAGCGCTTCAAGCACCTGATTCTGAAACTCGGGAAGCTCATCAAGGAAGAGGACCCCATGATGTGCCAGAGAGACTTCGCCGGGCCGTGCCTTGGTGCCGCCGCCCACCATCGCTGCCATGGATGCCGAATGGTGCGGGGCGCGATAGGGCCGGTCGCGTGAGAGCTGGCCCTGTTCCAGCATGCCGGCAATCGACTGAATCTGGCTGACTTCGAGCAATTCTTTCGGTGTCAGCGCCGGTAACAGGCCGGGAAGGCGTGTCGCCAGCATGGATTTCCCGGAACCGGGTGGACCGGAGAAAAGCAGATTATGTCCACCGGCGGCCGCGATTTCGAGCGCGCGCTTGGCGCCTTCCTGGCCTTTGACATCACGCAGATCCGGCCCGGTATTGCGCTCGATGACGTCACCGGCTTTTGCAGGTGCAATGACCTGATGGCCAGCCGCATGATTGACGAAGGTCAGCAGGCTGCGAATCGGCAGAACATGTCCGCCGGCCCATGCCGCTTCCGGTCCCGACGTTTCCGGGCATATCAGGGTCAGATCCATGGCTTCAGCCGCCATGGCCGCAGGCAGCGCGCCATAAGTCGGTTCCAGTCGGCCATCGAGCGATAATTCGCCCACGGCGCTCATACCCTGCAGGGCGTCTGCGGCGATCGCACCGATAGAGGCAAGAAGCGCCAGCGCGATGGCGAGATCATAATGGGAGCCTTCCTTGGGAAGGTCGGCAGGCGCGAGATTTACGATGATCCGCTTGGGAGGCAGCGCAAGGCCAATCCCCGAGAAGGCAGCGCGAACCCGTTCGCGGCTCTCGGCGACGGCTTTGTCGGGCAGGCCAACAATCGTGAACTGGGGATTGCCACCGATCAATTGTACCTGAACATCAACCGGCTTTGCTTCAATGCCGTCAAAGGCAAATGTCGTTATTCTCTGCACCATCGAAATACCCCGTTAAATTGAAATTTACACGGGATAGGAAACAAATCAAGAACATTTGGTTGTGCGGGCTAAACCGCTCGCTTCAAGCAAAGAGTATTAATAGGGAAATCCAGTTTCGGATTTCGCTGTGCAGAACGTGTTCAAAAAAATCTGAAGAAATATTCTCACGGAATACGACCTAAGATGCCTGTTATTGAGTTGTTTTGTCGCAGATTTTAACCTGGGTTATCTCAAAACTTTCCAATTCCTGAATACAAATCTCCGAATTCGAATTCCAGCAGAGACCATTCATTCAGCTGCGAAGACTTAAGCTGAATTTTCCGAAGCGAAAAATTAATGAATGGGCTCGGAGGGAGACATGCTCGGAAAGTATAGAAAATGCTTTTCTGTAATAAAGGACCGTCGGGGTGTTAGTGCAGTTGAGTTCGCACTCGTTATTCCAATCCTTCTTTACTTATTTTCAGCGACGATCGGCTACGGTTTACTGTTTATGACGTCGATCAGTGTCCACCAGCTCGGTGCGGATGCTGCACGTGCAACAATCGGTGGTTTAAGTCTTGAAGAGAAGACGGCCCTTGTAAAGGCTCACCTTCTGAACAACGCAACCGACTACATACTTCTTGAACCGGAGAATGTGGTTTTCTCACTGAACTATGATGAGAAGACCCAGGTGACGGTGCTCGATGTGCTCTATCAGCCGGAACACCACCCGCTTGAAATCTTCGAGGGCATACTTCCAATGCCGGAAGATCCGTTCCGTGTCCGACAATCGATTTCGGAGCATGGATGATGTCAAAACTGATTGCGTGTCTGGAAGATCGTTCCGGGGCAACCGTTCCGCTGGTCGCAATTTTCATCACCCTGCTCATGACGCTCATGGCGGTGTCGGCAAATCTGTCGCTCGCTTATATGGATAAGCGCAATTATCAGTCACACCTCGATTTGGCAGCGCTGAGCCTGATGCGTGCGAAAACGGCATCGGTCACAAGCGCTGAAGACGTTCTCGAGCGCAAAGGCATGTCGGTAGAGGACAACATGCTGACGGTTACGACCGGATGGTATGAGGCCGACGCGTCTCTGCCGATTGAGGAGCGTTTCACGCCCCGCGAGGTGAACTGGAATGCTGTTCGTCTGGAAATGGATGTCCCAATTCGCGAGCGTGTGCTTGGGGATATGCTCCAGAATGACAACAGCTTCTCCATTGCCAGTACAGCCGTACATCGCCAGACGGTCGATGTCTGGGCCGGCTCGCGCCTGCTCCGGCTGGAAGGTGGGCTGACCGGGCTCCTGCTTCAGGCTCTGGTCGGATATGATGGCCGCATCACGGTCGCCGATTATGAGAGCCTGGTCGGTGTGGAGCTGGAACTGCTCGGCTTTCTGGAACAGCTCGCCATTTCCGCAGATCTTGATGCCGCAACATATGAGGACGTCCTTGAGAGCGATGTCACCATTGGTCAGCTGGCGGCCGCGATTGATGCGATCACAGGCCGAAAGCTTGCAGGCCTTGGTATCGATCTGCCTCGTGCGACGACCGGGCTGACGGTCCGGCTGATGGATGTAATCTCACTTGGTGAAATTGGCGCGCTCGGTCTCGATGTCCGCCCGAACTCCGGCGATCTGGGCATTTCCGCCGGTGAATTGCTGATGTCTTCGCTTTCCTTCGCAAATGGCGAACGCCAGCTCGACCTGGATGTCTCCGCTCTGTTTGATCTGACACAGGTCTCACTGGATCTGGGAGACAAGGGCGCGTTGATGAGCTGGAATTTCGATCAGGCGAGGGATGAGCCGATGAAAACGTCTCAGCTCCAGCTTCTTGTGAAGCCGCTCGATGAATTGCTCACGGTGCGCCTCGCTCTGGCCGAAGCCGAAACCCGGATCAAGGACGCCAAATGCGATAAGACGCGTAACCCGTCTTATGTTGATATCGGTCTCACAACCTCGGCTGCCGAGCTTGAACTGATGCTCGGCAGGACAAGGCTGCTCAAACTCGATCTGTCCGACGAGAGCGATCAGACGCTCCGCTTTTCAGCGTCTGATATTCGCAATGGGGTTGTGAAAACGGGCGGTTCCGGTTTGTCCGTTGATATCAACCGCGCACCCTTGCTCTATCGCCCGCTGGTCAAACTGGTCGATGACTTGCTCATCGCGCTGGGTCTGAACCTCGGTGAAGTGGATGTACGGGTTGATGATGTAAACTGCTCGCGGCCCTATCTCGTGCGCTAGCCCGCAGCGAGACGTCGGTCGACAGCATCCCAGAACAGGGCAGACGCATCAATTCCGGTGAAGCGTTTGAGCTCCTGGACGCCTGTTGGCGAGGTCACATTGATCTCGGTCAGTTTATCGCCGATCACATCAATGCCGACGAGCACAAGACCGCGCTTTTTGAGCTCTGGTCCGATCTGATTGCAGATCGCGATGTCGGTGTCCGTGAGCTCGACCGGATGGGCGGTTCCGCCGACGTGAAGATTGGACCGTGCCTCACCTTCTTTCGGAACACGATTGATTGCGCCGACCGGTTCACCGTCAATCAGAATGACGCGCTTATCGCCTTTGGAGACATCCGGCAGGAAAGCCTGCGCGATGAAAGGCTCGCGCGAGCGCTCCATGAAGATTTCCAGAAGGGAATTATAGTTGGAATATTGCTCGGTCACCTTGAACACGCCAGCGCCGCCATTGCCGTAAAGCGGCTTCAGGATGATATCACCATGCTTCTGGCGGAAAGCTGCAATCTCTTCGATGTCGCGCGTGATCAGCGTTTCAGGCAGCAGGCCGGGGAAGATGATCGGGAACAGTTTTTCCGGTGAAGAGCGAACCCATTCCGGATCATTCACGACGAGGGTTTCACCCTTCAGGAGCTCCAGTAAATGGGCCGCCGTGATGTAGGACATGTCGAAAGGCGGGTCCTGCCGCATGAGCACCACATCAACGTCACGGCCAAGGTCGAGACGCTCCACAGCGCCATAGACGGCGGGTTGGTCCTTCACGCGTTGAACTTTTGTCGGCTTCGCCTTGGCAATCAGCCGCCCGTCCAGACAGGACAGGTGTTCGGGCTGATATGTCCAGATTTCATGGCCCCGCGCCTGCGCCACCTCTGCCAGAGCAAATGTGGTATCGGCGTCGATATTCACCTGATCCATTGGATCCATCTGAATGGCAATTTTCAGCGGCATGCGGGTCTCCTGAACAAGTCCGATAGACAGTTAGGATCGATCGGGCGTTTGCGCCAGACCAGATCACAAAACTGTTCGTTCAGGAAAACTGGAAGATCCGTCCGCGAGGCAGGCAAATCCCGGCTTCGCTCAGCGTGGAACGTAGGTGCTATCGCCTCTTTCGACGGGCGTTGTGCTCTCTATGGTCTCCGTCGGCGCCGTATTAGTCGCAGTTGTTGGCGGTTGCGTGCGCGTTTCCGGCTCTCTCAGGTGAATGTAAGACACCACTTCCTTGACGCCGCGGACCAGACTTGCGTGCTCGGTTGCGCGATTGAGCTCATACTGAGAGCGTGCAATGCCCATCAGATAGACCGTGCCGTCATAGGTTTCGATATTGATATTCAGGCTTTTGACGGCGCCGTCCGTGAACATGCGGGAGCGGACCTGCGCCGTAATCCATTCATCATTCAGGTTCTGACGCACCCCGCCTTTTTCGCGGATCTGGATTTCATTGGCGACCTCTTCGACAAGCCGCACGGTCCAGGCGGCCTGTTCAGCTTCGATCCGGTCCTGCTGGCTATCAACGCGGCCCGTCAGCAAAACGGTCCGGTTGGCAACTTCGACATCGACTTCTGCGAAACGTTCCGGTCCGGCGGCCATCAGCTTGGTTTTGAGTTCGTTGGACGCATTGGCGTCATCAAGACCCTGACCAATGGTGCGGTCCTGCATGGCAGCCACACCGACGGCGCCTGCAGCGCCCACAGCGGTCGCAACACAGCCGCTCAGCGTACAAAGGGCGGTCGAAAGAAGAAGGGCGCGAACAATCATCGTCGTCTCCAGCGGTTTTTCCTAATTTAGCTGGAGTCTGTTAATCAGCAGTTAGGCGTAATCAGGGCCGCCAATGGTCTTTGAAATGAAATATCCTTAATGGAGCGGTGATCAGGACCAGATCAAAACGCCGGTCGAGGCCATAGGCATCGCGCCTGTCGCGCGCCAGCCAGAGGTCCGCAGCGCGGCCAATTCTGGACCATCCTGCCTGTGTCACAGCATGCAGACCGGCGGTCTGATCGCGCCGCTGCTTGACCTCCACAATCGCGATCACCGACCCTTTCCGGCAGACGAGATCCAGTTCGCCAAGGGGTGTGCGGGCACGCCGTGCGAGGATTTTATAGCCCTTTGCCATCAGATAAACGGCCGCGAGCTGTTCCGCCCACCGCCCGCGTTTTTCGGCTTCGCGGCGGCTATCCCTTGCCATCTTTCGACTGTTTCAGCGTCACCGCCATGGCATAAACCTCGCGTTTCGGACGATTGAAATGCTTCGCAGCTTCATTGGCGGCACCTTTTGCGCCCAGCGCATCCAGGCGCTCCAGAAGAAAGGCTTCAATGTCTTCGGGCTCAGGCTCGCCGCCCGGCACACCCGTCAGCGATGCCAGCAGGACGATTTCGCCTTTCGGCGGGCCGCTTTCCTTGACGAAGGCGATCAGATCGCTCGCTTTCGACATGCGAAAGGTCTCGAACAGTTTGGTGAGCTCGCGTGCCATGACCACATCGATATCGCCATAAACGGCGATGATGTCGGCCAGCGTATCAGCAAGTCGATTGCCGGATTCATAAATGGCGAGCGTTGTTTGCAGGGTTTTGAAATCGCTCAAACGGTTTTGCCGGGCGTGCGATTTGACCGGGAGAAAGCCTGCAAACAGAAAACAGTCGGTTGGCAGACCCGCAGCGCTGAGCGCTGCCGTCAGTGCCGACGGGCCCGGAATGGGGATCACCGGCTCTTCAGCTTCCCGCAGATCGCGCACCAGCTTGAAGCCCGGGTCAGAGATCAGCGGCGTACCGGCGTCACTCACCAGCGCGATTGATTTTCCGGCTCGAATTTCTTCCAGTATTTCAGGTCTTTTGATCGCCCCATTATGGTCATGATAGGTACGCAGACTTGTCTTTATGCCATAGGCATCAAACAGTCGGCGTGTCTGGCGCGTATCCTCGGCATACACCAGATCCACTGATGAAAGTGTGTCCAGGGCGCGTAAAGTTACGTCGCGGAGATTGCCAATCGGGGTTGCCACCACATACAAGCCTGAAGGGAGTTTTTCTTTCCGGATAAGTGAATCGCCGGATTGAGACGCCCTGGCCTGGTCCTTTGCGGAGGAAGCGGTTGCCGTTGGTTCAGAAGAGGTTGATGATGACATTCCTATCAGGTTTACGGAAGTTTCGCCTGGTGCCAAGCATGCTTTTTGCTGGCGTACTGATTACCGCATGCGCAACAGCTCCAACGCGCCCGCCTGCGCCGATCTCCAGCGGCCAGCCGCGCCCGGATGTCACACCGACGCCAGAGCCAACGCCTGAGATTGAACCCACACCGCATACGCCGACCATTCCGGTTCCTGGCGAGACCCAGCGCCCGATGGTGGACCGGTCGAAATATGTGACCCCCCCGCACATGGTTGGCCGCGATGTTCGCCGCATTGCGGTGCTTCTGCCTTTCTCACATTCAAGCTCGAGCGTGCGTGAGCAGGCGTCCGGACTTCTCGCGGCCATCGAAATGGCGATGTTCGATCAGGGCAATGACGACATTCTTCTGCTTCCAAAGGATACAGCGGGCGATGCGCGCAAAGCCGCTCAGGTGACGAAGGAAGTGATCGACGAGGGCGCCGATGTCATTATCGGCCCGCTATTCGCTGAGAGCGTTCGTGCATCTGCATCGATTGCCCGTGAAGATAAAATCCCGCTTCTGGCCTTTTCCAATGACCGCTCGGCGGCCGGTGGCGGTGCCTTTCTGATGAGCTTCCCACCCGAGGAAGAAGTCTCCCGCGTTGTTGATTGGGCTGTGCTCAATGGCGTGAACCGTTTTGCTTTCATCGGGCCGGACAATACCTATTCCCGCCGGGTTGAAACCGCGCTTCGCTTCGAAGCGGCGCGTCGCGGCGGCGCCGTGATTGGTGCAGAATTCTATGATCCGAGCGACAATGCACCGGTCGATGATGCGCGTGCGATTTCAGACCGTATCAAACTGGTTCTGAACCAGGGCGTCAGCAAGGTCGCGGTCATGATCCCGGACCGCGGTGTGCGTCTGCGCGGTGTGGCGCCGCTCCTGCCTTACTATGGTGTGTCTCTGCGCCGCCTGCAGTATATCGGAACCTCGCTCTGGGAAGATCCGGATATCTGGCGCGAGCCGGTTCTCGAAAATGCGGCTTACGCAACGCAGTCTCCGGAAGATACACGCCTCTTCCAGCGCGGCTTCTCCAATGTCTATGGACGCCAGCCAACCAGCCTTTCAAGCCTTGGGTATGACGCCGCAGCGCTTGCCATCGCTTTCCTTGATGATGGTGTCGTGACCGAAGCCGAAATCACCGATTATGATGGCTTCCGCGGTGTGAACGGTCTGTTCCGTTTCCGCTCTGATGGCACAATCGAGCGTGGTCTGGCGGTGATGAGCGTTCAGGCGAGCGGTCCGACGCTTCTCGATGAAGCGGCGACCGACTTCCGTCCAAGCGTCAACTGATTACGGCGATAGCTCGACGGCGATATAGTCGGCGAGCAGCCAGCCCTCCTCTGTCAGAATCAGTCGGCCGTCGCGTTCTATGAGATGGCCGGTCGATATGAAGCGCTGGACCTGATCTTCCGGCAGGTCTTCCCCGTAAAGAGCAGCCAGTTGAGCGCGGTCGACACCACGCTTTGATCGCAAGCCCATAATCAGGCGTTCATTGGCATCGGACGTTGAGGGCAGGGTCTCAGTGTCTTCCCAGCCTGTCTGACCATTCGCGAGCGACGCCATGTAGTCGGCAGGCCGTCTGGCACCTCTGGTCATGGTTCGCCCGCTTTCCAGATTGATACGTCCCTCTGCGCCCGGGCCAATGCCCAGCCATTCTCCGCTCTGCCAATAGGTCAGATTGTGACGCGACCAATGCGCTTCGCTTTTTGCATGGTTGGAGACTTCATAGGCTGGAAGCCCGCGCGCCGCAGTCAGTTTCAGCGTTTCGAGATAGAGATCGGCCTGCGCGTCCTCATCGAGCGGTTCAAACACCATGCGTTCAACCTGCTTCTGAAAGGCGGTTTTCTCCTTGATGGTGAGCTCATACAGCGACAAATGCGGCGCGCCGGTTGCAAGGGCCGTCTCAAGCTCACGCAGCCAGACATCAATCGATTGACCGGGCCGCGCGTAAATCATGTCGATCGAGACGTTATCAAAAACCGAGAGTGCAGCATCCGTCGCGCTCAGAGCCTCGTCGCGCGTATGAGCGCGGCCGAGAAAACGAAGCGCCTCATCATCAAGGGCCTGAATGCCAAGTGAAAGCCGGTTGATGCCCGCAGCTTTCCATTGATGAAGCGCCTCAACTGTCACATCTTCGGGATTGGCCTCCAGCGTCACTTCGATGGGCGAATCAGCCGGCCAGAGCGAATCGATATGGCTCAGAATGACGCCGATTTGCTCGGCAGGTATCAGAGACGGTGTTCCGCCGCCGAAATAAATCGAGGTGACGCGCCGGTCTGCTGTCAGCCTGGCATGTGCGCTCAGATCGGCTGTCAGCGCCCCAAGAAGTGGTGCAGGATCGCGGGATTTTGCGGCATAGACATTGAAGTCGCAATACGGACAGATCTTCCGGCAATAGGGCCAGTGCAGGTAAATACCGAAAAGATCTGCCGGTAACATGGCTTACACCTTGTCTGTTTTCAGAACGGCTTTCAGCTTGTTGAAAGCGTCTGCACGGTGGCTCATGGCATGTTTGCGGTCCGGGTCCATCTCTCCGAATGTGATGGTTTCGCCTTCCGCGACGAAGATCGGGTCATATCCAAAACCGCGATCACCTCTGGGTGGGAATTCCAGATGACCTTTGACGTCACCTTCGAACACTTCCTCATGGCCATCGGGCCAGACAATCGCCAGCGCACAAACGAATCGCGCCGAGTAATCGGTGGCAGATTTTGCTTCCAGCTCGCTGCGAACCTTCTCCATGGCTGCATAAAAGTCGCGCGGTTCGCCCGCCCAACGGGCAGAATAAATCCCCGGTGCGCCATCAAGTGCGGTCACGGCAAGCCCTGAATCGTCTGACAACGCAGGCCGTCCCGTGGCGAGCGCAGCGGCCTTTGCTTTCAGAATGGCATTGCCTGTGAAGCTGTCCTCGGTTTCTTCAGGCTCTTCGAGGTCCAACTCGATGGCAGAGCGAACGACGAACCCCAATGGTTCGAACAAAGCCTTGAGTTCCTTCACTTTTCCCTTGTTGTGGGTGGCTGCCACCAGCTCTCCCGGCTCAAGAAATCGTTGGGTCATTTTCGTCTCCTGCAAAAAAATTATCGATTTTCGATAACTTTTTTCTTGATGTTTTTCGATAAATGCATATTGATAAAAGGCAAGACGGATTAACCCCGAACGGTTCTGAGAAAGCAGAGCCCAGCTCGGGTCCGGGACTTGCAAAATGAAAGGAAGAAAGAGAGAAAGACATGACTATCAATAAATCCAGCCTGACTGACGTTCTTATCAATCTGGTGTATATCGGCGTTCCGCTTATGATTGCTACAGGAATGGCAACGGCTTTTCAGCCACTTAGCATCTAGGTATGTGTTTGAATGTAAGTCTGGCTCGGCTTTTGCAAGTCAGACCCTGGATTAGTAACCGGAGTAAGGATCACCATGCCTGGATTAAGGGCTCTTGGAAAAGGATCAGCCGCTTCAGCACTGAGCGTTCTGATGACGGTTATCACAGTCCTTGGATGGATTGGATTTGTTGGCAGCGCCGTGGTCCTCGCTGCCTTCATCTTTGTTGACCTCACAGGCGGCGAGTTTCAGGCCGCAGGCATTGAGGTTTATGAAAGCGTACCGCTGCCGACATATGTCGTCGCTTTCGCGATTCTGTTTGTCGTGTTTATCGGCTTCATTCTGATGGCCGGACAATTGAAGAAAATTCTCCAGACACTGATCGATGGCGATCCGTTTGTTCCGGAAAATGCTCGCAGATTGAACCGCCTGGCCATGATTGTCGCCGGAATGGAAATTTGCCGCTATGTAATCGGCATCGCTGCAGGTATGTTTGAAGTTAAAACATCTGTAGACTTTTCAGTGAACCTTGCTGCATGGGTCGCTGTTATTACGTTATGGGTTCTAAGTCAGGTGTTTGCCGAAGGGACACGCTTGCGCGAAGAAGAAAAGATGACAATCTGAGCACTGAATGTCGATTCGAGTTACACTAGATCGTGTCCTTTTAGACCGCCGCATGTCGCTGACCGAGCTCAGTGATCGGGTCGGCGTGACGCTGGCGAACCTGTCCATTCTCAAGACGGGGAAGGCGAAGGCTGTTCGCTTTTCGACATTGGAAGCACTTTGCCGCGAGCTTGATTGCCAGCCCGCTGACCTCCTCGCCTATGACACCGAGGACGACGAGGAAGCGAAAACCGCCGCGGAGTAGACGAGCTGATGCTTTTCCGCCAGCTTCGCACCTTCATGTTTCCTGAATATCTAACAGATTTATTGTCTGTGAAAACGGATGCCAATTTTGTTCGTCGAGGATTCGTACCGCGTGATGTCCTGACGGGGTTTGTTCTGGCCCCCATTGGTCCTGAGACCGAAATCAGGCAAACAGAAACTGGCTTTCAAGTCAGAACATTTGCGCCGATGAACAGCTTTCTTTTTCTGACTTTTCTTTCCCTGCTGATGCTAGTTTTAAGTGTACTAGCGAATGCTACGATGATTCCGCTGTTTCTATTGATCTTCACCGCTTATGTGGTGGCGTATCGTCTGGCCGCGCCGATCTATCACGCGAAAACAGTGAAGGCAGCGCAAAGCGGCGAACCGGTAACGTTCGATATGCCAAGCGCGCTGGATGTGTTTCGCACATATTGAGCGGCTTTGAATCAGGTTGTAGCCTCATCCTGTTCAGCTTAGGGCAGATTTCATGGAAAACCTCGTCACTCTCATCACGGGCAAGGCCAAGGCCGTTCGCTTTTCGACATTAGAAGCTCGGTGCCGCGAGCTGGATTGCCAGCCTGCGGATCTGCTCGTCTATGATGAGGATGAAGGGGCGGTTCAGGAAGTGGCCGGGTAATCCCGTCATGCTGGTGCGTCAGAACAGCGAATACTTCATCGCCTTTATCCCCCTCATGCTGTTTATCGTGGCCTGGCGTCTGGCCCGTGCCGTATTTGCTGGGCGTTGGCGCTCTGCGCGTATGCGCCCGGTGTTTGGCAATCGCTATCGCTTTCTCGCCAATCAGAAATACTGGAAATGGGGATTCTTCGCCTGTCTTCTCTGGGCGTTCTGCGCATCCGTCTGGATCTATCTCGCCAGTGAGCAGCTTTAGCCACCCATCCTGACCGCATGAAGAATCCCGTGGACAGATACGCATGCGGCGATTAGGGGGGCGGAATGGAAAACCTCGTCATTCTCACCACGGGCGGCACGCTCGACAAAGATCATGATACATTCACGGAAAGCCTGGTGCTTGGGGCAGAGAATGTCACCAATGTGCCGGAACTTCTGCGAATTGCGCGCACGCATTTTCCGCGCGTGCAGCCCATTATGAGTCTCGACAGCCTCGACATGACCGAAGCGCATCGCGAACAGATTCTCGGTGCCGTGAAAATCGTGCCGGAACAGCATGTCGTGATCACGCATGGCACCGGAACAATGGATCAGACGGCTCGCTTTCTTGATGGCAAAACCGGCGACAAAACTGTGGTTCTGACAGGCGCGCTCCGACCTTTTGCGCTTGGTAAATCCGATGCAGGCTTCAATGTCGGCGGCGCCATCATTGCGGCGCAGACCTTACCGCCGGGCGTCTATGCGGTCATGAATGGCCGCGTCTTCAAGCCAGACGGTGTCAAAAAAGACCCTAAATCTGGCCGGTTTGACCTGTAATCAGGGCAAAGGGTGCCCCCGGTGACGCCGGGGACACGTTTATGTGTCGCTATTCGCCAAGCGCTTTGCGCTGCGCCTCGAACAATTCACCGCAGCCCTTGCTGGCCAGATCCATCATGGCCGCGAATTCGTCTCGTGTAAAACTGCGCTCTTCGCCTGTGCCCTGAATTTCGATGATATTGCCGTCTGACGTCATGACGAAATTGGCATCAACCTCGCCTTCGGAGTCTTCTGGATAGTCGAGGTCAAGAACCGGTGTGTCCTTGTAGACGCCGCAGGAGATTGCAGCCGCCTGCGCTGTCAGCGGGAATGTGCTGATCACACCTTCTTTCACGAGGTATTTGCAGGCAAGTGCCAGCGCAACATAACCGCCCGTAATGGAAGCGGTTCGCGTGCCGCCATCTGCCTGAATGACATCGCAGTCAATCGTGATCTGGTTTTCACCCAGCGCTTTCAGATCGGTTACGGCGCGAAGAGAGCGACCGATCAGGCGCTGAATTTCCTGCGTCCGCCCGGATTGCTTGCCGCGTGCCGCTTCGCGCGAGCCGCGCGTGTGGGTCGCGCGGGGCAACATGCCATATTCGCCAGTGACCCAGCCTTCGCCTTTGCCTTTCATCCAGCCAGGAACTTTCGATTCCCAGCTTGCCGTGCAAAGAACGTGCGTGTTGCCGAACTTGGCAAGGCAGGACCCTTCGGCATAGGCGCTGACGCCGGTTTCGAGGCTGATCGTACGAAGTGCGTCGGGGGCGCGGCCTGATGGGCGCATGAGGTCTCTCCTGTTATGAAATCGGCACACTCCTAATGCGCTCTGCGTTTCAGGTCCATGGTATAGCCCGTTTGACTTGCAATTTGGCGAACAGATCGCAAATCTGAGGGTCTAGAAGCAGGAATCGTTCGGACGTGGCAAACATGACAACGTTACAGACGCTCGATCGTCGATCCAGAGATATCTTTAAAACCATTGTCGAGACCTATCTCGAGACGGGTGAGCCGGTCGGGTCTCGTACGCTTTCAAAGCGCGGTGTGCAGCTCTCGCCAGCCTCTATCCGCAATGTGATGTCTGATCTGGTTGCGCTTGGACTTCTTGATGCGCCACATATCAGTGCGGGACGCCAGCCCAGCCAGGCGGGCCTGCGCTTCTTTATCGACAGCCTTCTTCAGGTGGGTGAGATCACCGATGCGGACAGGGAAGAGATCGATTCCCGTCTTGCCGCAGCCGGTCATGAAATGCGTGATGTCCTGAATGAAGCCTCTGAAGTGCTTTCAGGTCTGACCAATGGCGCGAGCCTGGTCGCCTCGCCGACCAGTGATGATCCGATCCGTCAGGTGGAGTTCATTCCGCTTGGGCCGACCCAGGCACTTTGTATTCTGGTTTCTGATTCCGGTGACGTGCAGAACCGCATTCTGGATCTTGCCGGAAATGTCGGACCAACCTCCCTCATTGAGGCGAGCAATTATCTCACCGCGCGCATGCGGGGGCGCCGACTTGCCGAGGCGCGCGCTGAAATCGAGGCAGAACTCCGGGCCAAACGGGCCCAGCTCGATGCGGCTGCGCAAAGTCTTATTCAGCTCGGCGTCGTCGAATGGTCGGGTGAGGACCCGGAAAGAGGACGCTCACTGATTGTTCGCGGGCGCTCGCGCCTGCTCGAAAATGCGAGTGCCCAGGAAGATTTACAGCGTATCGGACATCTGTTTGATGAGCTGGAGCGCAAGAAAAGCATGCTGGGTGTGCTGGATTCGACCCGTGATGCGACCGGTGCGCGTATTTTTATCGGCTCAGAGAACCCTCTTTTCTCACTTTCGGGTTCCAGCCTGATCGTCTCTTCCTATATGAACAGCGATCGAAAAGTTGTGGGCGCGCTCGGCGTAATCGGACCAACGAGTTTGAATTATGCTCGCGTGATACCCATGGTGGACTATACAGCCAAAGTCGTTGGCCAGCTTCTGGACGGCCGACAGAAACGGGATGGTTAAGGAATGAGTGAAGCGAACGACACATCGCGCCCTGAAGACGATACAGTCGAAATGAGTGACGCTGCGGCTGACATGGCCGAAGCGATGGAAGCGGCTGCTGACGAAATGGACGCAAAAGCCAAAGAAGAAGAGCTTTCGCTTGAAGAACGGTTTCAGATGCTCGCAGCTGAGAATGCGGACCTGAAAGACAAATTTGTTCGCGCGCATGCGGAGATGGACAATCTGCGCAAGCGTGCAGACCGTCAGGTCGCAGATGCCCGCGTCTATGCCATTGAGAAGTTCGCAGGCGATCTTCTGCCGGTTTCCGACAATTTCGCTCGCGCGCTCGACGCCTTGCCGGAAGAAGAACGCAGCGGTTTGTCTGATGCGGGCAAGAACCTGCTGGTCGGCGTTGAGGCGATCCAGAAAGAGCTTCATTCCGCGCTCGCGCGTCATGGCGTAACGGCGATTGATGCCGCGCCGGGTTCTGATTTTGATCCGAACATGCATCAGGCGGTCAGCCAGATGCCGTCTGAGCATCCTTCCGGCAAGGTTGCGGCAACATTCCAGTCGGGCTGGAAGATCGGAAACCGTACGCTGCGCGCGGCGATGGTGGCCGTCAGCACCGGTCCTGCAAACTAAGTCGCCGGACTATACTTTCGAAAAGCCGCTTCAGTACATCGCCGAAGCGGCTTTTTTGCTGGAAGTTTTGCGCTGCTGCGCCCAGCTCAAGGGCATTGAGAGAAATTGGCAGGCGCCAGACATTCGCGTTGGCGACGATCTCCCTCTGCCGCACAATTCAGGCGCCCCTGCGCGACCGCAACATCTTCATTCGGGTCAGCGGGTGGATATGACGCCGAACATGCGTTGAGCCATTCTGAGAATTCCTGCTGACAGCGCTGAATGCATTGTTCGCGCGTTTCGTCATCGCCAAGCCCAAGATAGTCAAATGTCTGGCGCGCATTGTAAGCGTTCAGTTGGCCCAACTGGTTATAGACGTCGAAAACATCAGGCAGGCTGCCATTGACGGACTGGCAGTTCAGACCGAAGCATACAGTGTCCTGCGCTCCAGCCGAAGGCAGCAAGCTGCCGACCAGAATGGCCAGTGCCAAAGGTCGCGATCTGTACATTTCCGCCTCTAGAACCGCTATTAGTGAATAAACTTCTATCATACGTAGATATTTGATATCGGTAAAGCTTACGGAGCCTTCCATCAGGAACACGGCCGCTTTTTCCGGCTTGAAAGCAGATTAAGCCACCCGGAATTCTCCTTGCGCGAAATTCTGCCCGTTCTTGCCTCAGAGCCTTGCGTATCTGGCATTTTTTCTCTCAACCTCTGGCTATGCTCCGGTTTCTGTCTCAGTCTCGGGGTTGATCTGACCGGGGCATCTGCATGGACATTCTCACAATCATTCCACCCGTGGCGGCAATCCTCGTGGCGATTGTCTGGCGCAATGTTTACGCCGCGCTTCTGGTCGCGCTGTTTCTGTCCGAAACGCTGATTGCGAGCTTCAATCCGGGCCTCGGCCTGATCGGTGTGATCGACCGGAATATCGGTGTTTTTCAAAGCGCATATAACACTCAGATCCTTGTCTTCTGCCTGCTGATCGGCGCGCTGATTGCCTATATGCGCGAGTCTGGCGGCGTTGCGGCAACCGCGCAAAAGCTGATCAGATCCGGCATTGCCGGAAGCCGGCGCAAAGCCGAGCTCGCTGTCGCCGGCACCGGCACGCTGATCTTCATCGAGACAAATGTCAGCCTGCTCTCGTCGGGTGTTCTGGGCAGACCGCTTTATGATTCTCATGGCCTGTCGCGCGAGCGCCTCGCTTACATGATTGACTCAACAAGTGCGCCTGTCAGCGTTCTGATCCTGCTCAACGGCTGGGGCGCTTATGCGCTCAGCCTAGTTTCGGATTATAATTTTGATCAGCCGCTTGATGTGGTGCTCGGGTCTATTCCCTGGAATTTCTATGCCATTCTCACGCTGATCGGCGTCTATATGACGGCCATTGTTGGCCGGGTTTTCGGGCCGATGCGCACCGCCGACGAGAAAGTCGACAACAGCGTGATGGAGACAGGTCCGGCCCCGACCAAGTCACGATATATGTGGCTGCCGGTGCTTGTCATGGTCGTCGGAGCGCTCGGCTTCATGGCCTGGACGGGCAATGGCAATATAACCGATGGTGATGGCGCGCGCTCCATTCTTTGGGCGATCTGTCTGGCGATCCTCGTGTGCGGCGCCATGCTGTTCTTTGACAAGGTGTTCAAGGCAAGTGAGCTGCAGGATAAGGCGTTTTCCGGGATCGGAGAAATGGTGCCCATGGTGACGGTGCTCCTGTTGTCGATCGCTTTGGGCAGCTCTCTGAAAGCACTCGGCACGGGTGAAGTGATTGCCTCCATGGCAGCAGGCTCTTTGCCTGCCTTTCTGGTTCCGGCCATTCTGTTTCTGGCCGCTGGCATTACCAGCTTCATGACCGGCACGAGCTGGGGCACATATGGCATTCTCATCCCGATCGCGATGCCGCTGGCGCAGGCGCTTGGCATTCCACCGGCGCTCGCCCTCGCCGCGGTGCTTGGCGGCGGGGTTTTTGGTGACCACTGCTCGCCGATTTCAGACACTTCTCTGATCGCCAGCGTGGCGTCCGGATGTGAGCACCTCTCGCATGTGCGGACTCAATTGCCCTATGCGCTGGTTACCGCTGCTATTGCCTTTGCGCTCTATGTCGGTGCGGGTCTGATCGCCAGCTGAGCCGCGATTATTTCCACATTATGGAAAGACCCCCTTTCCATAGGGCCTCTTTTTCGCGGAATTGGAAATGCGCATCTATGGCTCAACGTTAGAGCAAAGTGAGCAAAACGATGAGTGCATCACGCTGGCCAACCTATTTCATTCCGCATGGCGGCGGTCCCTGTTTCTTCATGGACACGCCTCCAGGCATGCCGAAAGACATGTGGGACAATATGGCCGACTTTCTGAAAGGGATTGATAGCGATCTCGGTCGCCGCCCGCGTGCCGTGATCGTGATTTCCGCCCATTGGCAGACACGCGTCCCGACGGTTCATACCAATCCGAAACCGGACCTCCTTTTCGATTATTACGGCTTTCCGGACCACACCTATCAGCTGACCTATCCGGTGGCAGGCGTGCCGGAACTCGCAAAAGAGATCCAGACCCATCTGAAAGCAGGCGGTTTTGAGACAGCGGAAGAGAGCCAGCGCGGTCTCGACCATGGTGTCTTCATTCCCTTCAAGCTGATCTATCCGGAGGCAGATGTGCCGATGGTTCAGCTCTCCATGCTGTCTTCGAACGACCCGGATGAGCATTACAAGCTCGGACAGGCGCTCAAACCCCTGCGCGATGATGGCGTGCTGATTGTCGGATCGGGCCTCAGCTATCACAATTTGCGGGCCTTCTTCTCGCCCATGGACAAGCCGGAAGCCAAGGCGTTTGATGACTGGCTGACGGATTCGGTGATGTCGACGGAAAAGCGCCATGAGCGGCTCAATCAGTGGCGTTCTGCGCCTGGCGCCATCCAGTCGCATCCGACACCGGAACATTTATTGCCGCTGATGGTGGCCGCAGGCGCGGCCGATGGTGAACCGGCCACGCACGCCTATTCAGGTGATGTTCTGGGCAAGGCCGTTTCCGGTTATCGGTTTGGCTGAGGTCTGTGCCAGCCCGAAGCGGATCTTAAGACCCGCTGAAGGCTGGCTCTCTGGCCGAGAGGTCGGGCGCTTCGCGCTTTTCCTCAGGCTTTGAGCTGCGAAACCGCTCCCATAAGCGTTCGTGAAATGTGTAGGCGACTGTCTGAACCACCGGCTCAATCAGGCCGATGGCGAGCGCAGCATGCCAGTTTCGCGTCAATGCGAACGCGACCGCAATGGCGACGGTCAGGTGCATGGCACCATATGTCAGGGTCTTCAGCATGGTCATCTCCAGTCCGCTCCACCAGAAGCAATGCATGGAAGATGATATTGTTGCGAATAATTCGCAAATTGAAACTTCATATAGCTGATATAGACAGATTATTGAGACGCTGGATCCGCGCGGCCCATATCTGCGCATGACTGCGGTGCCGGGCAAAGCGGCGATGTTTCGGATGCGCGTTTGCCGCCGCAGAGGCATGCTCTGCCGCGTGTTTCAGGGCTCAATGTTTTTCGCGTTAAGGCGGGGGATTATCGACCGCAGAAATGAGCGAGGCCCGGACCCGGCGGGTCGGGCGGCGGCCATGGGTCCATCAGGTGCAGATCTGCCCCCAGGAATGCCGGGACTGGGCGGTTTGTTTTGCCAGGACGAAATGCCTTTGCGCGGCGTGTTTCCGGACAAAGATAGCACCAGGCACAGAGGATGATGCGGGCAAGATCGCTTGCGAGGGTCTCGGCCCGTTCGAAGGTTTCGATGGTCGTTTCAAGGCGTGCGAGCAGGTCTGATCCTGTGCTTGCAGACGCGCCTCGTGACCTCGGGTCTGCTGCGCCTTCCGCATTTTTGTTTGCTCTCGCGAACGTTTCGTCCGCATAGAGCGCGCTCAGGGCTGCTTTCTCGTGACGCCGCGAACTCCGTTCTGGGGGGCCCTTAGCGCGCTTTTTTTGCGTGCTCGCAGACGCTCCTCGTGACCTCGGGTCTGCTGCGCCTTCGCTTTGCTCGTGACCCCACGAACTCCGTTCTGTGCCGCCCTTAGGGCCAAGAGAGTAATTAGATATGTCGCGCATGGCACGTGCGGCGAGCACGAAGCCCGCGCGCTCCAGCTGCTCGGACGCCAGCAATCGGATGAAAGCGTGAACCATCGCATCCGTTGCGAAAACCATACTCGCGATGTCGGTGGGGATATGGCTCTGGCCTGACGCCTCAAAGCGCACAAGCCAGGCATAAAGCCGGGCCAGATTCAGGCCGATCAGCTGAGCAAGGCTCAGAGAGGCGTAAGCATTGGCAGATGCGGGCGCTTGGGTCATGCACCAAGTTTAGGCCCGGCCAGGGTAGGGTGGGATTAGTTTGGTTCAGGCCGTTCGATTCTGGCTTCGACGCGGGGATGGTTTGATTGATGCACTTCGTCCCTCAGTGCATCCTACGGCGGCTAGAGCGCCTTGCGCATTGTGATGTTGATCCGGCCGCCCTGTTTGAGGAGGGATGAGGTGGCGGGATAGATCCTGTCTATGCCGTGATAGGCGAGGCGGTCTTCGCCTGCGAGCAACATGATATCACCGGAGCGGAGCCTGAAGCTCTGGGTTTTGCCGCGACGGGTCGTCCCGCCAAGCCGGAAGAGGGCATCATCCCCAAGGGAAATCGAGAGGACAGGGCAGGAAAAGTCCTGCTCATCGCGGTCCTGATGCAGGCCCATCCGCGCTGATGGGTCGTAAAAATTGATCAGGCAGGCGTCCGGACGCGCATGGGGCTGCGCCACCAGCTCGGTCCATATTGTCAGGAGGCTGTCTGGAATATCGGGCCAGGGCGTTCCGGTGACCGGATGGCGGGGTTGATAGCGATACCCGGTCTGGTCACTGACCCAGCCGACCTCGCCCGCATTGCTCATCCGCACGGAAAGCGGCTTGCCGCTACCCGGCATGGTGGGGCGATAAAGAGGCGCCAGGGCGACCAGATCGCGAATGTCATCACGCAGGGATTCCTGGGCCGCGCGGTTCAGATACCCGCTGAAAAGCTGTGCGCCGTTCGGCCGAATCTCCAAGTTTGCGTCTCCTCGAAATAAAAAATAGCATGAAAAACCGAGTCCTACACTCGGCTAATACGTCAGTATTTCCAGCAATCTGGCGATGATCAGGGGTGAATCACCGCCTGACTGCGTTTTCCAGACACGAGATTGTGATTGAATCCAATTTGTTCCCTTGAGCCTTCGATTTTGTTTCCCATATCTCGCTCGAACGGTGAGGAGTTCCGCTCCTCGCAAAACATTCCGCAGAAGAGCCATCGAGCTGGGGTGCTGCATAGCAGGCCGATAAAACGGCCGGTGGCGGCTAAAAAGAGGATTGAGAAGTAATGGGTAAGATTATCGGTATTGACCTTGGTACCACCAACTCCTGCGTTGCCGTCATGGACGGTAAGGACGCCAAGGTAATTGAAAACGCAGAAGGTGCACGCACCACGCCATCCGTGGTTGCTTTCGCAGAGAATGGTGAACGGCTGATCGGCATGCCTGCACGGCGCCAGGCGGTGACTAACCCTGAGCAGACCTTCTTCGCGATCAAACGTCTGATCGGTCGCACATATGGCGATCCGACAGTGGAAAAAGACAAAGGCCTCGTCCCGTTTGAAATCGTCAAAGGCAATAACGGCGATGCATGGGTCAAAGGCCGCGACAAGGATTACTCACCACAAGAGATCTCTTCTTTCATTCTGACCAAGATGAAAGAGACCGCTGAGGCGTATCTCGGTGAGAAAGTCGAACAGGCCGTTATCACGGTTCCGGCTTACTTTAACGACGCTCAGCGTCAGGCAACCAAGGACGCGGGTAAAATCGCTGGCCTTGAAGTGCTGCGCATCATCAACGAGCCGACAGCGGCTGCGCTCGCTTATGGCCTCGACAAGGCTGATGAGAGCAAGACGATTGCTGTTTATGACCTTGGCGGCGGTACATTCGACGTCTCGATCCTCGAGATTGGCGACGGCGTTTTCGAAGTTCTGTCGACGAATGGTGACACTTTCCTCGGTGGTGAAGACTTCGACATTCGCATTGTCGACTACCTCGCTGAAGAGTTCAAAAAAGATAATGGCATCGACCTGAAAGCCGACAAAATGGCCCTTCAGCGTCTGAAAGACGAAGCTGAGAAAGCGAAGAAAGAACTGTCTTCTGCGTCTCAGTATGAAGTGAACCTGCCATTCATCACGGCTGACGCAACGGGTCCGAAGCACCTGAACATCAAACTGTCCCGTGCGAAGTTCGAGAGCCTGGTTGAAGACCTCGTGAAACGTACGATCGAGCCTTGCAAAAAAGCTCTGTCTGACGCGGGCAAGTCTGCTGGCGAAATCGACGATGTGGTTCTGGTCGGTGGTATGACCCGCATGCCAGCGGTTCAGGAAGCCGTGAAGAAATTCTTCGGCCGTGACCCGCACAAGGGTGTGAACCCGGACGAAGTGGTTGCTCTGGGTGCTGCGATCCAGGCCGGCGTTCTGCAAGGCGACGTGAAAGACGTTGTTCTGCTCGACGTAACGCCTCTGTCGCTCGGTATCGAAACACTGGGCGGTGTCTTCACACGCCTCATCGACCGTAACACGACGATCCCGACCAAGAAGTCTCAGGTCTTCTCGACGGCTGACGATAACCAGCCTGCCGTGACGATCCGTGTCTTCCAGGGTGAGCGCGAAATGGCCGCTGACAACAAGATGCTTGGTCAGTTCAACCTTGAAGGTATTCCACCTGCACCACGTGGCATGCCGCAGATCGAAGTCACATTCGACATCGACGCCAACGGCATCGTGAATGTGTCTGCGAAAGACAAGGCGACCAACAAAGAGCAGAAGATCACCATTCAGGCGAATGGCGGCCTGTCTGACGACGAGATCAACAACATGATGAAAGACGCTGAAGCGAATGCGGATGCGGACAAGAAACGTCGTGAACTCGTTGAAGCGAAAAACAACGCGGAAGCCATGGTCCACTCAACCGAGAAGCAGCTCGATGAGCATGGCGACAAGGTTGATGCATCGGTCAAAGGCGACATTGAAAGCGCAATGGCTGACCTGAAGACAGCGGCTGAAGGCGAAGATCTGGAAGACATCCAGGCCAAAACCCAGGCGCTGATGCAAGCCAGCATGAAGCTTGGCGAGGCGATCTATGCATCTGCTCAGGCTGAAGGCGAATCCGCTGCGGCGGCTGATGCTGCGAAGGAAGAGGGCGATGACGACATCATCGACGCTGACTTCGAAGACGTTGGCGACGACAAGAAGTCTGCTTAATCGTCTGAACCGAGCGTAAGGGAGAGTCGCATATGGCAGGAAATCGCTGGATCAGATCAACGCTGATAAGCATGCTTGCCACCACGTCTCTCCTGGCTCCGGCTCTGGCGCAGGACGCCAAATCTGTCGCTGACAATGCTGCATTATGTCATGTGGCTCTGTCTCTGAAAGCAGGCGAGGGGACACTCGCGCCTGCTGACTCGGTTCGATACCGCCGGGTTGCCGACTGGTTCTCCTCACGGGGCATAGCGGACGACAGCGACGAATTTCAGGCGCAGAAAGCCGTGTATATGGCCGGCTTCAAAGCCTCCATAAAACGCGGTGAAGCGGATTTTCCGCGCGCTGTGAATGGCTGTCTTTCTTATTACGACTCTCAAAACGTCGAATGATCTCTCCGATCGGCGAGATATTCCGCGGGACTGACTAATGGCAAAACTCTGTTTCTACGAGGTGCTCGGCGTCTCTCGCGATGCCGATAGCAAACAAATCAAGAGCGCTTATCGCAAGCTCGCGATGAAGTATCACCCGGACCGCAATCCGGATGATCCTGGCGCTGAAGCCAAGTTCAAGGAAGCTGGCGAGGCTTACGCGATCCTGTCTGATCAGGAAAAACGCGCAGCCTATGACCGTTATGGCCATGCTGCCTTTGAACAGGGTGGCGGCGGCGCAGGCGGTGGCAATCCGTTTGGCGCGGGCGTCGATCCCGGCGACATCTTTGGCGATATCTTCTCAGAATTCTTCGGTGGCGCACGCGGGGGTGGCCAGGCACGTCGTCAGGCGCGCGGCGCAGATCTGCGCTATGATCTGGAAATCTCGCTGGAAGAGGCATTCAACGGCAAGGAGATGGAAATCCAGCTCCCTGGCGCTGAAACCTGCGATCACTGCGATGGGTCGGGTGCGGAGCCGGGCTCCAGCCCGGAACAATGTCCGAGCTGTCATGGCCGCGGCCGCGTCCGCGTTCAGCAGGGTTTCTTCACCATGGAACGCTCCTGCCCGAAATGTGCAGGCCGCGGTGAGGTGATCAAGGATCCATGCCGCCAGTGTGCGGGACGTGGATCGGTCCAGAAAGAGCGCACGCTATCGCTCAACATTCCGGCCGGCATTGAGAGCGGACAGCAGATCCGCCTGTCTGGTCAGGGTGATCCGGGTGGTCCGGGCGCTGTGCATGGCGATCTTTATATCTTCGTGGAAATCCGCGAGCATGAATTGTTCGAGCGTGATGGCCCGAACCTTTATTGCCGCACACCGGTTCCGATGACCAAGGCGGCACTGGGCGGCGAGATCGAAATTCCGACCGTAGATGGCGGGCGTTCACGCATCACCATTCCGGAAGGCGCACAAACCGGACGACGGATGCGCCTGCGCGGCAAAGGCATGACGACCCTGCGCGGCGGTGCACGCGGCGATCTGTTCGTTGAGCTGTTCGTGGAAACGCCTCGCAATCTGTCCGACCGGCAGAAAAAACTGCTTCAGGAATTCTGTGACGAATCCAGTGAAGACTGTAACCCGGAAAGCAATGGCTTTCTCGGCAAGGTCAAGAAGTTCTGGGAAGATCTCACCGACGCAGACGAGGCGCGTTAAGCAGGCTTATTCGAAAGATTTGGAACTTTCGTGAGGCCCGTGCTTTGAGAGTGGAGCAGGGGTCTGGTAGAAAGGCCCCGCCGTTCAAAACGCAGGGGCCTTTTTTTCATGAAATCCATCAGCCTTCTTTCCGCCAGTTTTCTCGCACTCATGATCGCAGGCTGTTCTCAGGAACCTGCCCCGGCGCCTGAGCCGGAGCCAACGCCTGAGGTGACAGAAACGGCTGAACCGACACCGACGCCGGAGCCGACCGAAACCATGGCGGCCAGCACCGATGAGGTCGTGACCTTTGCGATCGGTGAGCTCGAAGCGATTGCGCTCGTTGATGGTGGTTTCACCATGCCGGTCGCGGATTCGCCTTTCAATCAGCAACCTGTCGAAGACGTGTCCGCTGCGCTTGAGAGCGCAGGCCTGGAAAGCGAAACGCTGAGCCTTTCCCTGCACCCAATGGTGCTGAAGACGCCTGAAGCGACGATCCTGTTCGATGCAGGCACGGGCGGTCCACCGGCTGGCAACCTGATGACCTCGATGGACGCGGCAGGCGTCGCGCCAGCCGACATTTCAATGATCCTGATTTCGCACTCGCATTTCGACCATGTGGGCGGCCTCGTTAAGGACGGCGCGCTCGCATTCCCGAATGCCAGCATTCTCATGTCGGAATCAGAATGGGCGTTCATGCAGGAAAATGAAGAGCAGGCGGGCATTGTCAGCGTGATCGAGCCGGTTGTTGAAACCTTCACGCCAGGCGAAGAGATCGTTCCGGGCATGGTGACGGCCGTTGAGGTTGCGGGCCACACGCCAGGTCACTCGGCCTTCCGCATTGCGTCTGGTGAAGAGACGCTGCTCTATGTGGGCGATTCCGTGCACCATTTCGTCATTTCGGTGGGTCATCCGGGCTGGAAGATCAATTTTGACACCGATGAGCCAACAGCACGCGCCAGCCGTGAAGCGCTGCTTGCTGAACTCGCAGAGAGCGGTGAACAGATCTATGCCTATCACTTCCCGTTTCCGGGCGTCGGGCATATCGAAACATCTGATGACGCCTTCGTTTACATCGAGGACTAGACCGATCTGGCGAGATCTGATCGCGCCATTTCCGCCTTCCGGATTCGCCTGAAATTAAGGTTCTGAACCTAGTTTCCGATCAGGAAATCAGGAGTGGGACCATGTCTGAAGCCGTTATCGAAGACCAGAAAGCCAGCAAGCTGGCGCTTTATCGTGGCCTGATTGCGCTCGCATGGTCCGACCATGAGCTTCATCCGGACGAAAAAGAAACGCTCCACCACATCATCAATACCCATCAGGGTTTGCGTGATGCTGATCGGTCTGATCTGAACAATCAGGTCGACCACCCGGTGTCGCTGGATGCCATCTGGGCAGACATTTCCAATCCGCATGACCGCGCACGCCTGATTGATATGGCCAACACCATTTTTCAGCAGGATGGCACCGTTTGTGACAATGAGCGCGACCTGATCGAGACCTTTCAGGCACGCCATCTTGCCAGCATTGATGCTGACCGGATCGCGTCCGATCTGAAAGCCTTTACAGCTGAAGAACAGGCGCAGCGGGAAAAGGATCGCGAGATGTATCGCGAATGGGCGCGGCAATATTCTCTGGTCGAGCGCGTGAAAGCGATTTTCCGGCGCGGTTAGCGCGGCGCGAGTTCGATACCGGCGGCCAGGGCCGCTTTCTGGACCCAGGCGTCCACTTCCTCGCGACTGACCCGTTCGATCTGCTCGGTTTCCGGATAGTCCAGAAGTTCGCGGTAAAAGGCGCTGCCTTCTGGCAGATACGTGCCGCGCAGGTCCTCATTTCCGGTTTCGAAGCGCGTCAGATATGCGTGCACTTCTGCGCGCGTTGGCAGGCGTCCCAGCCCTTTGGGCAGAATGGCCCTCAGCTTTGCGCGTAGCTCTGGCAGATGATCCTGAAAATCGGCCTGATTGTTATGTAGGTCGTTAAAGCTGCGCAGGATTTCCTGGCTATGGGCGGACAGGGATGTGTTCTCCCGTTCCGGGAAGGTCAGACCGTCGGTGTCGAGCCCGAGATGGTCTGCGATGACCTCAACAACATCGGTATTGTCTTCAAAGGCATAAACGCTGAGGGCTTCGCGTCCAAATGCGGCGCGCCAGTTTTCCAGACAGGCAAAGTAATCAATGCCGACGGGGCCGCCATCTATGTTTGCGAGCGGGGAGCGGAGGGTGAGACCATCATTGCGAAGCCGCGTTGTGTATCCGCTAATGGCCTGACGGTCCTGTCGGCGCACGAAACACACAATGGAGATCTCATCGCAGAAGGTGGTGAGCAGTTTTCTCAGGCGCACAATCCCAGCCGGGGGCACATGGAGCAGGCCCTCAAAGGAAAACAGCCAATGCGCTTCGGGTTCTGAGGCAAACGCCTTGCGAAGACTGGCATCGATAGACTGGCGCAGCGCGCCATCCGTTGAGAAGTTTTTTCCTGTCCGATTGCTGAATATGTCGCGAAAGCCCGGCATGCCGGCATAAGCCATCAGCGCCAGGTCATAGGTGCTGACTTTGGTGACGTCCGTTGTTTCAAACCCTTGTTCCGACAAGCGCGTCCGGTTCGAATGCAAAAACCGCTGAATGCTCTTTGAGCCGCATTTTTCATACCCGATATGGAGCGTGATCTTCCGGACCCGGGTCCTTGATTTCGATCCAAACAGGTTGAAAATCATGATGTCACTCTCACACTGCGCGCAAAGACTGTTGCGCTTTGTCGGTCATGGCCAGACCGAGACTCAAATCCGGATTGACGTTTTGTAGAACGCCGTCTCTATAGAGTCATGACCGAAAAATCACCTACGCGAATTGTTGTTGCTGGCGCGGCTGGCCGCATGGGTCAGGCGTTAAGCGGACTGGCCCTGTCTGATCCGGATCTTGAGCTGTTCGGCGCGACCGAGGCCCCTGTTTTCCCCGGCATTGGTAAGGATATCGGAGAGATTCTGGGCGAGCGTGATACCGGCGTTCAGCTGACAACCGATCTGGAAGCAGCGGCGCAGGGCGCCCATGCCTATGTGGATTTTACCCGGCCTCAGGCGACCTTGTCGGCTTTGTCTGCGCTCAAGGGCACAGGCGTGAAAGCCGTGGTGATTGGTACAACAGGCTTCACGCAGGATGAGTTACTCGCCCTTCAGGAATGGTCGCAGCATTACGCGATCGTCTTTTCGGGGAATTTTTCGCTTGGGGTGAACATGCTGGCCGAACTCGTTCGCCGCGCGGCGAAGTCACTCGGTCCGGAATGGGATATTGAAGTGCTGGAGACACACCACAGGCACAAGGTGGATGCGCCTTCCGGGACGGCGCTTCTGCTGGGTGAGGCGGCTGCTGACGGGTGCGGTGCGCCGCTCGATGACTTGCGTCTGCCGCCTTATGATGGCGTCACCGGCGAGCGACCTGAAGGCAAGATCGGATTTTCCGTGCGTCGTTCCGGCGGCGTGATCGGTGAGCACGAGGTCAGCTTCGGCGCGATGGAAGAAGTGCTCAGCCTTTCGCATACGGCGCTTGATCGCCGGGTGTTTGCGCGCGGCGCCATGAAAGCGGCGCAGTGGGCTGTCGGCAAACCGGCAGGCTGGTATTCCATGAAGCATGTCCTCGGCCTGTGAGCGAGCTCTGCTTTCAACCGGCCTGGCGACAAATGGAAGCCCTGGAAGCGGGCCGCATCACATCTCTTGAATTGCTGGATGCCCATATTCGTCGCTTCAAGAGCGTCAACAGGCATCTGAACGCCATTATCAAGACCGATATTGAGCGCGCCCGCGAACGCGCGAATGCGCTCGACGGCAAGCGGGCCGATGGCAATGTGCTGGGTCCGTTGCACGGCCTGCCTATGACCATCAAGGATACGCTCGACGTTGATAACATGCCGGCAAGCGCCGGGGCGCCGCAATATGCAAGCCGCTCCAGACCCGTGCCGGATGCAGATGTTGTCAGGCGATTGAAAGCGGCTGGGGCCGTTATCTGGGGCAAGACGAATGTGCCTTATCTCGCCAGTGACTGGCAAAGCGGTAACAAGCTCTCCGGGGCGACCAACAACCCGTATGATCTGACGCGCACGCCGGGCGGGTCATCAGGCGGCGCCGCTGCATCGCTCGCTTCCGGCATGACGCCTCTGGAAGTGGGTTCGGATATTGGCGGGTCGCTGCGCATCCCGGCTCATTTCACCGGGGTGTGTTCGCTGAAACCGACCTATGGCGTCATCTCGCAATATGGCCATATCCCGCCCGCGCCGGAATATCGCGGCGAGGTCGATCTGAATGTTGTTGGCCCGATGGCGCGGACCGTCCGGGACCTGAAACTGCTGCGTTCGGTTATTCAGCATGGCGCGACGCAGGGTGGTCGCCCCAATCTTCACCTGCATGGTGTCCGACTTGCGGTCTGGCCAGAGAATGAAGGCTGGCCGCTCGACCGGGAGATTACCGATATCCTGCGGGTCGCCAGCCATGAGCTCGATTCCATTGGCGCAGACATGACTATGGCCATGCCGGATCTCGATCCGGATGAGCTGATCGATGTGTATCTGTCCCTGCTGATCCCGGTCACGGCCATGGAAGCCTCGAATCTGGAAATGATGGGCATTCGAACCATCCGGCCGGTGCTGAAGCTGTTGCAGTCCTTCTCGAAGAACCCGTTCACGGCGCGCAACTGGGCGATCAAGGCAAGCCAGACCCATGTCGAGTGGATGCAGGCGGATGGTCGACGCGCCGCTCTGAAAGGCATGATGCGCGCCTTTTTTGAGTCGTACGATGCGCTGATCATGCCGGTCTCTCCGACACCGGCTTTCGAACACAAGCCGCGCGGCAATGTGCTGTCCCGCAAGCTCGATGTGAATGGCGAGAAAGTGCCTTATGGCACGCATCTCACCTGGATTGCCCTTGCGACAGCCTGCCATTTGCCGGTGGTCACCATTCCCATGGGACGGACCCGTGAGGGTCTGCCTGTCGGCATGCAGATTATCGGCGCGCAGGGCGAAGACGCACGTATTCTTGATATCGCGGAAGCTTGTGAAAGTGTTTTTGGGGGTTTCAGGCGCCCGCCTTCTGATTTAGGGCTCTTGTGAAAATCACGAAACAGGGGATGGAAATGGAAGATCGAGTCAAACCGCTGGAAGGTGTGCGCAACTTCCGGGATTTCGGTGGCTACGCCACGCCCAATGGTGTGATCCGTCCGGGTCTTCTGTTTCGGTCAGGCCATTACAATGAAGCGACCGACAAGGATGTAGCGTTTCTCGATTCTCTTGGCGTTTCCTATCACATCGATCTTCGCCGCCCTGATGAGCGCGACCGTCAGCCAAATCGCTGGCCAGCCGAGCATGTCGAGCAGATCAGCCATGAAGGTGGCCGCGAAGAAGTGCCAGCGCATATCGCTGCTCTCCAGGGTGACAATGTCACGCCGGAGTCCATCGAAGGCTATATGACGAAATACTATCGCGCGGCGCCGTTCAAAGAGCACCATATCGCGCTGTTCCGCGCCTGGTTTGACGGGCTGGCGCGTGAAGGCGGGGAAGGCGCTGCGGTGGTTCACTGCGCTGCCGGTAAAGACCGCACAGGCATTATCTGCGCGCTCACACATATCGTCCTGGGTGTGGATGAGAAGGATGTTGCAGAGGATTATATCCTGACCAATGAAGCCGTCGATATTGATCGCTTCCTGCCGGAGGCCCGCAAACGCTTTAACGAAGCGCTGGGCGCGAACCATGAAGCCGATGTCTATCGTCCTTTCATGGGTGTGCGGGACGTCTATCTCGAAAACGCGTTTGAAGTGATGTCAGATGCGCACGGGTCACCGCGCAATTATGCGCGAGAGGTGCTCGGCGTGGATGATGAAATGGGCGATCGCCTCAAGAAACGCTTCCTTCAGACATAACCCGGTCGAACTTCGGCCACGAAACTCTACTGGTTTTCTCCCGGTAAATGACGCAGTCTGCCTTTCGGAAGCGGCAGAAATAGTCGCGGGAGGAAGCAAAACCAATGACTCTGGCTAACAGCAATACCGGCAAGCCAGCCATGACGGCTGCGGTTGACGGCGATATGCCAACCAGCGTGCCACCCGAGCAGAGAGGCGGTGCGTGGGGCAAATCCGGAACAGCCTGGGTGCTGTTCGAATTCGCCCGGAATCCTTATTATCTTCTGGTCGTCGTTTACATCTTCGCGCCTTATCTGGCGCGCGATGTTGTGGGTGCGAATGCGCTCGCCGATGGCATGTTTGATGGCATGACGCCGGAAGCAGCTGCGCGCGCCGCCAATGCACATGGTCAGGCCTTCGTTGCAGGCGTCACGAAATGGGCAGGCTTTGCAGCGGCTTTGACCGCGCCGATCCTTGGGGCTGCGCTTGATCGCGGTGGCAAGCGAAAGCCGCTCGTCGCTGTGTTTCTGTTTACACTGGCCGCGATGGCGAGCCTGCTCTGGTTCGTTCAGCCGGGTGATGCCGGGATTTCCCTCTTTTGGGTCGCGGTGATCCTGATCGTCGGGTCGACCTGTTTCACCTATTCGGAGGTGATCCATAATTCCATGCTGGCAGATTCCGGGCGCCCGGAAGTGCTGCCGAGCATTTCCGGCCACGGGCTGGCTCTTGGTAATCTTGCCGGAACCCTGCTCATGCTCCTGATTGTGGTTGGGTTTGCCATGCCCGCCATGATGGGCTGGCCATTTGATGCACCGCTCTTTGGTGTGAATGTCGCTGAGAACGAGCATTACCGGCTGGCAGGGCCGATTGCGGCGGTCTGGCTGTGTGTGTTCATCTGGCCGTTCTTCATGAACTGTCCGGATTCCGGGCGTCGCGGGGCAAGCTGGGTGCGCGCCATCCGGGAAGGCATGCTGGGGCTCTGGAACACGATCAAGAAGGCGCGCGATCACAAGGAGATCATGAAATATCTCGTTGCGCGGATGATCTATGCAGATGGCATGCAGGCCCTTTTGGCACTTGGCGCGGTCTATGTGGCGGGCGCGTTGAACTGGAATGTGGTCGAGCTTGTGGGCTATGCGGTCTGGCTGTCCATCTTTGCGACGGTCGGCGGCTTTTTCGGTGCATTTCTGGACCGGGTCTTCGGATCGCGGAATGCGCTGATCGTGGAATTGTCAGCCCTGACCGTCATCCTGTTCCTGACCATTTCGATCACGCAGGAAAGCATTCTCTATGGCCTGATTGAATCAGAACGGGTTCTGCCGGGCAGTATTTACTCCCACACGCATGACTGGGCGTATCTGGCGATTGCCTCCCTGCTCGGGACGTTCGCGACGGCCTGTATTTCATCTTCCCGTGCCATGCTGGTGGGCATGGCGCCAAAACACATGATGGGGGAGTTCTTCGGGCTCTATGCGATTGCCGGCACGGTAACGGTCTGGCTCGGCCCGCTCCTGGTGGAGATTTTCACATCAGCGTTCAACAGCCAGCGGATTGGCATGTCGACCATCAGCGCGCTCTTCCTGATCGGATTGATTGCGCTCTTGCGTGTGAAATACCCCAAACAGACCTGAGGCGAGATTTGATAGAGCGGGGTTATCTCCGCTCTACCGTCTCCGTGCGACGCGGGCGCAGATAGAAGGTCTCATCGAGCACTTTGGTGGATGGCAGAAAGTATCCGAGCGTCGAGTCATAGTCATAACTGACCTCGGAAATGACCACGCTCTGTCCGTTTTCCAGAAGGCCGGACGGAATGGTGACGCTCGCACCCTTGCTATAGGCGGTCATGTTCTGCGCTTCTGACCAGAGCACTTCGGTTTTCGTGCCGTTCTGCTGCACGCTCGTGACACGCATCCGGGCCTTTGAGCCATCATAAGGCTGGAAAAGCGCGTTTGAGGCGTGAAAGATATCATCCAGATCACTGTTCGAGACCGCCGTTGCCCGGGCGACCAGGTCACCAAGTGTCGAGGCCGTCTGGGTCACTTTCCGGTCGACCAGCATCAGGAACGAGACCTCGATACTGGCGAAGAACAGAAGCGCGAAAACCGGCAGAATGAGCGCAAACTCAACCGCGGACACACCGGAGCGGTCTTCCCGAAACTTGCGCATCGCTTTGGTAAAAGGATTGATCAGCATGGGCCTTAGTCTCCGAACGGCTCGTTACGGAAGGCGACATTCGCCTGAAGCAGGCGCTTGTTTTCATCCATATTGGAAAGCGGGGCGCTGATAACGGGCGTGATCAGGTTCCACTCGTAAAAGACGCGAGCCAGAACGATGTCATTGCCTTCGCCCGCGTCGAATTGCAGGGCCGAATCGTCCACCTTGCCGTCCTTGATCGGGTTGTCATTGCTGGTGTTCGTGAAACTTTCGAACACACGCACATCGACTTTCAGGCGATCATTGCAGTCGAGAATGCCGAAGGAGTTATCGCAGACGAGCTGTTTGAAGGTTTCAGCAGACGCGCCGGATGACTGAAGCTCACCGGTGCGGATCTGGCGGGCCGCTTCAGACGCGCCGTGTTCCAGCGTCGTGGTGGCAATAAAGATCAGGCAGACTTCAAACAGGCCGATCAGCATGACGATAAAGGGGGCCGCAACGAGTGCGAACTCGACCACCGTTGATCCTTTTTCCTCACCCGCGAAGCGATGGAGGGCAGATCGGATGCGGTTTAGTCGGCGTTCCCCGCGTTTTCCCAGATGTCTTTCGACCAATGCGAACTCTCCTGACAAACAGTGAGCTCACATTAGGTGAACAGCGTTGGTTTCGCGTTTCATAAACCGGGTAAATTTAATCGAAATCGTCGCTCGAGGGTCGGCGCGAGGAAAAAACGAAGCGATTAGTCGCCGTCGTTCAGAACCCCGATCTGACCTGTTACGTCTTCGAAATAGGTTTTCTCATCGCCGGGTGTCGGTGCGACTTCACAGCCTGGTGCACAATCATATGTGTAGGTCGAGCCCGCTCTGACGAGGCTGAGCTTTGTCTGAGATCCGTCGACGACATGAATGACCGTATCAATGACGACACGTCCATCCTTATCAATCACATGCAGGCTGGTCCGCCCATAGGAACGCGCCGAGATGAAAAGTTTGTGCTCATCATGGACAGCGACATCTGCTATATATGGACTCCCCACGGAGACACCCGCAATGGTTTCAGGAATGTCGATGGACACCGCTTCCTGAAAGGAAAGGAGAATAGGTCCGACGCTTTCAGACGTCGTTTTCTGGACCTTCTGGACAGGAACCGGTGCACGACCCGCAACATCCGCTTGCGCGGCTGGCATGGCAGACAGTGAGAGTGCGGCAGCAAAAAACATCCATTTCATAGCGGAGCGGCTCCATTCGTTTTCGTCAAATTAAACGCAGAGCCTTGCTCTTTTGCTAACAAATACCGCTCTTCAGCGAAAAAGCCGTTTTATGGTGAACAGAATCCTTAACGGCAGGGGTCAAACTTTGGGGTCAGGTGAACCCTGTTTTCATTTCATTGCTGTAGCTTCCGAACATCCCGGGGCGAAAACCAAAACTTCCTCGGGTTGCCTTGCCAATGTGGGAGAAATGAAAATGAAAAACATCATGCGTTTTCTTAAAGACAAATCTGGTGCGACAGCTATCGAGTATGGCCTGATCGCAGCTCTGATCGCCGTTGCAGTTATTTCTGGCGTCACAGCACTCGGCGGCAACGCTGAGAAAACGTTCCAGAACGTTGCTACGGAAATCGGTAAAGGCGCTGGCTCTTAATAGCTGGTCGCACATACCACGATTTTCTTCGTGTTAAAGGAAACCGTCGGGCATTCGCCCGGCGGTTTTTCTTTTGTCCGCGCAGAATAGTTGACCGGTCTGTTAACGCGCCGGTGCCATTACTTAAGAAAATCGTTCAACTGCTTTTCGCTTCAGATCCCGCGTTCAGAAATTCTTGGCAGTTTTCGGGGCACACTCTGCGCAAGAAAATGAGGATCTGACATGCTTGCCTGGCTCATTCTGGCGCTATTCCTTTCAGGACTGGCATTCGCTGCCATTCACGATGTGGCGACCATGACCATCCCCAACTGGGTGTCGATTGCGTTTGCCGTTCTCTTCCTGCCAGCGGCGCTTCTGGTCGGAGCCGACTGGGCGAGCATTGGCTGGCATTATCTCTACGGTCTCATCGGACTCATTGTTTGTATTGGGCTTTTTTCCGTTGGCGTGTTCGGCGGAGGGGATGCAAAGCTCCTGCCTGCGGTGCTGATCTGGATGGGGCCGGGCGCAACGCTCCCTTATATATATGGTATCGCGCTATCGGGCGGCGTGCTCGCCCTGGTGTTTATTCTGTCCCGGCGGCTGATCCCCCAGACAGCGATTCCAGGTTTTCTGCACCGGTCCGTGGTGGAAGGTCCGGGGGTCCCTTATGCGGTCGCGATCGCCTTCGGAGCGATCTGGGCGGCCAAGTCCAGTGTCATCGTCAGTCAAATAATCGGCCTGACAGGCCTCGCTTATTAACGATGCCTTAGAGGCATTGTGCTTTTTTTACAGAAGTTTCCCGGAATATCGGCCGGTGGAGGAGCTTGAATCGTGTCAGTCATGCGCATCTTGATACTCGTTATTGCAGGGGGTGCTGCGCTCCTGGCGGCCATGCTGGTTCGGAATATGTCCAGTCAGCCAGCCGCGCCAGTCGTTCAGCTTGTCGAAGAAGGCCCGGAAGAACCGGCCATTCCACTCTCGCAGGTGCTCGTTGCCAATATCGACATGCAGGTCGGCCACCGGATCGCGCCGGATGATCTTGAATGGCAGTCCTGGCCGGAAGAGCGCCTGAGCGACGCTTATTTCACGGAAGCTTCCAATCCTGACGCCATGACGGAACTTGCTGGTGCGATTGTCCGCATTCCGGTGTTCTCTGGCGAACCTGTGCTTGCGCAGAAAGTTGTTCAGGTCGGCGACAAAAGCATGCTGACCGCGGTGTTGAGCGAAGGCATGCGCGCTGTGGCCGTTGAGATTTCGGTCGAAACAGCGGCAGGCGGCTTCATTCTGCCAGGCGACCGCGTTGACGTTATTCTCAGCTATGACCGCGAAGTCGCTGAAAACGACATGATTGTTGAGCGCCCTGCAACACGTACCGTGCTGCAGAATGTGCGCGTGCTCGCAATCGACCAGAGTTTCCAGAAAATTGAAGATGAAGACGTTGTTGTGGGCACGACAGCGACTTTGGAATTGAAGCCGGCGCATGCAGAAACCCTGATGCTGGCCACTCGGATGGGTGAGATTTCACTCTCTCTGCGTGGTCTGTCAGATTCTCGCGAAGATGCGCCGGATGTCATCGCAGCCGGCTCCCTGGAAGCGGCGCGCGATAATGGCGGCACTGTCCGGATTTACCGTAGTGGTTCCGTCGAACAGACGAGTATCGGAGGCAATCAATGATCGGCAAGATGATCGGGCCAGTGTTAACGGCTGGCCTCCTTGCTTTGTCAGGGCTGGGTGGGTTGTCTGCGACCGCACAATCAAATGTGCAGGTCGCTGTATCTGAATCCGGGAAAACCCCTGTCACACGCAATCTGTTATTACCGGTCAACAAATCCTCTGTGATTGAGCTGCCGGTTCCGGCGGCTGATGTGATCGTGACGAACCCGGCCATTGCAGACGCGGTCGTGCGAACCTCTCAACGCGTGATTTTCCGCGGTGTCAGCACGGGTGAAACCAATGCCTTCTTCTTTGATATCTATGGCAATCAGATTCTGGACCTGCAGATCCGTGTCGAGCAGGACCTGACAGGACTTGATGATCTGTATCGCCGCCTCCTGCCGGATGCGCGGATTAATGTTGAAGCGTCGAATGGCGCCATCATCCTGACGGGCCGGGTCGCGAATGCGGCTGAATCCATGCGCGCGGTTGAACTTGCGCAGAATTTTGTCGTCACGGCGAGCAGCAGCAGCGGTTCTGCCGGTTCAGGCGGCGCGGCTTCCGGATCTGGCGGCGGCGACGAATCCGACAGCAAGGTGATCAACCTGCTGAGCGTTGAAGGTAAGGATCAGGTGCTTCTGAAAGTGCGCATTGTTGAAATGCAGCGCACCCTGACCAAACAGCTCGGCGTCAATCTGAATGGCGGCAAGACGGTCGGCACGAACGGCGACTCCTTTATCAACGATGTGACCTTCTCGACGACCAACGCCTTTAACGTTGCAGGCCGCGTGCTTGGCGGTCTCGGCATCGGCATTGATGCCAATGACGCAGACTCTCAGTTCTCGCTCGGTGCAGAGGTGAATGCGCTGGAACGCGTCGGCCTGATCCGCACGCTGGCAGAACCAAACCTGACGGCGATCTCCGGTGAATCGGCGAAATTCCTGGCGGGTGGTGAGTATCCGGTTCCGGTTGGACAGGATGACAATGGCCAGATCTCGCTGGAATTCAAACCGTTCGGTGTCGGCCTTGGTTTCACACCGGTTGTCCTGTCAGAGGGTCGTATCTCTCTGCGCATTTCCACGGAAGTTTCAGAGCTGACGCAGGAAGGTGCCTTTGCGCCGCAATCGGTTGCCGGAACAGACGCCAATGGCAATGTGACGACGGTGCAGACCATCAACATTCCAGCGCTGACGGTGCGCCGCGCTGAGACGACGGTTGAGCTTCCTTCCGGCGGCAGCACGATGATTGCCGGTCTCATTCAGGAAAGCACGCAGCAAACGCTCGATTCCATTCCGGGCATCAAGAATGTGCCAATTCTCGGCGCGCTCTTCCGGTCCCGCGACTTCCAGAATGACGAGACGGAACTTGTCGTAATCGTCACGCCATATCTGGTTGATCCGACAGATCCGAACAAGCTGAAGACGCCGGGTGATGGCTATTCCACGGCCGGGGACCTCGCGACGATGTTCCTTGGACGCCTGAACGATATTTACGCTGTGCCGGGCGCAAACACCGAAGGCGAGACCTTCGATGCGCCAGTCGGTTTCATTATTGAGTAGCGGAGCGGAAAACATGAGCTATTTCAAACTCATTTCTGGTGTTGGCGCGCTCGCCCTTCTGGCGTCCTGCTCGACCTATGATCCGATGCTCAAGACCGGGCAGAATGATCGCTACAGCCACCAGATCGATGTGGTGGAAGAAACGGTCGTCATGGAAGTTGCCATGTCGGAAGCCGCACCGGGCCTGCCCTATCATGAAGTCAATCGCATGAAGGCTTTTCTGGCGGACTATAAATCACGTGGCGCGCGTCATGGCCCGCTTATTCTGTCTGTCCCGCAAGGCAGCCCATGGGCGGCCAAGCTCGAGCAGAGCGCTGAGCAGACTTATGACCTGGCTTATGATTACGGCGTTCGCGACGTGTCTCGCAGTGATTATGCGAGCAATGGGTCACCGGACGCACCGCTTGTGCTGGCGTATCGGGCCTTCAAGGCCGTTGGGCCGAACTGTCCTTCGCTGGCGCAGATTGATCTGTCCGCCACCAGCACAAACGACCCGACACCGGCTTTCGGCTGTTCTGTGAACGCAAACCTTGCTGCGATGATCGCCGATCCGGCTGATCTCCTGGGTGCGCGTCCGGAAGATCCGGCTGACACCGTCCGTCGTGTCGATGTTCTGACCAAATACCGAACCGGCCAACCAACTGCGACTGAGCGCACGGATTCTGAAACCGGCGCCATCAGCAACGCTGTTGAATAGTGAAGTGTGAGGATTAACCGATGAATGATCGCAACGCCTTACTGGACGACCTTCCATTCGAAGACGATTTCGACTCCTTTGGCGGATCGGATGACTTCGGCTCTGACGCGCTCTCTCTGGACGATCCGTTTGACGCGCCAATGAAGCGCACAAGCGAGGCAGGCATTGGTGGCAGCGCCAAGCTTGACCCGGATGCCATGATGCAGGTCGAGGCCGAAGGCGTCACGGGCAGCATCACGGTGCCCCGTATCACGGTGCATGCTTTCTGTGAGCGCGCAGCGACGGCGAAAGTCATCGAAGCCGCGTCCGGGGATCGTCGTCTTTCAAAAGCAAACTTCCAGATTGAGGAAGGCGGCCTCAGCCGCGCTGTCCAGTATTATCAGGAGGTCAACACACCTGATCTGCTGATCATTGAATCCAGCCTGCCAGCCAAGCAGATGCTTGCTCAGATCGATGCTCTGGCAGAATTGTGCGATCCGAACATCCGCGTGCTGGTCATCGGCGCGATGAACGATGTGCAGCTTTATCGCCAGCTCGTAAATCGCGGTGTCAGCGAATATCTCGTGCCGCCATTCCAGCCAACGCAGCTGATCCAGTCGATCAGCGCGCTTTATGTTGACCCGGATCGTCCGTTCGTCGGTCGCTCGGTGGCCGTTGTCGGTGCCAAGGGCGGCGTGGGCGCGTCCACAATTGCCCACAATCTGGCCTGGGCGATTTCTGAAAACATTCAGATCAACACAACCCTTGTCGATCTCGATCTCAGCTGGGGCACCAGCGCGCTCGATTTCAACCAGGAAAGCTCTCAGACGGTTGCGGACGCGCTGACCGATCCGGACCGGATTGATGATGCGGTTCTGGACCGACTTCTGTCCAAAGCGACCGAACGCCTGACCCTGTTCACGGCGCCAGCGTCTCTGAACACCATGTATGACATTTCCGACGAGGCGTATGACGAAGTCATTGACCGCGTGCGTCGCAATGTTCCGTTCGTGGTTCTGGACCTGCCGCATGTCTGGTCAGACTGGATGCGGTCTACGGTCGTGAACGCAGATGACGTCGTGGTGGTTTGTCAGCCGGATCTCGCATCGCTGCGGAATGGCAAGAATTTGATCGACTATCTGAAATCTGCGCGCGCGAACGAAGCGCCGCCGCGTCTCGTGGTCAATATGGTCGGCGTGCCAAAGCGCCCGGAAATTCCGGTGAAGGACTTTGCGGCTGCCATTGATATGGACCCGGCACTGGTTTTGCCTTTCGAGCCGCAGCTTTTCGGTCAGGCATCAAACAATGGTCAGATGATTTCTGAAACGGCGCCGGATGCCAAACCATCTGTTGGCATTGATCATCTGGCATCGCTTCTGACGGGCCGCGCGGTCGAGGAACGTCAGCAAAGTCTGATCAGCAAACTGTTGAAATTCGGAAAGTAAGGCTACGCCCACATGTTTGGCAAACGCACGGACTCCACACCTTCAAACGTCAAGGAAGCTAAGGCGCCTGTCGCACCGGCGCCGAAACCGGCTGCGAAAAAGCCGGAGGTGAAGAAAGAGAGTCTGCCGACCAAAGCCGCGTCCGCGCCAAAGCCGCGTCCGGAGAAGAAAAAGCGCTCTGAAAATCCGATCTCGCAGGTCGATGACCGTTCCGATGAATATTATCGCGTCAAGACGATGGTGTTCAACGCGCTGATCGACACGATCGATCTGGCGCAGCTCGCCCAGCTGGATTCAGACAGCGCACGCGAAGAAATCCGCGACATCGTCGTCGAAATCATTTCCATCAAGAATGTCGTCATGTCGATTGCCGAGCAGGAAAGCCTGCTGGAAGACATTTGTAACGACGTGCTTGGTTATGGCCCGCTTGAGCCTCTGCTCGCGCGCGATGACATTGCCGATATCATGGTGAACGGCGCGGGCACGACCTATATCGAGGTCGATGGCCGGATCGAACGGACAAACATCCGCTTCCGTGACAACGCCCAGCTGATGAATATCTGTCAGCGTATTGTGAGCCAGGTCGGCCGCCGCGTTGATGAAGCCAGCCCGATTTGTGACGCGCGTCTGCTGGATGGTTCTCGTGTGAACGTCATCGCGCCGCCGCTGGCGCTGGATGGCCCGACCCTCACCATTCGTAAGTTCAAGAAGGACAAGCTCAAGCTTCAGAACCTGGTTGATTACGGTTCTGTATCCGAAGCTGGCGCAGAAATCCTGCGTATTATCGGTGCCTGTCGCTGTAATGTCCTGATCTCGGGCGGTACCGGTTCTGGTAAAACGACGCTGCTGAACTCGCTGACCGCCTTTATCGATCCGACCGAGCGCGTCATCACCTGTGAGGACGCGGCCGAGCTTCAGCTCCAGCAGCCGCACGTGGTGCGTCTTGAAACCCGCCCGCCGAATATTGAAGGCACGGGCGCGGTGACGATGCGTGATCTCGTGAAAAACTGTCTGCGTATGCGTCCTGACCGGATCATCGTGGGCGAGGTGCGTGGCCCGGAGGCATTCGACCTCCTGCAGGCCATGAACACCGGTCACGATGGCTCCATGGGTACGCTGCACGCCAACACGCCGCGTGAGGGCCTGTCCCGTGTGGAGTCCATGATCACCATGGGTGGTTTCGCCCTGCCGGCCAAAACCATTCGCGAAATGATTGTCGGTTCGATTGATGTCGTGGTTCAGGCGTCGCGTCTGCGTGATGGTTCGCGTAAAATCATGTCCATTACCGAGGTGATGGGCCTTGAGGGCGAAGTCATCGTTACGCAGGACATCATGAAGTTCGAAGTCGATGGCGAAGATGAAAACGGCAAGGTTCGAGGCACGCACCGCGGTCTTGGCGTCGGTCGCCCGCGTTTCTGGGAACGTGCACGCTATTACAATATGGAGCGTGAGCTTGCCGAGGCGCTGGATGCGCTTGAGGGGGCCTGATGGACACCAACACCCTTCTGATTGCGGGTCTCGCTTTCGTCGTCATCGCCTGTATCGGCTTTCTGCTCGTCGGCGGCGATAAAAATGAAGCCGCTTCGAAGCGCGCCAAGCAGATTGCGGCCAGCACGCGTTCGCAAGGCAAGGCCAATGATCCGATGGCTGCGCGCCGTCGCCAGACCCAGGATCTTCTGAAGAATCTGCGCGAAGGCGAAGCGGAAAAGAAAAAGTCTCTGGTCCCGAAAGACATTGGTGCCCGCCTGGAACAGGCTGGCATGACGATTTCGCCGAGCATGTTCTGGATTTTCTCTGCGTTGACGGGGATGGGGCTGGCGGCCTTTGGTTTCATCATGGCGCCATCGAGTGTGACGAGCACGTTTCTGGGTGAGAGCGCGCGCATTCTGATCGCTGCCGGGTTCGGCATTGCAGGCTTTCTGGGTCTGCCGCGCTGGATTCTCGGCATGATGACGAAGGTGCGCCACCAGAAAATCACCAATCAGTTTGCTGATGCGCTGGACATCATTGTGCGCGGCGTGAAATCAGGTCTGCCGCTGAATGAGTGTCTGCGGATTATTGCCGTTGAAAGCCCTGAACCCCTGCGATCTGAGTTCAAGCAGATCACGGACGGTATCTCCATGGGCCAGTCCATTCCGCAGGCGCTGCAGAAATTCTATTATCGCGTACCCCTTCAGGAAGTGAACTTCTTCAACATCGTTCTGGGCATCCAGGCGACGACAGGTGGTAACCTTTCAGAGGCGCTGGGCAATCTGTCCACCGTGATCCGGTCCCGCAAAATGCTGCGTGAGAAGATCAAGGCGCTGTCTTCTGAGGCGAAAGCCTCGGCCATGATTATTGGCGCGCTGCCAATCGCGGTCATGGTGCTCGTTTATATCACCACGCCCGATTACATGATGGAGCTGTTCCTCAAGCCGACAGGACACCTCATCCTGCTCATTGGCGGGCTCCTGATGGGGCTTGGTATTTTCATCATGCGCCGCATGATCAACTTTGACTTCTAGGGGGACGCCATGGGCTCGATTGATGACATCGCATCCTATCTGACCGATCCGGGCTTTCTTGCGGCGGCTGCGGCCGCCATTGCCTGTTTCGCGACGATCATGACGGTCGCGCTCCCGGCCTTTCAGTCAGACAAGCTCGAAACGCGCCTGAAGGAAGTCACCAACCGCCGTGAACAACTGCGTCGCCAGAACCGCGCATCCCTGAACCAGCGCGGACTGAAGCAGAACCAGGGCGAAGGCTTCATGAAGAACACGGTCGACAAGCTCGACCTGCAAAAACTGCTCGAAGACCCGAACGTGAAGGACAAACTGCTTCAGGCGGGTCTGCGCGGCGGGGCGCCGGTTGCGACCTTCTACTTCTTCCGCTTTGCGCTTCCGATCGTTTTCGGCATTGCGACCTTCTTCTACATGTTCGTGCTGAATGTGGTCGACTGGATGCCGCAAATGAAGATTGGCGCCGTTCTGGTTGGTGTTGCCGTCGGATTTTACGGGCCAAATCTTTACGTCTCCAATCTGGTGACCAAGCGCAAGCAATCCATCATGCGCGCCTTTCCCGATGCGCTGGACATGATGCTGATCTGTGTCGAGGCGGGCATGTCGATTGAAATGGCGTTCGACAAGGTCGGTTCTGAAATTGGCCAGGCATCGACCGAGCTGGCCGAAGAGCTGAAGCTCACCAATGCTGAATTGTCCTATCTGCAAGACCGCCGCGTTGCCTATGACAATCTGGCCAAGCGGACCGACCATCCAGGCGTGAAAGCCGTTTGTATGGCGCTGGCACAGGCGGAACGATACGGTACGCCGCTGGGCTCAAGCTTGCGGGTCATGGCGAAGGAAAACCGCGACATGCGGATCGCTGAAGCCGAGAAAAAGGCGGCAGCTCTGCCGGCCAAGCTGACGGTTCCGATGATCGTCTTCTTCCTGCCGGTGCTGTTCCTGGTTATTCTTGGCCCGGCCTATATCAAATTCACCGAGATGGATTAGCAGAGAATTGCGGCTGGACAGACCATGACGCTCAAGAAGCACTTTGAATCGGTATTCGGCATGCTGGCCATGCTTCTGGCGCTCATCATGGCGCAGGCCGCAGCCTATAATCTTGGCGGACGGATCGGCGATACGCTGGTGCCGCTCCTCTCTCTCATCCTGACCGGTTATGCCATTCAGTACGCTATGCGCCAGCCGGGCAATGTCCTGCCGAGCATTGTTGCCATGACGGTGTCTTTTGGCCTGCTCAGCGTGTTTCTGTCTTTCAGCTGGTATCTGCGCCGTATGCTGTTCGACCTGAATACAAACTATTTCCTGACAGGTGAGCGCGACAGTCTGATCCTGTATGTGGTGCTGCCGCATATGATGCTGGCCATTCTCGCGCCGGTGCTGATCCGACGCGCGGGTCAGCTATCGCGCGATAAAGGCTGACCTGTCTTTCGTCATTTCTTGAAAAACTAGTCGTCCATCGAGCCACGAAGCTGGCCGTACACCCGTGTTGATGGTGTCAGCATGGCGCGGAAATAATCAATATTCTTGTCGACCTGACTGTCTGGCAGATCACCTGCGCTCAGCTCGCGGGCTTCATCAAACCGGCCAAGCAGGCTCAGCACCATGGCAAGATTCTGACGCTCGCGAACGCCGGCATTTGGCTGCTCGACGGCGCGGCGCAGAAAGGTTTCAGCCGCTTCCGGTTCACCTGACAGGGTCAGCGACAGCCCAAGATTGGAGAGGCTGGACGTCGAGGCGGGATTGCGCTGAAGGATCTGGCGATAGGTGGCCTGTGCTTCACGGTGGCGCCCGGTCTGATCATAGGCCACACCCAAGGCGCCAAGCACGGTCAGGTCTTCCGGATTGGCGGCATAAGCCTGACGCAGTGCATCGACGGCGTTTTCCATATCACCGGCTTTCAGAAGCGCCTTGCCCAGCAGGGTCAGCAACTCCGCATTGCCGGGATCGAGGGACAGGGTCTGTGAAGCGATTTCGGCGGCGCGTTTGTCACTGCCAATAGCGCGCAGGGATTTGGCAAACTCCGTGGCGGCTTCGACATCGCCTGGGTTTTTCTCATATTCGAGGCCCCAGAAGGTTGCCTGGGTCATCGGGTCCTGACGCTTGATCAGCGCGCGGTCATCCGCGGACGCTGGCATGATGGTTTCACTCTTCACCTTCGCTTCATAGGCTTTTTCTTCGGCAGTCGGCGCGGTCGCGCAGGCCGCAGCCAGCGTTCCCATGGAAACGGCGCAGAACAGGCGAGAGAGTTTGTGAAAGACCATGTGTCTGTCTCCGGAATTTTCCATCTATTTTGCGCGATAGGTTCAAGGATTCGTTAAGGCTTGCGGAAAAGACGGCTTTGTTTGCTGCTATCCATTGGAAGTCATGCGAACCGCCTCTAAGTTTGATGGAAAATGGAGTTACCGCATGCCTTCTTCCTGTTTCGTCGCCGACCATTCCGCACCAACGCCAGTGGACCTCGTGCCTGCGAGCGCGGTCGAAGCTTATCTGGAAGCGCATTCGGAATATGCCGCCACGGTTCTGCGTAGCGAAGGCTTTGCCGCAAAGGCTGGCGAGCTGGTGCGTCTGCCGGATATGACGGGCAATCTCTCGCGCATCGTGTTTGGTGTTGGCGACAACAAGGATGCGCTCTGCGTGGCGAAACTCTCCGCCTCTCTGAAAGAAGGCGTGTATCGCTTCGATTATATCCCTGAAGACTGCGATCCGCAGATGCTCGCGGTCGCCTGGGCTGATGGCGCCTACAAGTTCGATCGATATCTCTCGAAAAAGCACACCCCGCCGCAACTCGTCATCGCCGATGAAGCGGCGCTTGAAATCGCGACGAACTTTGCCGATGCGATCCATCTTCTGCGCGACCTCGTGAACACGCCTGCGCAGGATATGACGCCGGAAATTCTGGCCGGTCAGGTCGCCGACCTGGCAGAAGAATTTGGTGCAGACCTCACGGTGACCGCGGGTGATGATCTGGTCGAGGCCAATTTCCCATTGGTGCACGCTGTTGGGCGCGCCGCCGCAGATGCACCGCGTGTGATTGAGCTTTCCTGGGGCAATGCCGACCATCCCAAACTCGCTCTGGTCGGCAAGGGCATCACCTATGATACGGGCGGGCTCGATATCAAGACGGGTGGTTATATGCGCCTGATGAAAAAAGATATGGGCGGGTCAGCCCATGCGATTGCGCTGGCACGTCTGGTCATGAGCTTCAAACTGCCGGTTCGACTGAAACTGGTTGTGCCAGCGGCTGAAAACGCGATTGGCGCTGGCGCGTTCCGTCCGGGCGATGTCCTGTCCAGCCGCAAGGGCCTGACCGTGGAGATCGACAATACGGATGCGGAAGGCCGCCTTGTGCTCGCTGATGCGCTTGTGCGTGCGCAGGAAGAGGGTGATCCGGATCTCCTCATCGACTTTGCGACCCTGACAGGGGCTGCGCGCGTGGCGCTCGGACCGGAAGTTGCGCCGTTCTATACGCCGAGTGATGACGTTGCGAACGCGATTGCCGCGGCGGCTGAAAAGGCGGGTGATCCAGCATGGCGCATGCCGCTCTGGGAGCCCTATTATGAGATGCTCTCCAGTCCGATTGCGGACATGAAGAACTCTGCCAGCGGGCCGATGGGTGGCTCGATCACAGCCGCGCTCTTCCTGAAGAAATTCGTGGAAACCGAAAACTGGGTCCACTGGGATGTCTGGGCGTGGCGCAATGCCAAATACGGCAATTCCGAAGGTGCCGCGGCGCAGGGCCTTCGCGCCATGTTCGGCGTGCTATCGGCGCGCTACAAGGCTTAGAGCCAGCCTGAAGCGGACAATAAAAAACCCCGGCACTGCCGGGGTTTTTCGTATTCTGTCATCTGGTGAACCAGCTTATTCGCGACCGCTCATCAGCGCGAGAATGAACTGGAACATGTTGATGAAGTTGATGTACAGGCTCAGCGCACCGTAAGTGGTTGCCACAGACATCGCACGCTCATTGCCGCCCAGTTCATAATACTGGAACTTCAGGCGTTGCGTGTCGAATGCGGTGAGGCCCGCAAAGATCAGAACACCTGCCAGTGAGATGATGAAGCTGAGCAGGCTGCTGGCCAGGAACATGTTGACCAGAGACGCGACGATCAGGCCGATCACACCCATGATCAGGAATGTGCCCATGCCGGTCAGGTCTTTCTTGGTCGTGTAACCCCAGAGCGACATGCCGCCAAAGGCGATCGCTGTCGTCAGGAAGGCTTTTGCCATGGTGATCAGACCATCAGACATACCTGCGTAGATAAAGACCAGAAGGCCCATGCCTGTACCGATCAGGGAAACCACCGACCAGTACACGATATTGGCACCGACGGGTGACGGGTTCTTCATCAGGAAGGCCGATCCGAAAAGGATCGCGATCGGGCCAAACGCCACAATGTAGTAAAGCAGCGTCATGCCAGTGATCTGGCCGGCGCCATTTGTCGTGAAGAACAGATTGATCAGAGATGTGCTGCCAACAATAAAGGCCAGCACTGCCGTCAGGACGAGGCCGAGCGCCATCTTGTTGTACACGCCGAGCATGAATTTGCGCAGGCCTTTGTCGACCGACGCGTCCATGGCTCCTGCGGGCATCTGTCCGGCGCGAGCGAAATTGTGATTATTCATCGTTCTACCTATTCGATAACCGCCCGCAATTAAGCGGATTGCCTGAAATATCGTACGTCTCATATCGATTTGCAAGAAGATGCGGTGAGTCTGACCACGAATTCATCCATACGAATTTCTGGAGTTTTTGATCGGAAAAACCGATCGTTTCAGATTGGCGCGGCCAGAAATAGTTATGACTTGTGCGGCGTGCTGGTGATTCAATCAGCAGACGCCCCGGATGAAACGCTCGACAAGCCATCTGAAAAGTTTTATACGATAGGAAATCGCTAGAACACATGGCGGCGGCTCGGGATAACCCGGGCCGCCGTTTTCATTGCCGGAAGCTGTGACTTGAGAACCATTAAGGACAATGAACGCCGTATCCTGAACGCCATCGAACCCGAAGCGGAAGCGATGGGGATCGAGATTGTGCGCGTGCGCATGATGGGCGGCAAGACGCCGACGCTGCAGCTGATGATCGAGAAATCAGAAGGCGGCACGGATGTTGAGGATTGCGCGGACTTCTCGCATGCGATCTCGCCATTGCTGGACGTGGTGGACCCGGTATCGGGCGCCTATCATCTGGAAGTCTCCACACCGGGTATTGATCGTCCACTGACGCGTGCAAAGGATTTCGCGAAATGGGTTGGCCATCTGGCCAAGATCGAGCTGAAAATTCCGGCACCGAACGGTCAGCGTCGTTTTACCGGCGAACTGACAGAGGAAAAAGATGGCGTCATCAAGCTGTTGCTGGATGACGAAACAGAGCTGGAGTGCGCTGTCGACGAAATGTCGAAAGCCAGCCTCGTGCTCACCGAAGAATTGATTGAAGCCGCCCGCAAGGCAGGAACGCTTGCGCCGCAACCGGGCGATGAAGGCTTTGAAGGCATGGAAACTGATGACGACGATGAGTCGGACATCGATGAGAAGGAAGAAAACGCATGAGTGCGATTGGCGTTTCCGCAAACCGTCTTGAAATCCTGCAGATCGCAAACGCGGTCGCAGCCGAGAAAGGCATCGACAAGACCATCGTGATCGAAGCGATGGAAGAGGCGATCCAGAAAGCTGCGCGTTCGCGTTACGGTCAGGAACATGACATCCGCGCTCACATCGATGCGCGCACCGGTGAGCAGACGCTGTGGCGTGTTCAGACCGTTGTGCCGGAAGAAGAGCTGGAAGACGAAGTCCAGCAGCTCACGCTTGATCAGGCGCGCGAAATCGATCCTGACATCGAAATCGGCGGCGAGATCCGTGAAGAACTGCCGCCGTTTGATTTTGGCCGTGTTGCCGCGCAGACCGCGAAACAGGTCATCATGCAGAAGGTGCGCGACGCTGAGCGCGACCGCCAGTATGACGAATACAAGGACCGCGTTGGCGAGGTGATCAACGGCATCGTCAAGCGTGTTGAATATGGTCACATCATTGTCGACCTCGGCCGCGCAGAAGGCATTGTTCGCCGCGGCGATGCGATCCCGCGCGAAAACTTCCAGAACGGCGATCGTATCCGCGCTTATCTGTATAAAGTGAGCCGCGAGCAAAAAGGCCCGCAAATCTTCCTGTCCCGCGCACACCCTGACTTCATGGTGGCTCTGTTCGCGCAGGAAGTGCCGGAAGTTTATGAGGGCGTGATCGAGATCAAGTCCTGTGCCCGTGACCCGGGGTCGCGTGCGAAGATCGGTGTCTGGTCGAACGATTCGTCCATTGACCCGGTCGGTGCCTGTGTCGGTATGCGCGGTGCGCGCGTTCAGGCCGTTGTTGGCGAGCTGGGCGGCGAGAAAATCGACATCATTCCATGGTCTGAAGATCCGGCGACCTTCATTGTGAACGCGCTTCAGCCGGCGGAAGTCTCCAAGGTTGTTCTGGACGAGGACGAACAGCGTGTTGAGGTCGTGGTTGCTGACAGCCAGTTCCCGCTGGCGATTGGTCGTCGCGGTCAGAACGTCCGTCTCGCATCACAGCTTTCCGGCTGGCAGATCGATCTGATGACGGAAACGCAGGATTCCGAACGCTTCCAGCGCGAATTCCAGGAGCGCTCTGCTCTGTTCATGAAAGCGCTCGATGCAGACGAAACGCTTGCGCAGCTTCTGGCCTCTGAAGGCTTCGAAACGGTCGAGGAGATCGCTTATGTCGAACAGGAAGACCTGTCTGACATTGAAGGTTTCGACGAAGAGATCGCTGAAGAGCTGCAAACACGTGCCCGCGAATATCTTGAGCGCCTGAGCGAGGAGCTCAATGAGAAGCGCCGTGAGCTGGGCGTCGAGGATGACGTTCTGGAACTCGAAGGCATGACCCTGCAAATGGCCGTGACCTTCGGCGAGAACGACGTCAAGACGATGGAAGATGTTGCAGGTCTGGTTCCGGACGACATCACGGGCTGGCGTGAGCCGGGCAAGGATGGCAAGCCAGTCTTCCAGGCAGGTATTCTGGCCAAGGGCGAGATGAGCGCTGACGAGGCGCAACTCTTCATCATGCGTGCCCGTAACAAGGTGGGCTGGATTGATGACGAGGCGCTTGCCGCGATCGAACAGGAAGCTGAACCTGACGTCGAAGAGATCGAAGGTGAAGATGGCGACGAAGCGAGCGAACTGACAGAAGAAGAGCGCGCACTCATGGCGCTTGATGATCTGTCCGGTGATGTCAGCCTCGAGGAAATCGCTGAACTGGATGAGTCTGATTTTTCTGACGATGTAGACGAGGAGGGCGCCGATGACGACGCAGAGCCTCGATGAGTCGGGGAATGACGACACAATAGACTGGCTGGATAACGGCCCGGTAAAAGGAAAATCAGCTCCCACACGCATGTGTCTTGCCACACGCGAGCACATGCCTGTGTCGAGATTGATCCGATTTGTCCGCTCGCCTGATGGCGATGTGGTGCCGGACCTTGCCGCCAAACTTCCCGGACGTGGTGTCTGGGTCCGTGCGGACCGTGACGCGCTGGCAGGCCTTCTGACCAGCAAATCCGGCTTTGCGCGCGGCTTCAAACAGTCCGTTCAGGTGAGCGAAGATCTGGTCGAACAGGTCGATTTGCAGCTTTTACAGCGATGTCAGGCCAGTCTGGGGCTGGCAAAACGCTCTGGAGCTATTATCTTAGGGTTTGATCAGGTCCGTAACGAGCTGCAAAAGCGACGTCCCGGCTGGCTTCTTGAGGCAAGTGATGGCGCTCAGGATGGTCGGAGGCGCATTGTGGGCCTGGCGGTCGCGCTCTATGAGCGTGTTCGCGTTGCAACAGCACTTGCCGGTGAAGAATTAGGCATGGCCTTTGGCCGTGACCATGTGGTACATGGGCTGTTGAAAACGGGTCAGTTCACCGATGTGTGGACAAAAGACTATCGTAGACTGTACGAGTTTCGTCGATTGACGGACGACGTATGGGTTTCTGGGACGGTCGGAAAGAACGTATGACCTCGCCTGCTGGCGAGGATTGATGGTATGAGAATTGGTGGTCGATGAGCGATACGAAGAACGTAAATTCAGAGTCTGATGGTGGTCGTAAGCCCCTTTCCGTAGGTCGCGGAAAGGATTCCGGGACTGTGAAGCAAAGTTTTTCTCACGGACGGTCCAAGCAGGTTGTCGTCGAGAAAAAGAAAAAGCGTATCACTCAACCCGCGGGCAAAACCGGTAAGCCAGCTGCGGCTGGTGCATCTGGTGGCAAGCCAAAAGTGTCCAAGGCAGCGGAACTCGCGAAGAAGCTCGGTATCACCGAAGCAGAACTTCGCGCGCGCCAGATGGCTCTGAAGAAGCGGGAAGAGGACGAGAAGAAGCGTAAGGCGGAAGACGAAGCGCGCGCAGAAGCGCAGCGCCGTCTGGCTGAAGAGCAGGAACGCCGTCAGCAGGAAGAAGAACAACGCGTCGAAGAAGAAGCCCGTCGCAAGGCTGAGGAAGAAGCGCGTAAGAAAGCTGAAGCCGAAGCGGCTCGCCTTGCGGAAGAAGAAGCCCGCAAGCCGAAAGCCGAGCGCAAGGCACCTGCGAAACGCGAACCGGTACGCAATGAGCCTGTTCCGGAAGCTGAGCCGGATGCAAGCCCGCTCGCGGAACTTGGTGGCCGTGTCAAACGTGCGAAGCCAGCGGCGCCGCCGCCAGCCAAGCCGGCACGTCGCGGTGAGCCGAAGCGTCGTCAGGGCAAGCTGACCATCGCGGCAGCTCTTGACGGTGATGAAGTGCGTCAGCGCTCTCTCGCATCGGTACGTCGTGCCCGCGAAAAAGAAAAAGAACGCCGTATGGCGGGGCAGAAGGACAATAAGGAAAAGTCGAGCCGCGAGGTTATCGTTCCTGAGACCATCACCCTGCAGGAACTTGCAAACCGTATGACGGAACGCGTCGCTGACGTTGTGAAGTTCATGATGAAGCAAGGCGAGATGATGCGCGCCAACGACATGCTCGATGCCGATATGGCAGAGCTGATCGTTGAGGAGTTCGGTCACACTGTGAAACGTGTGTCGGAAGCCGACGTCGAGATCGGTCTGGAAGGACCGGATGATGACGAAGGAGATCTCGTTGGCCGTCCGCCGGTTGTGACCATTATGGGTCACGTTGACCACGGTAAGACATCTCTGCTCGACGCCATGCGCTCTACGGACGTTGTGTCCGGTGAAGCGGGCGGTATCACGCAGCATATTGGTGCCTATCAGGTGACGCTGGAATCCGGTGACAAGATCACCTTCCTCGACACGCCAGGCCACGCGGCATTCTCTGCCATGCGTGCGCGTGGTGCCGATATCACCGATATCGTCATTATCGTCGTCGCGGCTGATGATGGTGTCATGCCGCAGACAATCGAGGCGATCAGCCACGCGAAAGCCGCTGGCGTTCCGATCATCATTGCGGTGAACAAGATCGATAAGCCTGAAGCCGATGCGAACAAGGTTCTGACCGAGCTTCTGCAATACGACATTCAGGTCGAAGCCATGGGCGGTGAAGTCCAGGCGATCGAAGTCTCTGCGAAAGAGAAAATGGGTCTGGATAACCTGACAGAAGCGATCACGCTTCAAGCGGAAATCCTCGAACTTCAGGCAAACCCGGATCGTGATGCCGATGGCGTCGTGGTCGAGAGCCAGCTCGACAAGGGCCGCGGTCCTGTCGCGACCGTACTCGTCAAGCGCGGTACGCTGAAACGTGGTGATATTGTTGTTGCCGGTTCTCAGTGGGGTAAGGTCCGTGCCCTCGTGAACGAGCGCGGCCAGCAGCTGAAAGAAGCGGGTCCAACCGTTCCTGCCGAGATCCTTGGTCTCGACGGTGCGCCGGACCCAGGCGACCCATTCGTTGTTGTCGACAATGAGCAGCGTGCCCGCGAGATTACGGAATACCGTATCCGCATGAAGAAACAGGCGCGTGGTGCAGGTCCGACGGCAAAAGCATCTCTGGAGCAAATGCTCTCAAGACTGCAGTCGGGTGCTGGTGAAACATCTGAAGCTCCGCTTGTTGTCAAAGGCGACGTTCAGGGCTCTGTCGAAGCGATCACGCAAGCGGTCGAGAAAATGTCGACGGAAGAGGTTCGTGCACGTGTCATCTATGGCGCGGTTGGCGGTATCTCTGAATCCGACGTTCTGCTCGCTCAGTCGTCCGGTGCACCGATCATCGCGTTCAACACACGTGCGAACAAACAGGCGCGTGAACTTGCTGAACGTGAAGGCGTCGAGATCCGTTATTACTCAGTCATCTACGACCTGATTGATGACGTTCGTGACACGCTGTCCGGCATGCTGGCGCCAGAAAAACGCGAAACCTTCATCGGTTACGCCGAAATTCTGGAAGTCTTCAACATCACGAAGGTCGGCAAGGTTGCTGGTTGCCGTGTGACCGAAGGCGTCGTGAAGCGTGGTTGTGGTGTTCGCCTGCTGCGTGATGACGTTGTCATCCATGAAGGCATGCTGAAAACGCTCAAGCGCTTCAAGGACGAAGTTCCAGAGGTCAAAGAAGGCAATGAATGCGGTATGGCGTTCGAACGCTATGAAGACATTCGTGTCGGCGACCTCATCGAGTGTTTCCAGGTCGAAATGATCGAACGGAAACTCGAAGTCACCAACTAGACCATTCATCGGCCAGCCCCTCAAAAGGCTGGCCGATTTGCATTCCGGCAGAATTTCTGGCCCGATGTTTTCACCCCATTAGGGCTTCATGCTTAGGGTGGCTTTATGTTGCGTGCTGTCTCTTCCCCTTCATCCGAAGACGATCTTCAGGCCGACCAGGTTCTGTCGGCGGGCGGATCGTATAAACAGCGCGAGCTGAAACGCATTGCGCGTCGTATGCGCCGCAGCGTGCTGGGTCCAACCTCCGTTTATTATGCAGGCGTGACAGCGCCTGCGATTGCAGCCGGCATGGCGACGGTCTGTTCGGCGGCCTTCAGCCGTGCGGGCTGGGACCCTTACTGGGTGCTGATGGCGTCTGCCATTATGGCTTCGATGGCGGGCATTTCCTGGTATCTCATCTTCATGCGCCTTGCGTATCGCCATGGCTTTGGCCGCGGCACAGAGAAGAATGAAACGACCAATATGCGGTTTGACTGGCAGGGCGTGACCTGGGAGCGGGGCCAGATGCGGGCAGAAGTCGCCTGGCCGGGTATTTCCGGCATCGATCTGAAGAAAAGCTTCATCCATGTGCGTGTAATTGACGGCGAAGATCTGATCCTGCCGCGCAGCTGGTTTCAGCGCCGCACCGATATGAAAGATTTCGCTGACAAGCTGACCCGCATGCGCAAGGAATTCTCAGCGCGCGGCTAAACAGGCAGTGCCATTGCCGGGTAATTTCTGTTAGATAGCCCTCATGACAAAACACAAGAACATGTCCGCTCAAGGACCTTCACAACGACAGCTGCGGGCCGGTGAACTCATCCGCCACGCGCTTGTGGATATTATGGCGCGCGAAGAGTTCCGCGACCCGGCCCTGCAAGGGGTGTCCGTCACGATCGGCGAGGTGCGTACCTCGCCGGACCTGAAGCATGCGACCATCTTCTGCTCGCCTCTGGTGGGAAGCCAGGACGCTGATGGCGTTGCTGATGCGCTGAACCGGGCGAGTGCCTTTATCCGGGGCAAGCTTGGCCGCGTGATCGATATGAAGTTCACACCGCAACTGCGTTTTCTGGCTGACAAAAGCTATGACGATGCCAATGCGATGGAGCGTCTGCTCGACAATGTGGCCGAGCGCGAAGGCTTCCACGACGAAGACGAGTAACCCGCGCGTCTTTCGCGGATGCAGGCCTGTTTTCCAATGAAATTACGTTCATGCCGCGTTATGCGACATCCGTTCAACTTGTCCTGAATTGAGACAGTCGCTAGTTTGCTTGCCACTAGGGAAAGACTGGGCATGAAATCAAACACGATTCTGGCAGGCGTGATGGCGGTGTGCTGTCTTATGCCAACGGCGATGGGCCAATCCGTCTCTCCGGACGGCGAAACCTATCGTACGCCAGATCGCATGGAACAATATGACTGGGCTGCCAACGTCACCATGACCAATCTTGGTGAGGTGACGATCCCCTATGACGGAAACTCTGAGTGGGAAGTCGATGACCCGGCTTATTGCAGCCAGGCCTGTGGTGCTTTCATGGGGTGTGAAGCGTTTCTCTTTTCCGAGCCGCTCGTCAGAAACAAGCGGCCGACCTGCCGGATGCTGACCGGGCTGACCGATCTTGAGGTTGCGAGCGGTCGTCACCTCTATATTCGCAAATAAGCCGCTCAGGCAGCGCTTTACGCCGCTCAAGGACTTCGCTAGAAGCCGTCTCTTCTCGAAGAATAATTATGGAACGAAGTGTTCTATATTGAAAATGGGTGATGAACCGTCCGATCCGGTTCATGTCCTGAAAGGTGAATGATGGCACGACAACGCAAGCGCAAGGGCGATCCGGTTCATGGCTGGCTGAATCTCAACAAGCCTTATGAAATGACCTCGACCCAGGCTGTTGCCATCGTCAAACGTCTGTTCAATGCCCAGAAGGTCGGCCATGGCGGCACGCTCGATCCGCTTGCCGATGGCATTCTGCCCATCGCGCTGGGTGAGGCGACGAAAACCAGTGCCTACGCCATGGATGCAGACAAGGATTATACCTTTCGCATTGCCTGGGGCAGTTCCACGACCACGCAGGACAAGGAAGGCGAGGTCACCGCGACGAGCGATGCGCGCGCAAGCCTTGATGATGTCCGCGCGGCACTCGCCAAATTCGTCGGCGATATCGAACAGGTGCCGCCGCAGTTTTCCGCCATCAAGGTGAATGGTGAGCGTGCCTATGATCTTGCGCGCGACGGTGAAACGGTTGAGCTTAAATCCCGCGCTGTCACGCTTTATGAGGCGGAGCTCGATGATGCCTCGACGCAGGACGAAGCCATTATTCATGTGACCTGTGGCAAGGGGTTCTACATCCGGGCGCTGGTGCGTGATCTGGCTTTCGAGCTTGGGCTCGAAGGCCATGTGTCAGCGCTGAAGCGAACCCGCGTAGGTGCCTTTGAGCTCGAGCATGCGGTGTCGATTGACGATCTGGAAGCCATGGAAGACGCGCTTTCGCGCCGGGATGCGCTCATCCCGATTGAAGAGGCGATTGATCAGATTCCAACGGTGAATATCTCCGGTCAGGAACTCGCGCGGCTCCGAAATGGCAATGATGTCCTGATCATGCCGCATGACATGGCGAGCTATCGCGATCAGCGAGATGAGCTGTTCGGTGAGGATAGCGATGATCGCATCGCGCTTGGGCTGAGCGACGGCAAGGCCATTGCGCTGGGTGAGGTGCGTGCCGGGCGGTTCATGCCGTCACGCGTCTTCCAGATGTAGAGGCCGCGCGCGTCCTAAAACTCAATGCCTTGCTGAGCTTTCACGCCGTCCCGGAAGGGGTGTTTGATCTGGGTCATTTCGGTGACCAGGTCGGCGATCTCGATCAGACCTTCTTTCGCATTTCGACCGGTGATGACGACGTGAACGTCATCGGGCTTTTCCGTCTTCAGAAATTCAATCACTTCCTCGACGGGGATATAGTCATACCGCAGAACGATGTTGAGCTCGTCGCACATGACCAGCCTGTAGTCGCCGCTTCGGATCATGTCTTTCGCAGCTTCCCATGCTTTTCGCGCCGCGGCGATATCGCGCTGGCGGTCCTGCGTTTCCCAGGTGAAACCCTCACCCATGCGCTTCAGCGTGACGAGATCTGAAAACCGATCCAGCGCGAGGCGTTCGCCAGTGTCGATTTTGCCTTTCACGAACTGAACAACGCCAACCCTGTGACCATGGCCGAGCGAGCGGAACACCATGCCAAAGGCCGCCGTGGATTTGCCCTTACCCTTGCCGGTGTGGACGATCAGCAGACCTTTTTCGATGGTCTTGGATGCCATCTTCTTGTCGTGCGCTGCTTTATGCTTTCGCATTTTTTCCGCATGGCGTGCGTCCCGTTCGGCGTCATTCATGTCTCCGGGCGTTTTCGTCATGGGATGTCCTCTCATTGGGGCGGGGCTTGAGCTGAGAGGGGTAGCGGGCCTTGATGGCCTCCGTCCAGTGAGAAAGCGAACAGAATCGCGCACAAAAAGAAAGGACTGCCGGGTGGGGCAGTCCTTTCACAAGCCCTTGAGGGTGTGGGGGGACAGTCGGGCTTGGGGTTCGGTTTAAGCCGCGGCGCCGCGATACATCAGGCGCTTGGCTTTCCTGGAGTCTTTCGCCTTCTTCTCAGCAGGGGCGTAGTTCACGCCGCGATAGACCAGATTGTGTTTCTCGGTTGCAACTGGTGCATTGTCGTTCGCTGCAGCTTCGAAACCACGGTAAAATAGCTTGCTCATATCATGTCTCCTTTCGGGGCGGCTGCGGTTGTCTTATGTCCGCGCCGCTGTCGTTTCCTTCTATGCATTCATATATATGCAAGGTGTGTAAGTTTGTCAACATATCTATGAAAAAATTTCGACATCTCCACCTGCGCGCGTATATCTCTGTTTTTATGGGGAAATTGGCCTGCCACTCGGTGTCGCGCAAAAGACGGGCATGAAAAAAGTTTCGTAGGGGAAGCCTGGTTGAACACTGGCGCGCTGGTTCGGCGGAAGAGGCCGCGCTTCACAGGCCTGCATGTCAGTGTGCGATTGCGAACAGGCCTTTCCTTTCAGGCCATTTTCTGTCATATGAGCGCATCCGGCTGAGTAACTGCCACTCTAGCCTTGCTGGACGACATCCCGGCAAGCGCTGAATCGGTAAGACAGTCCGGGCTTCAACGCCAATTTGGCTATATCAACCGCCGTCCTCCGGGGCGACAGATAAGAAAGTATTGCGATGTCGATTACGGCTGAAAAAAAATCAGAACTGATCAAGAAGTTTGCTCGCGGTGAAGGCGACACAGGCTCACCAGAAGTACAGGTTGCGATCCTCACAGAGCGCATTGCGAACCTCACAGAGCACTTCAAAGACAACAAAAAAGACAACCACTCACGCCGCGGGCTCCTGAAAATGGTCGCAACGCGTCGTAAACTTCTGGACTATGTGAAGTCCCGTGACGAGAGCCGTTACCAGGCTCTTATTGAAGAACTGAATTTGCGCCGATAGCGCCAGTTCAACGCCCGCCAGCAGCAATCCGGCTCCTGGCGGGTTTTTGTATGAAAAGAGAGATGTATGTTCGATAAACATGTTGTGTCGACAGAATGGGCAGGACGCCCACTAATTCTGGAGACAGGCCGCGTAGCCCGTCAGGCTGACGGTGCGGTCATCGCCACCTACGGCGAAACGTCAGTCCTCGCCACGGTTGTGGGCGCCAAACAGGCGAAACCAGGCCAGGACTTCTTCCCGCTGACTGTCAATTATCAGGAGAAATACTCCGCAGCGGGCCGTATTCCAGGTGGCTTCTTCAAACGTGAAGGCCGCCCGACCGAAAAAGAAACCCTCACTTCACGTCTGATTGACCGTCCGATCCGTCCGCTGTTCGTTGATGGCTTCAAGAATGAAGTTCAAGTTGTTCTGACCGTCATGTCCTATGACGGCGAAAACGATCCTGATATTGTTGCCATGGTTGGTGCGTCTGCGGCGCTGACGCTGTCTGGCCTCCCATTCATGGGCCCGATCGGCGCTGCGCGCGTTGGCTATAAGGATGGCGAATACGTCATCAACCCAACGATCCAGCAAATGGAAGAAACCGACCTTGATCTCGTCGTTGCGGGTACGCAGGACGCGGTCATGATGGTTGAATCTGAAGCGAAAGAGCTTTCAGAAGATGTGATGCTCGGCGCTGTTATGGCTGGCCACAAATCCTTCCAGCAAGTGATCGACCTGGTCATCGACCTTGGCGAGCGCGCTGCGAAAGAGCCATGGGACTATGAACCAGCTGACCACTCTGCTGAGCTGAAGCAAATTCAGGATCTCGTTGGTGCGGACCTTTCTGCGGCTTACAAGATCAAGGACAAGGGCGAGCGTCAGGCGGCGGTCGCTGCGGCACGCGAAAAAGCTGTTGAAGCTCTGGTCGCAACGGAAGAAAAGCCAGAGGGCATGGACGCTCTGGTCTTCAAGGATCAGTTCAAGAAAGCCGAAGCGAAAGTCGTTCGCGGTGACATCATCAAGACCGGCGTTCGTATCGATGGCCGTAAGCTCGATGAAGTTCGCGACATCGTTTCAGAAGTCGGCATTCTGCCACGCACGCACGGTTCTGCACTCTTCACCCGTGGTGAAACGCAGGCGCTTTGTGTTGCAACACTCGGCACGGCTGATGATGAGCAGATGATTGATGGTCTGGACGGCCTCCGTAAGGAAGGCTTCATGCTGCACTATAACTTCCCGCCATATTCTGTCGGTGAAGCGGGTCGCATGGGCTCTCCGGGTCGTCGTGAAATCGGTCACGGCAAGCTCGCATGGCGCGCGACAAAGGCAATCCTTCCAACACGCGAAGAATTCCCTTACGTCCTGCGTGTTCTTTCTGAGATCACTGAATCCAACGGTTCGTCTTCCATGGCGACGGTTTGTGGTACGTCTCTCGCGCTGATGGATGCCGGTGTTCCGATCAAGCGTCCGGCGTCTGGTATCGCAATGGGTCTGATCAAGGATGATGACGGCGTTGCTGTCCTGTCAGACATTCTGGGTGATGAAGATCACCTGGGCGACATGGACTTCAAAGTGGCTGGTACCTCCGAAGGCATCACGTCGCTTCAGATGGACATCAAAATTGCCGGTATCACCGAAGACATCATGAAGACAGCCCTCGCTCAGGCGAATGGCGGTCGTATGCATATCCTCGGCGAAATGGCCAAAGCCCTGACGGAATCGCGCTCTGAACTGTCGGCGAACGCGCCGCAAATGGAGACAATGCAGATTCCAACCGACAAGATCCGTGAAGTCATCGGTTCTGGCGGTAAGGTCATCCGTGAGATCGTGGACACGACGGGTGCCAAGGTCAGCATTGAAGATGATGGCAGTGTCACACTTTCCGCAATGGATCGCTCTGCGATTGAAGCGGCACGCAAGTGGATCCTCGGCATCACGGCTGAGCCGGAAGTCGGCGAAATCTATCAGGGCAAAGTCGTTGCCGTGAAAGACTTCGGTGCATTCGTGAACTTCTTTGGTCCAAAAGACGGCCTCGTGCATGTCAGCCAGCTCGCTCAGGAGCGTGTGAAGCACCCGAAAGACGTTGTTTCCGAAGGCGATAGCGTTTGGGTAAAACTTTTGGGCTTTGATGATCGCGGTAAAGTTCGCCTGTCCATGAAAGTCGTTGACCAGGAAACCGGTCAGGCGATTGAAGAAGACAAAGGCGAAGACAGCTAGGACAGAGGACAAGGAGGGCAGTTTCATGCCGGCGTTACGGCGTTTCGGTCAAACCGACTTCCCTCCTGTTTTTGTGTCTTTGCTGGCTGTCATCAGTCTGTTTTTGATGGAGCCGTTTTCAGCTGTTCAGGCTGAAACGGCTCTTTCTGTATCTGCTTCGGTGCCGGATTATTCCCGTTCCCACACTGTGGAGTCGCCCTGTGATCCGACGCTCGACATTCCCATGTCGATCACGCCCTATGTCGCCTATGCCAATCTGTGCGTTTTCTCGGATCAGGAAGACATTACCGCGCTCAGCGGCGATGAAATCCAGATGTTCAATCGCCTGAACGAGATCCGAGAGGCAAATGGACTTCCCCGCCTGATGTGGCATCCGGGGGCGGCGCGTGCCGCGCGTATGCATGGCGTCGACATGATGAAGCGGGACTATTTTGCGCATGCCTCTCTTGAAGGATTACGCGCTTCCGATCGCCTGCGTCGTCTGAACCGGCGTGAAGTGTTCGGTGTGGTCGCCGAGAATCTGGCCTGGTTTCGCGATGGATATCCGCAAACCTATTCCGGCCTGACGCTGCAGCGCCAGCTCGAGCAAAGTCCCAAACATTATAAATCCATGGTGGATGGGTCCTATACCCATGTTGGTCTGTCGATTGTGCGCCAGGGCGATACGTATATTGCCGTGCAGGTCTTCCTGAGTTCCGAAGGTCAGCTGGAAGTGCCCGTTCCGAGCATGGTGCATTCGGGCGATGGCTTTGAATTGCCGCCGCGCCTCGGCCTGCGCGAAGTGGGCGGCTGGCGGCTGGTCGATGAAACCGGCGCAATTGTCGCAAAAGGCTATGATCGCATTGTTCGTATCCCGGAAATTCAGCACAAGCGCTTGCGTTTGATGATATTGGCTGCTGAAACGCCAACCTCATATCTGATCCTCAACGGACCTTCAGCGGATTACCAATAGGTCCCCTCATTTTCCGGGAGAACACATGACCCCTTATCTGATCGGCATTACGGGCGGTTCAGGGTCTGGCAAATCAACACTGGCGGATGCGCTAAAGCTTCGTCTGGGTGATGAGCAATGTACGCTTCTCGAAGAGGATCATTACTACAAGGCACGCACCGATCAGGCAGAGGGTGCCGAGACCTGGAGCCTTGAGGAAGTGGAAGCAAACGTCAATTTCGACGCCACCACCTCAAAGGATATGGCGCTGATGACATCCAATATCGCGGCGCTGAAGCGTGGCGAGACCATCCGTCAGCCGATCTATGATTTTGCCACCCATGACCGGGTGGCCGGTGAGAGCGTGACGGTGCGCCCGACGCCGGTGATCATCGTTGAAGGCATTCACGTGCTCAGCGAGCCGGAACTGGCGGATTTGTTCGACCTGAAAATCTATGTCGATACGCCTGATGACCTTCGTCTTTCGCGGCGCATTCTGAGGGATGTGATCCCGAAATCGGAAGGCGGACGCGGACGCAGTGTTGATCGGGTGATTTCCCAGTATCTGAAATTCGTGCGCGCATCGCACCACCGCTTCACAGAGCCTGCCAAGTTCATCTGTGATCTGGTGATTGCGGATGAAGGCCTGCCAGCTTATGGCAATGCCTGTCCATCCAAAGCGGCGATTGACCGTATGGTGGCGCCGGTCATGGCACAGATTCCAAAAGCCGTGATCAAATCCATTCATCGCGATTAGATGAAGGGTCTTCCGGTGTGCTCAGCCCTGGCTGACGACTAGAATTTGAAGGTAGATTTCAGCTGAACGCCGGCTTCGACTTCCTGCTCTTCCCAGGTCGAAACATCGTTCAGTTCCTGCGCACCGACGCTGACCTGACCGCCAACGCTGAAGCGTGGTGTGAACTGATAGCTTGCACCTGCGCGCATTTCCTCGCGTGGGAGCGGGGATTCTTCCGGGCGCGTCACCATGTGCAGATTCATTTTCCAGCGACCAATACCGCCCCATTGAAATGCGCGGGCATTTTCCTGGAAGGTCATATTGTTCGTTGGGTCTGCGTTCGGCACCTGCTCGGACAGGGTAAAGTTTTTATACCATGCCGGTGTCGGAGAATTCGCTGCGGTCGAATTTGCGTTCGCAATATCATCCTGCACGTCCTGCGATTGCGCAGACGCGGCCCCGCAAAGCAGGAGCACTGAAGCAGAACATATGACAGCAGCTAATTTCATGAGACCTATTAGGAACGGAAATGCGTAAATTTAAAGACAAATGCGAATTAAATTCCGGAATTATTCGGATATGCGGATTTCGAGCAACACTCCTTCACGATCAAGGCTCTGAGTTGTGCCAAACTGGCGCAAATTGGACTCTGTTTGGGCAAACCGATAGCCTAACGTAAAGTCAACATGATCGCCTAGCGAGCGGCCGAAACCAATGGTTGAAGTCCACCCTTCCAAGCCAAGCGCTTCATCTTCGCTTTTGTTCCCCGAAAGCTTGAAGGCCCAGTCCTTCCAGTACCAGGCGCCGCCCGCGGCCATGGAGTGATAGTCACCCAGCCCCCCATTGCTGGACGTCAGATAGCTTGCGCCAATCTGATAGACATCACGCTTTTCCAGCTCGAAGCCATAGCTCCAGGTTTCGACATCATCATAGATCGCGGTTTCAACGCTGGCCTGACTCCAGGTCAGAGAGCCGCGCAGGCGCAGATCGGCTTCGCGAAAGAAATGATAGCCCTGAATGCCGACTTCCCAGGCCTCGCCAAGTTCGGCCTCCAGCACATTGTCAAAGGTCTCGCCCGTGTTCAGATCAAGACGGCGAACGGAAGCATCCGGCGTGTAGGACCCGCCAATGCGAAAGCCCAGAATACGCGGACTGACGACGCTCACTTTTTCGGCCGTTGAAGATATATCGTTGCGAACGCGGGCAATGTTGATCCCGGACGGGTCCAGAATCGGATTTTCACTGCGCGCCAGGCTGAAGACAGTCGGTCCGCCTTCATAGAAACGCTGTGCGACGCCGGTATCGCGTCCGAGCACCAGCTCTCCCCAGCCGCCATCAAAGGCGAGATAAGCCGATTCGAGGCTGCCGCGCGCGCCGTATTCCTGGCCGTCGCTCGTGGAGGTCAGACGGGAAAAAGCGCCCTGAATGCCTTCGCCATTCACATTCGGGCATCCGGCGACGGTTGGCGGGCAGTCAATGACATGGCCAGCAAAGCCCGGACGGTCGGGGTGATCATTCTGTGCGCGAAAAGCAAAGCGCGCCGTCACTTCGACGCCGTTTTGCAGCACCTTGGACGCATGTCCTGACAATGAAAGCTCTGCCATGGCGTTTTCAGGCTGCGGTTCGCCGTCAATATCGCCATATCCGGAGAGGACTGTGACCAGTTCTGCATCAAGATCTGATTCGATCTGAGCCTGCGCTGAGGCGGTAAACACGGTGAAAGTGGAAAAGATTAAAAAGAATATACGCATTTCAAGGCCACTCATTGTCATTCAGGACTTTTAGCCTGAAAGTCACATGCTATACACCGAACGCTAAAAGTGTTGAACTGAGTGTTGCGAATTCGCCGGGAGTGATCATGAGCAAGTATCGAGCCTTAGCTGTAGCAATGGGTGCGTGTGCGCTCCTGACTGCTGGATGTATGTCTTCTGGCCGCAGTGATACTGTCGAGGCGGATACCGCGAAAGTCGGTGTCAACGCATTCCTCTGGCGCGCAACGCTGGACACATTGTCTTTCATGCCGCTGGCAAGTGCTGACCCTCAGGGCGGTATCATCATCACTGATTGGTATTCCAACCCGGATCTTGCCAATGAGCGCTTCAAGCTGACCGTTTACATTCTCGACACGCGCCTGCGCGCAGACGGTGTGAACGTCTCTGTCTTCAAACAGGTGAAGAATGAAGCGGGCGAGTGGATGGATGCGGCGACGGATCCGGACACAGAAATTCAGCTGGAAAACGCAATTCTGACGCGTGCGCGCGAACTTAAAGTCGGCGATTTCAGCTAACCCCAGTTTTAAAAAATATCCGGAAGGAGGACGCCAGTGGCGTCGCGATACAATCACCGCACCACAGAGCCGAAATGGCAATCTGTGTGGGCTGAGCAACGTATTTTTGAAGCGGGCGATCCGGAACCGGGTCGCCCGAAAGCCTATGTATTGGAGATGTTCCCCTATCCGTCGGGACGTCTGCATATGGGCCATGTGCGCAATTACGCCATGGGCGATGTCGTTGCTCGCTACAAGCTGATGAATGGCTTCAAAGTGCTTCACCCAATGGGGTGGGACGCTTTCGGTATGCCAGCGGAAAACGCAGCCATGCAGCGCGGTGTCCACCCGAAGGGTTGGACGTATGACAATATCGCCGCCATGAAGGCGCAGTTTGCGCTGCTCGGTCTGTCGCTCGACTGGACGCGCGAGTTTGCGACCTGCGATCCGAGCTATTACGCGCAGCAGCAGCGTATTTTCATCGCATTGCTCGAAAAAGGCCTCGTCTACCGCAAATCATCCAAGGTGAACTGGGACCCGGTCGATATGACCGTGCTCGCCAATGAGCAGGTCGTTGACGGCAAGGGCTGGCGCTCCGGCGCAGAGGTCGAGACCCGCGAGCTCGAGCAATGGTTCTTCAAGATCACCGAATATGCCGATGATCTGCTGGAAGAAGTCCGGAAACTCGAAAACTGGCCGGAGAAGGTTCGCAGCATGCAGGCGAACTGGATCGGTAAAAGCTTGGGCGCAAACCTGCGCTGGCCGCTGATTGGCGGCGATGCGGAACGTTTCGGCGACCATATCGAGGTTTTCACCACGCGTCCCGATACGCTCTATGGTGCGAGCTTTGTCGCGCTGGCACCCGATCACCCGATCACCAAAGAGCTGGCAAAAGAGAACCCTGCCATTGCTGACTTCCAGAAAGCCTGCGCAAAGCTGGGAACGTCTGAAGAAGCCATCGAAAAGGCACCAAAGCTTGGCATTGATCTGGGCATCAAGGTTCGCCACCCGTTTAATCCCGATTGGGAAATCCCGGTCTGGAGCGCGAATTTCGTGCTCTCAACCTATGGCTCCGGTGCCGTCTTCGGGTCACCGGCAGGTGATCAGCGCGACCTCGATTTCGCGCGCAAATATGACCTGCCTGTCCAGCCGGTTGTCTTGCCGCCGGAGGTGAAACCGGAAGATCATGAGATCACCGACGAGGCCTATACCGGCCCGGGCACGATCTATAATTCCGATTTCCTGAACGGCCTTTCGACAACCGATGCGATCCAGGCGGCGATTGCCAGACTGGAAGAAAATGGTCTCGGTGAAGGTGCAACGACTTATCGCCTGCGTGACTGGGGTGTCTCACGTCAGCGTTATTGGGGCTGTCCGATTCCGGTCGTCAAATGCGCAAGCTGCGGCACGCTGCCTGTGCCGGACGACCAATTGCCGGTTACTCTGCCGGAAGACGTGACATTCGATGTGCCGGGCAATCCGCTGGAGCGCCATCCGACCTGGAAGCATACGACCTGCCCGAAATGCGGCGGGGAAGCGGTCCGCGAGACGGACACGCTGGATACGTTTGCCGACAGTTCCTGGTATTTTGCCCGTTTCGCGGCGCCGGCTGATGACAAGCCGGTCGATCTGGAAGCTGCGAAATACTGGCTGCCGGTCGATCAGTATATTGGCGGTGTCGAGCATGCGGTTCTGCACCTTCTCTATTCGCGCTTTTTCTGCCGCGCGATGCGGGATGCCGGTCTGTTGCCGCTGGAATCGGGTGAACCCTTCCAGGCGCTCTTCACGCAGGGCATGGTCACGCACGAAACCTATAAATCGACGGATGGCCAATGGCTCTCTCCTGAGGAGATCGAAGAGTCAGACAATGGCTATATAGAAATCTCGACTCAGAAGCCGGTCACGACCGGTCCGATCGAGAAAATGTCCAAGTCCAAGAAGAACACGGTGGACCCGACCGAAATCATTTCAGATTTTGGTGCAGACGTCGCGCGCTGGTTCGTCCTGTCGGACTCGCCGCCGGAACGTGATGTGGAATGGACCCAGTCCGGTGTTGAGGGCTCCTGGCGTTTTGCACAAAAGGTCTGGGCCGTGGTCGATGCCTTGCCAGAGGGCGCGCCATCTGAAGGCGCGGCTCTGCCGGAAATGGATGATGCGGGTCTGGAACTTCGTAAGCTCAGCCACCGCGCCGTTCAGGCGATTTCGGACGCGATTGATGGTTTCCGTTTCAACTCGGCAATTGCGACGATCCATGAATGGATCAATGCGCTGCGCAAAGCGGAAAGTCAGGCAGAAACCGATGCCCTGCTTGCCGCGCGTATCGAGTCGATCTCATTCCTGGCGCGTGCGCTCACCCCTTTCATGCCGCACCTGGCGGAAGAAATCTGGGGCCGTATTGGCGGTGAAGGCCTTGTCAGCATCGCGAGCTGGCCTGTGGTTGATGAGGCGCTTCTGAAAGACGACACCATCACCTTGCCTGTTCAGGTGAATGGCAAGAAGCGCGCTGAGATCCAAGTCTCAGTCGATGCCGCAAAAGACGACATCGAAGCCATCGCCTTGTCACATTCCAATGTGAAAAGCTTTACGGATGGCCAAACCATCCGCAAGATCATTGTGGTGCCGGGGCGCATCGTCAACATTGTGGTGTCATGAAACAGCTTCTCCTCTCCGCCCTCATCTTCGGTTCAGCTGCGGCCTTGTCGGGCTGTGGTTTCACCCCGGTTTACGGGTCTTCGATGAATGCGGAAGAGGGCAGCATTCAGATCTCGCAGATTGACGGCCGCAGCGGTCAGATTCTGCGCCGTGAATTGCTGATGCTGTTGCGGCCGGGCCTGCCGAATGTTGATAGCGGCGCGCTGGATGTGACCTTGCAGATCCGTTCAACGGACTTTGCCATTCAGCCTGCCGGAGCGAACAGCCGGACGAATACCACGCTTCGCGCCAAATACACGCTGACGACGCCGGAAGGCACGCTTACGGGACGTGTTTCGGGCTTTACCAGCTTTGCGGCACCATCGTCACCTTACGCTGACATCATGGCGCGCCGTAATGCCGAAGACCGTGCAGCGGTTGATGTCGCGCGCAATCTGGTCACAGAGCTGCAGCTTCGTCTCGCCAGCGAGGAACGTTTTGCGGGTGAGGACACGGTCAATGAGGGCGACGCCGAAATCTTCGGTGATGAAGATGACTTCACCGATGTCGGCAGCGAAAGCGAGCTGTGAAACGACAAGGACGACAGGCTGAAGCGTTTTGCTCGGCGCCTGATCCACAGAGCGCTGCCATTCTCCTGTTCGGCAAGCCAGGCGCACCGATCGCAGAGCATGTCTCTCAGCTTGGTGATACCCTTCTGAAAGCCTCGAAAGACCCGATGGAGCGCAAACGGGTCTCTTATGAGGATGCCAAACAGGATCCGGGCTCAATCGTCGATGACCTGTTCTCGGCCTCTCTTTTTGGCGGCGTGAGCCTGGTGGAATACACCCTTCAGAAAGAGAGCGAGGCCGGGCCTGCACTCGACGCTCTGAAAGCGATTGATGAGCGCGGTGAAATGCCGGCCGGCCGCCTGATCGTGATCGCTGGTGACCTTGGTCCGCGATCCAAGACACGCAAGGCATTTGAAGCGTCCAAACATGCGACCGCGCTGCAGTTCTTTGAACGCACGCCTCAGGATTTTGCGCGATGGGTCGAAGATCATCTGCGCGAAAGCCAGATCGAGATCGAGCCGGATGCGCGCCAGCTGCTTGTTCAGATGCTGATGGAGGATCAGTCTCTGGCAGAGAGCGAGCTTGGCAAGCTGGCTCTGTTCTCAGACAGCCTCGGGCGTCCATTGACCACATCGGATGTGAACAATCTCGTCGCGCTGGAGGATCAGTCGTCACATTTCGAGCTGATTGATTTTGCGCTCGACGGCAAGACACGGGAACTGGCGAATATGCTGCCGCATATTGCGATGGAGACCGCGGCCATACCTTTGCTGATCGGGCTTTTGAACCAGCTGAAACGGCTCTCCACGGCGCATGAGATTTCGGCCAGCGGCATTCAGGGTGCCCGCATCGGTGAAAAGCTCTTCCCGCGTATATATGAGCGCCAATGGCCGGCTTTTGACCGTCGTATGCGGGTCTGGAGCCCGACGATTCTCTTGTCACTGGCCAACCGTGTTGCCGAAATTGATGGCGAGTGTCGGCGCGCTTCCAGTCCGCAGGACGCGCTGGTTGGCCACCTGCTTCTCGATATTGCGCGCACAGCACAGGCCCGCGCGAGATAATCGAAAAAAGAGTCGTTATTCCTGTATTTTTCCTCTTGCATCCGAGCGCCAGATGCGCTTTATCACCGCTTCCGGCGCTGCCGGACTACCCATTGTGAGCGGGCGTAGCTCAGGGGTAGAGCGCAACCTTGCCAAGGTTGATGTCGTGAGTTCGAATCTCATCGCCCGCTCCATTTTCCACTAAGAAAGTCAGTTTTCTATTCCCTAGCGTTTCAGGCGCCGGAGGAATGGAATGCGATCCGGCTTATAGCGATGGGGCCGGTTGTGCAGCCAGCTCTGCGCCAGAACCGGTACAAGGATCACCAGTCCAAGACTCATCACAGCGATCAGCCAGACAAACATGGTGACAATGGCAAAGCTGAGAATGCCAATCATGCAAACCAGCACAGCAAGACTGATGACAAGGCGGCAGAGAAAGACCGGCCAGCGCGTGAAGGAGCGATAGGCTGTGTCAGGGTTCGCCTGTGACAGCTCTGCATGCAGCTGCTCGATGAAGGCCGCGAACGCTTTGGAGCGATCCTCCACCTGGCCATCATCGCGCACATGCTTATTTGATAGCCAGTATTTCGGACCAGCATAAAGGCGCAGTGTGTAGCGGCCCGGCTTGTCGCGATGGGATTCATACTGATAGCTGACCGTTCGAATGGCGGAAAACGGCACTTTGCCCGACCGCCCGGTTTCATCGCGCCACACGAGACCCGTGCCGTTCAGATGCCAGTGTGTAACGGGTCGGGATGGATGAATACGCTGTGTGTAATCCATGTCTGTCCCCCAACAGGTGATTCCACAGTTCCAAACTTAGTGAAAAATGAAATCACCTGCGCGGGGGAGGTGCAAAGGAAAAAGCACCGAAACACGCCGGAGAAAGAAAATATCTGCGTTCACGAAAACGACAGGGTGAAAAGCAAGAAAATTCCCCTTATGTGTCGTGCGCGGGCATGAAAAAGCCGGCATTGCTGCCGGCTTCCTTGTTTGATGACGTTAGGATGCGATCAGCCGCGCAGCGTGCCGCCGATCTTCTCAGCTGATTTGATCACCTTTTTCGCGATCGCATCGATCTGCTCATCGGTGAGCGTGGCGTCTGATGGCTGGATGGTCACTTCGATCGCCACAGACTTGTGTCCAGGCTCAACGCCCTTGCCCTGATAGACATCGAACACATCAACGCTGGAAATCAGCTTCTTGTCTGCGCCGGCTGCGGCCTTGGCAAGTTCACCTGCGCTCATGGCTTCTTCAACGACAAAGGCAAAGTCACGGCGGATTGGCGTCAGGTCGAGCTTTTCCAGAACCGGTTTCGTCTTCACGCCAGCTGCGCGCGGCAGGGGCACGGCATCGAGATTGATCTCGAAGCCGATAATCCGGCCATCCACACCCAGTGCCTTGAGCACTTTCGGGTGGATCTCACCGAAATGGACAATCGTGTTCTTCGGGCCCAGGCGCAGGGTGGCCGACCGGCCCGGGTGCCAGTGTGCGCGCGTTGGCTCCATCACCATCAGCTTGTCGGGTTGCTGGCCGATGGCATCCAGAAGCTGGAAGACTTCTGCCTTCGCATCATAAATGTCGTAAGCGGCTGCCTTGCCGTCCCAATGGCGCAGGGTTTCCGGGCGAACAATCCCGGCAATCGTGCGACGCTGGTCTTTTGGGCCATCGCCGCGATAGACCGGGCCAGCCTCAAACAGGCGAATGTCACGCTGGCTGAAGTCAGCATTGCGCTGCGCCGCCTTGATCAGGTTTGGCAGAATGCTCGGGCGCATCCAGCCAAGTTCAGAGGCAACGGGGTTGGCCACCTGCAATTCGCGCTCACCACCGCCGAACAGCTTCGCTTCGGCTTCGGAGACGAAGCTCCAGGTCACGGTTTCGAGAAAGCCATTCGCGGCGAGCACGCGGCGGCAAGTGCGGACACGGCGCTGTGGTTCTGTCAGGACCTGGCGCACGCCGCCTTCCGGCGCTGGCAGAGACGTCAGCGGCAGGGCATCAAAGCCCTTCACGCGGATGATTTCCTCAACGATATCGGCAGAGCCTTCAATGTCATGACGCCAGCTTGGCGGGGTCATGTACCAGGCCTCGCCCGTGTCCTCGAGCGTGAAGCCAAGATCCTTCAGGATCTTGCGCATATCCGATGTCTTCATCTCCACGCCGGTCAGGCGCTTCACATCATTTGGATAGAATGCCACGGCTGCCGGATTGGCAGGCACAGCGCCAGCCATCGTAACTTCAGAGGCTTCGCCACCGCAAACATCCATGATGAGCTGTGTTGCAAGCTCCAGCCCTTCCAGGCTGCTCTGCGTATCAATGCCGCGCTCGAAACGATAACGCGCATCGGAAATGATGCCGGTCGCCCGGCCTGTGCGTGCGGTCCGCAGCGGATCGAAATAGGCCGCTTCGATGAACACATCCGTTGTGTCTTCGGAAACGGCCGTGCCTTTACCGCCCATCACGCCGCCAAGTCCGATCATGCCGGATTCGTCAGCGATCACGCACATGTCTTCACTGGCTTCATATTCCTTGTCGTCCAGCGCCATGAAGCGGTCGCCCTCGCGGCCAAGCCGGGCACTGACCTTGCCTTGGAGCTTCACCAGATCATAGGCGTGCAGCGGACGTGCCCGATCAATGGACAGATAGTTCGTCACATCGACCAGCATGTTTTTCGGATTGATGCCGACGGCTTTCAGGCGCGCCTGCATCCAGTCCGGCGACGGGCCGTTTTTAACACCGCGAATGACACGGCCAAAGAAAACCGGGCAGGCCTCTGTGTTCTCGGTCGCAATCTCGACCGGGCAGGGGAACCCGCCGACAACGGATTTCACAGCCATCGGGTCGAAACGGCCAAGACCGGTCGCGGCCAGATCGCGCGCAATGCCGAGCACGCCAAGCCAGTCCGGACGGTTTGGTGTGACTTCGAAATCGATCACCGGGTCATCATGGCCCACGGCGGCTGCCAGCGGTTCGCCAACCTTGTACTGACCTTTCAGGTCCATAATGCCGTCATGGTCTTCACCCAGCCCCAGCTCTTTTGACGAGCACAGCATGCCATGGCTCTCAATGCCGCGGATCTTGCGCGCCTTCTTGTCGAGCGTCATGTCATGGCCGGGAATGTAAGCGCCCAGCGGTGCGTAGGCGACCCACATGTCTTCATGCACATTCGGTGCGCCGCAAACGATCTGCAGCTCGCCGTCTTTCGTCGCGACGGTACAGATGTTCAGCTTGTCGGCATCCGGGTGCTTATGCACTTCGACCACATGGCCAACCGTGAATTCGGACAGTTCCGCAGCCGGGTCTTCGACGCTCTCGACCTCCAGGCCAGCCTTGGTCATGCTGTCCAGGATTTCGTCGAGGCTGGCTTTCGTCTGCAAATGATCCTGCAGCCAGGAAACAGTGAACTTCATTCTTGGGCCTCTTTCGGCTTTTCCATCTCAGTCGATGGCGGCATCAGTTTGTTTGCAACAGATGTGAGCTCTGTGCAGGCTTTGACTTCGGTTGGGCGCAGATTGTCCGTCATGGTCGATGTCACCCAGCAATCATCGAGGATGGAGCAGTAACAGATGAACACTTCGGCTGGCTGGCGTTCGCCTGCCAGGAATTCATCAATCCGGCTCTGAATGGCCTCTGTGATGTCTGGTGTGCCCGGCCAGGCCGCGCGCACCGTGCTGAGCTTGTCTCCCTGTCGCATCACCCGGCCTGACAGGCTGGTGTTTGCGCGTGTCGGGACGCCCATCTCTTCGGGCATCAGATAGTCGACAAGCTTGTTGAACTCCTGCGTGTCACCTTCGCCGGGAATGCGGATCAGGTAATTGTCGATCAGGGCAGGTCCGACGCCCGCATTGCGCAGCTCAAAAGCATAAATATTGCCGTTCTCGCCCACATCCGTCTGGTGTGTGGTCTGAAGAATCGGCCAGACATCCGCCTTTTCCTGACTGCGCATGACACGCGCCTGGTCCCAGGCAATGTAAACGGCCGCAATACTGGATATCACCGCGCAGACGGCGATCAGCATCTCAGCCTTGCTGCCATTTCCCATGCCGGTCCCCTTCGGCTGTTAGCTCAATCCGCCCGACAGGCTCGGCAGAAGCCATGGCTTGAAGCCATAGTGAGAGAGCCAGCGAACATCACTTTCGAAATATGGACGCAGATCCGGCATGCCGTATTTCAGCATGGCCAGGCGGTCGACGCCCATGCCAAACGCAAAACCCTGATATTCATTCGGGTCCAGACCACAATTGCGCAGGACATTCGGGTGCACCATGCCGGAGCCCAGAATTTCCAGCCAGTCATCGCCCTGACCAATCTTCACATTGCCGCCGGAACGGTCGCATTTCACGTCCATTTCAGCAGAAGGTTCGGTGAATGGGAAGAAGTGCGGGCGAAAGCGGGTCTCAACTTCGTCGACTTCGAAGAACGCGCGCGCGAAATCCGTGAGGCAGCCCTTCAGATGGCCCATATGGGTCACCTTGTCGATCACAAGACCTTCGACCTGGTGGAACATTGGCGTGTGAGTGGCATCCCAGTCATTGCGATAGACACGGCCCGGAATGATCACGCGGATCGGTGGCTCTTTCGACATCATGGTGCGAACCTGAACTGGGCTTGTATGCGTGCGCAGCACTTTGCGCTCGCCTTCCGCATCGGGCACCATGAAGAATGTGTCGTGCTCTTCGCGGGCCGGATGGCCGACCGGGAAGTTCAGCGCTGTGAAGTTGTGAAAATCGTCTTCAATGTCCGGGCCTTCGGCAACCGAAAAGCCCATCGCGCCGAAGATTTCCTCGATCTCTTCAAACACCTGCATGACCGGGTGCAGTGCGCCGGATTTCCACGGCGCTGCCGGAAGCGAGAGGTCGGCCTTTTCAGAGGCAAGCCGCGCATCCAGCTCGGCATCTTCCAGCTCGACCTTGCGCGCATCAATCGCGTCATTCAGCTTGTTCTTCAGCGCATTGAGCTTCGGGCCCATCACCTTGCGCTCTTCCGGGTCCATCTTGCCCAGCGTCTTCATCAGGCCGGAGACGCGCCCCTTCTTGCCAAGTTCGCCGACCCGGATGCTATCGAGAACAGCCAGATCATCAGCGACCGCAATGGCGCCGAGCACTTCAGATTCCAGGGTTTCAATATCTGACATGGTTTCGTGCTTTCGCTCGTTCAGAAGGTTTTTGCCTTCTTATCAGTCTTACGCGTCAAGACCAGAGGTCTGTCGCTCAAACGCAAACGACCGCTGCCGGTAAGCAACGGTCGTTGACAGGAACAGTCGGTAATCCGTTTGGATTAAGCAGCCAGAGCAGCTTTCGCCTGTTCCAGAACAGCTTTAAACGCAGCTGGTTCGTTGATGGCAAGATCAGACAGAACCTTACGGTCCATGTCGATGCCAGCTTTGTGGACACCATCAATGAAACGGGAATACGTCATTGTATCGTCGAGCTCGCGAACCGCAGCGTTCAGACGCTGAATCCAGAGTGAGCGATAAACGCGTTTCTTCTGCTTACGGCCAACATAAGCGTACTGACCAGCTTTCTGGACAGCAGAGTTTGCCGTGCGGAAGGTATTTTTGCGGCGGCCATAATAGCCTTTGGCAGCCTTGAGAACTTTTTTGTGACGAGCGTGCGCCGGCACCTTGTTACGTGAACGAGCCATGGGTCTTAATCCTTATCAGCTATGCGTTACTTGGTGCCGTAAGGCAGCCAGCTTTTGACACGTGGCGTATCAGCATCCGAAACCATGGTCGTGCCGCGGTTCGTACGGATGTATTTCGCATTGTGGCTGATGAGGCGGTGACGCTTGCCGGCTACGCCGTGCTTGATCTTGCCCGTGGCCGTGATCTTGAACCGCTTTGCAGCGGCCTTTTTCGTTTTCATCTTCGGCATTTTCATCTCCTGCGCCTGGCGCTATTTTTCACAATCTCCTGGAGGCAATGCCTGACGCCTCTTTGGAGCAAAGCGCGCTTATACGCGGCAGAGCAGAAATTTCAAGCCCTCATGCACGCAAAAACCGGAGCATACCGTGTCCCTGCGGGCATGTCTGAGGCGATAGGCATCAACCTCAGACACAGGGACCGGCATGCCCCGGCTCTTGGGGCCACACCCAGCTTTTCAGCGGATCAGGCGTCTTCCATCACGTCTGTCTTTGAGACATGGCGGATAAGCGTGGTGAATTCCTCGACTGCGCGTATCTGAGAGCTGACATCATCAGCATTGGTCGTCTTCAGACTTTCCAGCAGCTGATCGGCGGCGGCCCGAACCAGACCAATATGGGCTGGTGGCTCTTCCGGTTGTTCTGACAAGGCATCCTCCCGTAGTTTTCTTTCGTGATTATCGTTCGGCGGGGTCGGTTCGAGCTCGAACAGAACCGGCGTGTAAACACCGGTCCGGTCGCGCGTTTGTGCCAGCACATGCGGGCCGGCCTCGATCAGCACGGCGACCGCCTCGCCATCACCGTCTTCATAACGCTTGGGCTGGCCCAGATAGGTCATCGGCCACATCTTGCCGATCCGCTCCAGAAACACTGTGTCCGTCAGGGTGGTGAAATGCGTGATGCCGTATTTGACAGCATATTCCATCACGCCGCAGATCAGTTCCTTCTGGGCGATCGAGATTTCGTTGGCGCCATTCTTGCGGGAGGTCGGCGCGATCATCCAGCGTGTCAGATCCCAGATCTGCTCGCTGCGCGGGGCGTCCCCGTCCAGATATTCTGGCAGTTTGTCGGCCAGCAGATAAGGCGTGTTGGTCGGGTTCAGGCGGAAGGTCGACTGAATATCGCCGAAGCGATCGAGATGCATCAGATAGACAGCATGCTCATTGTCGAACTCATCTGTTTCCTTGCCATCGCTCGCCGTCAGATTGGTCCAGCCACGATCACGGACATAATAGTCATGGCGCATGCGGAACATCTGATCCAGCTGGCGCGCGAAGAGATGCTGGTTGTCGATTGTCACGACGTAGATCAATGCCCTGTCTCCATTCTGGTTGTGACCGCTCAATGAGCGTTCGATCACTTCTTTGTGGAGTTCAGATTGGCCTGAATAATGCTGTGCGGCTATTGGGGTAAAATACCCAAACGGATGTGAATTTCCCTATGTTTTCAAAGAGAAAAACGACCTTAGGTTATCGCGTTATAAAAAAATAAAACTTTAAGTTACTTTGCGGTTTCGTCTAATTTCATGACGCCATTCAGCACAGAGCGCCCACCGTCCAGCTCAAGGCCTTGTCCGGTGATGAAGCGGGCTTCCGCTGATGCCAGAAAGAACACCGTGTCTGCCACTTCCGAAGGCTTGGCAGAGCGCTCAAGAGGCGTTCGCATTTTCAGCCAGGGCTCGGTATTCTCGGCGCGTGGCCGGATGGCGACGACGGCGTTTGACCGGATTTTAAAAGGCGCAAATTCAATCGCCAGCGCCTTTACAGCTGCCAGCATGGCGCCCTGCGTGACGGAGGCGGCCAGATAGCCAGGGTCAGAGGAAATGGCGGCGCGGCTGAGCACGTGTATGAAGGATTTGCCCTGTGGCAGCTTCTCGACCTGACGGTCTTCGGTCTCCAGCTCGCCAATCATTTCCTTTGAGAAAATCTGCGCTGCCAGCAGTGTCGCCTGAACCGATTGCTTGGAATAGGTCGTCATGGCCTCTGCCGTCATGCTGGCGAGGTCGCCCGGTTCCGGGATTGGTGGCACGGAAACCACCACATCGACACCGTCAAACTGTTCCAGCGTGCCGGACAGCGCATTCTTCAGGCCGAGCCGCGTAAACTGGTCTTCATGCAGATAATGGCAGGAGGTGCCGAGATCCTTCTCGGCGAGGCTGAGCGTGTTGTGATTGCCGTCGACAATGACGACATTCCATTTGGCATCGACAAATTTGTGTGCGCAGGCAAGTCCTGCACCTTTGCCGATGCCAAGCAATACAACGCAAGGGGCTCTCATACTGGCAATCACTCCCGCTCGGTGACATCAGCTTCAGGTGCTAACCCGGCTATAGCCTGAGTCAACGAAAACCTTTGAGACCGGATATCGGTGGACGGCCTGTCAGATGCCGTTCTTCAATTGGATGAGAGCTGTGCGGCGGGCGCTAACCCGCGGCCGAACTTCGCAATGACTGAATTTCTTCTTTGAGTTTGAGTTTTTCACGTTTGAGCTTTGAGAGGGTAATTGTGTCAGCCGAAGGTCGTTTCATTTCCTCCTGGAGCACCTCGTCGAGTTTCCTGTGACGAGACGCCAGTTGCTGCAGATGATTATCAAGGCTCATCGTTTGGCTCCTCTTTTATGGGAGAAAAAGTGTGACATGAAACTGTCATCCCGTCACGTCAGTTGAATCTAAATTTTCGGCAAAACGGGGCTTGAAAAATTCGCCTAACGAAAGAATCGACTTCGTAAAAACCCCATTATCTGGTAGGAGAAGGCCTTGGTTTTTTAAGGTTACCGGCATGGACGACATGCATTTCAGTTTCGATGAAAACGAGCGCGTGCTGGAATCGCGCTTGTCGGAGCTTGAAAATCGACACCGCGAACTGGACTCTCTTGTGGCACAACTGCACGAAGAAGGTGCAGATATGCTGCGTTTGCAACGCCTGAAGCGTGACAAGCTGCGACTGCGCGACGAAATCAGCCGCATCCGCAACGCCCTGTACCCGAATATTATCGCCTGAGACGCTGACCTGTCTCAGACAAAGGCGTTGAGGAAAGACGCTGTCGACATTAGCCTGACACCGGCGGCGTTGCGCCGATGTGAAGGTGACATACGATATGCGCGCTCCTCGTCTTTGGATTACACTGCTGACCGCTGCCCTGCTCGGCAGCTGTGCGGCGTCGCAAAAGGAACCACCGCAGAGGCGCAGCGAGCAAGCTGATTGGACGAACAAGCGAAACGTCCACAAGGACCATCCGCGATATGCTATTTCAGGCGATGGGAAATGGGTGGCCTTTACGACGCAGGGCAGGCCGCAAAATTCACTGACCATTCTGAATGTGGAGACCGGTGAATTCTACGACCTCCAGTCGGAAGATCCTGACACAGTTCTATTTGATGCGGACCTGTCTGATGATGGGGCGCGCCTTGCTGTCGTTCGAGGGAGACGTGATGAGTATTCTTCACACGTGGTTGAAAGCGATATCGTGATAACGGACTTACAGGGTAAGATTCTCGACTCAGTCCCATCCTGCAATGATCTTTACAGTTCTCCGTCGTTTTCTCCGGATGGTGAACGCATCGCCTATTATCAGTTCGCCAATAACGGCATTCGCAGCGACAGAATCGAAAACCGGGGTTCGACGCTTCTCACGCCAGATCTGGCGATGGAGTTTGATCTGGTTTCCCGGTCCGAGCGGCAGCTCGTTGATTTGGCCTGGCTATCAACGGGATGGATCGATTACACAGGCAGTGGTGACGTGTTTGCGTTGCGGGCGGGGGAAGTAGCCCGGCGAAAGCCAGAAACAGCGCCAGGTTTCGCCAGACCTGTCTTGTGGGGATACCTTGGAGGGGAATCCGTCCTCGACCAGTTTTCAGAAGAAAAACGCGGAACGTTGTATTTGCCGGCACTTTATCTGCTCAATCCGGATGCCGAGAGGCCCGAAGATCAGATCACAGGATCTTTTGATCGAAATGGTGACTGGGTCTTCCGGGGTGCGGCTCGATCAGGCTATCTGGTTCAGTACAACAATCCAAGAAGAACCCAATCCGGATTGTGGTTGGTTCCGGAAGACTTTCTTGCGGCGCATCCGGACGATGTCGATGTTGAAAGCGGCAATGTTCCGCCGGATTGGCCATTTATTTCAAGTTCAGGTGACTTCGTTCATGCCGCAGCCATCAGTTATAATGGGTGCTTTGTAGTTGATGCCAGAAAACAAAGAGTGCTTCGAGACGTCACAATTCATGTCTGGAATATCTGCTCCGGCGAGCTGCTTCAAACTGTTGAAGAGCCGAAGACCATCGCCAGGACGGTGGTGATGGAAGGGGGATATCGCGATGAATGTTAATCTCTTCAAACAACATATCCGCAACGCCCTGTACCCGAATATTATCGCCTGAGGCGCGAAGCGCTGTGCCGGATTCCCCGGCACCATGAAGGCACTTCTCTTTTTCTTCAGTCTTTTCCACATTGTGGTCGTAATTTCCGGGTTCAAACCCTGCGAAACGCGTCCCTTTGCGTGGGGAAGGGGATGCTATCTGATGACACATGCGGTTTGTCGCGCTGCCACCCCAGCGCGCGGCGCTGACCGCATGGAAGTGGAGACGGGCAATTGTCAGAGAAAAAAGATTCCGAACACAGCTCTTTGGGATTTCGAAGCGCGGTCATTGCCAGCCTGGTTCTGTCCGTTGTTTCCTTTCTGACGACCTGGAGCGGTCTGCGTGCTGCGGACCCGATCCAGAACCGCATTGCCAATGGGGAAAGTCTGGAAGGCATTGGCTTCTGGCAGGGCGCCGAAAGCCTCGCCATCACGCTTGGTCTGTCCTTCGGTATTCAGGCGCTCATGCTGGCGCTGGCCTGGATTGCCAGCCGCCTTGTCATGGTCGAGCAGCGAAAACGCTGGGCGCTGATCAGCTCGATTTTCCTCGGCTACTTCGCGGCTTTGTCGATCTCGGTCACCTTCTCCTATGTCGATCTGTTTGACCGGATGTTCAGCACGCAGAAGTCAGACTGGTCCTCGGAAACCATTCGGGAGCGCGGCGATGTCATCGTTGAGCAGCTGGTTGAGGATCTGGAAGATGAAGCCCGCAAGACGCGTTCGGAGTTTGCCTCGCTGCAGGCAAGCTTCCAGGCGCAGATCAATCTCCTGTCGGATGCCTCGACCTCTCAGCGCCAGCTCATCCTGGCTGAGCTGGATGCACGTCAGGCAGACCTCGAAGAGTATCTTACCCGGATTGGCAGCGCCAAGGCCGAAGCGCGAAAGGCTGCCGTCAGCCGTGATATTCGCGTGGCACAGCTCCGTGAAAGCGTGGCCCAGTTCGAAAGCAAGGTGAGCGAACTTTCCGCGCAGCAGAGCGAACTCCGTGAGAATGTCGACGAACTCGATGCGCAGAGCCGCGAAAAATCAGACCAGAAACTGCTCGAAGAGCGCGGCGCGCAGGAAAGCGGCCAGTCCGGGCGCGGCCCCGTCTGGCGTGAGCTTGATCGTGAGCATGACATCATCAAGGCCAATCTCGAAGTGGCTGAAAACCGTCTGGAGCGGGTTGAGCGTGAGCTTGAAAATGCGCAGCAGGCCTTGCTCAGCGGTCGCCAGCAACTCGCAACGGTCACCTCTTCTACCGATGATGCCGAAGTCGATAACGCGCTGAATGCTGAAAATGATGTGCGCGTTGCCTTCCTCGAGGAAGAAATCCGTGCGCTGAAGCAACAGGCCGATGCGCTGGATCTGCCGCCGCTGGATCTCGGCGCGGGCCGTATCAGTGAGGAACAGATCAATCAGGTCGAAACCACCTGTACACAGATCAAGAGCGAGCTGATCGCAGCGCGCACCTCAGGTACAACGGACTCAGAATCGCCGCTCAGCAATTTCAATCCGGACAGCATTGATTGCACATCCGGCGGTGCGTTCGATACGGCGCGCCGTCTGTTCGCGCTGGAAGACAGCATCGAGATGGTCGAAACCAATTGCCGGGCAACCGACAGCGAAGTGTATGCGACTTTGTCCGGCGGGGAGTTGCTGCAATACATCCGCGGTGCCTGCATCAACCAGTCTGCGCTCTCGGCCAGCCGCAAGGCGAACTATCTGGAAGACCTGCGCCGCGTCTCGCGGACGCGTGACCCGGATGCGGCGCCGATCGCCTATGCATTTGTGGCGCTTCAGGACCGTGAAACGCAGGCCATCTTTGCCTTCTGTCTGGCACTGGCAGCCGACATGCTGATCCTGATCGTCAGCCTGTTTGGCAATGCAGGCCATCATCATCTCGAACCCGCGCCTGCGGAATACCGTCTGCCATATCGTGAACGTCGTGAGCCCGCCCTCTTTGGGCATGATGACGATAACGATCTGAATGACGGACCAACGGACCCGCGATATCGAAGCTGACCTCAGATCGCCCGTTTCAGTGTGACACGGGCGATCAGTCCACCACCCGGGCGGTCTGCAAGCGCCAGCGTTCCGCCTGCGCGTTCGATGATTGTGTGAGCAATGGCAAGTCCCAGTCCGGCGCCCTCCGTGTGGCGATTGCGCGAGGCATCGCGCCGGTAAAACGGTTCGAGCACCAGCTTTTTCTCGGCGTCGGGAATGCCGGGGCCATGATCTGCAATCTCGAGAATGACCGCGCGATCAGGCGTTCTGAGGGTCAGTTCGACCGCCTCACCATATTTCTCAGCATTGGTGATCAGATTGACCAGCGCACGCTGTAATCGATCCGCGCGCCCGGCCACAAAGATCCGTTTTCTCTGAAATGCGCTTTGATTGGCCCAGCAGACCTGATCGGAGAACTGGCCAGACGTCATCAGCTCTGACAAGACGTGAGCGATGTCGGCTTCTTCACCGGTTTCTGCTCCTTCGGCAGCTTCGGCGAAGGCGAGCGTATCGTTCAGAAGCGCCTGGATTTCCTCAATCGTTGCTTCAGCGGCATCGCGGTTCTTCTCGTCCAGCATTTCAACGCGCAGGCGCAGACGTGTCAGATATGTGCGAACGTCATGGGACATGGCGGACATCATCAGAGTGCGATTGGCAAGCAGCGCCTCAATGCGTGTCTGCATGTCGTTGAAAGCCTGAGCAAGGTCGCGCACGTCGCGGCTGCCACCGGGTTTGACGGGGCTCGATTTGCCCGTTTCGGAAAAAGACCTGGCAGCTTTTGCCATGTCACGGACGGGCCGGAATTGCTGCCAGATGCTGAACAGCGCAAGGCTCGCAACGATCAGCCCGAAAATACCTGCTCCCACACCGACCGGCAGATTGCGAAACCGGATTTCGAACAGGCTTGGTGTTTCGATCGCCAGCCATTCTCCGCTTCCGAGTTCAATGACGAGGCGCATGGGATAGTCCGCGCGCAGGCCGATCTCGGTTTCGACAGGGGAACCGAAGGAGCCCGCATCGCCATCGACCATGGCAAACATGCGTCGTCCTTCGAGCGCCTCGCCATATCGGCTCAGTGAACGACGCAACGCTCTCAGGCGGATGGTCTCGCTCGCCGCATCTGCCGGATCGAACGCATCGACCATGGCGATGCGCAGCTGAGACGTGTTCAGGCTCTCAAGCAGAACGGCGCGATCTTCTTCTCCCGTGGCCTCCACAATCTCTACAATGGACGCGACGCGTGAGGGCAGTGGCAAGAGAAAGTCACGCGCGGTCTTGTTCTGAGCCTGAAACAGGAAGACCAGCACCAGCATTTGCGAGGCGAAGATCACAAGGATCGCGGCTGCGACCAGACGTATGCCGGTGATGGAGCGCATGCCAGGCATCGTCATGCTGAGCGTACCTTTTCCGATAACACATAGCCGACATTGCGGATGGTCTTGATGAGAACCGGATTGGCCGGGTCCGGTTCGATCTTTCGGCGCAACCGGCTGACCTGTACATCAATCGACCGGTCAAAGGCGGCATTGAAAACGCGCCCATTCAACAGATCCATCAGCACATCCCGGTCGAGCACGCGTTGCGGTCGGCTGAGAAAGATCGTCAGAAGATCGTACTCTCCACTTGAAAGGATCAGCAGCTCGCCTGCTTCGGTGCGAACTTCCCGGCGTTCATGGTGAATGATCAGATGACCGCAATAGGATGTATGCGCCGTGTCTTTCACGTCATTCTGACCATGCGTTCGCCGCAGCACCGCATTGATCCTTGCGGTCAGTTCGCGTGGATTGAAGGGCTTGGCGAGATAGTCATCAGCGCCAAGCTCAATGCCGATAATCCGGTCAATGTCATCGCCGCGTGCGGTCAGCATGATGATGGGTGTGTTCGAGCTGGCGCGTATGCGCCGACATATGGACAGGCCGTCTTCACCGCCAGGCAGCATGATATCCAGCACGATCAGGTCGGCAGCCTGACGGGCGAGGAATGTAGACATGGCCGCACCGTCCCGTACGCCGCGCGCGTCAAAGCCATTGGCTGACAGATAGTCACAAACCAGCTCGCGGATTTCATCGTCATCTTCGACGATCAGGATAAGGGGCACATGGGTCATGAATCGCTCTCTGCCCTGAAAATGCGGGGTCATCCAGATGTCCGGCCAGCTTGTTACAAAACGTTACGCACCGATACGCGCCAGACATTCGCTCGTTACGAGGCTCGGTCAGATTGGGTCTCGCCGGAGGGACACCACCCACCTGAAAGGAGCTAGAAAATGAACGCCTCAACCAAAATGCTTATGCTGGCCTCTGCTGCGATTTTGTCCAGTCATCTCTTCTTTGCCTCATCTGCTGAGGCGCAAACCCGTGAGCGCCGCGCAACCATCCAGACGGATCAGGGCCGCAACGCCACGCGCACCACCCGCAACACCTTTGAAAACGGTGCCCGAACCCGCAGCAAATCCGTTCAGACAGGATCAGGGCGCGGTTATGATCGCACACGGACGACGGGATATGACGAGGATGCGAATGCGCTTTATCGCAACCGGACCGTCACCACGAATTCCGGACAGACTGCGACGGCAGGCAAGGAAGCTGCCTGCGCGGATGGTACATGTTATCGCTCCAGAGCCTTCACAGGCCCGCAGGGCGCAGAGGCCGGGAGCTATCGATCCCGCAGTGTCGATGACAATGGTGATTACGTGAAATCCCGCGATGTTTACGGGCCGAACGGCCAGACCGCCTCACGCGATGTCGTTCGCGACGGAGAGGGTGGGAAAACCACCACCGTCACCGGGCCCGAAGGCGAAAGCCGGTCCCGCACGCGCTGGCTCACCGTCGACTAGTTCCAAAGCTCTGATGTGAAGACTGTGTTCTGGTTATCCGCCCACACACCTGGAAAGCCCGGTCTTTGCATCATGGCGGGCAGTCAAGCCCCGAAAAGGCTGCCCGCCACTCCCCTTTGTTTAGAAAGAAACCCCTCATGAAAATTGCATATCTGCTTGTTATTCCGCTCACCCTGAGTGCGCCTGCGCTCGCTCAGCACGCAATCCCCTGGACTCTGGATGATCTGATCCAGACCGCTGATCTTGATGGAGACGGCAATGTTTCCCGCGATGAATTTCTGACACTTCGCTCAGAGGCATTTGCCCGCGTTGATACTGATACGTCCGGCAGCGTCACACAGGCTGAGTTCGCTGAAGTTCTCAGCCAGCGCATTCAGCGTTTCTCCGGTCGCGCCTTTGCCCGCGTCGATGGGAATGGAGATGGCATCGTTACGCATGCGGAATGGGATGCGATCCCGCCCACAGCCTTTGATCGTGCCGATGTGAATGGCGATGGTGTCCTCACACCGGGCGAGCGCGATCGAAAACGGAGACCATAGCCTGCAGGTGATTGTCTGATATGGAAAAACCGGTCTACCCTTTCTGGCGACAGAAGGGGTAGACGCATGTCCGTCGCTACAGATTTCCGCGCCAGACTATATCGCGCTTTCGAACCGGGCCAGAATGACCGCGACCGTCTGTCCACGGTCAATCGCCTGCTCGTGGCGCTTGTCCTTCTGAGCTTTATTCTCCTGGCTCTGGAGACCGAGCCTGCGCTCGGAAAGCAGGGCATTCAGATCATTCGCTGGATCAACACCTTCGTGGTGATCGTGTTCGCGGTCGAATATGCCGTCCGGCTCTGGATTGCGCCGGAAAACCCGAAATATCGCGGCAAGTCCGGGCGCTTTCGCTATGCCTGCAGCTTTTACGCGATTGCTGACCTCGCCGCCTTTCTGCCGGAGCTTCTGCTCATGGTCTTTCTGACCGATCAGGTGGACCCGCGCATGCTGGCCATACTGAAAGCCTTCAGGCTCTTTCGGCTCTTCAAGCTGGCGCGTTATGTGCCTGCGTTCGACCTGCTGGGCGAGGCGCTTCGCAAGGCCGGCGGGCAGCTTCTGACCAGCCTGCTTCTGGCGCTTGCGCTGGTCTATATCTCTGCCATCGCGCTCTATCTGATTGAGGGGGAGATCCAGCCCGAAGCCTTCGGGTCCATTCCGCGCGCCATCTGGTGGGCCATCGCAACGCTGACCACTGTTGGCTATGGCGATGTCTATCCGGTGACGCCGTTCGGGCGTCTTGCAGCCTCTGCCATCGCTCTGGCCGGTATTGGTGTGGTGGCTTTACCGGCAGGTGTCTTTGCCAGTGCCTTTACCGATGTCATTCGTGAGGAAGCCGAGCGCAAGAAGGAAGAAAAGGCGCGCAATGCCTTGACGGGCAACGCCGATCCGCCGTCTCCTGAACACTGACAGGGCGTCACGCCCGCATCATGTCATGCCAACCGGCATGCTCAGCAGGGACACGCCGCATGACTTTGTCCAGCATCAAAGCCCGAAACTGCAAGATTGTTGCGACGGTTGGCCCGTCCAGCAATTCGCCGAGCCGACTGGCACTGCTCGCCAAAACCGGGGTGAATGTCTTCCGGATCAATTTCAGCCATGGCGAGGCGGACAAGCACCGCGAGGTCATTCGCGCCATCCGCCAGATGGAGGATCTGCTGGGCCAGCGTGTCGGCATTCTCGCAGACATGCAGGGGCCGAAAATTCGCGTGGGCAAGCTGAAGGGCGAAGAGATGAAGCTTGGCTGGGGCGAAGCGATTGATCTTGTCTGTCAGGAAGAACAGCCATCCGCTGGCAAAGCCATTCCCATTCCGCATCCGGAAATCTTTGAGGTCAGCGAACCGGGCGACCAGCTGCTCTTCGATGACGGGCGTCTTGCCTGTGAGCTGACATCGGTCTCCAGGGATCGGGCAGAAGCGCGCGTGACCATGGCGGGTACACTGAAAGACCGCAAGGGCGTCAATGTGCCGGACAAACGCCTGCGCATTTCGGCCATCACGGAGAAAGACCGCGCCGACATGAAAGTGGCGCTGGAAGAGGGCGTGGACTATATCGCGCTAAGCTTTGTTCAGCATCCGGATGATGTCGCCGAAGCGCGTGAGCTGATCGGCGATAAAGCGCGCATTCTGGTGAAAATCGAAAAGCCAAGCGCGCTTGAATATCTCTCTGAAATTCTGGGCGCAGCGGACGCTGCCATGGTGGCACGCGGCGATCTGGGTGTGGAATTGCCGCCTGAACAGGTGCCGGTCCATCAGAGGCGCATTGTGCGAGAGGCGCGCAGGCTGGGCCGTCCTGTCGTGGTTGCCACGCAAATGCTGGAATCCATGATCGAGTCGTCCACGCCCACCCGGGCGGAAGCCTCAGACGTTGCGACGGCCGTTTATCAGGGCGCAGATGCCGTCATGCTCAGCGCGGAAAGCGCGGTGGGGCGTCATCCGCAAACCGTGGTCGCCATTATGGACCGGATCATCCGCGCCATTGAAGGCGCGCCGGATTATTATGATGCGCTGTCGCAATACCGCGCCGAACCGGAAGAAACGACGGCAGATGCCATCTGCCATGCCGCTGCTGATATCGCTGAAACGCTGGACTGCAAGGCCATTATGGCCTTCACGACGACAGGCTCGACGGTGAAGCGCATTTCGCGTGCCCGTCCGCGCGCACCGATCATCATGCTGACCGAAAAGGTTGAAACGGCCCGGCGCGGCGCGCTCTATTGGGGCGTCAGTCCGGTGATCGCCGAAGAGATTGGCAGTCATGAAAGCATGATGGAAACCGCCAAGCGTTTCGCCGTAGAGCTGGGCGTTGAGGAAAATGAGCGGATCGTCATCACCGCGGGCGTTCCCTTTGGCCGCCCCGGCAAAACCAATCTTGTGCAGGTCACCCGAGCCTCTAGTCAGGACGAGGAGGATTAGATGCTGGAACGCGCTGAAAAAGTGTGCAGACAGCCGTAGCAGCAGCGAAACGCTGTTTCGCTGTAGCAACTGTTAGCACGGAAGTGGTTTGAACCGGTAGTTTCGATCCTCTTTGACCATGCTGTTGAGCCGGGTGAGCAGGCGTCTGGCGAGGGCGATGATGACCACTTTGAACGGTTTCCCGGCT
>NZ_JBHSSW010000008.1:0-101754 GCF_042659465.1 Ponticaulis profundi | reverse complement strand
TAGCGCTCGCTCGGAGGGTTTTTGCGTTCAATATAAACACGCACAGGCGAAATGTTCGAAGAGTGGAGCCGTTTATCGACAGACCGATGTGCTGGTCAGTTAAGTCGAATAGCGCTAGCTCTTGATCATGCTGAATACGGTTCGTCTTATCCTGCCGGCTTTGTTCCCATCGTGGAATTTTTTCGATGTGATCGCGCCGTCTCCGCGTATCGAGTACCGAGTGCTTCCATCTGAAAAGCCAAAAGATGAGTGGATCGCGTTTCGACCAAGACCGAGGCGCACGTCGTTGTGGACGTTCGTTCAGCGCCTATTCTGGAACGCGCAAAGGAATGAAGCTCTGTTTGCCTCAGCTTGCGCTGAACGCCTGATCGCCGAACCAACGCAGCATTCGGAGGATGAAATTGTAAGGCTTATTCGAGCCGATGTTCAGAACAGTTCGATGCTGACGAGTGCACAAGAGCTTCAATACCGGCTGGTTTTTGTGTACCGGGAAGAGGACCGTCTGGACCGCGAAACACTTTACGAGTCGTCCTGGCTGCCGGTATCAGGCAGCACCCCAGACCGAGGGGCCTCCAATTGACATTTGAGTTGGCCGTCCGCTTGACCGAAGCACTGCTCGGCTTCGCTTTTATTATACAGAGCGCGGAGCATCTGTCTTTGTCTCAGGGAGTTCGGACGCGTGCCCTGTTTGGCATACGCTTGGTTCTGTCTGGGTTATTAATGGCAGGGATCGCGCCCGTCGTCAGCTGTGTTGCATTACTGGTTACGACGCTTTTGATGCTCAGACGCTTTCAAGGGCCGTATAATGGTGGCAGTGATCGTATGGGCAGCCTGATCCTCATCTGTCTTTTGCTCACGCATAGCCTGCCGGATCCGTTATGGAAGACATACGCTTTTGGGTATCTCTCCATCCAGCTCATTTTGTCATACTTTATATCCGGCTGGGTGAAGGTGGTGAATCGGGATTGGAGGACAGGGCGGGCGCTGCAGGATGTGTTCCTCTTTTCAACTTATCCGGTGTCGGAAGTCCTGAGAGATCTCGCGAAGCGACCCCGCCTGCTGTGGGCGTTGTCCTGGTCGGTCATGTTGCTAGAGCTGGCGTTTCCGCTTGCTCTTTTCTGGCCATGGGCGCTGATCATGTTTCTAATTCTGGCTGGTTTATTCCATCTCTCGAATGCATGCTTTTTCGGGCTGAACCGATTCTTCTGGACCTGGCTTGCGGCATATCCATCACTCCTGTGGTTTCAGGATCGCTTCATTCTTTAAAGGCGTTCGGAGAATGACCGGATGATCGATCACAAATATAAGAACTTGCGAATATACTAAAAAACACTATCTTGGGCTTGGACATGCCAGTTAGCTGATGAGCTGCCCCAACAAGTCTGGGTGCGATCATAGCCTGTCAGCAAGACGACCAAGAGAGAGTGACATGCAGAGACCAGAGGTAAAAGCGTTTTTTGACGAAGACACTTGCACCGTAAGCTATGTGGTGAAGGATCCGGCCTCAGAGGCGTGCGCTGTGATCGATAGCGTTCTGGACTATGATCCGGCATCGGGGCGTACGAGCAAGGGCTCTGCAGACAAAGTCATAGAGTATATAAAGCAAGAAGGCCTGCGGGTTGATTGGGTGCTGGAAACCCATGTGCATGCTGATCATATGTCTGCAGCGCCGTACATTCAGCACCAGGTGGGCGGAAAAATCGCGATTGGTGAGAACATCACCGTCGTACAGAATACGTTTGGTAAAATCTTCAATGCTGGAACAGAGTTCCAAAGGGATGGCAGCCAGTTTGACCACCTTTTAAAGGATGGCGATGTTTTCGATATTGGCGGACTTGAGGCTCGCGCGATACATACGCCGGGGCACACGCCAGCCTGTATGACCTATGTGATTGGTGATGCGGCCTTCGTCGGCGACACCTTGTTTATGCCCGACTATGGAACGGCACGCTGCGATTTCCCAGGCGGCGATGCGAGGCATCTTTATCAGTCCATTCAAAAGGTTCTCAACCTTCCATCGGAAACGCGGCTTTTCATGTGTCATGACTACAAGGCACCTGGGCGGGACTATTTTGCCTGGGAGACGAGTGTTGCGGAGGAACGCGCTGCAAATGTACACGTCAAAGCTGGTATCAGCGAAGACGAGTTCGTGCAGATGCGGGAAGAACGAGATGCGACGCTTGGGATGCCAAGGCTGATCCTGCCAAGCATACAGATCAATATGCGCGCAGGGCAGATGCCGCCAGCAGAGGACAACGGCACGCGGTATCTGAAAATACCGCTAGACGAATTGTAGGGCGCGCCGCCTATGCGGATTCTGGAACGATACTTTCCGATACTGGAATGGGGGAAAGCGTATAACGGGCAGACTCTGACCAGTGATGTCGTCGCAGCACTTATCGTGACGGTCATGCTGGTGCCGCAGTCTTTGGCATATGCCATGTTGGCAGGGCTTCCACCCGAGATCGGTCTCTATGCGTCTATTTTGCCTTTGCTGGCGTACGCCATCTTTGGGACAAGCCGTACAATGTCCGTGGGCCCGGTTGCGCTTCTTGCGCTGATGACCGCCGTTGCTGCCGGGCGGGTCGCTGAGGCGGGAACGCCGGAATATATCGCAGCGGCGCTGGCCCTGGCATTTCTGTCCGGCGCGATTTTGCTAGTAATGGGCATTCTGCGCCTTGGTTTCCTGGCGAATTTTCTGAGTCATCCTGTCGTTTCCAGCTTTGTGACGGCATCCGGCATTCTCATTGCGGTCAGTCAGCTGCGGCATATTCTGGGAGTGGAAGCGAGTGGACACAACTTGCCGGGTATTCTGACATCGATTGTGGGGCATATTTCCGACATCAACCTTCCAACTGTTGGGATCGGGATTGCTGCGCTCGCCCTGTTATATGGCTTACGCTTCGCAACGAAGCCATTTCTGAAACGTATGGGTTTGCCGGCCACTCTGGCGGGAGTCATTTCCAAGACAGGACCGGTGTTGGTTGTGCTTGCGGGTATCCTGATTGTTCAGGTCTGTGGGCTTCACGAACGAGGCGTTCGAATTGTAGGCGAAATCCCGAGGGGGCTGCCGCCGATAAGTGTGCCGGAGTTTGATTTGACGCTGTGGCGTCGGCTTCTGGAGTCGGCTGCATTAATTGCCGTGATCGGTTTCGTGGAGTCGATCGCCATTGCGCAAACACTCGCCGCCAAGCGTCGTCAGCGCATCGAACCGGATCAGGAGTTGATCGGCCTTGGCATGTCCAACCTGGCCGCGGGCTTTTCTGGAGGGTTTCCAGTCACGGGTGGTTTTGCAAGGTCTGCCGTGAACTTTGACGCTGGTGCTGCTACGCCAACCGCAGGGGCATTTACAGCTCTGGGGCTGGCTCTCGCGACCCAGTTCCTCACACCTTTCCTATTCTATCTGCCGCAAGCGGTTCTTGCGGCAACGATTATCGTAGCTGTTATCTCGCTCATCGACCTTCGCACGCTCTGTCAGGCATGGGGGTATTCGAAGACAGATTTTCTGGCGATGACGACGACAATTGTTGTGACGCTGGCGTTCGGCGTGGAGCTGGGCGTGAGCACGGGCGTCGGCCTATCGATTCTGCTGCATCTCTACAATACCAGTCGGCCACATTTCGCATTCGTCGGACAGGTGCCGGGCACGCAGCATTTCCGGAATGTGAATCGGCATGCCGTGGTGGTGCCGGAGCACATTCTGACCATCCGCGTCGATGAGAGCCTCTATTTCGCCAATGCTCGTTTTCTGGAAGATACGGTCTATAATGTGCTGGCGAGCCGACCAGACCTGAAGCACCTGATTCTGATGTGCCCAGCTGTGAACCGGATCGATATGAGTGGGCTGGAGAGCCTTGAGGCGATCAATGAGCGCCTCATGGAAGCTGGCGTTACATTGCATCTTTCTGAAGTCAAAGGCCCTGTCATGGATGGATTGCGCCGCACGCATTTTCTGGAGGCATTGTCCGGCCAGGTCTTCTTACACCAGTATGAAGCAATGGAGACACTGGCCCCAGACTGCGCGCATGCGGCAACAGCTGGCACCGCCGTTACCACCCAACCGCAAGCCGAGCCCTGTCCGTCGCAGACAATCGCAGGTGTAAAGCGACAGGGTGGACGTTAGGTCAACATTGACCCTCCCTTGAGCGAAGTCGCATAGTCTCCCAAAAAATAAGGGAGAGGAAACAGGATGACGGCTTCGTCCGAAGAGACGCAGAAAAATGGCCCTTTGGCGGGCGTTCGTATCGTTGACATGTCGACCGTTGTGCTCGGTCCTTTTGCGACCATGATCCTTGGTGATCTGGGCGCCGAAATCATCAAGGTCGAAGCAGGATCAGGCGACATTATGCGTCACGCCGGACCAACGCCTGTACCTGGCATGGGGCCAATCTTCACGACGCTCAATCGCAACAAACAGTCTGTGGTCATTGATGCAAAGTCGGATGAAGGCAAAGCGGCTCTGACGGAACTGCTCAAGACAGCCGACGTGTTTTTTCACAATGTCCGTATGGCCGGTATGGATCGGCTTGGCTTTGGCTATGATGCTGTCAAAGCGATCAAACCCGATATCGTTTACGTCCATTGCGCAGGATATGGCGCAGGTGGTCCCTATGAGACACGCCAAGCCTATGACGATCTGATTCAGGTCGCATCCGGTTTTGCTGAGCTGAACCAGCTGCGCGATGGGGGCGATCCGGCCTATGTGCCGTCTCTGGTCGCGGATAAGACGGTCGGCTTGTTCGCCGTCTATGCGACGCTTGCCGGAATGTATCATCATGCCAGAACGGGCGAGGGCCAGTTTATTCAGGTGCCCATGCTGGAAAGCTTCACCTTCTTCCATCTGGTCGAAAATCTTTATGGCGAGTGCTGGATGCCGGGCAATGGAAAGATGGCCTATACGCGATCTGTAAATCCGCGTCGGAAACCCTATGCAACCCAGGACGGGTATATCGGAATTGTCCCGTATAGCGACGATCAATGGCGCCAGTTCTTCGAGATCGGCGAAAGACCAGGCGTTTTCGATGACCCACGTTTTGCAGACTATAAGTCGCGCACCGAAAATGTCGCCGAGCTATACGCTTTGATCGAGGAAGTCGCTGCGACGAAGACGACCGATGAATGGCTCGAGCTGCTGTCCGAGGCGCAGATCCCGGCAATGCGTTTCAACAAGGGCGCTGATGTGTTGAAGGATCCGCATCTGACCGCGGTGGAGTTCTTCACGGAACGTCAGCACGCATCGGGCGCTGCCTACCGGTCTATGAAGCATCCGGTGTCGTTTTCGAATACACCGGCTTCGATCCGCACCGATCCGAAAAGTCTCGGCGCGGATACTGAAATCGTTCTGCAGAGTCTGGGCCTTTAGGCCCTATTTCTCAGAATAGAATTCACAGAGCTTGTCGACGATGACGCGCCCGATACCATCGCTACAACGGTAGTAGATGGTCTGCGCGTCGCGTCTGGCTTCCACCAGATTAGCAGCGCGCAGTTTTGCGAGGTGCTGAGACACAGCTGAAGGTGACTGCCCGGTCAGCTCTGCCAGCTGGTTCACGGGCAGTTCTCCACCACTCAGAGCGCAAAGGATCTTCAGCCTGGTCTCGCTGGACATGGCTTTCAGCACTTCGGCTGCATCCTGAATGCGCTCCGACATGATTTCGAAAGCTTCGGCCGTCTGTGGGTGAGCTGTCGACATTGTTATTTTACCATTCCTGTTTCTGTCGTTTCGTCAGCAGATTCCGTGCCATCATCTTCCGGCAGCCAGTCTGGTCCTCGCAAAGCGATGTAAATGGCCGGTATGACCAGCACGGTCAGAGCAGTCGAAGAGGCAAGCCCGAAAAGCAATGAAATTGCAAGGCCTTGGAAGATCGGATCGCTCAATATTACTGCGGCACCGATCATTGCGGCAAGTGCTGTCAGCAGAATCGGCTTGAAGCGAATGGCTCCTGCTTCCAGCAATACCGTTTTGAGCGGTGTTGTTGCATCGGTTTTGTGTCTGATAAAGTCAATCAGAAGAATAGAGTTCCGAACAATAATACCAGCCAGCGCAATAAAGCCGATCATGCTGGTTGCTGTGAACGGCGCGTTGAAGAGCCAGTGACCAATCATGATGCCGATCAGGGTGAGCGGGATCGGTGTGAGAATAATCAGTGGAACGCGGAAAGTACCGAACTGCGCGACCACCAGAATATAGATGCCTACAATTGCCACACCGAAGGCCAGTCCCATGTCGCGGAAGGTGACATAGGTGATTTCCCATTCGCCATCCCAGAGTAGGGTTGGTGTGCGTTCATCACCCGGTTGTCCATACATGCGGACGGCAGGCGCAGTCAGTCCTGCAGCTTCCCAATCAAAGGCTTTGATGCGGTCTTCGATGTCGAACATGCCGTAAATTGGCGCTTCGAACCGTCCCGCAAGATCGGCCATGACCATGTCAGCGAAATAGCCATCACGTCGATAGATCGTCAGAGATCCTTTTCCTTCAACGGCATCGACGAGCGTACCGAGCTCTACCGGTGCGCTACCTTGTGGAGCCATACGACGTGGAACTGGAATTGCCGCTGTTTCCTGTGCCCAGTTGCGTTCGGATTTTGGCAGTTTGATCTGCACGCTGAGTGGGTCCCGGCCTTCGCCTCTCGGTGCGACGCCGACAGTCTGGCCGGAGAATGTCAGGGCAATCGTGTCCAGAATGTCCTGTTGCATGACGCCATAATCGGCAGCTCTCGGCTCATCAATCTGAAAGGTCAGTCTTGGTGCGGGCGTACCGAAAGAGTCATCGACATCGACGATAAAGTCTGATTCCTCGAAAAAGCCTTTGATGACCTCTGCTGTCTGACGACGGGCTTCCGGGGTCGGGCCATAGATTTCTGCAATCAGGGTCGACATGACCGGTGGACCAGGTGGCACTTCAACCACTTTGACACTGGTCCCTTCCATCTGAGGCACTTCGGATAAAATACGGCGGATTTCCAGTGCGATTTCGTGACTTGTCCGTTTCCGGTGCGATTTCTCTGACAGATTGACCTGCAGGTCACCGAGTTCAGAGGAAGTGCGCAGGAAATAGTGGCGGACGAGCCCATTGAAGTTGAAGGGGGCAGCTGTGCCTGCATACGCCTGAATGTTTTCGACTTCCTCGACATCGCGAATGGCGTCTGCCAACGCAAACAAGGTACGTTCCGTGTCTTCAACGGATGCGCCTTCCGGCAGATCGACGATAACCTGGATCTCCGATTTGTTGTCGAAGGGCAGGAGCTTTACGGACACCGATTTGGTGGCAAAAAGCGATAAAGACAAAAGGGTCGCGACGCCGACGACCAGGAGAAAGATCCATGACCGCGTACGGCTTTGAACGATTGGGCCTGCTACGGCGCGATAGAATTTACTGATCCGGGTTTCATGTCCTTCGCCAACTTCGTGATTGGCCAGGCGAGACTTGCCGGCAATCTTCATGATCAGCCACGGCGCGATACCCACCGCCACGAAGAATGAGAAGACCATCGCAGCCGATGCGTTGGCTGGAATAGGAGCCATATAAGGGCCCATCAGACCGGAAACGAACATCATTGGCAGCAGCGCCGCAATAACGGTGAGTGTCGCGATGATGGTCGGATTACCGACTTCGGAAACCGCATCGATGGCGGCATCCACGCGTGAACGACCGTCCTTCATTTCCCAGTGACGGGCAATGTTCTCAATCATGACGATGGCATCATCGACAAGAATACCAATTGAGAAAATCAGCGCGAACAGACTGACCCGGTTGATGGTGTAACCCATCAGCAATGAGGCAAAGAGGGTAAGAAGGATCGTCGTTGGGATGACAATCAGAGTCACCAGCGCGGCACGCCAGCCAATTGCGAAGGCGATCAGAACGACGATAGAGACGGTTGCCAGCCCCAAATGGAACAGAAGCTCGTTGGCTTTGTGGTTGGCTGACTCGCCATAGTCGCGTGTGACCTCGACGCGGATGCCCTCCGGAATGAGACGCCCCTTCAGCATCTCGACGCGCTCGAGAATGGCATGAGATACATTTACAGCATTGGCGCCGGGGCGTTTTGCAATGGCAAGTGTGACCGCAGGTCGTGCCTGGAAGCCTGAGCCATTGGTTGCTTTTTCCAAAGACCAGGCGCGCGATTCATCTTCAGCACCCTCGACCGACACACGGGCCACATCCGCCAGATACACGGTTTCACCCGCAGCTCCTCGCAGTTCGAGGCGCTGGATGGCGTTTATGGAATCAAACCGGCTTCCGGCTTGCACAATCAGTGAGCTGCCGTCCTGACGGGCCGGGCCAGCGGGAAAGGCATTCGATGCTTGGCTAACCGCCTGTGACAATGTCTGCAGTGGGATGCCATATCCGGTGAGCGCTCCAATATCGGGTTCAATGCGAAGTTCGAGCGCACGGCCACCAATGAGACTTGTGAGTCCGACATCCTCAACTTTGATGAGCTCATTCTTGAGTTCATCGGCCAACATGCGCAGAGCTGTGTCTGTCCAGACATCGCCAGTCCACTCTTCAGGAGACAGCGTCAGCGTCACGATGGGTACATCATTAATGCCGCGGCCAACCACCATTGGCATGGGAACGCCCGGTGGCATGCGGTCGAGGTTGGCGCGCAGTTTTTCATGTACGCGCAGAACGGCATCATCGGGGTCTGTGCCGACATCGAAGCGGACCATGACGAGTGCGCTGTCATCGCGGCTTTGAGAGTAGATGTGGTCTACATCCGGAATGGCGGTGACAACGTCTTCGAGAGGTTTGGCTACCTGTTCCACAACATCGGGAGCGGTAAGCCCTGGTGCCGACACCAAAATGTCGATCATGGGAACGGAAATCTGCGGCTCTTCTTCACGCGGGATGGTGAGAAGCGCAACCAGTCCCACTGCAAGCGCGGCAAGCAGGAAAAGTGGCGTGAGAGGAGAGCGAATGGTGGCCCGGGTGATTGAGCCGGAAATATCGGTCTTCATCTTAGGACTCTGGACGTTCGATCAGATCGCCGGGACGAAGGCCGGAAAGAACTTCGTAATCGCCATTCGGATCGGCAAAAGGAGAGGCGAGCGCGACCGGTGCATCTACATAGCGTTCGCCGACTTTGACGCGGACAAAATCTACCCCGTAACGGGTGGTGACATATTCTTTTGGAATGCGGATGGCGCGGCGTTCGCCGATCGGGGCGAGTACATCGACGCGTTCGCCAACCAGGGCGTCCAGATTGCCTTCGACCACGGCGTCAGCAATGACAGCGCCATCGCGCAGTTCCGGATAAACTTTTGAAATGGTGGCGGTGCGAATGGCATCATCACGAGATGGCAGACGAAGGGAAATGGTCTTTCCTTCGCTAACCTGAGCGGCATGACGCTCAGGCAGGGAGAGACGTACAATTCCGGTGAGTGTCGCGAAACTGGCAATCACTTCGCCAGGTGACACGATAGAGCCTTCGATGACCTGAACGGCGGTGACGCGCGCATTGGCAGGTGCTCGGATCTGACCTTCCGACTGGCGAGCAGAAAGTGCACGTCTTTCGGCCTCTGCAGACGCGAGATTGCGTTTCAGAACGTCGAGACCCGTGCGTTGTTCATCCAGGCGCGCTTTCGGGAAGAACCCTTCATTGAAGAGCGCTTCATTGCGGGCCAAGTCGTCTTCCGCTTGTTTGATCTGGCTTTTCAGGCCCTCCAGGCGGGCAGAGAGCGCGGCAATCTGCGGCGCAATCGTCTCATCGGTGACAATGGCGACGAGATCACCTGTCTCGACTGTGTCGCCCTCATCTATGGAGAGGCGCGTGACCACACCCTGCAAGCGCGCACGTGCAGTCGCTGTATCGCTCGCCTCGATGCGGGCAATCACAGGCCGGTAGTCTGTGACAACGCTCGGTTCAATGCGCAGGGGGGCGGCGTGGGTCGGACCAGCCAAAGCCAGTCCGATCAGAGCAGATGCCAGAAGCGCAGTCTTAATAGTGGCCATTGTCGACGACCTGTCCGGTTGCTGGGTTGATTTTGACAAATGGGAAGCCGGCGGCTTTCCAGGAGCCGATGCCGCCTTCGAGATGCGCAGCATCCTTGCCGGTGATGGCCATGAACTTGTCCAGTGCCATGCGCGAACGCTTGCCCGAGCCGCACTGGAAAATGATCTTGCGCGCGGTGTCTGTCGGTATGGCGTCAGGTTCAAAGGTTGAAAGCGGGTTCAGGAGAGCGCCGTGAATGCGCTCATTTCCGAACTCGGCTGGCTCACGCACGTCAATCAGCATGATCGTGCCGTCTTTCAGCCCGTCGAGAATCGCCTGTGGTTTCAGGTCGCGAGAATCAGCCATGAAAAATTTCCTCCACATAGGTGAGAGCCTTATGCCTGTTTGATCGAACAATAAGACTTTCAGTCCTCTTGATCGATGCGTCATAATGCGCATTTTATTATATACTAAAATAATGATCTAGTATAAAAAACGATTGGGAGGCCCGAATGGCTAAGATTGTTGTCCTGGGTGCTGGTCTTGGCGGTGTGATCGCCGCTTATGAGATCCGGCAGAAGATACGCTCTGAAGACGAAGTCGTCGTTATTAACGAGACAGACTATTACCAATTCGTTCCGTCGAACCCCTGGGTTCTGGTCGGCTGGCGTGATCGGGAGGATATCGTCATTGATCTGTCCAAGCCTATGGCGAAGAAGAAAATCGACTTCATTGTTGGTCAGGCGCAAAGGGTAGAACCCGATGCAAAACAGGTGCGCATGAGCGACGGCTCGGCGGTGGTCTACGATTTTCTGGTCATAGCGACGGGGCCGGAACTGGCCTTTGACGAGATTCCTGGGCTCGGTCCTGATGGCTTCACTCAATCGGTTTGTCATATCGATCATGCGGTCGCAGCCAATAAAGCGTTCGAAACGTTCTGCGATGATCCGGGCCCGCTGATTGTTGGCGCGGTGCAGGGCGCGTCCTGTTATGGGCCGGCCTATGAGACCGCGATGATCATCGAGACGGAGCTACGCAAGCGGAAGATCCGGGACCGGGTGCCGATGACCTTTGTGACCTCAGAGCCGTATATCGGTCATCTGGGGCTGGGCGGTGTCGGCGATACCAGGGGTCTGCTCGAGAGCGAGATGCGTCAGCGTCATATCAGCTGGTATACGAATGCGCGGGTGGTGAAGGCCGAGGAAGGTCTGATGACCATCGAGCAATTAAGCGAAGATGGCGCCGTTAAACATGAGCGCACGCTGCCGATGAAATACGCGATGATGTTGCCAGCCTTCCGGGGCGTACCAGCGCTGCGTGACATTGAAGGGCTGGTCAATGCTCGGGGGTTTGTTCTGACCGATGAATATCAGCGCAATCCGAAATACCCGGAGATTTTCGGCATTGGTGTTTGCATCGCCATCCCGCCGGTCGAGCCGACTCCGGTACCAGTGGGCGTCCCGAAGACAGGCTTCATGATCGAATCCATGGTGACGGCGACGGCAGAGAATATCGGCCAGATCGTTCGCGGTGAATCGCCAACGCATCAGGCCAGCTGGAATGCGATCTGTATTGCGGATTTCGGAGATGGTGGCGTCGCGTTCATCGCTCAGCCGCAAATTCCGCCGCGGAATGTGAACTGGTCAGTTTCCGGTGGCTGGGTCCATACTGCAAAGGTCGGCTTCGAGAAGTACTTCCTCAAGAAAGTTACGACTGGACGCTCGGAAACCTTCTTCGAAAATGCAGCGCTGAACCTTCTCAAGACGCATAAGCTGAAAGGCTGACTTGTGATAAATTCGCCCCGAAAGGAGGGCAAGATGAGTACAACGGACCTCGCTCCAACAATCGTTTGTCATAAATGTCACGCGCTGAACCGTGTCCCGACAGGGCGTGGGCTGAGTGCAGGCAAATGCGGTAAATGCGGCGCATCCCTCGCGACATCAGATCCCGTGGATATCGACGGTGCGATGCTGAACCGGCTGAAGTCGAAAGACACGGGGGCTTTCATCATAGATGTCTGGGCACCCTGGTGTGGCCCGTGCCGGATGATGGCATCATCCTATGCGCAAACGGCAGCTCAGATGCGTGACCGCGTGCGATTTTTCAAACTGAATTCCGATGATCATCAGGACGCGGCGGCGTCGCTGGGACTGCGTGGCGTCCCAACGCTGATTGCCTGGAACCATGGGCATGAGACCGGCCACCAGGCTGGTGCGCAGATGGGGTCACAGCTTACCAGCTGGGTCAGTCAGGTCATTGGACCCAATTAAGTTATGGCTCTTTTGGAGATAAAGTCATGAACCTTGATCGTGCTGTTTTCGCTTTTGCAGGTGTGATGGTGCTCATCAGCCTGGCGCTCGGTTATTATGTTTCGCCATACTGGTTCCTGCTGACTGCATTTGTCGGCCTGAACCTGTTTCAAACAGCCTTTACTGGTTTTTGTCCGGCTGCGATTGTTTTCAAAATGCTGGGCGTGAAACCGGGGTGCACGTTCAAATGATCAGACAGCTTACCTCGATGGGCGCTGCGATGAGCCTTGCGGCGATTATGACGCTCAGCGCCCATGCAGAACAAGTGGGACTGTCGGAGGCTGTACGTCTGGCACTTATGACCAGCCCGGGCATCCAGCAGGCTGAGGCAGGAGTCGAAAAAGGATTGTCTGGCATTGATGCAGCCAAGGCGAAGCAGGGACCAACGCTCGGAGTGCAGGCTCAGGTCGGGGTGCTGGAAACAGACTTTACCCAAGACCAGATTTCTCAGATGCCGCGCCAGATCGGACTTCAGGCTGAATGGCCGATTTATACCTCGGGTGGGCAGGTTGCGTCTCTTGCTGCGGCTGGAAAGGCAAGCGATGCTGCGGGCCAGAAACTGACCTCCAGACAAGAACAGGTCGCGCTACAGACGATTGAAGCCTATGCGCAGGCCTGGCTTGCGGATCGTGTGCGGGACGTTGGACGGGCGCGTCTCGATACGTTGAAGATTCGGTTCGAGGAAACAAATTCCCGATTTGATAAAGGTCTTCTGACGAAGACAGATGTTGCATTGACGGAAGCCAGGCTCGCTTCAGCAGAAGCTAATCTCGAAGCCAGCCAGGCCAGAAAGGCAGCCGCTTATGCGCGGCTTGTCAGCCTCACCGGTGTCGGGGACATCGAGACGATCTCCCCTGTCGGCGAAGCAGCTTTCGAGCTGCCAGCAAATTTAGAGGATGCCCTGCGCGAAGTGCTTGCGTCGCATCCCGATCTTCAGGCGGCTCGCGATATGGCACAGGCGGCCGATTTTCAGCTGAAGGCCACACGAAGTAATTTTGGCCCAAAGGTTTCGTTGAAGGCACGCGCGAGTACCGGTGAGGATGTCTACTTCTTCTTTGAAGATCCGATATCCGATGTCGGTGCGTTCGTTACTTTTGAGATGCCGTTGTTTACCAATGGCCTGAAGGCAGCCAGTGAGCGCGAAGCGATTGCGGGTCGAAGCGAGGCTTTGGCCAATGTTCGTGCGGCTGAACTACAACTTCGCGAAATGGTGACGGGTTTGTGGAGCGAATGGCAGGCCAGAAAGCTGGCTTTGGCAGCGACAGAGAGAGCGGAGACGGCTGCGGCGTTGGCTGCTGAAGGTGCGAAGAAAGAGAATGATGCTGGAATACGTACACTCGTTGACGCACTGGACGCTGAAAATGCCTATCGCGATGCGCAGATCCAGCGCTATCAGGCTGAGATCGGCAAAATGATTTCGGAAGCGCGCATGCTGGCACTGATGAGTCAATTGCGAACGCAATTACGGTGATTGCGGCTAACATACCCTAGCGGAAGAATGAACGGTGCCGAATGTCGGCGCCGTTTTTTTTCATTCACCATATTAACAAGTTTAGCGCACTCAGGAGTGGTATTTAATCGAAATCAAAATCCGTATGATTTCAAAATACTGTGAAATGTAAAAAAGGATTATCACGTTTCATGAAATTGGTTGGTCGGCATCCAGACATTAACCAAAAAAGCGAAAAAAAAGAGTGCTCTATTTAAATATTATTTAAGTCGCCGTGCATATAACCAACCTCGATGGAAGGGGGGATAGCTTCAAGGAGTTGTCCCGTGAAATATAAAAATAAAATTCTGTTGAGCGCATTCGCGGCCGTTGTCATGACACCGCTTACACAAGCTGAAGACGTAAAGATCAAAGTCGGTGCGCACGCGTTTCTCGACTATGAATCTGTAGAGGTCGCCGGGAACGACCTTGTCGACGGCACAGAACTTCGCTTGTTCCGCGTCGATGTTGGCGGCAGCGTTGGCGATTATGTGTTCAAGTCGAATGTCGACTTTGCTGGTGACGACGTGAAGGTCAAAGACCTCTTTGTCGACTTCAAGGGCGATACGACAATTCGCTTCGGCAACTTTAAAATTCCGAACGGACTGGAGCAGCCTTCCTCACTCTACGCAACGGCATTTGCTGAAGGAAACTCCGTTTCCAAGATCAACGGCCTTGGACGTCAGCTGGGTATCGCAGCTTATCGTTCATTCGGGAATGTCCATCTTGCTGGTGGTGTTTTTGGTGCTGACGTCAATGATCTGAGCGACAAGGACATCTATTCTGTATCAGGTCGCGCGGCATGGTCACTTGAGCCTATGGGCGAGGATAGCGTCCTGCACCTGGGTGTTTCGACCCGTTATCGCGATAGCGGCAGCTCCGATACGCTGTTCAGCTATGGTCAGAAGCCGGGTGCGAACTCTGCTCCAAAGACGGTGAAAACATCCGGTATTGGCGATTCCGATCTGTTTGTCGGACTTGAAGCTGCCTGGCTTTATCAGGGCTTCTCGCTTCAGTCTGAATTCAGTCAGACCATGGTGGATTGTGCTGCAACGACATGCTCAGAAGACCCTGATTTCCAGGCTTATTATGTCGATGCAACTTACTTCATCGGTGGTAGCCGCACCTATAAGGATGGCCTCTTCAAACGTGATAAGGTCTTCAACCCGGTCGGTGATGGCGGCTGGGGTGCGCTCGCATTCTCTGCGCGCTATGACGTCGCTGACCTTAACGATGCGGTTGTGATGGGTGGCCGTCAGGAAACGGTGGTGCTCGGCGCGACCTGGTACCGCGATAACTTCGTTCGCATCATGGCCAATTATGCACATTCAGAATTCGAAGACACGCCAGCTTACGGCGACGAGTCTGCTGATGCGTTCATTCTGCGTGCGCAGATCGAACTTTACTAAGTCTGCTGTGAGGAGACGCTCGTGAAACAGAAAATTTTTCTCAGTCTGATTGTCGGCGCTGCCGGATCGCTACTCGCTCTGGGTAGTCCGGCAATGGCACAGGGAGCGGCTCCTTCTACGGCGACGCTTATAACCGAAGATGTTCTTCAGAACGTCCGTGACATGTTGGATTCGCCGGTGGTTTCCCTTTCTCTGAAAGCGGAGAACGAGAAACGTAAAGAGATTTCCCAGCAGGAAATCGATGCGCTGGATCAGGCATGGCGCGCTGAAAAGGACTCCGATGGCCCGCAGCCATTGATTGCTGCCGCCATGGGAAGCCCGGTATCGACTTATCTGCTTCGTCAGCAGGCAAGCTCAAAAGGGCTTTATAACGAAATCTTCGTGATGGACCTGAGCGGTCTCAATGTGGGCCAGAGCAGCATCACGAGCGATTACTGGCAGGGCGATGAAGCCAAGGTTCAGAAGACGCTTCCGCAGGGTGCGGGTGGCATCTTCATTGATGAACCTGAATACATGGCAGAGACCGGTATCTGGGTCGCACAGGTCAATCTTGTGCTGTCCGATGGCGGTGAAGTGGTCGGTGTGAGTACGGTTGAAATCAATCTGACCGAACTCGAGCGCCGTTCAGAGCTGGGATTATCATAACATGTTGAAGTCATTATCTGTTTCTCAGAAGGCGTTTGGCGCCTTCGCCATTCTGGCTGTGATCTGCGCGTTGACCGGTTTCGCGACAGTGTTCAACACATTTGCAGCCCAAAATGCTGCAGCGAAGCGTGAGCAGATCGCGACGCTGCAGGATAATCTGACAGAGTTCCAGATGGAAATCGTAGAGCACGCTTTCGTTGGCGACACGTTCCTTCTGTCGTCTGATCGCGCTTATGCAGATGCGTTTCATGACGGTGTGGAGCGTCTGTCTTCAAAGTTTGATACGTTGACGGCTGACATTGTTTCTTATGCACCTGAGCTGACGGATGAGATTCAGGAAGCGCGGACTGCCTGGAACTCATACGCAAATGACTGGATGGGCGAACAAATCCGCCTGATGGAACGCGTGGATTCTCTGGATTTTGCGCGCACACGTGAAGGCGAGGGCGAAGGCCGTCGTCGCTTCGAAGCGGCTGGTGAAGCGATTGCAGCTGCGACCGCCATTCTAAGCGAACAGGCAAATGCTGCCTCCTTGCGTGAACAGTCTGCGTCTCAAATGATCCTGATCATCGCGATTGTTGGTGCTGTCATAACGCTCGGCGCGTCCATTGGACTTGGCATGCTGTTCAACGGCATTGTTTCACGCCCTCTGAAAGACATTGTCGGTGTCACCCGCGAACTTGCTGACGGTCGTGTCGATGTGGCGATCCCGCCAGCCAAGTCTAAGGATGAGGTTGGTGACCTGTCGATCGCGCTTGGTATCTTCCAGGGCAATCTGAAACGCACGCGTGAACTCGAAGCCGAACAGGCAGAAACCAAGGCGCGTGCTGAGGAAGAGCGCCGCAATATGATGAGTGAAGTGGCTTCATCATTTGAAGCTGAGGTAATGGGCTCAATTTCCGCCATGGCGCGCGATATAGAATCCCTGCGGACTTTGTCTGAGAACGTGATTGCCGGAGCACACACTGCCGGTGAGCGTATGGGTGAAGTTGCCACGGCAACCAGTGATTCTGCCAACAACATCACGTCTGTTGCCGGCGCTGCTGAAGAGATGTCTGCGACAATCGCCGAAATTTCAGGCCGTGTGAATGAAGTCGCTCGTATTGCTTCGGACGGTGATGAAGCTGCACGTGTGGTGGATGGCCAGGTTGAACAACTGGGCGGTGTTGTCGGTGAGATCGAGTCGATCGTTAGACTGATTGCTGACATCGCTGAGCAGACAAACCTGCTGGCTCTGAACGCAACGATTGAGGCAGCGCGCGCCGGTGCGGCGGGCAAAGGCTTCGCGGTCGTTGCATCTGAAGTGAAAGAGCTTGCGTCGCAAACGGCGAAAGCAACCGAAGATGTGGCACGTCAGATTAGTGAAGTTCGCAATTCGGCAAACGGTGTTGCAACCGCTTCTACGACAGTGAACGGCGTGATCGAAAAGCTGAACGAGATCTCTGGCGCCATTGCGGCGGCAATGGAGCAGCAAGGGGCTTCGACCCGCGAGATTGCAACCAGCGTCGACCGGGCAGCTGGTGCAGCCAACTCCGTCAATGACAGCATTGGTGAAGTTGCAGAGCTGGCGAAAGAGTCGGTGAACGCATCGACCCAGATCAGTCAGGAGGCAAGCCGCCTAATCGAGCAAGCGGGGCAGATGCAGGAAAAATCCCGCGACTTTATCCGTCGCCTCGTTGCAAGCTGATCCAGCTAAAAAAGAAATGCCCTTCCCGGCGGGGACTCCGGGAAGGGCGCTCTTTTATCGGGGGTGATTGGGCGACTTGCGTCGCAAACCTAATCTAGGCAATCGCCCGCTGATTTCACCCAAAACAAGATTATTTATCGTTCACGTTCGCGTAATACGGGTGTGAAGATATCAGGACGACCCTGAGCCCGTCATTCGAAAGGATGGCGGGCAATTTGTTTCAACAGACGTCAGCCCCTTGTGAGCTGGCCTTTGCGCAAGTGTTTTGGCTCTGCGCAGCTCTGACTTGATGGTCTCAAGCGGTACGACGCCCATAATACAGGTCAGCGGCGCAGACTGACCCTCGGTGATCACAACCGCATAGCCGGTATAGGGAAAGCCTTTCACGCTGTTGAACAGATAGCCGATACCCGATCGGTTCATGTCGTTTTGCAGACCGGTCTTCCAGAAGCGATTTCGCTCGAACAGATCACCGGCGCGCGTGACCGTCATATCAACGGCGATGGGCTGAATGTCGTGGTCGTCTAGCTCACGCAGGGCCTGGTCTAGGCGTGGATCGAGCACCTTGCAGGTTGGGCACCAGTCTGCCGTGAAGTAAACCAGTTTAAGCGATGAGGTCGATTGCGAAAAGGCTGCTGAGCCAGAGAGGCTCAGCAGGGTCAGGGCCGAAGCAAAGACGGCTTTGAGTTTCAGAACAGGCTTCACAGATGACCTCAGACATGGACGCAGCGACTGATCATGCAAGCGCTGCGCCAAGTCCCGCATGTCTTATCCGAAGACGCGACCGAAAATGTGGTCGACACGCTTCATGTGATAGTCGAGGTCAAAAAGGTCGTCGACTTTTTCTGTTGAGAGCTTCGCCATCACGTCTGCGTCTGCTTTCAGATGGTCGGCGAACGGTGTGCGCTCCTGCCAGGTTTTCATCGCATTGCGCTGAACGAGGCGGTAGGCATCCTCACGGCTGCATCCAGCTTCGACCAGAGCGAGGAGGACGCGCTGCGAATTGTGCAGGCCGCCCAGAGCGTCCATGTTTGCCATCATGTGGTCCGGATAAACGATCAGACCGTCCATGACGCCTTTCAGGCGGGCAAGGGCGAAGTCGAGGTGAATGGTGGCATCCGGACCAATGCCGCGCTCAACAGAGGAGTGCGAGATGTCACGCTCGTGCCAGAGTGCAACATTCTCAAGCGCTGGCATAACAGAAGACCGAACCAGGCGAGCGAGGCCGGTGAGGTTCTCTGTCAGGACCGGGTTGCGTTTGTGCGGCATGGCAGACGAGCCTTTCTGACCAGCAGAGAAGAACTCTTCGGCTTCCAGAACTTCTGTACGCTGCAAATGGCGGATCTCGGTGGCGAGACGCTCGATGGAGCTCGCAATCACACCAAGCGCGCTGAAGAAGGCCGCATGACGATCACGTGGGATGACCTGCGTTGAGACAGGCTCTGGTTCGAGATTGAGGCGCTCGGCGACATATTCTTCGATGCGCGGATCGATGTTCGCATAGGTGCCAACAGCGCCGGACAGTGCGCAGGTCGCAATCTCTTCGCGCGCCACTTCGAGGCGTTTCTTGTTGCGGGAGAATTCTGCGTAATAGGTCGCCAGCTTAACACCGAAGGTTGTCGGTTCTGCGTGGATCCCATGGCTACGCCCAATGGTTGGCGTCATCTTATGTTCGTAAGCGCGTGCCTTGATGCTTTCCAGTAGCGCATCCATGTCCGCGAGGAGAATGTCACTTGCGCGTGTCAGCTGAACGGCGAGGCAGGTGTCGAGCACGTCAGACGAGGTCAGGCCCTTGTGCAGGAAGCGGGCTTCTTCGCCGACGAATTCGGCGACGCTCGTCGTGAAAGCGATGATGTCGTGCTTCACTTCGCGTTCGATCTCATCAATGCGGTCAACATCGAAATTGCCGCGCTCGCGAATGGCTTTTGCTGCGTCTGCCGGAATGATCCCGTATTCGGCCATGGCTTCTGCGGCGAGTGTCTCGATTTCTAGCCAGATCCCGTACTTGCTTTCCGGGGTCCAGATGGCGCTCATTTCCGGCCGGGCATAACGTGGGATCATGGTGAAACTTCCTTCCTGCAGGGCTGATGAACCGGCCTCATAAAACAAGCGGGCCATAAGGGCAATCGGAGGACCGCCGGCAACTGGTCGGCCAGCGACTACACTTGAAGTATTCCAAATGCTTTTCCGGCATATTTTACGTTACGGCATGCGATTTTCATGGTGGAGTCTTTTTCGCGCAAAGCCTAGAACGACACCAATTGTTTTGGTTTGAGGGTTTGCCAAGCAGCCTCAACACGTCTAATCCGATCTGGATTTATATATACAAGAGTAAGGGGCCGACATTCATGTTTTCCAAGATCCTGATTGCGAACCGGGGTGAGATTGGTTGCCGGATCATCAAGACCTGCAAACGCTTGGGCGTGAAGACCGCCATTGTCTACTCCGAAGCAGACGCAGACAGTCTCGCTGTCGAGCAGGCGGATGAAGCGATCTTCATCGGTCCGCCACAGGCCTCTGAATCTTATCTGGTCATGGACAAGATCGTTGATGCAGTTCGCCAGTCCGGCGCAGAAGCGGTTCACCCTGGCTTTGGCTTCCTGTCCGAGAATCCGGCATTCGCCAAGCGCCTTGCTGACGAGAATATCGTCTTCATTGGTCCGAACCCGCACGCGATTGAAGCGATGGGTGATAAGATCAGCTCGAAAAAGCTCGCGGCCGAAGCAGGCGTGAGCACGGTTCCAGGTCATATGGGCCTGATCGAAGACACCGAAGAGGCTGTGAAAGTGTCTCGCGACATCGGCTATCCGGTCATGATCAAGGCTTCTGCAGGTGGCGGTGGTAAAGGTATCCGTATCGCTTATGACGATGCTGAAGTCCGCGAAGGCTTCCCGGCTGTGAAAGCCGAGGCGAAGAATGCATTCGGTGATGATCGAATCTTCATCGAGAAATTCATTCTGAGCCCGCGCCACGTCGAAATTCAGATCATGGGCGACAAGCACGGCAATGCAATTCACCTGTTCGAGCGCGAATGTTCTATCCAGCGCCGTAACCAGAAAGTCATTGAGGAAGCACCTTCGCCGCTTCTGGACGAAGAAACACGCGCAAAAATGGGCGCACAGGCTGTCGCACTTGCAAAGGCGGTCGACTATGACAGTGCGGGCACAGTGGAATTCGTCGCGTCCGGCGTCGATAAGAGCTTCTACTTCCTCGAAATGAATACGCGCCTTCAGGTGGAACACCCGGTGACCGAAATGATCACCGGTGTAGACCTCGTTGAGCAAATGCTGCGCGTTGCGGCCGGTGAAAAGCTGGGCATCAAACAGGAAGACCTGTCGATCAATGGCTGGGCCGTTGAGAGCCGTGTCTATGCAGAAGACCCTTACCGCAATTTCCTGCCGAGCATTGGCCGTCTGAAGCGTTACAAGCCGCCGGTCGAAGGTCCGATCGAGGGTGCGCCTGGCACAGTTCGTGTCGACTCAGGCGTTCGCGAAGGCGACGAAATCTCGATGTTCTATGACCCGATGATTTCCAAGCTCGTGACACACGCGCCGACGCGTCTCGAAGCGATCGATACGCAGCTTGCGGCTATGGACGGATACCATATCGAAGGTATCCAGGATAACATGCCATTCGTGTCGACTGTGTATGAGCAGGAGCGTTTCCGTTCCGGCGATATCACGACCGCTTACATCAAAGATGAGTTTCCGGACGGGTTCTCCGGTGTGGCACCGACGCAGGAGCAATCTGTCTTGCTGGCGTGTGCTGCAGCGTATGTGCACTCTGTTCAGTCTGCCCGCGCGTCTCTGATTTCAGGCCGCCTCTCTCCAGCTCCGGCACCACGCGAAGACTGGGTGATCATTCTTGATAAAGAGCACCACCCGGTCACTGTGAAATACGAGCAGGGCAAGGCTGACGTCACGTTTGATGGCAAGTCGCACACGCTTGAGACAGACTGGCAACCAGGCACACACCTGATGACAGGTAAGCTCGACGGTAAGCCATTTGCTGTAAAATTTGCCGATAAGACAGAAGGCTATCTCTTCAAGCACCGCGGTGTTTCTCTGCGGGCGCTGGTCTGCACACCGAAGACAGCAGAATTCCATGCCAAGCTTCCAGAGAAAGAAGCTCCGGACATGTCCAAGCTGATCATCAGCCCGATGCCGGGTCTGGTTGTCTCCATGGACGTTGAAGTTGGCCAGGAAGTCAAATCCGGTGAGGCTGTCTGCGTCGTCGAAGCCATGAAGATGCAGAACATCATCCGCGCAGAAGCGGATGGTGTTGTGAAATCCGTGAATGTCGCGGCTGGCGATAGTGTGGCCGCTGATGAGATCATGGTTGAGTTCGAATAAATCTCGGACGGACTGCCATTCTTTTAAAACCCCGCCGTTTCGGCGGGGTTTTTTGTTGATTGCCTTTTCGAAATCTCTGTGCCAAAAGACAGATATTATCGATTTTCAATAATTCTTTGCGGACAGAGATGACACCTGCCACGACAAATCCGGACGTTTACGATCCTCATCACCCCTGGATTTCCGGTCCTGATGAGGACCCCTCGAAAGCTGACTGGGCAAAGGAATTCATGGACCCAAGTGGTACCACGAAGAAACCCGTTTTTCTGCGTGGTCAGAGCCTGCTTGGCATTACCCGGCTCGCTGTGATCGTTGCAAGTTTGTATTTTAGCGGAGAAACGTTTGTCAGTGACAGCCCGCTATGGGGCATCGGAATCTTTTTTCTGGGAATGACCCTATTGCTGATCCTGTCCATGGTCTCGCATGTGCGTCGGCTTCGGGACGCTGGAAAGACTCCGCTTCTGGCGCTGATTATCGCGATACCATTCATTCTGTCGGCGACGCTTGGCGTACTGACTGTGATGAGCATTCCAGGAAAAGTTGAAGCATACGAAGCGAAAATTGCGGGAAGTGCAATTTCAGTCCCTGAGACTGATGCCACTGAAGCTGCCGCGGACGAAGATAGTGCAGAGGAAGCCGCTCGTCGTCCACCTCCTGAAACTCACCGTGAGACGCCCATCACGGTAAAGAACCAGCTGGCAGGGGTTGTGGGCGGATCGCTTGGGATTTGGATGCTGTTAAGCTTCTTTGCGACGCTGTTCACCCTGTTCTATGTCGCACGGCGACCTTCGATTGAGCATACTTCGTCGCGGCTGGTTAGTTAGACTAAGCAGCCTCAATCCGGTCGGTTTCGTCCGGCTGTTGAGCTGGCAAAAAGAGCGTCACAGTCGTGCCCACGCCGACTTCACTATCGATCTGGAATCGACCCCCATGCATTTCGGCCAGTGAACGGGTGAGCGCCAGGCCGAGACCAGTGCCATTCGGGTTCATATCCTGATTGGCTTCGACCTGCTCGAACGGGTTCGCGAGACGTGGCAGATCTTCTTCCGCGATGCCCACGCCAGTGTCCTGAACCGCAATCGCAACGCCGTCACCGGCATTGTATACCTGCACCGTCACGCGACCATCCGCCTGCGTGAACTTGATGGCGTTCGAGACCAGGTTGAGCACCATCTGTCGGACGGCGCGGTGGTCAGCTTCAATCTCGCGAACATCATCATTGTGGACGAGTTCCAGTTTCAGGTCTTTCTCGTCTGCCTTGCGACGGATCATGCGGATGGCCGCATCCACCGGATCGATCGGATCAATCGGTTTGGTGTTGATCGTCATCTTGCCGGACTCAATTTTCGCCATGTCCAGAATGTCATTGATCATGTCGAGCAGGTGCTGACCGGATACGAGAATATCCTGCGCATAGGAATGATAGCGTTCGTCACCGAGCGGGCCAAAGACCTCTTTTACGAGCATTTCCGAGAAGCCGTTAATGGCGTTCAACGGTGTACGCAGTTCGTGGCTCATATTGGCAAGGAAGCTGCCCTTGGCTTTGCTCGCATGCTCGGCCTTTGTTTTCTCTTCGGCGTATTTCCGAGTCAGCTCGCTCGCTTTACCTTCTGAGCGCTCCAGTTCTGACACGAGACGCTTGAGTTTTTTCTCGTTCCGCAGGTGCTCGTCCTGCTGCATTTTCAGCGCTGAAATATCGTTACAGACCGTCAGCATGAGGCCAGATGTGGTGGCGCGTTCTGCCAGTGAGAACCAGCGTCCATCGCGCAGCAGAAGTTCGCGTTCGCCATGCGCGCTGTCAGTAGACCGGTCGATGCGCACGCCCCGGTTCAGTTCCATATTCACATGGTCATAAGCCATGCCTGGGCGTAATTTGCCTTCGTCAAAATCAAACGCCTGCTCGAAGGCGGAATTCCAGAAAATGAGGCGCTTGCGCTCATCCCACAAAGCGACCGGCAGAATAAATCCGGACAGAGCGTTACGCAGCCGGGCTTCAGACATGCGCATGCGTTCTTCAAGGTGACGTCGATCGGTGACATCAATCGCGATGCCGCACATCGCCACATCCCTGGCATGGGGAGGCGCATAGCCACGAAACTCGACAAAACGACGACCATGTCCGGAATCAAGGCCGATAACGCCCTTGAGGTGGCCATCTTCCATGCTTTTTTTGAGCGCGATGACAAAGCGCTTTGCTGTGTGTTCGCCAAAAACAGTCACCAGAGATTCAAGCGGAACGCCTTTGCCGGGCGAGATGTGCAGATACTTGGCGAGCTGTCCGCTAAAGCGGATTTCCGCAAAGGCTTTGTCGACTTCCCAGAAGCTCGTCTCAATCTGCTGTGAAAGTGCATGAAGATTGGAACTGGAAATATCGAAGTGCTGCGCTGCCATCCGCTGCTTGTGCTCATTGCGGATGTTGGAAATGCGCGACACGTTTTCGCGAATGAAGCCAAGAAGCGTGATCACCGCCAAGACCGGAGCGAGGAAGAGCATGGAATAGGCAATGACGCTCGCAGAACCGATGACGGTAAACCATGGTCGGGCGGAAACCCGGCAGATTTCCAGCGTCGTGCCAGACATGGAGTCGCAATAATTGGTGTGTCGATTCCAAGCCTGATCAAATCCACCACCAAAGCCGAAAAGCCCGGCTTCCATCGTGTTCAGGATGCGGCTCGAGCCAAAGCTGGCGATGACGGCGTTCGGCGTCTTGCCCCGGATTTGCAGAGCTTCGTTTTGAGCCAGATCCGGAATAATGGCATGGAGCGGAAAGCTTGCGGCATAGGTTTGCTGACCTGCGCTGGCTAAGACAACAAGATTTCGTTCGGTCACGCCGATCGTCTCACCGCGTTCGAACATCTGGCTTGCCATTGCGCGGGTCGCCTGATCGGCGAGCGAGGCTCGCTCTCCCGATGGTGAAATTCGGAAAACGCGTTCGGCGCCGCGTAGTTGGGATTCAACAGCGCGGGTGTTCACGCCATAAGCCGCAGACATGCCTAGCGTGGAATCAAAGCGAGATCTGGCGCCGGTGAAGGCTTCTTCCACGCGTTGCACTTCTGATCTTAAGCGTTTGATTTCCAGTGTGTTTTCCCGTTTGAAATCGTCCCATCCCATTACCACAATGACTGCGATTTCAACGATCAGGAAGAGTGCGGCGAGGAAGCTGAGACGAGACAAGGCGGCGCTGCCACTGGCGCGCGCTTTTTTAGGTGCACCAATGCCGTCTTCTGCTGGCTGAGAGACCTTCTTCTTTGCCAATGCCTACCCCAAAATGCACTCTGTAAAAGCACATGATTCTGATAAGCCTCCAATTGTTAACCTGGTGTTAACCGCAGGAGAGTGTGGGAATCAGTTAGGCTGCTTCCGAATTCTCTGAGCCCGCATCATCATTCATCAATGCGTCGATATCGGCCTGGCTGTTGTCGGCTTCTGTCTCGGTCGCTTCGATATCAGACGTTTCCTCAGTCACATCTTTTTCTTCTTCGCGGCGTTCAGGGCCACGATAGCTGTCCAGTTTGAGACGGCGCCGATCTGGTCCAAAGAAGTGGGGGGTCCGAATGAAAGGGCGGGGACTGTTGACGATAGATTGAACCTTGCGGAAGAGCTCGGTCGCTGTCACGGGCTTGCAGCAGAATTCTGTGACGCCAGCATCGCGAGCTGCCACAACCTTTGAGCGTTCGGAATAGGCCGAAAGCATGATGATCGGAATAAAAGGGTTCGGGCTGTCTTCCCCGGTTCGGACCAAGCGCACGAAGTCTGTGCCGTCGAGAATATCCATGAGGTAGTCGACGATGATGAAGTCAATATGCTCAGAGCGCACAATATCGAAGGCTTCGGCCGCATCATTGGCTTCGAGAAACCGGTTCATGCCGAAACCGCGCAGCAATGTCTTCACGATCGTGATCATGTGCTTGTTGTCATCGACAATCAGCACATTCAGTCGGTTCATTGCAGGGTTCGACATAAGGACAGCGTCCATTTCTGAACAGTTTCATTCAACTGAACAGATTAAAACGCTGTCGTTAAAGAACGCTTGATGGAAATTATTGGTTTTATGTTGAAAGGGAGCCAGCAGCAGAATGCTGGCCCATTTCTATTAGCTGGCCAGCGCGCGTGAGACGATGTCCATCGCATTCTTGGACAGTTTCGCATTCTGCAGCTCGGTCAGAACCTGTTTTGCCAGGGCCTGACGCTTTTCGTCGACGCGGCGCCATTGTTCGAATGACGTTAAAAGACGGGCGGAGAGCGCGCCATTCAGCGGATCAACTTTGCGGATAACATCGCCCAGTAGTGCGTAGCCATCGCCGCTGGCATCATGGAAGGCGACATGGTTGCCCATCGCAAACGCACCCGCGACAGAGCGAACGCGGTTCGGGTTCTTCCAGTCGAAGTCTTCATGTTCGAGCAGAGTTTTGACGCGTTCAATGGCGTCGTGATCCGGTCGGGTGGACTGTACGGAGAACCATTTGTCCATGACGAGTGGAGACGATTTCCATTTGGCTTCGAAGGCGCTGACAGCCTGATCATAATATGTTCCACCGCAATAGGAGAGGGCACGCAGCGCCGCCATCGTATCAGTCATGTTCTTCGCGTCATCAAATGCCTGATAGATGCGTTCGGCATGATCTGTGCCGGTGGCAGACAAGAGGTCGATATAAGCCGCGTTCAGGGAGCGGCGGCCTGCGGATGCTGCATCCGGTGAGAACTCGCCCGTGTCAGCCTTTGCCGCATCAAGAGAAGCAAAGATTGCGTCTTTCAGCTCAGCCTGAAGGGCAGCGCGCACAAGACGCTTGGCTTCGTAAATGGCGGCTGGGTCTGCCGGGGTCATTTCCATGAACAGCTCACCAACACCCGGAAGTGTCAGCAATTGTGCAGCAAATGCCGGATCTTCACCGGCTGTTGCCAACGTGGCTTCGGCTTGTGCTTTGACGAGCGCGGTCGGGACGTTCGGTGTCGCACCAGAAGCGATCTGCTTCGCCATATCCAGCAAGGCTGCGCGGGAAAGCGTCTGCAATGCTTCCCATTTCGCAAAAGAATCGGTTTCAGTCGTCACCAGTTTCAGGCGCTCGGCGTCTGTCAGATCCTGCTGAATTTTTACCGGAGCGCTGAAATTGCGATTGGCCGAAACCAGCGCGTTCTGTGCATTTGGTGCGAGCGCGAGATCTGTCTCCTGGTCCATCAGCAGGACCACGTCGCTGTCATGATCTGCGCAGGGCTCACCCGTTTCGGGATTGATCTGTGTGCCGTCTTCGGTGAACGCCGTCAGGCGCAGCGGGATCGGAACCGGTTTCTTTTCGGTCTGCCCCGGTGTCGGGTCGATCTTCTGGGTTAGTTTCAACCATGCTTCATTGCTGTCTTGGCTTGTGACTCTTTCGATCGTCACAACCGGAGTGCCCGCCTGAGCGTACCAGGTGCGAAAGCGTGACAGGTCAAAGCCGACTGCCTTTTCGAAGCCCTCATAGAAAGCCTCAATCGTTGTGGCCGTGCCATCATACTTGTCGAAATAAAGGTCCATGCCCTCCTTGAAGGCGTCCTCACCGATATAGGTTTTCAGGGCGCGGATCAGTTCGGCGCCTTTCTCATAGACGGTGGCCGTGTAGAGGTTATCAATGCTGCCATAACGGTCCGGGCGCACAGGGTGTGCAAGTGGACCGGCGTCCTCGGCGAACTGACGTCCACGCAGACGGATGACATCCTTGATGCGTTGCACAGGGCGCGAACGCATGTCAGCTGAAAACTCCTGATCCCGGAACACCGTCAGGCCTTCTTTCAGGCAGAGCTGGAACCAGTCGCGGCAGGTGATGCGGTTGCCCGTCCAGTTGTGAAAATATTCGTGGCCGACAATGCTTTCAATGGCTTCGAAGTCGCCATCGGTCGCCGTGTCTGCATCAGCCAGGACGTAGGCCGAGTTAAAGATGTTGAGACCTTTGTTTTCCATCGCGCCAAAATTGAAGTCGCGTACGGCCACAATGTTGAAAACGTCGAGGTCGTATTCGCGGCCGAACACATCCTCATCCCATTTCATCGCCCGTTTCAGGCTGTCCATGGCATAAGCCGCGCGTTCTGCGTCGCCCTTATCGACGAAGATCGATAGCTGAACCTCATTGCCAGACATGGTGGTGAACTGGTCTGCGAAGACGTCGTAGTCGCCGCCACACAGTGCAAAGAGATAAGATGGTTTCGGATGCGGGTCGTGCCACTCGGCAAAATGGCGCTCTTCGCTGATCGCGCCAGCAATACCAGGATTGCCATTGGAAAGCAGCGTTGGAGCAAGCTTTACATCTGCTTCGAGCCGCACGCTGAAGACCGACATAACGTCCGGGCGATCCGGCCAGTAAGTGATACGTCGAAAGCCTTCCGATTCACACTGCGTGCAGAAGCGCCCACCAGACATATAGAGGCCCGACAGTTCGGTATTCTTCTCCGGTGAAATCCAGATCTCGGTCTCGAGCTCGAATTCATGTGGCAGGTTCATCAGGGTGAGGGTCGTATCGTCCTTCAGCATGTCGTCATCATCGACTTGCTTGCCATTGACCAGCATGGCGCCGACGCGTTCGAAGGCTTCACCGTTCAACACCATATTTTCATGTGCCGCGCCGGTGCGCTCGACCTTCATCTTTGTGACAACGCGTGTCTCTTTCGGATCCAGCTGAAAGGTCATTGAGACGCTTGGGATCGCAAACGGATAAGGTTCGTAGTCTTTCAGCAAGACTGGCTGGGGTGTGTCAGTGCGCATGTTCGCTCCGATGAATAAGATTAGTTCCTAACTAGTCATTCGGGGCGGCAATAGAAAGGGGGTGGGGCGTTCCAGCTACCTGATCTTAAGGTTGAACATGATCGATTGATCTCAAATGCCCTGGCCGACGTTGCGTCAGACAAAAAAGGCGGAGAGTTCTCCGCCTTTTGTCCAGTTTTGATTTTGGGGGATGGGTTATTCAGCCGCTTCTGACGGCAGCTGCTCCGGTACATCGTAAATGTGCCGCAGGATATGGACGCCGGTTCGGGCGACTTCCCGCATTTCGGACGGGTAGTTCTCAGGTGCGTGGGACACCATATCTACAACCTTCTTGAGCAATTTCAGCATGTTCGGTGAATTTGCAATCAAGCGGGCCTGATACTCGATACGGTGTGGATCGCGGTCATATTCAGAACCGGGGACACGCCAGCCGCCCCAGTCGTTTTCATCTGTCTGAACAACAGGGAAGGTGCCAGGATGGGGGTGGTTGCGATTGTCGTCGTCATTGCCCCAGCGATTCTTCGCACGGAAAACACGCCACTGCTCTAGCAATAACTGACTGTCGTCAGAGCTGCGTTGGTTCAGTGTTTCTTCGCTTTGAAGCTCATTGGCGTTAAAGTCGCGTCCAAGACCGACGTCATAGTGAATGCGCAGAGGCTCATCCATGCCCTTGACCCATTGAGGCAGGACGCGCTCGACAAGCGCCCATGTGCCGACAGGTTTTACATAGACTTTCTGATTTTTGTGAAACAGCGCCTTCGCCATTTGCATTCCCCTTGTTTGAGGGCACCATCTCATAATCGAGTTAGAAGGTCGTGAACGCATTCGGAAAAAAAGCGGCTATGCTTGCCGCAACGACACTCTTTTCTCCGGGCGATAGGGTGCTAGTTTCCGTTTACGTAAGACAGAACAATAACAAAAAACAGCAAGACGAGATGAGGAAGCTCCAATGAATTTCGATTTTTCAGAGGATCAGAAGTTTCTGGGTGATCAGGCCCGAAAATTCCTGACTGAAACGTGCTCCATCCCGGAAGTGCGTAAAGTGCTGAATGATGATGACATGGCCTACAACGAAGCCGTCTGGAAAGGCATTGTTGAAATGGGCTGGCTGGGGACAGCGATTCCAGAAGAATTTGGTGGTCTTGGCCTGGGCATGCTTGAGGTGTGCGTTCTGGCCGAAGAGATGGGACGTGTGCTTGCGCCGGTGCCATTTTCATCGACAGTGTATTTTTTTACAGAAGCTGTGAAGCTGGCTGCATCTAATGAGCAAAAACAAGCCATTCTGCCGAAAGTGGCTGAAGGCGACGTCATCGGCGCATGGGCGTTCTCTGAGGGACCGGGTGCTCCGGATGCATCGAACCTGAAAACCAGCTTTGATGGTTCGGTCGTTAACGGCGTCAAAATTCCCGTCACAGATGGTGACATCGCAACGCATGCCATAGTCTTTGCGAAAGAGGGCTCTGGCGCGTCTCTCGTCCTGGTGGACCTCAGCGCAGATGGTGTGACGCGCAAGACGGTCAAGACGCTCGATCCAACACGTTCGCACGCGCAGATCGAATTTAATAATGTGCCGGGCGAGCGTCTCGGTGCGGCAGGTGCGGGCGCGGAGCTCGCTGCGAAAGTTCTGGATCGTGCGGCTGTCCTGCTCGCATTTGAGCAAGTCGGTGGATCAGACGTCGCTGTCGACATGGCGACGGATTATGCGAAAGAACGTTATGCGTTCGGTCGTCCAATCGGTGGCAACCAGGCTATCAAGCACAAGCTTGCTGAAATGTGGGTCAAGAGCCAGGTCGCGCGTTCCAACGCGTATTATGGTGCATGGGCTCTATCCACGGATGCCTCTGAACTGCCGGAAGCCGCCGCTCTGTCACGTGTTTCGGGCTGTGAGTCATTTTGGTTCGCTTCCAAGGAAAACATTCAGACACATGGCGGTATGGGCTTTACCTGGGAGGTTGATTGTCACCTCTTCTATCGCCGTGCGAAGCTTCTGGCCGTGCAGGCCGGTAGCCCGAAACTGTGGAAAGAAAAGCTCGTCTCTGCCCTTGAGCAGAAGAACGCAGCGTAAGAACAGGGAGAGAAACTCATGGACTTCAACGATACCCCAGAAGAAGCAGAATTCCGGGCAGAAGCGAATGCCTTCCTGTCCAAACATCTGAAACCAAAATCAGAAGCGCAGCCACGTGAACGCGGCGAAGAATTTCTGAAGCGGGCAAAAGCCTGGCAGAAAACCAAAGCGCAGGCGGGTTATGCCAATATTACCTGGCCGAAAGAAATTGGCGGCCGCGGTGGTACACCCATGCAGCAGGTTGTCTGGAATCAGGAAGAAGGCAAATTCGATGCGCCCACCGGGCCTTTCCAGATTGGTCTGGGCATGTGCATTCCGACCGTCATTGCTTTTGGATCCGACGAGCACAAAAAGCGCTATGTCCAGAAAGCCCTGATGGGTGAAGAGATCTGGTGCCAGCTGTTTTCTGAGCCGTCTGCCGGTTCTGACGTTGCGGGCCTGAAAACGCGCGCTGTGAAAGATGGTGACGAGTGGGTCATCAACGGCCAGAAGGTGTGGACGTCTGGTGCGCACTATTCCGATTACGGTATTCTTCTGACGCGTACAGATCCGACCGTGCCGAAGCACAAAGGTCTGACTATGTTCATCGTGGATATGAAGCAGGCCGGTGTTGAAGCGCGTCCGATTCACCAGGCATCTGGTGGTCGTGAGTTTAACGAGGTGTATTTCACCGACGTTCGTATTCCGGATTCCGACCGTCTGGGCGAAGTTGGCGCTGGCTGGAAGGTCGCGCTCGTCACACTGATGAACGAGCGTCTTGCCGTCGGTGGTTCGCCAGGTCCGGATTATTCCGAAATCATGGAGTATGCACGTCAGATCGGTATCCTGTCCGACCAGGCATTCCGTGAGAAATTGGCTGACTGGTATGTTGCGGCACAGGGCTACAAGCTGACCAAGTTCCGCACACAAACGGCGCTTTCCAAAGGCGAAACGCCGGGACCAGAGAACTCCATCGGTAAAATTCTAACAGCGAACCAGCTTCAGGACATCTGTAATACCGGCATTGAGCTGCAGGACCATTACGGCATCATCTCTGATGAAGAGCTGGCGCCGATGAAGGCGATCTTCCAGCAAAGCTTCATGTGGGCACCTGGCCTGCGTATCGCTGGTGGTACTGATGAAATTCTGAAGAACATCATCGCCGAACGTGTGCTCGGACTTCCTCAGGATGTCCGCGTCGACAAGGACATCCCGTTTGAAAAGCTGAGAGTCGGCTAGTCAAACAAGGGTACAAAGCGAAACACCCGCATGCATTTGCAGGCGGGTGTTCTCGTGTTCTGTGGAGATGGAATTGTCAGACGAATTCCAGCCCGAAATCGATGGTGTCGCGCCAGGCAACACGCGATTGGGTGTGGATACGGAGCGCAGGCACATCGAGTTGCACATACTCCGGAAGAGGTTCAATGGTCTGGAAACGCATGCGAACGCCGGTGTCGCTGTGATCCAGCACAATACCTCGGCATTTATAGCCTGATGGAAAGGTGATGGTCGCTTCTTTATAGGCAGATTCACGCGATGGACGGGGAATGTAAGCTTTCAGCTCAGCCTCGTCGTCTTCGTGGAAGTCCTCGACCTCTTCTTTGCGTTTTTTCAAGAAACCAAACATCGGATTGTCTCTTTCTGCATCGTTATGCACGGTGAAACATACAAAATAACGCTTTGCTGACGGTTAATGCATTCAGGAGAATTCGGGAAATCGGGAGGAATAGAGTGGATTATTCAGTCAAATTTGAAACTATTCAGGCAGGAGACGTCGCAATACGCGTTGCGGTAGCGGGCGAGGGGCCTTTGGTGCTGTACGTTCACGGCTTCCCGGAAAGCTGGTATTCCTGGCGACATCAGGTCAAGCCAACGGTGGATGCAGGCTTCAAATTTGCAGCGGTTGATGTGACCGGGTATGGCGGTTCGGACAAGCCGCACCCAGTTGAACGATACTCCATGGAAAATCTGACGCGCGATATCGCCAATGTTGCACGCGCGATGTCTCCGGATAAGAAAGTGATTATTGTCGGACATGACTGGGGCGCTCCGATTTCCTGGAACACGGCCCTGCTTTATCCAGATACCGTTAAGGCCGTTGGATGCATGTCCGTCCCTTACACGCCGCCGGGTGATCGCATGTTCCTTGACGTCATCCATGATATTTTCACGCGCCGGGGCAAGTTCTTCTATCAGGTCTATTTTCAGGAAGAGGGTGTCGCAGAGGCGGAACTCGAAGCCAATACACGCGACTCGCTGCGTCGTTTCTATTATGCGCTGTCGGGTGATGCACCAGAGGGCACCTGGCCACTTGATAAGGTCGATGGTGATCCGCTGCTCTATCGCTTGCCGGACCCTGATCCGTTTCCTGCGTGGATGAGCGAAGAGGATCTGGATTATTACGAAGCAGAGTTTCGCAAATCCGGATTTCGTGGGCCGCTGAACCGATATCGTAATCATCAGCGCGATTTCGACTTTCTATCTGCTTTGCCTGACAAGAAAATCTATCAGCCGGCGTTATTCATTGGCGGAACAAGCGACCTCGCTATCAAGATCATGCCGAACTTCGATCCGATGGAAGCCATGGCACCGCATGTCCCGAACCTTGAGGTGGGCGTGATGCTGGAAGGCTGCGGTCACTGGACCCAACAAGAGCGTCCGGACGAGGTGAATGAACACCTGATTCCCTGGCTGAAGGCGCAGTAATTTCAGACGCGTCAGAATATCAGCCTGACGAGCAATAAAAGCGCGAGCCCTATACCGAACAGATAGGTGAAGAGAGCACCGACAAAGCGAAACGGGCTCGCGGCATTCAGTGTCTTACAGGTCAGCATGCCAAAGGCGTGCAGGAAGCGCGCGGCTGTCAGAACGATGATCAGACCAGATGCCAGAAGGCCGAGATCCCGGCCCTGATAGACAAAGCCTGTGACAAGAAACAGCGCCGCGATCGCGCCGATATACTCGGTGGAGTTTGCATGCGCGCGCACGGCTTTCAAAAGCGGGCTGGTTGGGTCGTCATGGACGGCAACACCTTCCCCCGCTTTGCGCCTTGCCATCGAAACCATAAACCCCAGAACAAAGACGAGCAGCGCCAGTAGGCTGACGCAGATCAGAATAAGTGTGTGCACCTGTTTCCCCCGGTTGAATGGAGGTGAGGATGCTGTCCTTAGGAGAGTCTTGCAAGCCGGTTTGATGGGGATAGTGTGCTTCGGTCGAACGACAAGAAATCAATTGGGAGGAAGATATGATTGGTGTGCTCGCAAATATGACTGTTGCTGAAGGCAAGCAGGAAGAGTTTGAAAACGTGGCTCGCGATCTGATGGCAAAGGTGAAAGCCAATGAGCCGGGTTGCCTGATTTACAATCTTTGCAAGAAGCGTGGATCGGAAACGGAATACACCTTTATGGAGCAGTATACAGATGCCGCAGCGCTGGATGCGCACGGCAAGACTGAGTATTTTCAGGCGGCGTTTCCGAAACTCGGCGCGTGTCTGGCAGGCAAGCCGGAACTGATCGTTCTGGACGCTATCCAGTAAACCTCGCCTAGCGGCAGGCAAATGTGCTAGGCTTCCCCTCATAATAAAATGAGGAGGAAGCCATGGCCGACGGGCAGAATACCGGGCTGAAGACCGAAACGAGTTTCAAGACGTTTGTTGAGAGCACGCCGGAAGACTGGGCAATTATTTCAGAACATGCCGCTGAGTTCAGTAAAGGGCTGGCGGACCGTGTGCTGGCGCACCTGAAGCTTCTGGATGGTGATTTTGGCGGCTTTCCCGTCGACCGACTTGAGCATTCGCTCCAAACCGCCACGCGAGCGCACCGCGATGGTCGCGATGAGGAATACGTCGTTTGCGCATTGCTTCATGACATTGGCGATACGCTTGGCAGTTATAACCATCCGGATGTTGCCGCTGCGATCCTGAAGCCCTTTGTCAGCGAGCAAAACCACTGGATGGTTGCTCAGCACGGGGTGTTCCAAGGGTATTATTTCTTCCATCATCTGGGACTGGATCGGAATATGCGCGATCGGTTTCAGGGGCATGAGTGGTATGAGTACACGGCGCAATTCTGCCATCTCTATGACCAGAATGCGTTCGATCCTGAGTATGATTCAGAGCCGCTTGAGTTTTTTGAACCAATGGTCCGCCGCGTTTTCGCGCGACCGAAAAAGTCCATGTACATGAAGGACTAGGCCGAACGCGACCGCTCAACGAAAATCGCCCTGACAAGCTATGTCAGGGCGGTTGTGATTTAGACGTTTTCGCGATTTTTGCGACGTTGTGGTCGAGCGCCCGAACCGCCTTGGCGGTTACCACCGCCCTGACGATTACCTCCGCGGGGAGCCCCATCCCGTTGCCCGCCGCTCTGTTCGGAGCGGTTGTTGCTGGATCGGCGTCGACCACCCGGGCGCCCCTGGCGCTCAGAGTTGCCGGACTCGCTGCGGTCGCCACGTCCTCGCTGAGAACGGCCGCCGCTACTGTTGCCGCCGCGTCCCTGACTATTGCCGCGGAAGCCTCGTGCCCGCTGGTCGCGGTGTGAGCTTGTGTCGATTTCGGACGTAGCAAGGTCGGCCGTGAAGCCATCCGGAAGAGGCTCGCCATCGAGTTTTACATTTGTCAGACGCTCAATGGCGCGCAGCAGATTTCGCTCGGCATCGCAAATCAGAGACACTGCTTCGCCACTGCGGCCGGCGCGGGCCGTTCGGCCAATCCGGTGCACATACTGTTCTGCGACTTCCGGCAGATCAAAGTTGAAGACGTGGCTCACTTCCGGAATGTCGATGCCGCGGGCCGCAACATCCGTCGCGACCAGAATGCAGCACTCACCGTCGCGGAAGGCATTCAGGGCTTTCTGGCGCTGGTTCTGATTCTTGTTACCGTGGATCGCGAGAGCATCAAGATTTGCGCTGTCGAGCTGCTTCACCAGGCGGTTGGCGCCATGCTTGGTACGCGTAAAAACGATCGCGCGAGTAACAGCACGATCTTTCAGAAGCCGCGCGAGTAGAACTGGTTTGTCTTTCTGCTTCAGAAAGTAGGCCGTCTGGGTGACGCGTTCTGCCGTAGAAGAGACAGGCGCAACGGACACTTTCTTTGGATTGGTAAGGAAGTTGCCAGCCAGCGCTTCAATTTCTTTTGGCATGGTTGCTGAAAAGAGCAGCGTCTGACGCTTTTTCGGCAGTGCAGCGGCGATGCGCCGAAGCACGTGAATAAAGCCCATGTCGAGCATCTGATCAGCTTCGTCGAGAACCAGATGGGTAACGTGGTTCAGGGTTACCGCTTTCTGGTTCATCAGGTCTTCCAGGCGGCCGGGTGTCGCAATCAACACGTCGGTGCCGCGCTCGAGATTGCGGATCTGACGGCCAATCGGAACGCCGCCCACGACGACGTTGACTTTTAGTCCAAGGAGCTTGCCGTACTCACGGAACGAATCCGAAATTTGAACAGCCAGTTCGCGTGTTGGCGCAAGAACCAGTCCGCGGACGCTTTTTGCGGGACGATCGCCATCTTTCTGGCTTGCGTTCAGGTGGTGCAGCATAGGTAACGCGAAAGACGCGGTCTTGCCGGTACCTGTCTGAGCAATCCCCAGAAGGTCGTGACCCTCCAGAACGATTGGAATGGATTGAGCCTGAATAGGGGTGGGTGTTTCATAGCCAAGTTCGCCGAGCTGCTTGAGAAGCGGAGCTGCGAGGCCGAGATCAGTAAATACAGTCATATAAGTGCAAACAACATCGAAAGGTCCTCACCTCTAGGTGCGGACCCGCAATGGTCTTTCATGTCGGACGGCCTGCGTGAATTCAGGGCGCTGGGTTCTAATTGTCTTCCAGAGGAAACCCAAAGACGGCGTCCATGTCCGTCTGCGCTTCACGCAGTTCACTCTCATCTTGGGCGATCAGTTTTGATCGCAGAGGGCTGCATGTATGGTGCATTGCGTCATTTGTCAAAGATTTCCTCGAATCTCAGCTTCCCTTGCGCGATCTTGACCGACGCACGGTCTCGCATAGCCTTTCCGTATAGACGTCAAAATGGCGCGATAAGGGAGGACAGGATGCATACGTTGGAAACGGTGAGTGCACAGGAGCTCGTTCGCTTTGAGCTTGAAGACAATATCGCCACGATTACGCTCAATCGGCCAGAAAAGCGCAACGCTCTGAACTTTCAGGCTTACGATGAATTAGAGGCGGCTCTACAGTTCGCAAGCACATACGAAGACGTGCGATGTGTGATTATAACGGGCGCTGACCCGGCCTTTTGTTCTGGTGATGATGTCGGGGAAATTATGGCAGCGCCAAAGCCTGCCAATCCGAAGCCGCTCGTTTCCACCGTTCGCCATCCCGTGACGCCGGCAGCTGCAGCGGCGCTGGCGTGTGAAAAACCCATGATTGCGGCGATTAATGGAGCAGCGATCGGTTGGGGGATGGAATTGGCAATCTTCTGCGACATGCGGATCGCATCAGACAAAGCCAAATTCGGCGAGCTCTTCATCAAGCGCGGTCTGGTCTGCGATGTTGGTGGGTTTTACCGGTTGCCTGCCATCGTTGGTCCGGCCAAAGCTGCAGAGCTTCTTTTTACAGGCGATATATTTGACGGTGCTGAAGCCGAGCGGATCGGTTTTGTCAGCAAAACCGTTCCGCACGAGACGCTTATGGATGAGGCGCGCGCACTGGCCAGTCGAATTGCCAGCAATCCACCTTTAGCGCTTCGCTATATGAAAGAGGGCCTGACCCGTTTTTCCTATGGTGATCCTCAAGAGATCGGGAGTTGGGCGATCGAAACCATTCGCAAGCTGATGCAGACGGAGGATCACAGGGAAGGGGTCGCAAGTTTTATGGAAAAAAGAGAGCCTGTTTTTCGTGGACGGTGATTGTTGAATTCCATTGACCAGAGCGGCGTTTGATACGCCGCTTTTTTTATGGGGCACCTTTACAAAATTTCATGAAGGGATTACCGCGAATGAGAATGATTATCATTATTATTCGGGGAAATCTGAATTATGAAGAGTTTAGCGCTGCTGGTGTCTGCCAGCTTGCTCGCAATCGCCGGTGCATCGGCTCAGGAAGTCACTGAAACCGAGAGCCGCCAGGACGTCGTTATCGTCAAAGGTCAGAAGATAGATCAGGCGCTGACCGATGTGGCCGCTAGTGTTGAGGTCGTTACGGCTGAGGAGATTGCGCGCGAGCCAGTCTCTGATGTCTATGATATTGTTGAGCGCATCCCGAACGTCACCACGTCCTTCGGGGATCTGGGTTTTGCCATTCGTGGCATCGACCAGCGCGGGGTAGGGGGCTCCGGTCGTGGCCAGACGCTCACCGTCTATGTGGATGATGCCTCGCTCGGCAATTACACCACATTCTTTGGCCCGCTCGATTCCTGGGACCTCGACCGCGTTGAGGTCTATCGCGGTCCGCAGTCGACGAATTTCGGACGCAATGCGCTGGCTGGTGCGATCTATGTGCGCACACAGGACCCGACATATGAGCCGGATTTCAAGGCGCGTCTCGAAGCCGGTGAATATGAAACCTATCAGGTGGCGGCAGCTGGCGGAGGCGCAATCATTGAAGACAAGCTTGCCTATCGTGTTTCGGGCCAGTACCGCGAAAGCGACGGCTTTATTGAGAACATTTATCACGATGAAGCGGCCGATCCGACAGAAGTAACATCGGGGCGTCTGAAGCTCCTCTTCGAGCCGACGGAGGCGATCTCGATTCTCTCCACAACGTCTTATACCGAGAACTTTGCAGGTGAAGATGGCGTACCAGCAGTGGGCGCGTTTGATCGCGAAGCCAATTATGATGTGTTGGGCCGCGAAGGAACGGAAACTTTCCTGCAATCCATCAACGCGACGTGGCGGATCAGTGATCAGGTCGAGCTGCAATCCATCACCGCCTATCAGACCACCGATTATACCCGCCTTGAGGATTATGACGTCACTCCGGCGCCGATCTCCAGCCTTGATCGCGTAGGTGAAGATCGGTCCATTTCTGAAGAGCTACGTCTCAAATATCAGGGCGATAAGCTTCAGGCGGTCCTTGGCGCTTATTACACGGATGCGTCGACAGACTATACTGACAGCTATTCTCTGCCGCTCTCTTTTGTGTATCCGCAGCTTCCGGTCGATAACCTCGTCTCGCGTGAGGCTTACATTAAATATGGCGCAGAAAACTATGCGTTTTTTCTGGATGGCGAATATGACCTGAGCGACACGCTCTCCGTCCTGTTCGGCGTACGCTACGACAATGAAACGCAGACGAATGATGGCGTGGCTGACACGCAGATCCTTGGTACTCTGCCGCCTCTGCCTCCGGAAATCCTGGCGCTTCTCGAATCCCAGACTGGTGTGATCGAGGAATACAGCGAGACCGAATACGACGCCTTCCTGCCAAAGCTTGGCCTGCGCTGGGCGGCAACGCCTGAAACCACGCTCGCTTTCGTTGTCCAAAAAGCCTATCGCGCGGGCGGGTCAGAGATTTCAGCGCTCGACGCCTCGCTCAATTATTATGAGCCGGAATATCTCTGGAATTATGAGGCTTCCTCACGCTCGGTCTTTATGGATGGGCGCCTGCGCTGGAACAATAATATCTACTACGCAGACTGGACTGACCAGCAGGTTTCCATGCCGGTATCACCGTTGACGCCGAACATCTACACCACGCTCAATGCCGGAGAATCGACGATTTACGGCTTTGAGACGGACCTCAGCTATCAGGTTTCGTCAGCCGTCTCTGTGTATGGCGCTGCCGGGTATGCGCATACAGAATTCGATGAATTCCTCAATTTCGAAGGCAATAACTTCCCATTTGCGCCTGAGGTCACCGCCAATATCGGCTTTGATTATGAAGGTGATGGCCCGGTCTTTGGTGGCCTGGATATCAGCTATCAGGGCTCATCCTATTCGGATCAGGAAAACAGCCCGGAAAACGAAAATGGCGAACGTACACTCGTCAATGGCCGGATCGGCTATAAAGTGAGCGACAACATTCGCCTCTCGCTGATTGGTCGGAACCTGTTTGACGAAGACTATTATACCTTCCAGAACCGAGATGGCCTTGGCGGGTTCTCCCGCATCGGGGATCCGCGCGTCGTCTCTATTCGCCTTGACGCAGACTTCTAGAGGAATGGTTCTTTGATCGCAGCCACTACCGCCATCACCACATCACTTGTTGGGCTCGTCAGTTTAAGACGGGCCTGGCAGCGCGATGTCGGAATGAAAGCCCTCTGGATGGTGGGTGGCTGGTTCCTTCTGGCGCTCTCTCTTTTGTGTTTCTCGCTTTGGCTTGGAGGGGAGGTCGGCGTTCCGGTGGCGCTGGCCTTTGTCAGTACGGCGGCGCTCTGCCTTGTGGCAACAAATGTAAAATGGCGTGAGACGCGGGGGGCAAAACGCAGGACTGGCGTGATTGATCCGTCAGACCGCAAAAGCCGTGTCTGGCGCGGCTTGGTGCGTACGCTGCTGGCTGGCCCGCTTTCAGGACTAGCCGCGATTGGTGTTGGCGTTGCATTAGCCGTTCGATTGCCTTTGCAAGAAGTTGATCGCGTTGCAATTGGCGGTCTTGCCGTGCCCGTTATCTGGGCGGCTGGCATGGCCTGGACGCTGGCTGACGACAAGATCATCCGCGCCAGTCTCGTCCTGATCGTCGTTTCTGCGGTCTGTTATGCCATTGCCTTTTTGCCTGTCTGAGAAATCCTATGTCGAAATCCATCTGGCCGAAAATTCCATCGAAGTTTGTCAGCTCCATGTTGGCCGGGCATTCCGCGCTCGGACTCGCCTTTGCTGCGCTCATGTACGTACTTTGCATTTCCGGCACCTTGCTGGTTTTGACCGACGAGATAGTGCGTTGGGATAATCCGGACACGCCGGCCATGGTGTCCGCAACTCCGGAAACTCTGGCAAAAGCAGTCGATGCCGGCATTGCGGTGGCGGCTGAGCATGGCACGAATGACTATGTGGTCGTCAGCGCGCCAACACCTGCGACGCCCTACATCAATGTGCGGTTCGTCGACTTCACAACGGGGTTTGAGAAGCACTATCTGGCAGACGCGGATGGAAATCTCGTTTCTGAACGTCGCGAAGGCGTGCAGCATTTTCTCGAGCATCTGCATATTTATCTGCATATGCCGCGGACCATTGGGCTTTTTCTGGTCGGACTGTCGGGGGTCGCTTTGCTGGCTAGCGTGGTGTCCGGTGTTTTCTCACATCCACGCATTTTTCGTGACGCGTTTTCCTTTCGTCGTGGTGGCTCGCGGCGTACGCAGGAGGCCGACTTTCATAACCGCCTGAGTGTCTGGGGATTACCTTTTCATCTGGTTGTGCCGCTGACAGGCGCGCTTCTCGGGCTTTCCACGCTCATTCTGGGCGTGCTCGCCATAGCAGCATTTGATGGAGATATGGAGCGTGCGCGCAGCGTTGTCGCCGGGCCATCAATCATGGCGGATGACACACCGGTTGATGTGGAAACGCCTGTCGTACCTGCCTTGACGGCGCTACTGGAAGAGCATCCCGATGCAACGCTCTCGCGGATCGGTTTGCGCCGCATTGGTACGGAAGGGCAAAGCCTGATGTTCGCTCTTTCCATGCCAGATGATCTGACTCTAACGGAGCAATACACTTATGATGTACGCGGTGAATTTGTGGGCGTGCGTGGATTCGCTGATGGTCCGGTCGGGGCGCAGGTGGTGGCAGCTCTCGGCCCCCTCCATTTTGGATGGTTTGGCGGCTGGCCGGTTAAAGTGCTCTATTTGGCACTTGGTCTTGGTCTGACCGCCATCATCTCCAGCGGTGTTGCGATCTGGGCCGCTCGTCGGGATGACAAGGGCCGCGCTGTCCCACGCTGGCTGAACGCCTGGTATGGCCTCGTCTGGGGCCAGCCAATTATCTATACGCTAATCGCTGGTTTCTTTTTGTTCGGCATACATCCGTCGGACGTTGCGCTGTACGTTGTTTTGACGCTGCTTTCCGTGTTGCCAGGGCTGACAACGCTTTCGGGACTGCTGATCTCGCGCCTGATGCGGTTATGTCTGTCGGTGCTGCTGATTGCGCTTGTGGTGTCTCATGTCGTGGTGTGGGGGATTATACCGGATGATGTCATCGCGACAGTGTTGAATGTCGCTCTGCTGGCAACAGCGGTCCTGCTGATCACCTCAGTGCGTGCGTTTCCATTTCGGAGGGCTGAACCTTTGATCCAGCGCAATGTCGCGCCTGGTGAATAAGCGTTGAAACAAAAAAGGCGGCTGTTGATAGCCGCCTTTTTCTCGCATTTGTTGCGAGCGCCTTAGCCGCCTGTCGCTTCTTTGATCAGGTTGATAAAGTTGCCTGTGTGGCCGCCACCTTGCTCAAAGTGAGTCATGGTGGAGTCATCGGTGATCTGATCCCATTTCGCAGCAACGGCTTCGGCGGTCAGAGCATCACCCGTACCCACGAATGCGCCTTTGGTCTCGCGGATCTGAGACATGGAGAAAGCACCAGCAGCTGCGGAGAGAACCATGCCAGTTGGTGCGTCTTCCTTGACGAGGTTCATCACGCCTGGTGTGACGTATTCAGGCTTCAGCGCTTCCAGCATTGCTGGTGGCATGATGCTTTCAGTCATGCGCGTTGCAGCAACCGGGCAGACCGCGTTACATTTGATGTTGTACTTCGCACCTTCCTGCTTGATGGAGTTCATGAAGCCAACCAGGCCGAGCTTTGCTGCACCGTAATTGGTCTGGCCGAAATTGCCGTACAGGCCGGTTGAAGAGGTCGTGACGACCAGGCGGCCGTATTGCTGCTCTTTCATGATTTCCCAAGCCGCCTTGATTGGCTTCACAGAGCCCATCAGATGAACGTCGACGACGAGTTCAAAATCATCCATGCCCATTTTTGTGAAGGACTTGTCGCGCAGAATGCCAGCGTTGGCGATGATGATGTCAATGCGACCGAACTCATTCATCGTATCGTCGATCATCTTCTGGACGCCCTTGTCATCCGTGACCGACGATCCGTTAGCGATGGCCTTGCCGCCAAGCGCCTTGATCTCTTCGACGACCTTTTCTGCGGCTTCAGAATTGCCACCGGAACCGTCAACCGAACCGCCGAGGTCGTTGACGACAACATTGGCACCGCGGCGCGCAAGTTCGAGTGCGTGGCAACGGCCAAGACCACCGCCGGCGCCCGTGACGATTGCGGTTTTTCCATCAAATCGAATCTCGGACATAAATTTTCCTTCCTTGTGGATGACGTCCCGATTGTGTCGTTCTTATAATAGACCCAGCTATGCAACATTGCGGGTCTCGAACGTCAATATTGACGTAGGGAGAAAGTGCTAGTGACCTATCACTTTCGAGAGGACTCATAGAAGGCGATGGCCGCAGCGTTGGACGCGTTCAGGCTTTCCATGTCACTTGTGATCGGGATCTTGGCGATACAGGCGCAGGCATTCGCTACCCCCTGACGAAGGCCAGAGCCTTCTGCGCCGATGACAATCGCAAGCTTTTCACAGCCCGAGACTGCTTCCGCCAGAAGCATGTCGCCGGCACCATCCAGCCCAACAGTATGAAAGCCCGCCTCGTTCAGGGCTTCAATCGCGCGGGAAATATTGACGACACGGACTTCCCGTACGGTTTCAATCGCTCCGGCCGCAGTTTTGAGCGCAATACCCGTGAGGGGTGGTACGTTCCGCGTCTGCAGGACAGCGGCGCTGAACCCGAATGCAGAGGCGGAGCGGAAAATCGCGCCGATATTATGGGGATCCGTCAGCTGGTCGAAGACAACGATACGATTTTCGTCCAATATATCGTCGATGGTCAGATCGGGCAGGGGGGCGACGAGCGCCGCGATTCCCTGATGAACCGAATCGCGCGGCAGAAGATGGTCGATATCTTTCGGGGACATCTCTTCGACAGTGATCTGACGGGAAGAAATGTCTGGCAGACGCGTCATTGCGTTGCGCGTTGCAACCAGGCGCAGGAATTTTCGGCGCTTGTTCGCCAGGGCAGCGGAAACAGCGTGGGTTCCCCAGAGCCAGATTTCGTCTGATGGCATATTCCGGTCAGACTTTTTTGCATTCTTGTGAAATGGACGGTTGCGTCCGCTATTCTTCGTCACTATAAGACCGCTTCCGAGTTGATTGGCCGAATGAATTTTCGTCTTATTGGACCGGGACATTACCGTCGTCAAACTGACAATTGGTTTTGAGGCGGAGGGGTGGCCGAGTGGTTAAAGGCAGCAGACTGTAAATCTGCCCGCATAGCGTACGCTGGTTCGAATCCAGCCCCCTCCACCATTTGCGACGGTAGAATTGATCCAGAGGATCAATTTTCCACGCAAATTGTATTTGATTTTTGCCTCACGCCGCGCAGCGGCTCCGGCAGGCGGGCTAAAGCCCGGCGGCAGGTCTGCCGTAGAATGTTAGTGATCTGTATTCAGATGGCTTCCGGTTGTGAACGCCGCTCCATTTCATTTCGCGAAAAACAAGCGCAATTCCTAGCGGATATTTTCAAATAATCTTTAAAAAACAACGTCTGGACACGAAAGTTCTGGCGTCTCGGCGCGGTTTCGCTTTCAATCCCGTATCTAAACGACAGACTTTGCCATGCTGCCGAGAAAGGATGAAAGCTGATGCCAAACTATCCTGAAAAGAAATCAACTCAGCTGGAAATTCGGCTCACGCACTCAAAAAAGTCGAGCTTTATGAAGGCTTGTGAAGAGAATGGTGTGACTGCCAGTGAAGTCCTCAGAGAGTTCATTGATGCTTATCTTCGTCGTTCCCGCAGCATGAAACTTAAAAATCTTGCAAAGGATGTTGCGATGAAACTTATCAGAAATCCGGTGAAAACAGGCATAGGGAGCTCACTGGCCGTTTTGGCAGGGCTGACAGCATCAGTCTTGCTACCAGGAACGAGTGTGGCTGAGGGGCAGTATGTGCAACCGCTGAATTACCCAAAACAAGCGGTTTACCCAAAAGAGCTGGCCCAGAAAGGGGTAGAAGGAAAGTGCGAGGTTAGATTCTCTGTCGATGCGCAGGGGGTTGTTGAACCCGGTGCGAAGGCGGATTGCACGCATGAGGGATTTGTCCGGTCAGCCGAGAACGCCGTCTATTCACTCCAGTTTGAGCCGCGCATGAAGAATGGGAAGCCAGTGCGCATGCCCAATGTTGTTTATCCGTTCGAGTTTTTAATGAGCTACGAGCCGCAGGCCGAGAAAAAAGATTTCAGGCCTTGAAACTTTATCGGCACAGATGAGATATTACTCTTGACGTCACTGGCGCTTCGCGCGAGTAACGTCGGCTCTCTGAGCGGGTATAGTTCAATGGTAGAACGGCAGCCTTCCAAGCACACGTTTTTCCAATTGAATCAATGATTTGGTTATCAGACATGCTCGTTTTTTCTCCTTTTTAATCAAAACATTGTTCGCACGTTTAATACAGTCTCGGCATCGCAGTATGTGTCGATAATCTTCTCCACTTCGGAGACAGACCAAGCCATTTGCTTTGCAATGTCATAGACGCTCATTCCGCGAGCCATGGCGTAGGTGACAGCCGATCCGCGCAGGTCGTATGTGCGGCGATCGATCTTCAATCGTTTGGCATGCTTCTGAATGGCTTGTGACAAGGCGTCCGTGCCGCTCCATGGCGTCCCTTTGGCGGTGGTCAGGACATAGACGGAATCGCGCGGAATGCGGTCAATCAGCATGTTGAGGCGTTCCGCACGCGGGATTACGGCAGATATCTGAAACTTTGACTTGCTGGTTGGCTTCACGACTCGGTCTGATTTCACCTCGTTCCACATCAGCGAAACGGCATCGACGGGACGAAGGCCAGTCAGGAATAATAGCTCAAACGCATTCTTGATGTGTTGCGAAATCTTATCATCACCGAGAAAGCGCGAGACCTCGTGTGGCATCCATATTTCTTCTGCATGCTGTCGGGGTGCGGTCAGTTTCCCCATGCTGGTGATCGGATTGCGTGCAATATGCTCCTCATCCACCGCCCATGAGAGAAGTCTGGAAAAGACCTGAATGAACATGTCAGCCTTGCGCGGTGTGTCGGCCATCGTGTCACGGTATTCTCGGACCTCGGAGCGAAACCCCCGGCGCTCGATCTGAGCAAAGGTGCATGCACCAAAACGCGGCAGGATCAGGTCAAAATGCGCGTTCCAATTCCGCCGGGTGCTGGCGGCAATATTCTGATAGGCGGCGCTGTTTTTGTATCGGTACACTAACCAATTCAGGCGCCCGCGCGCCGGTGCGCCCTTTTTGCGCTCCAGGTACGCTGCGGCGATCCTCTCCGCCTGCTCCGCCTCTATGCGTTCACAATGGGCTTTATCATTCCCCTTGCATGACCACAAAGCGCCAAGCCCATCATTGGGCTGCATATACCAGTGAAGGTGCATGCCGCCCTTTCGGGGGGTGAATATGCGTCTAGTTCCCGGCAGTGCCACGGATCGTCTCCGCAAGGTCATGAATGCTTGCTCCCTCAGCCTCTGAAGGATCAGCATGCGTTATTTCTTTCAGGTCAAGTGAGACCGGCTCAATTACCGTCCCATCAGGCAGCTCAATGCGAGCCTTGTGCTTGTCGCACAGAGCGACCGCCTTGGTGATCCACTTGATGTCAGGCAGCGCGCTCATTTTTCCTGCGCCTCCCTTGCTTTCAGAAGGGCCATACAGCGGGCGGCTTCTTCGGTTTCGGCTTCGGACCAGAACGTATCAATATAGGAATATTCCTCAGAGGCCGTCTTGATGCCAGCGTGATAGTAGGAATCAGCGCCTACCCACTCCGATCCATCGGTCCATTTAGTCAATCTCGCAGACTCCAGCGTCCATTGAGCTGGTGCATACTCCCGCTCAAGCGCCTTTACGGCATTCAGATCGGTGACGGGGTTGTTGACCTTCTGCCCGCCGCTCCTTGTTTCATTTTTCCTAATCGGACCTATGGGCGATGGAAAATGATATGCACCACTCACCAGCGTAAGCACCTGCGCTCCAAGCTCTGCCAGCTCTTCACGACCTGTGTTCTCGTCTACTGTTGAGAGACGGGAGAGAAGGGTGGCGAGGTCAGCCATTTGTGATACTCGCCAGAAAATCAAACGCCGGTCCAAAAAAAATGGCCGTAGCTAAGCCACCAACGGTGAACAATATACTTAGAATCGTAACACCTATCTTTTTGTCTAGCTTTCTATCGAAGTGCTTATATGGAGTTTCTATGTTCAATATTGCGGTAAGCATTGCCGAAATGCCGACCATAAGAAGAAATAATGATGCAAGCCCGCTCATCACCCCACTCCTTCTGTTGAGATAATAGCGTAGTGGGTGAATTGGGCGGAATGGTAATAGAGGCCATCCAGCGTTGCCCAATTGTAACCATTGTATCCTTCATCCCATTCCGCAGAAACATGCGTCCCGTCCCGTTTGTCGTATAGAACTACGGGCTTATCATTCGGCGCATTCTCCATATCTGTCTTCCATTCCAGAAGAAGTCCGGAGTTGCGGAGGGCGCGGCCAGTATCATACGACCAGTCGTCTATAAGATGATTGTACGGCGGCTTAAGCCATTCTGGGTTCTTGGCTATTGCTTCAATCAAGCTTTTAAAGGAACCCCTCAGAATCTCTTCAGCTTTCATTGGTGCCTCCAAGGGCTTGGTGGGAATCCCCGAGGTCGCCGTAAAACTCGTTAGGATCAAACATCCCGTCACAGTCGCATATCTTGGCTTCAGCCATATCGAGCTTCTTTCGCAACCGCTCTACCTCAGCAATAAGGGCTGGTATCAGCTCAATGTCGGCCTCAACAAGTTCGTGCTCAATTCCATCCAGAGCGTGGATTATATCAGACCACCCGGAACGCTTCCGGCGCTTCTGAAGATACACATCAAGCTCAGCGGCCCGTGCTTTTATCGGTTCAAGATTTAGGGTCATTTGTATCTCCAAGGGCTTGGCGCATCTCTTCCAAGTGCTTTCCATCAATCGGAAGCTCGAATGAAACAGTGTAAGTTTTACCGGCCTCGAAATGCGGACGGCTTCTCAAAATTTCGTCTACGGCCTCATCAAAATGAGCCATTAGCTCCCGCAACCGTCTCACCTCACCTATAAGGGCAAGGGTTGTTGCTGGGTCCGCGGAGCCTTCCCGCGCGTCTCTCTCTATACGGTCAAGGTTAAGGGTCATTGGGTGGACTCCTCTTTCAGCGGCCAATTACCTTGGCGGCAATCCTCGCTGTAAATGTCGACCAGTAAGAAGATGTCTTCGTCTGGATCCGGGCAAAGCTCGGAATTCTTCCAGTCATCGAAGCTGTTGAACGCCTCTTCAACGATTTGTTGAGCGGGTGTCATATCCATTTCGCCTTTCTGTAGTTCGGGTGTTTCTTTGAAAGCGGGCTGATCTTGGGCTGCGGTATGCCGGGGAGTCCTCGCTCCTTGCGCCGATCACGACGGGCGTTCTGCGATCCTTGTTCGCCCCTTATCCGGCGCCCCTTGGCAATCAGGGCAGCTTCATCATTCGTCTTGCTTCTCGCGCATTCGGAGCGATACAGAGCCCGGTTATCGAGATCGTTTGTTCCGCCCAGATCCAATGCAATCAGGTGCTCATCAATGACGCGGCGAGGCTCTGTGAAGTCGAGCTTCTGCTCACAACCGCAGCCGCACTTGCCCTCTTGCTGGATAATCAGCAGGCCGAACTCTCGACGAGATAGGGCCTTTCTCTTTACGGCTTTGGTCATCAGAACGGTATCTCGTCTTCATTGATCTTGCGCAGCCTATGGATTTCCCGAAGCATTGCTCCGTCCTCCCATCCCGCATCCGCCTCGAAGGCATGACCAAGTGACGCCATGACAAAGAACTTCACGCCCCGATTTTCACGGGCGAGCCGTTTTGCTTCTGTCTGCGCGGCAGTCAGCGTGTAATGCCGATGCGGATATGAGCTGGGTCCGCGCTCATCGCTGACAACGATGTAGAAGAGGTCGCTCATCACGCCACCTCGCTTTCAGTGTTGGCATCGGAGAGCTGGCGCTCGTTCTTGACCGCGAGAAGATCATCGTAAACGTCCGGGTAGGCGTTTTCGCATTCGTCCAATATAGACATGCTGTTGACCCAAAGCAGAGCTGCAGCTTTCTCCGGTGCGCGTTCCAGGTGGATCATCATCGCCGCCTTCCAGAGCTTTACGTCCTTGTCTGCAGCATCGGAAAAGTCGATTTGCGGTATCTTTGGCAGAGGGGGCTGCGCATCTTCTGAAGGAGTGCTTTCTGCAGCTTCGGGCGCGTCATCTTCAATGTCGATCACGTCTTCATTCAATGCCGCCAGTGAGAGCTTGCTTGAACGCGGCTCTGGAAGGCGCTCGGCTTTGTCCAGATCGTGCAGGTGGTCATCTCGGCTTATGACATCCATGATGTCAGTGGAAAGAGGCGCGCGCTTTGCGAGGCGGCGAAGAACTGTCTTCTTCCACATCTCTCCAACAAACGGGCCATTCCACGGGCCGTTCTTTGCCTTTGAGATCGATCGAACTTTCGCAATCTCGTCGGCGCCCATGATGTCTCGATATATGCCGCCATCTTTTGTGCGGATGATCGCATAAGCAGCAATCATTTCCCCACGGTTCATTAGAGCCGGGCTGTGTTCGATACGCTCTTCATCACCGAGAACGTAGGTGAAGCTGTCGTTCTTATGGACGACGTGCGCACTGATGCTTGCAACCTCGCCAGACTGCCGAATGAGCTTCAGCAAGCCGCCGATCATCGGGATGTATTGCGCTTCATAACCGTTTTTCTGGCTGCGGTAAGCGACAATTGCGGCGTCTCGGCCATCAGGAATCAGGCCGTCTTTTGCGCAAGCCATGCAAGCAGACCAAACGGTCTTTGGGTTTTCCTGCAGCGCTTTTTGCACATAGCCGTCACCGGCAATGGCATTTGCGACAATCCGCTTGAAGCGGTCGATTGAGACGTGCTTCGGCAGCGCGTCTTCAAAGCTAGGGGCGACTTGATCAAGCGTGTCACGCCATGTCGTTGGAGCTTTTGGTGGCGTCTTCACAGTTACATCATTCATGTCGAAATGCTCCGCTTGTATTGAAGGTTTGCGAGGTGGTGGTCTTCGAGCTCTTCCAGCGGCTCAGAATGATGCCACGGCGTGTCCAGACTGAAGCGATCGCGAAAGTCTCGGTAGTTTTCGAGGGCCAGCTCAATGGCGTTTTGCGCCTCCTCGTAGACTGTGCCCGTGGGCTCGTGCAGGCGAGGGACGAGAATTGGAGCTTTGCCGGTTCTGTCGTCGCGAACCTGATAGAATAGCCACACCCATTTCCACTCATCGCGAGAGGCGATTTGTTTCAACGAAGTGAGGTTCTCGTCCGTTGTGCCGGCACCGGTGATAATCCGCCCCGCCTGGACGTGTTCGCGAAGAGCTGAGCGTGCTTCATCGTAGAAGACGCGCTGCAGGTCATACTCAAGTTCAGTTATCTGCTTGATCACCGACTGGGCGACGTTTCGGCCCTGCCAATTCGACATGCTTTTTAGGTCGAGATTGAAGCCCGGCTGCAGGCAGTCGAAGCGTGCTCTATAGAGCGTGTCGTCGCCCTCACGGCGCCAGAACACAGATACTTCGTTGAGTCCGCCGCGAATGGCTGGCCCTATATCCTCGTGAGCCAATGCCAGTTCAGACATGTGACGGACGCAGCGGTCTTGCCGTGCGGTGAGGGGGGTCATACCGCCCTCCACAAGTTCGCGGTGTTCTTCGACAATCAGATCCCACGATCGGTGGTGAAGATTGTACGCCCGAAATTTCTCAACGAGGTCGGGCTTGTTGCTGGTTGCCTTGAATTCAATGTCGAACAGGTTGAGAAGTTCGCGCAAGTCCTTCACCGTTCGGGCGGCGTTCGGATAATCCTTTGGGTCCGGCTCGACCGCAAACCGCTCTGCGTAAGCCTGCTCGCCTTCGAGCAACAGACAATGAAGCGCGCTGCCAAGCGTTCGTGCCGCCGAGTCAGAGCTCCGCTCATAGTGTGGGTTGTGTGCAGACTCATACCACCAGTCTGCAGGGTTCTTGAGCAGCTTTTTGATATCTGATGAGCCGATTGCATCAACCGCGAAATAGTCGCTGTCAGGCAAGTTCAGGTAAACGCCAGGCTCACTAATGACGGCCTTCTGCATTCCATCAGCCATTGTCTGTCTCCATTTCAACGAGTGCGAAAATCTCGATCAGAACGTCACGGGCTCGTTCTTGCTGGTGTGTGTTGAGTACCGCTGTCAGAAGCTCATCCCGTGCGTCTTCGAGGGCGGTGACGGCCCGTTCTGAAAGGGTGTGCTCAGATGGGCGCTGGCGGGGCATTGAAGGGCAGAGCATTCCGGTCATTTACGAGGTTCCTTCTGTAGTTCCATTTCGACAAGCTTGGCGGCTGCTCTTGCCGCTGCGGCAACGGCCATGATGCGTCGCGCATGTCTCTCAAGGTCATCGGCTCTGTCACGTAGGCGGCAGACCTCAACGCCAGCATGAGCGCGGGTGATGGTGGGGCACCGCATAGGTTCGCGGGACGCATGGGCGGATAGGTTGAAAACGGGGGTCATGTGGCGTCCTTCCATTCTTCACAGAACAGACCGCAATCGAATTTCATCGTATTAAGGGGAGACCCTGTCGCCAGTGGATCGAGTTCATCGAGAAAGATACGTTCGCCCTTTACGCGAACGAGCCGCACGCCCAAGCGACGAGATTGCTCTGCTCGTTCAGCAAAGACTTTAGGGCGTGTTCTCCTGACGAGATTCCAATAAGTGGGGCTTGTTGCCTTCACGCATCCGATACAATTTGCGTTTGGATAGCCTTCGGCATAGATCCCGGGAGGATTAATCCCAGCCGAAATGATCAGCCTTCCGCAGTCGTCACGGGTTAGCTTTCGATCAATAAGCACTGGCAATACGTTCTCGCGCTCGGTTTGAACGAATTTTTGGTGGCGCTTCAACTCGTCGTACGAGAAGCCGAGCACATGCCAATCTGGCTTATGAATCGCCTCCCACTCTTGGCGGGCCTCTTTCTTCAGGTGGACAGTACATGGCGCCCCGTGAGGAAACGACATCGCCCCGCGTTTGTCCCATACATCAACAGCTGATGAGGTCGGGTATTTGCTGGCAATGACTGTTTCGACACGAACTCCGAGCCATTCCTCGCAGTCTCGCAGGAAACGGCGATTGTCATCGTCTTCCTCTGATATCGGCGTGTTGAGGACGCGCACATCGTATTTGTCCGAATAGCTGTCCAAAGCGATTTTGGCAGCAACCGCTGACACGACACCGCAAGAGAACCACACAGCGATGGTTGGGCGGTGAAGGCGCTCTTGACGCGAAAGGCGGTCAAGGAATGCTTCGTTTGCTTTGACGGCTTGCTGGTAGGTCATGGCTTGCCCGCCCTACCGCAGTAGCCAACGTCCTTTTTGCGTGTCACGATGGCCATGGGCGAAGTCTTGCCGATATCGGCTTCGTAAGTGTCGGGGTAGCGCTCAATCAATGCCTTGGCGTTATCAAGCGTGGCGCCGAATGTGGAGCCAGCATAAGCCTCCACCTGCCACGCCATACACGCGGACGCTGAGCACATACTGCCAATGAATACGCAGCAGCCTTTCTCTCTCGCTTCATCTTCAGTCAGCATCAAACATCTCCATAGTTAGTGGCAGCACCTCACCGGCCAGCCAGATAAGGCGGGCACCAGCGAGGGCGAAAATCAGGGTTAGTGTGATCACGGGTTCACCATTGCTTTGGTCAGCTGCTCGATCGCGCTGGTCTTGTTGCGGTGAAGGATGCGGATCTGTTCGGAAAAGCTCTTGGCCTTCGGGAAATGGAAAGCGAAATCCACCAGCGGGACAGTCAGCTGAACGAGTGTGCAGAAGTCCCGCGCCACTGTTTCGTAATCCCACAGCTGCAAGCGGCGCTCTGCTATCCGGTATGCCGCCTCTATCGCGTCAATCTTTGACTGAAAGGCGAGGCTACGAACATTGATCGCCTCTTTGTCTGGCGTGCAGCCGAGGATGGCGTGAAGAACCGCGCTCATGCTGCTTGCCCCTGCTTGAGTTGAGCAGTGACCGAGCGAATACGATCCACAGCGGCAGAGACACCATGGCGTTCAATCCATGCTGCTGCGTTTCTCCAATCGCGCCAGTCAGCGAACAGGTCGAAGCCATGATGACGGCAATTGTTCGCAAGATTGGCGAGCTGGTAGTTGCGAAGGCCGCGCCCCTCGATGCGTGAGATTGTTTTCTCACAGCGATCAATGACCCGCTCGACTGGCGACATGGCGTCATACTTTGCGCTGATACGGCTCAGAGCGCGTTCGCGGTCCAGGTGCTCGTAGAAGTCTGGGTGGTCATGTGCGGCCATCTCATAATCTCCTTGGGACAGCCCGGCGCTCGGCGGGACGGGTGGGGGAGGAGCCGAGCCTTTGGCTGGGGTTCCGGGCTGTCTTGAGGAGAATATGCAAAATGCATAATGCGCTGTCAATGGTAATTTGCGCAAAATGCGTAATTAGTTTATGCAGGGGTACGAAAAAGCCCGCACGGGGCGGGCTGTGGGAAGGACTTGCTATGAGCGACGACTATGTCAGATTATCGCAATTGGTGGACGCGCTAGATAAGCGCCTGCGGGAATTGGAGCGACGGCATTGTGGGAAGGTGCGCCATAAACTCCAATCCAAGATAGTTATTACTATTCCAGATGGATGGACGCCGACTCGACTCGTTGGCGAAGATCGGCCACTTCAGCCTGAGTGAATCGCAGAAAGCTCTGAAGAACATCAACATCCATTGGTCCGGAATCCTTTGGCGGGCGCACATCGGGGTTCATCAGGGCATTCCAGAATTGATCCTGCTCGCCTAAACCCTCGTTTTTCATTATATGAACAATAACCGCCACAAGAACATGCTTGAGCACGGCATTCTGGCCGATGAGGAGCTGAAAGCGTTTCTCCGCCTCTGCTTCGTCTGTCATCCTATCCCCCTGAATACGGTAGTCACCTTGCCCGCGAGCTGATTTCGGGCTATTTTTCGCAATGGCTCAAGTGTCTCTCATAGGCGCTGCGAAGGCCTGTCATGTCTGCGGTGCCCGACCTCCGCTCCATGTCGACGCGGATTTCAGGATATTTCCATCCCGTGTAGATGTATTCAATCGTAGTTTCAGAGACGCTGAGATCTTTGTTGTAATCAGCGCCTTCTGTCATAAAACGGTCTCCGACCGTGCGGTATTCATATTCACCACGATGCGGACCTTTTACGCGCCAGCCTGGCTCAAAAACGCCGTCCCCCGTGATCTCGACAAAAACCGGATCTAGCGACAGGAATCTTCCATTTATTGGCTCAACAACATAAGATTCGTCCGCGGCTTTGACGGTGGAGCATAATGAGCCATCTTTGAATTCAGTGATGATTGTTTTCCAGCCATCCTCTTCAGCCACCAGTTTCGAGTAGTATCCAGGTCGAAACTCGTACTCTTGGCCGATTTGCCATTCATCAGGCAGGTGATTTTGAGCGAAAGATGGCGGCGAAATCAATCCCGCAAGGGTGATGACAGTGACTGCCCGCCAGCTTTTAAAACATAGCCCGACTAAGCCAGAGCACTCGCCCAATGAAATAAAGCTCTTCATTGCTATCGATCCTTTGAGTTTCATAGTGCTTGTTGTCCGATTCAACGATCAGCTCCCGGCCATTCATCGCCATAGACAGACGCTTCACATAGAGCTGGCCTGCGATGTTGATAACATATATCCCGGCGCCCTGCATTTTCCGCACTGTCTGATCGATTAAGATCATATCTCCCGGACGAAGTGTGGGTTCCATACTATCGCCACGAACGGTGATTAGTGCCAGATTGTCAGAGCTTGAGCGGGTGAGGCGGTTCAAGTCATCCACCAAGAACGGGTGATAGTGCAGGGGCTCGCCTTCATCAACTATTGAGCCAACGCCAGCGCTTGCGGAGAGGTCAAAGACCGGTACAGATGCCACGTCGCCCATAGGTTTGTCGATAGCTGGTGCGGCGTCGTCTTCTCCAAACAGTAGCCAGTTTGGTTTAATCCGGTAGGCGCGGGAATACCTCTTTGCCGTCTCTGCGGAGAAGCCCCGCGAGTCGTTTTCGTGTCCCGCATAGGTCGAATACTTCCAGCCGAACGCCTCGCAGGCGTCCATCGCGTTTTCGTATCCCGCCTTTTTGCGAGCCTGAATCAGTCTTTGGCCTTTAGTCATGGCGCAAGAATATTCGAGTGAATTACGCATTGGGCGTTGACAGCGCATTACGCATCACGCATAACGACATTATGCGAACCTTTATCGATGTGATCAGAAAGTGGCCATCCATCAAAGCGCTGGCCGAGGATGTTGGGCTCCCATACCCGACCGTCGCTTCGTGGCGTGCTCGTGGGAGCATCCCGCCTGAGCATTGGCCCATCGTCCGCAGAAGAGGACTGATGCGCGGTATTACCGGCCTTTCGTCTGAAGCATTTGAGAAGATGGCTGTTCAGCGCGCCAAAAACAAAGAGCCGGAGTGCGCAAAGTGACACCCGGCTCAAGCCTTTTCCACCGCGGGGGAAGGCCCCGCACTTTCCTCCCCAAACGAACTGGGGCCGGTGCAGCCTTGCGCCGCATCGGCCAATTTTTCCAGTTCTCGGGCAACACCCAAGTGAAACGTTTCAAGACGTTGCGCGGCCCTAGCAATTGCACCCGCTTTTGCCGCTCTCGCCTTATGTCTCTCAATTCGTTCGTCCATCGCGTCTCCGGTGTGTCTCACTGGCTTCCAGCAGGGAGGCCTCTGTCATGACTATGATGGAGACGACTTTGCAAAGCAGCGGAAAATTCCCCCCAGATGCGCAAGCCTTTACCTCGCGCTTCGCTGAAATGGCGTTCAAGCGATACGGATTCGACAACACGGCTAAGAAGCTGGCCCGCGATATCGGCGTTTCTCACCGCACAGCTGAGGGCTGGCTCAGTGAGGGCAAGGCCCCGCACATCGATACCTTTCGCAGCATCATCAAGTCATGGGGGCGTGATGCACTCCTGATCCTCTTTTCCCCAGAGATTGAAGACCATGCCGCACAGCTCGAACGAGAAGCCGAAGAGGCCGAAGCCCGCGCACGTGAACTTAAAGCGAAACTCGCGGCTCTGCGCGCTGAACGCGTTCATTCGTAAGGCGGTTGCCGATTGGAAGTCGTGGCGTCTTCGCAAGAAAATCAAAGAAGAAGAAAGGCGGAAAAATGCCAAATCATAACACCGCTACTCCTATTTGGAAAAAGACCCACGCTGTTGCTGTTAAGGCTGGTCTGGCGCTGACAAATCTTGGGACCGGCGAAAATACGTTCTGGTGCATGATGCCCGGCGAAATCCCGGTGTCGCGCCGAACGGTTAAAGCCTGGCTCTCACGTGATTTGCTGAACCCCACCCACCGCGACTTGCTGGGGGGGGTACTGAGTTACGACATCGTGGAGGCGGCGCATGAAGAAGCCTAAGCCTCTACCACAACTCGCGTGCGCGAAAGACGGCCACACCTGCAAGCCAAACGAAGTGAAGATCCGCGACGAACAGCTTTGGTGCCCCAAGTGCGCAGAGGACTTCTTCGACGCTCCACGGCGTGAACGCGAGAAGCGGGAGGTCAGCAATGCCTGATCCATCATTCACTACCGCCTTTGTCCTTATCGCTATTGCCGCGTCTATTCCGGCAAGCGTCTACGCTTTCGACCAGTATTTCATGCGTATCGAGCCTTTCGACTGGCTGAAGCCTGTGTCGTTCGCTGTTGCGGCTCTCATTCTGGCTGCGGGGGTGATGGCATGACGATCAGGAGAAACAAATTCGGCGCAAAGCGGACAGAGCTTGACGGCATTATGTTCGATAGCAAGGCCGAGGCAAGCCGTTACGCCACGCTCAAGATTATGCAGAAGGCTGGCGAGATATCCGATCTGAAATGCCAGCCAGGCTACACCCTGTCGGCATATGACGAGTTCGGCAACGTATTCGATATCGGAGTTTATAAGGCGGACTTCGAATACACCGACGCGAATGGCTCTCTGGTCGTCGAAGACGTGAAAGGCGGGAAGGCAACGCTCACGCCGCTGTCACGCTGGAAGATCAAGCACTTTCAAGCACAGTACGGACTCACCGTGAGCCTGATCGATGGCAAGGGGAGGGCAATCTAATGGCATTCGATAGTAACCTGCGCCCGACAATCATGATCGCTGATGTGATGCAGGCGACCGTTGAGCTGACCGGATTCTCAGCGGACACGTTACGCTCGAACAAGCGAAATGCTGATCTTTCTGAAGCTCGTCAATTCCTGATGTACGTGGCCAGAAAAAACACGGGCAAGAGTTTTCCGCAGCTCGGGCGCGCGCTCAATCGCGATCACACAGCGATAATCTACGGCGTTCGGAAAGTTGAGCGGCTTGTGCAGAAGGATTCTCTCTTCGCGCTCGTCTGCGAGGCGATCCGAGAGCGTGCAGAGCAAATCTATTACCATCGCAACGGCGGCATGACGAAGACTGAGACGCCCTTTGCGACGATCTATGGCGTTTCCGCAAGCGCATTTCCGAAAACCGGAATCTTCAAAGCCATTCAACAGAAAATCAAACAGGAGGCGCATTGTGGCTAATCCGTTGCTCAACATATCCGACATTCGTGTGAATGGCGGCACTCAATCTCGCGCCGCTATAAACAAGGAAGTTGTTGCAGATTATGCCGAAGCTATGCGCGATGGTGCGCAGTTTCCGGCGATTGTCGTCTTCTATGACGGCTCCTCATATTGGCTGGCTGATGGCTTTCATCGGTATGAAGCCTTCGCCCGTGCGGAGAAATATGAGGTTCCTGCGGAGATTCATCAGGGCACCCAGCGTGACGCGATCCTTTATAGCGTGGGCGCAAATGCTCAACACGGATTGCGGCGATCTTCAGACGACAAGCGCCGGGCTGTCCAGGTCCTCTTGAATGATCCTGAGTGGTCATCATGGTCTAATCGAGAAATTGCTCGTCAATGCGGGGTTTCTGATTGGCTTGTGCGTGATCTTCGCAACTCCCTCACTGCGAGTTCACGCAGTGAGAAACGCACGTACACGACCAAGCATGGCACGCAAGCAGAAATGAAGACCGAAAATATCGGGGTTCAATCAAAACGCGATCAAAAAACAGTCGTTTCGGAATCGCCTGACATTCTGCCCGCAGACGGCCAGGCGGAAGCTGCCCAATCAAAACATGATCAAGAGTTTACCGAACCTGATGACCCGGTCGAGGCACAGCTACGGAAAGATTTTGCAGCGCTGTCTGAAGATGGCTGGGCCGACGCGTATGTCGGTTTGATGGTCGAAAACATGGAGCTTCGCGATCTGAATAAAACGCAAGCTGCGACCATCCGTGAACTCAATTCGCGTCTCAAGGAATTTGACGGCGATCAGAGCGCGACAATTCGCAAATTGCAGAAACAAATCCGGCACAAGGAAAGCGAGATGTTCCGCGCCAACGACAAAGCGGACAGGGCTATGGCTCGCGCCAAGGCGCTTGAGAAGCGGGTTTCTGAACTCGAAAGCCTTGGAATGGCGCTGTGAGAATATTGCGTCGCATCCATGCCCATGGCGGCAAAGTGGTCAGAAATGGCCACACGTTTCGGCTTCAGCCGGGCCGTATGAGCGCGGATGCAATCCTCTGGGTCAAGGCGAACATGGAAGACGTGAAGCGGGAAGTCTGGCCGCTTTATGACGACTGGCAGGAGCGCGCTGCGATCATGGAATTTGATGGCGGGTTCAGTCGCGAGGCTGCGGAGCGCGCCGCTTACGAATGCATGAAGGAGGCTGAATATGCTGGCGCTGCATGAGGGTAAAGAGATTGTCCTACGGGACTATCAGGCAAACGCGATTGAAGCCTTGCGTGAGAATATCCGGCAGGGCCTACGACGCAATATTCTTTGCGCTGGTACAGGTGCCGGTAAGACCCTGACAGCCGGAAGCCTTCTGAAACAGGCGAGCGGAAAGGGTAGCTATTCGCTTTTCATTGTGGATCGCGTGGCCCTGGTAGACCAGACGAGCGCCGTTTTTGATGAGTACGGCATCCCGCACGGTGTTCTTCAGGGCATTCACCCGCGCTACTCTCCGCGCGAACATGTGCAGGTTTGTTCAGCGCAGACGCTGGCACGCCGCTTTCTGCCGCGTGATCCTGACCTTATCGTCGTCGACGAAGCGCACACCCGTTATGCCGGCACACTGAAATACATGGAGCAGTACCCGGACGCTGTGAAGATCGGGCTTACCGCGACACCCTTCACAAAGGGTATGGCGAACGAGTGGGACGCCGTTGTGAACGTCATTCCGACGCGCCGCCTGATCGAGCAAGGCTTTCTCATTGAGCCTAAAATCTACGTGGCGCGTTCGCCGGAAGATTCAGAACTGGGGCTGAACAGCTTCGGCGAATTTTCAGATGAAAGCGCGGCCTCTGCCGGTATTCGCATTATTGGTGATGTTGTGTCGGAGTGGATCGACAAGACGCACGAGCATTTCGGCGGACCTGCAAAGACGATTGTGTTTTCGCCGACCGTTGAGCATGGACGTGAGCTTTGTGACGCGTTCCGAGCCGCCGGATATAACTTCCAGCAGATCAGCTATCTGGATAAGAGCGATGATGAGCGACGGGACAAGATCGCCGAATTTCGGCGCCCAGACAGTCTAATAGATGGGCTGGTTTCATGCGGCGTTCTGACCAAGGGATTTGACGTTCCAGAGGTCCGTATTGGTGTGAGCTGCAAGCCCTACAAGAAAAGCCTTTCCAGCCACATGCAGGAAATCGGCCGCGTTATGCGCTCACTTCCTGATGGATCGGAGAAAAAGGCGCTCTGGCTGGACCATAGCGGCAATATCGAACGCTTTGCCGTTGAGATGTATGACGTCTGGGAGAACGGTGCTGGCGAGCTGGACAAGTCAACCATGCTTGATTCAAAGCCGCGCGAACGCTCTGAGCAGGTGCGTGAAAAGGTCGTTTGCCCTGAATGCTCTGGCGCAATTCGTGGAAGCATTTGCACGGCTTGTGGATGGGAGCGGCCCGCGCGCTCAAGCATCACCGTAGCAGACGGAGAGCTTCAGGAATTCAGTCTTGAGCGAATGGCAATGCAACCGCGCGCCGGACTTCGTGCTGACTGCTTGAAGGAGCCACGCAAAGTCTGGGAGGCGGCGCTTACATATTGCTTTGAGCGCAGCCGAAAGGGCGAGGAGCACGCGCGGAAGTGGGCCTATGGAATCTTTCGCGGCGTCTATCCGGATTCAAAGCTGCCGTTTGGGTGGTTTGACATGTCTCCGGTCAGTGCTGATCCGCACGCCTATGCTCTGATTGAGCGGGAAACAAAACGCTTCCGCAAACAGTCCAGGCGGAGGGCGGCATGACGCTTTATGAAGCTATGAGCGCGGCCTGCGATGCTGTTGGCATATGTGTTCCACAGCGAACCGCGCCGGGCGTCTGGTCGCAATCCCCCGTGATTGGCAAGAAGGCAAGCAATCGCTCGGGCCGGGTTCTGATTTTTGACGACCAGCGCGGCGGTATTGCGAAGAACTACGCGACCGGAATTGAAGAGAGATTCAGTATTACGGGCGATAGCCAGCGCGTTCTGTCCGATAGGGAGCGGTCAGAGATCACAAGGCAGCGGCGGGAAAGAGCGGAACGCGCAGAGCGCGAGCAAAACGCGGTAGCGCAGATTTGCGCCGACATCGTCCGGGAATGCCGCCCGGAAACACACCCATATCTTGAGCGTAAGGGCTTTCCCGATGAGGTGGCCCTTGTGCACGATGATCCGCGCAAACACTTCCCGGCCAATCGCTTTGGCGAGCGCCTGATGAAATCCATGATGGAGTTTGACGCGCCGCTTCTCGTCGTGCCGGGCCGGATCGGAAAGACCATTACGACGGTTCAATTTATCCGCGATGATGGTGAGAAAAAGAATATCCTGCGCGGGAAAATGGATGGCGCGTGCCACCGTATCGCCACAGGGCGCGAAACATGGGTCGCTGAGGGTTTTGCTACTGGCTTGACTATACGCGCTGCTCTGGGGCGTCTGGGGCGTTCAGCGACGGTTCTTTGCGGCTTCTCTGCGTCCAATGTTGAGAAGGTCGCGAAAAACCATCCGTATTCGATCATAGCTGCCGACAATGACAATCCAGTTGCTCAATTTGATGGGCAGGGGACTGGGGAGTTTTACGCCCGCAGATCCGGGCATGTCTGGACCATGCCGCCGAATGTCGAGCAGGACTTCAATGATTTTCAATCTGATGAGGGGCTGAGGGCTGTTGCGTTGCATCTGAAGGGGGTTGCCCCATGAAGCGCGAAGCAGTTCTTGCTATGTTCTCAATTCGTCCGCATAAAGAACGAGCCGACAAGGTGTTGACGCACCCTGACGGCTCTAACCCCAACGGATCACGGAAGGATCACGTCATGGCTTCCCCTCACATATGCTCAATTCCTTACTGCAGCAAGCCGCACGTAGCGCGTGGTTGGTGTAGTTCTCATTATCTTCGCTGGCAGCGTCACGGCGATCCGTTGGCCGGTCGCACCGCGCAGGGGGAGCCGCTTGCCTTTCTTGAAGCAGCCTTGGCTGCGGATACTGACGACTGCATTCCTTGGCCGTTTGGAAAAGGTCTTGATGGCAGGGCTCGTATCGTGCTCAACGGTCGCAAATGCATCGTGTCCCGTGTTGTCTGTGAGCGCGCGCATGGCACACCGCCGACGCCTAGGCACGAAGCAGCACACAGCTGCGGCATGGGCCACGAGGGTTGTATAAATCCGCGCCACCTTCGATGGGCCACAGCATCTGAAAACCAAAAGGACCGGGCTGAACATGGCACTCACACCATGGGTGAACGGAACCCTAAGGCTGTGCTTACGGAATCCGACGTACATCAGATCAGACGCCTTATTGCTGACGGCAACACGCGCCGCGCTTTAGCCCGCGAGTATGGAGTTAGCCGACACACCATCGCTGATATTGCTGCTCGCAGAACTTGGGCTTGGCTTGAGGATTCTCAGATGGGGTAGCGAAAACATCGCCCGGAGCGCTGTTCGGGCAAGTCAATTGGAGTGCGATGCGCATACGGATTGATCGGCATGGGGATGGCAAGCCCCCGGTGTTCTCGCCGCAAGAGAGCGACATAGGCCCCTCACGAGTAGCCCCCGCCCGGAATGGGGTGGAAGCGAAAGGGTCAGACAGCGCGCTCACACGAGCGCTTGCCCACACTGGATGCACCCTCAGGTGGTGCAGCCTGCCGCGTTTCGACATCGAGGGGCGCGGACAGGTGCCGCTAGGTTTCCGAAAGGAGAGCGAAGCGACGGACATGGATCGACAGCCTAACCCCGATCCCGCGCAGACAAAGCGCATCCGCCTCGATGGAGTGATATTGCGTGTCCCAGATGACCCTCAGTTGAAGTCAACACTTCGTCCCTTCGCTGGGCGAAGTGTGTCCAGCGGAACCCGAGAGCCCTAGTTGAAATGCTCAGGTTCTCTCCAACCAGCATGATCTGGAAGAGAGAGAAGAACACAGACTCAGAGTGAAGACAGATAGGAGACGAGACATGGCGAAACGGAAAAGAGTAGGTCGACCACGCAAGACCGCAAAGCCGACTAACCCGATGGATATTCGGGCAGGGGTGCGGCGCCACCCCAATGGTTCGACCGTTCGTGATGATCGGCCTGGACCGCACGAGCGGCATTTGGAGATCCGAAGCGCAATGGGGTACGATCGGTCAGAGCATTGCGAAGTCGACCACATACTCTATCGGTTGAGCTACCTAAGCACACAGCAGCGAGACGCAGGGCTTCGGTTCGATCGGGATCACTATCACTGGCTGATATCCATTGGCATGAAGCCGCCTGGCGGAATCGATATGGAGGGCTCACGCGGTGGCGGAAGTGGTGAGCCAACGCCATTCGATGAGCGGGCAAAGGATCGCTATCTGAAGGCGCTAAATGTTCTCCATGATGCCGGCAGCAGTACCAAGCGGGCCATTCTCACGCTAATTACACAAGGTATCGCGCCGCCCGATGACGTGGAGGTCATTCACGGCCTCAATGCGCTGGCTCGGTATTACGAAAAAGGGATCATGAAGGCCGCTTGACGACCGCCGCAAATCACCTTACTGCATTAATCCATAGTCGGAACAATGACTTCAAAGCCCTGCCAAGCGCGGGGCTTTTTGCGTTTCTGGCCCCAAGTTTCCACCCGGCGAATATCTGACACATAACGTTTCCCCTTGACGCCAAGCAGATGAATGCCGGGTGGTTCCCCCACATGGAGAGCAATATGCAATCATATGTGAAGCCCTGGTACGCCAGCAAAGCGGTATGGGGCGGCATTATTGCCATTGCCTCTGCCGCACTTGGCACGGCGGGCTACACGATTGGCCCGGAAGACGCTGAGACGCTTTCTGTCCTGCTCGCAAGCATTGGATCCGGCATTGGTTCACTTATTGCGATCTATGGCCGGGTTACAGCTAAGAAGGCGATTGGCTGATGAGCGAGATCACGATTGCCGTCCGCGTCACCCAGCCAACCGAAGCTGACTGGAAAGCTGCTGAGCGCGATATCAACGCGATCTATGACAAATATGGTGAACCGGAAGACTGGGCACCGCATAACGCGACCAAGGCACAGGCGGAGATCGATCGCGTCTATGATGTGATCGAAGCGTGTGTCGATGTTGAGGAAGTATTTTACTGATGGCAGCCGTTTCGACCTCAGACTTTGAAGCAGCCAAGCAACAGCAAGAGCGCGCACAGCGAGAGAAGATGTTCTATACCGCTAAGACACCGGACTCCTCCTGCCGCCCATTCGACGCCCGTGAAGAGATCAAAGACCTCAGAAACAAGCTGAACATGCTCGAAGCCCGCGTAATGCAGGACAGCACACCAAAGCCTGATATGAGCGTCGAGGATATGATGGGGGTTCTCATTGACGCTATAGAGGGCAGCGGAGGCGCTATCGCTGGCGTATGTATCTCCACGCTCAATGGCGGCGAAACCTACATCGTCGACGGCCACATCGATATGCGCGCATTGGCCGAGAGCGTTCTGAAAGCGGTGAAGTGATGAGCGCGCTCTCAAGGATTTTCCGAATGAATAAGAACGCCGAAAATATCGGACCTGTTCCGAATGGGAAGCCGCCAGCTTCTTCATACACCACGCCACCCCCAAAGGGCGGATCATCCGTTAAGCCGAAGCAACAAGTCATAAAAGTTTTGTTCGATCAGGGAGCCGAAACCATGAGCAACCGTGATCAAGACGAAATAGAAGCCCTTAAGCGCCGTATCGCCAAGCTAGAAGCTCGTGTGATGCAAATGGAAGCGGATCAGAAAAAGCCATTCCCAAGCGAAACATTTGATGACGGGCGCACAGATGTGCACTCCGGCATTAGAGCGCTCATAACTGGGCGACGTAAGAACCCGCTTGATGATAATCACAAATACGAAAACCCGGCCAAATGATGACCGATGAACCGAACAAGGGAAGCTACGTTGCCTCGCTTACCGGCGCCACGGTCTAGACTCACCGCGCTTACTCCAAAGCTCCAAGTACCAAAGGACGAAGCCAGCAAGAGCCGATACAAGCGAGAGCAGAAGGGCCACAACCTTTACAACAGCCGCCGCTGGAGAGGCTCTGACAGCAAAGAGGGTAGAGACGGCCTAAGATGGCAGACGTTGCTTGCCGCAGGCTTCACCTGCGCCATGTGCGGTAAGACAGAAGCCGATACCAGCAAGCTGGTGGCTGATCATAAGATCCCGCACCGCAATAATCCCGCGCTCTTCTTCGATCGGAAAAACTTACAAGCCTTGTGTGCAACCTGTCACAGCTCGGACAAGCAGAAGCTTGAGCGCGACCAGTATTCGGAAATCGAATGAAGGTAGGGGGGGTATTCAAAAATCGAATATCGACCGACCCCGGAAACCGCCTGTCCTCCCATGTGTAGAAAAAATCCTCGGTGGGAAGTTGGAGGGTGCGCACCAGTGCGCACTTCACAGAATGACTGAAAAGAAAAAGAATATTGATTGGCAGCAAATACGATCCGACTGGGAGAAATCTGATAAAAGTATCAGGTGGTTAGCTACCTGGTATCAGGTCTCAGAGTCGGCAATTCGTAAAAAGGCAAAGCAAGAAGGGTGGCCGGACAGGCCGAAAAAGGCGCGCAATAAGGTGCGCACCAAGGACGCACCCCGAGCTGACCGGGTCGAGATGGCTGGAATAGACGCAACGGACCCTGAGCAGATCGTCGGCAAGGGGCATAACCTGATCTTCCGCTTGCTAGATGAACTGGACGCGTCGACTACACATCATGCTGAGCTCGCGGAGATGATCGAGCTTCATGAGAAAGATCCTCGACGAAAGGCAGCAATGTTGAAAGCCATTGAGCTGCCAGGGCGAGCAAATGTCATTAAGGCGCTGGCGACCGCATTTAAGACTTGGAATGAGTCGCAGCAAACGCAGGGTAAGAAGGCGAAGAGGCAAGAGGCGGCTGAAGAGGTTGCAAAAGGCAGGTTCGCGCCGCGTGGCGGGCCTAAGTTGGCGGTCGACAACAGCAAATGACGGAGTGGACTACGGCTTGTTCGGATTGGAAAAGTCGTATCGTTGAAAAGCGAAGCCTGATCCCGTTTGATCCGTTGTTTCCATCGGAGGCCGAGTATGCGCTGAGCGTATTCAAATCGCTTCGTGTTCCAGATCTGCCGGGTAAGCCGACATTCGCCGAAGTTACTGACGAGTGGGTCTTTGATCTGGTGGCGGCAATTTTCGGGGCGAATGATCCTGAAACGGGCGATCAGCTCATTTCGGAGTTCTTTCTCTGTATCTCGAAGAAGAACTCAAAATCGACGTTAGCGGCCGGCATCATGTTAACCGCGCTCATTGTCGGATGGCGCGAAGACGACGAATTGTTGATCCTGGCTCCGACGAAGGAGGTCGCGGACAACAGCTACAATCCTGCGGCCGCAATGGTTCGAGCAGACCCTGAGCTTTCCGACCTCCTGCATGTTCAGGATCATGTGAGGAAGATTACGCACCGGGTCACGAACTCAGTGCTGAAAGTGGTGGCCGCTGATACCGATACGGTGGGTGGTAAAAAGTCCGGTCGGATCCTGATCGATGAGCTTTGGATATTGGGTAAACGTCCGAACGCGGACGCGATGTTGCGAGAGGCGACCGGCGGTCTGGTTTCAAGGCCTGAAGGCTTTCTGATCTACACGACTACGCAGTCAGATGAGCCACCAGCCGGTGTGTTCAAGGATAAGCTCGATTACGCACGCGATGTTCGAGACGGTAGAATTCAAGATAAGCGGTTCCTGCCGATTATTTACGAGTTCCCAAGGGAGATGATCGAGCAAGAGGCGTATCTCGACCCGGAGAACTTTTACATCACGAACCCGAATCTTGGGCGGTCTGTCTCAAAAGACTGGCTTGTTCGGGAAATGGGTAAAGAACTAGGGAAAGACGCTGCGACTAGAGCAACGTTTTTCGCAAAGCACCTGAATATTGAAATCGGAATGAACCTCCGCGCCAACCGCTGGCCGGGCGCTGATTACTGGTCGAAGCAAGCAGATACACTGCCGCTTGAAGACGTTTTGGAGCGCTCTGAAGTTGTTGTCGTGGGGGTCGACGGCGGCGGTCTGGATGACCTGTTTGGCCTAACGGTTCTGGGGCGTGAGCGCAAAACAAAGAATTGGCTCGCGTGGTCACATGCCTGGGCACACCAGAGCGTTCTTGAGCGGCGCAAGGGGATAGCTTCCCGTCTGCGCGATTTCGAGAAAGATGGCGATCTGACGATCGTTGGCGATGAGCTGGATGATGTGAGAGCCATTGTCGAGATCGTTGGCGACGTCGATGAGCGCGGATTGTTGGCCTCGGTTGCGGCAGACCCTGCCGGACTCGGTGAACTGATCGATGCGCTCGCAGAAATCGGTGTGACGCCAGAGAGCGGAAAGATCGTCGGTGCGCCCCAAGGGTACGCGATGATGAATGCAATCAAGACGGCAGAACGTAAGCTCGCAAACGGTACGCTCAAGCATGACGGATCTGCCCTCATGTCGTGGTGTGTCGGAAATATCAAAATTGAGCCAACAGCGACAGCGATCCGGGCGACGAAGGCAAATGCGGGCGATGCAAAGATTGACCCGGCTATGGCGCTTTTCGACGCGGTAACGGTGATGAGCCGGAACCCAGAAGCGAAGCGCAAGCCGCAATACCAGATGATGATCATGGGATAACAGGGAGATGGCGATGGAAGATGTCATGGACATGACCAGCCGTGCCTACGCCTTCATTGAGACAAAAGCGCTCGATGAAGAAAAGCGAGAGTTCAGCGGATGGGCGACAACCCCTGAGCCGGATCGCGTACAGGACACGATCAACCCGTTGGGAGCGGTTTTCAAGAATCCGCTCGTTTTGTTGCACCAGCATCGGCACGATGCGCCGGTTGGGAGTGTCAGATTCGAGAAGCCAACCGAAAAGGGCATCAGGTTCACGGCAACAATCCCTGTCATCAAGGAACCAGGACCGCTTAAGGATCGTGTCGATACAGCGTGGGGCGAGCTGAAAGCCGGTCTTGTTCGGGCTGTTAGTATTGGTTTCCGGCCTCTGAAATATGCTTTCCTTGATGAAGGCGGTATCGACTTCCAGGAGGTCGAGATCTTCGAGCTGTCGCTTGTTACGATTCCGATGAATGCTTCCGCGATTATCGATGCCGTGAAGAGTTACGACCAGCAGCTCCGAAAGGAAGCCGGTGCACTGGAGCATGCGCTTCCAAAACCGATTTCAACAGACCTCGCCGCGTCCGGCAAAACGGGGTCTGCCACATCAGCCAAGACGGGCCACCGTGTGGTCAAATTGGCCGATACAGCCCGCGTTCGGGCAAAGCCGTTTGTGATCAACAAAATCCATCGATAACGGCGAACGTCCATTCGCGAGCCTGCCTCGCATCTTATCCGGCCCCTGGACAAGGCTGCACCGACCCGCCGCGAAGGCGCGTCATTCCCATAGAAGGACAGTCCAATATGGCTACTTATGCTGAGCAAATCGCGGCGTTTGAGGCGAAGCACGCTTCAAACGTCGCAACAATGAAGTCCCTGATGGACGAAGCATCTGACAAGGGCGAAACCCTTGATGCTGCGGCACAGGAGCAGTTCGACGAGCTGCAAGCAGAGAACGATTCTGTTGAGAAGCACCTCGGTCGCCTGCGTCAAATGGAAAAGATGGCAATCGCCACCGCAAAGCCGGTTGACGGTTCCAACGCCAAAGCCGCATCAGAATCCCGCAATCCAACGGTTCCTGCTACGGTCAAGGCTCAAAAGAAGCTGGCTCCCGGTATCGCTTTCGCTCGAATTGCGAAGGTGAAGGCCGTCGCGAAACTCGAGACCGAAAACGTTCGCGACGTCGCTCGCAAAATGTACGGCGAAGACTCGGATGTTTTCGGGCACTTCACCAAGGCCGCAGTTACACCTGCAAACACGCAGGATGACTCATGGGCCGGAAACCTCATCACTGAAGGCAATGCTTTTGCAGATTTCGTTGAGTTCCTGCGTCCACAGACCATCCTGGGCCGCTTCGGTACGGGCAACATTCCCGGCTTGCGCTCGATCCCATTTGACGTTCCTGTTCTCGTGCAGAGCAGCGGCGGACAAGGTTACTGGGTCGGTGAGGGTAAGCCTAAGCCGCTGACCAAGTGGGGAACGGAGCGCAAGAAACTCGAGCCTTTGAAGGTGGCGACTATTGCCGCAATCACTGAGGAAATGCTTCGCCGCTCTTCTGTGGCTGCAGACGCGTGGATTCGTGACGAACTTGCGGCCGCTCTTATCGAACGCCTTGACAGGGACTTCATTGACCCTGCGAAAGCTGCTGTCGCTGATGTGTCGCCAGCATCGATCACGAACGGCGTCACGCCGATCATGTCGAGCGGCAATGATGCTGATGCGATCCGTGCTGACCTTCGCGCCCTTTCTGCGACGTTCCGTACTAACAACAGCACATCTGCTGGCGCGGTCTACGTCATGCCGGAAGGTGTGGCTGAAGCCTTGTCGATGATGACCAATCCTCTTGGCCAGCCAGAGTTTCCTGGCATCACCCCAGAGGGCGGTGTGTTCAACGGCAAGCCTGTGATCACTTCCGAATATGTGCCTGGCGCATATGATCCGGACGGTGCTGGTGAGGAAGACGCAGGCGCAATTGTTGCTCTCGTGAAGGCGTCAGAAATCTTCTTCGCAGACGAAGGCGGTATCACTGTCGATATGTCTCGCGAAGCGTCTCTTGAGATGAACGATGCGCCAACGGCCTCCGGGATCGCAGGAACTGGAGCCTCCCTGGTCTCACTCTGGCAGAATAATATGGTTGGCTTCCGAGCTGAGCGCATTCTGAACTGGATGAAGCGTCGCGACAACGCTGTTGCGGTTCTCGCCAGCGTGAATTGGTCTGCCTAATCACATCGAATGGGGCGGCTATGGTCGCCCTTTCACTCCTTTCAGCGGAGTTTCCAATGAAAAAATCGACCTATATGGATCGGGCGCTAAAGGCTCGCGATCCTCGTTTCGCTCGGGTTCTCCAAAAACTGGGCTATCAGCGGCGTGACATGGTGGCCGAGGAACCGGCGGGCGTGTCAGAGCCAGTAGCACAGCCAGATGATGATCTGACGGAACTTCGCTCTCAATACCAGAAAATCGTTGGTAAGCGCGCCTATCACGGATGGGATGCTGACGAATTGAAGAAGATGATCGCGGAAGCATCGGAGAATGGTGATGAATAGTCCGATCTACGCCATTGAGGCACCGGGCAAGGGTTCTCGGGAAGACGCTGAGCGCATTAAGAAGATCGTCCGGGATGCGCTCGGACACGATCATGGGCGCATTCTTGTCTTGCCTGAAGGCATGAAATTCAGCGTGCATGTCGATCCAGCGACCGGAAATATCCCGTCGAAAGACGATTAATCCATGATGCAGGTTCTCGCGCTCGCAATGTTTTTGTTCGCACTTGCAACCGGGCTGACAACGGCTGGCGTGTGGTTGCTCGTCGGAATGCCGTGGGCGCTTATTGCCGCAGGCGCATGGGCGTTGATCGGTGGTGTTGTGCTTTTGAGGGGGGTGGTGACGAGTGGCTAACGCAATCATGACCGCTTTCGCTCGGGGTATCGCTCCAAAGGCAAAGGCGCTGCGACCCATCTCAACAAATGGCGGTGGATGGACGCCGCTCGTGTCAGAGTCATACGCCGGGGCGTGGCAAAAGAACGTCGAGGTGCGCCAAGATCAGGTTCTCGCCTTCCACGCGGTCTTTGCGTGCATGACTTTGATTTCGAGAGATATCGCCAAACTGCGCGTGAAGCTGGTTCAGCAGGATGCATCAGGTATCTGGTCAGAGGTTAAAAATCCAGCTTACTCTCCTGTCTTGCGGAAACCGAACAGCTATCAGACTCGGATTCAATTCTGGGAAAACTGGATGCTGTCAAAGCTTTCCTCTGGCAACACGTATGCGCTCAAGGTTCGCGACAATCGCGGCGTTGTCGTTGAGCTTCATGTTCTTGATCCATATCGCGTGAAGCCACTTCTGACAGAGGATGGCGCAGTCTATTACGAGATTCAGCCGGACAATCTGAGCGCGTCTCAAACGCAGATCGTCGTCCCGGCTCGTGAGATCATTCACGACCGCTTCAATTGCCTGTTTCATCCGCTTGTTGGTATCTCACCGATCTATGCCAACGGTCTGGCCGCTACACAGGGTTTGAATATCCAGAACAATTCAGCGTCATTCTTCGGCAATCAGTCGATGCCAGGCGGCATCTTGACGGCTCCGGGCGAGATTGCTGATGAAACAGCAGGGCGGCTCAAGGAGTATTGGGAGACCAACTATTCCGGGCGCAATGCAGGCAAGATCGCAGTCATGGGTGACGGTCTGAAGTTTGAGAGACTGGCAATCACCGCGCATGACGCGCAAATGGTTGATCAACTCAAATGGACGGCAGAGGTCGTTTGCAGCACCTTCCATGTCCCGCCGTATAAGATCGGTGTCGGACAGATGCCGACCAATAACAATGTTCAGAGCCTCAATCTCGAATATTACGCGCAGTGTTTGCAGTCGCTCATTGAAGACGCAGAGCTGTGTCTCGATGAAGGTTTGAGCATGGCCGAAGGTACGGGCACCGAATTCGATCTGGATGGTCTGCTGCGAATGGATTCGCAGGCCCAAATGGAGACGCTGGAGAAGGCCCGTTCTGTGATGACGCTGGATGAGCGCCGCCGGAAACTGGAACTGAAGCCGGTGACAGGCGGAGATACGATCTATCTCCAGATGCAGGATCACTCAATCGAAGCTATCGCCGCGAGAGACAAGCTGCTGATTGATCAGGCCGATGCGGCTGTTGAAATCGAAGACGATGACGATCCAAATTTGTCCGAAGAAGTCGGCAAAGCACTATTCTCTGCATTGCTTGCGAAGGAGGCTCAGAAAAGTATAGCACTGCTAGAAAAGTAGTTGCTAACCGCGCATCTATGTGGTTGAATCTTTATGCCTAATAGGCGCGCCGAATGGGAGCTTCGACCTTCCCAAATCGGCGCTAAACCGAAACCCGAGTGCGCGGGCCTACGGTCTGACAGTGCCTATAGCACGTTGTCAGAAAGAGGCCAGCGTTTCCATAATGGAGACTGAAGAATGGCCATCAAGAAAGCCGAAGCAGGAACACTACAAATTGCCCCCCTGAAGCAGGGGCGCGTCACCCTCAGAATGATCGGAACAACGGGCTTTTATTTCAACGCCATGAGCGCGAAGGCTAAGCGTTCACTACTCATTGGCGGTGGTAAAAAGACGGCTGCCGAAAAGAAGCTGCTGAAACATAATCCTGAAGAAGAGTTTCGGGACAGCGTTTATCGATTGCCGCATGGGCCTACTCTCCTTGGCTTTCCGGCTCCCGGTGTGAAGGGAGCGATGGCAACAGCGGCTCTTGAGACGCCGGGCGTCACAAAAACTAGCGTTCAGCGTCTCATCTTTCTGCCAGAGCAGAAAATCAAAATGTGGGGAAAGCCTTATCTGCGCTGTGATGTGGTCAGGTCAGCAGACATGAACCGTACTCCAGATGTGCGAACAAGGGCCTTCCTCCCGCAATGGTGTGCGGAAGTTGATATTGCCTTCGTCAGCCCAACGTTGAGTGTGCATTCGGTCGTCTCGCTTCTGTCCAACGCTGGAGTAATCGTTGGTATCGGCGACTTCAGGCAGGAAAAGGGGCGTGGAAGCTACGGAACCTTCTCGGTTCACGGGCAAGACTTGGGCGACTGGCAAGAGACGTGGGACGATATCACCGCAGAGGGCCGAGAGGTCCAAGAGGCTGCAATGGCAAATCCTGAGTATGCCGATGAAGACACGGCAGAGCTTATGGCGATGCTGGAAGACGAAAGGGCGCGGCGGGCCGCTTAAAGCCCGCATGGTCACGGAAAGGCGGTCGAGGTCTGCAAAGGCAACCCTAGGCTAGTTGAGGCCGGGTACGGCGGTTATGGCATGCTGAGTTGCGGCAAGTTTCGGCTTGGTGGGGTGAGGCGGTCAAACGTAAAGGAGACCTGAATGGCTTTCACAAGCAAAGATCGTCAGCGCATTATTGACGGATATCTAGCAGCTAGTGGGCGCAACATGTTCATTCCCGGTGAGTTCATTGATTGGCTCGCCGGGCAACCCGAACACGAAGCGTACCCTTGGTTTTTCGCAATGGACGATGCCACAGCAGCGCGGGAGCACCGGATTGCAATGGCTCGTCGCATGGCGAGCGGATTGCGCATCACGGCACGGGTTGAGGAAGCAAAGTCCTCTGTCGTGCAGATCGCGGTTCGTGAATACCCGGCCTATGTTTCGCCGGTCGAAAGCAGGAAATCGGGTGGCGGTTATGTCTCTTTCGATCCTGCCGATAAAGGCGACATGGCAGAGCTGCGGCGTCAGGGAATTACAGCCTTGAAGTCGTGGCTCAACCGCTATCGCGGTGCATTCGAGGGCGTAGACCTTTCGAAGATTGAAAAAATCGCGGCCAGTGAGGATCGCGTGGCGCTCTCTGCATAGGGCGCGCTGGTCAAGGTAAGACGGTCGAGTTTAGGCTAGGCAGGGTCAGATTGGTTCTGGTCAGGCGGTCATGTCACGTTTCGGCGCATTGTGTTTAGGGCCGGAGAGGCGAGGCGGTCAATTAACAGGGGCGTCCGTTGGGTGCCCCTTTTCCCTATTTAGGGGGTATGATGAAGCATTCCGAAATTAAAGCGATGGCGGAGAGTGTTGCGCCTATCGTCAGTGATTTACTGGCGAAGACGACAGCCTCTTTCAAGGCGCACTCAGATGCTATGGCGGCGCGACTGGATGCGCTTGAGAAGCGTTTGGACACACTACCCACGCCGGTTGACGGAAGGGATGCTGACCCGGAGGCCGTGGCGGCAATTGTTCAGGAGCGCATCAAGTCTGAGCTGGCTGAGATCCGTGGTGCCGTTGAAAGTATCGAGCCGCCTGTTCTGGAGGCTCCTGAGCTGCCCGATATCCCGGCGCTCGTCGAAGAGGCCGTAAAAGCGTTTCCAGCTCCGAAGGATGGTGAACCGGGACGCGATGGCAAAAGCGTGTCGATAGATGATGTGCTGCCCGTGATCAAAGAGCAGGTCGATGAATATCTGAAGTCCATCCCGGCGCCTGAAAATGGTAAGGATGGCCGTGATGGCGCGGATGGTGGAAGCGTCGAAATTGACGATGTTCTTCCTCAACTCATTGAGCGCGCTGATGAATTCCTGAAGGCCATTCCGGCGCCTAAAGATGGGAAGGACGGTCGAGATGGAAGCGATGGGCAGAGTGTCACTCTGGATGACGTAAAGCCCATTCTGGATGAGGCGGTTAAACGGTCTGTGGAGAATTTGCCGCGCGTTGCCAGCTGTCTCGTGGATCGGCAGGGAGAGCTTATTGTCACCTATTCAAATGGCGATACCAAGTCTCTTGGGGTGGTGGTTGGCCGAGATGGTTGCAACGGCGCTGACGGAAAAGATGGTGCCGACGGCGAGCCGGGAAAAGATGGTCGCGACGGCTTGGGTTTCGAGGATCTGGACTTCGAGGAAAAAGACGGTCGACTCTATGCGGTCTTCCGTCGCGGCGATATCGTTAAAGAGGCCCGCATTCCGGGTCTGAGCTATCGCGGTGTCTGGAAGACTGGCGAGTATCTCAAAGGCGATAGCGTGACCTTTGGTGCGTGCCAGTGGATCGCGAATGATGATACCACGGACAAGCCCGGAGACGGCAAGGGCTGGCAGTTGGCGGTTCGCAAAGGCCGTGACGGCAGAGACGCCCCGAAGGGTGAAAGCAAATGAGCGCGCTCATCTCGCTCGATACATTGAGGTTTCGAGCGCGCGTCGACTTCACTGATACTGAGCTCCAAGGCATCGCAGACGATGCGACGGCTATCGTGGTGGATTTTTTGAAGAAGCCTGATCACGAATGGACCATCGAAACTGTGCCGGGCGAGATTCGGTCAGCGATTGTGCGTGTCGCGGTCCTGATGCTGGATCAGACAACCAGCGATAAGCAGGTCGAATTCATCGACAAAGGCGTCAAAGACCTTCTGAGACGCCATAGAGATCCGGCGCTAAAATGAAGCGCGCCCCCCACAAGAAGGCAGAGTTTCAATCGCGTACGGAGGTCAGCGACGGCGCTGGCAACTATGTTTCAGCATGGGGACCGACACAGTTCACGCGCTGGTGCGGTATTCACTATCTCCGTGGCTCCGAAAGCGTCATGGCGTCCAGGTTGACTGGAAAGCGCCCTGTCATTCTGACCGTTCGCTCTGATGAGCAGACCGCCTCCATCACCCCGGACATGCGGTGCCTGATCGACGGTGAAGCATTCAATATTCGTGAGAAACCGCGACCGACAGAAGATCGTGTTTGGCTGGAGTTCCTGGCTGAAAGCGGCGTAGCCGACGGCTGATAATCTAAAACTGGAGCGAGACTATGACATTCCGTGTTGAAATGCTGGAAGACGACGACGTGCGCGTTGGTCGCGGTTTGATCTCTTACAAGAAGGGCTGGAAAGGTCCGGTGAAAGAAGAGGTCTTCAAGAAGCTGATGGCCAGAAAAACCGCCAAGGACATTTCCCCAAAGACCAAAGAGAGCGCAACCAAACCTGCAAGTAAGCAGACTGATGGCTAAGGGCTGGCGCTCGAATAAGAGCGCCAACATGCGCATCAAGGATGTTTTGAAAGCGCTACCGGAGGACGCTGCAAAGGGGGCGCATGAAGCCCTTGGGCAGAATGGGGCCGAAGCGGTTCGGATCATCAAGGGCGATGCGCCACGCGACGACGGATTGTTGCAGGATTCCATTGACTGGACTTTTGGCGATCCGCCGGACGGCGTTATGGGGCGCAAAGACTACGTGCAATCCGTTCCAGATGATTTGCGCCTGAGCGTGTTCGCTGGTGGTAAGAAGGCGCCACACGCGCATCTCGTTCACAACGGCACAGCGCGCCGCGAAACCGAAGATGGTGCAGATCGCGGCATCATGCCGGCACAACCTTTTTTCTGGCCAAACATTCGATCGCTTCGCAGGCGGTTTAAGACCCGCGTCAGCCGCAAAGCGAACAAGGCCATTCGGGATAGTGTCAAATGACCAAAACGCTGACAGATCCGCTCGTAGCGCTTCAGAGGGCGCAGTATGCGATATTGAGCGGTGACGCCACACTTCAGGCCATCTCGTCGAACGGAGTGAAGATATTCGATCGCGTGAGCGACGATAGCTTTCCATATGGCGTAATCGGGGAGGATCACGAGAACCCCGATGATATGGAGTGCGAGACGTGGACGGAAGTTTTCTCCACGGTTCGCTTCTATTCGCGCGCAGTTGGTAAGCTGGAAGTGAAGGCTTTGGCAGGTCGAGCGCGTTATTTGCTCGACGCTGAGCATGGTTTTTCGTTGCAGGGGTTTAGCCTGCTCGCAGGTCACTGCACCAACATTAAGATTCACCTGCATGAAGACGGCCTGACCAATCAGGCTGAATTGAATTTCAGGTATCTGGTTCAGCCAGCCTGAAGCCGTGAGCGTGCCTTCGGCAAGCACTGACACCGCGTCGAGACGACGCTGTTTTCCTTAGAAGGAGCCAAGAAAATGGCTGACGTAAATCCAGTTTCTTTCAAGCAATTCCAAATTCTCATTGGTGACGGTGAAGATCCGGAGGTTTTCACTCCGCGATGCACGATCAACACTGAGCGGTCTTTCACGATCACGCCAAGCTATAATGACGTGGAGATTCCTAACTGCACCGATGAGGACCTGCCATCTGCGATCTTCCGATATGCAACGTCGGTCACAGCCGAGGTCGGCGGTTCTGGCGTCATGGAAGCAGATGATGCTGAATTCTTTTCGGAATGGTGTCTGACGCCCACGGCGAAGAACATCAAGGTCATTTGCGGCACACCAACCGCAGGGCGTCAGTGGACGTTCGCCGGAAAGCCCGGCCCGTTTTCACCTTCGGTGAGCAAGGCGGGCGTGGCGAACGCAGAGGTTTCCATCCTCTCGCATGGTCGCATCACATCCGGCGCAGTTTCGGCATAAGCTAGATGACTGCTCCTTCAAAGATTGCGGCGTTCCTTGGTGAGCGCCGCAAGTTCTTTCTCGACCTAGAGCAGGCTGAACTGCTTGAGGAAGCGCTCGATTGCGGCGTGTTCATGCTGGAAGCGATCGTTCGCCACAGTCAGCACCGCATCAAGCATACTCAGAAGATCCTGACGCACGCCCTTATCGGCGGAGGAATGGACGAGGAAAAGGCGATTAGTCTGGTGGAAACCGGCGTGAAGCCCGGCCATCTGGCTCGCTACACGCTGCTTTGCCATACCATTCTCGCTAATTTCATTGGACCTCTGGAAGATGAGGCCGAGGGCGGCGGAAAAAAGCCAACTCCCCCTCAGGGCGAGGGGGGAAGCGTTTCAAGTACGGCTCCAACGGACAACTCCCTTATCGACGAATGATTGCGAGCCTCGCGCCAGCGGGGTTCCCGCCATCAGAGGTGAAGCACTGGTCGCTGTCTGAGTACCGGGCCGTGCAGGACGCGTTCTCAGACGCTTACGAGAAGGATGAAGAGCCGAAGGTTCCTTATCCAGACATCGAAGATTTCCGAAAATTCAAGCGCCAATGGGCGCAGAAACAAGAGGCCGTAAATGGCTCAAAGTGATCGCCTTTTGATCGCGCAACTGGACGTTTCGATACGTGCACTTGAGCGGTCTATGCGTAAGGCTGGAATCGTCACCGATCAGATGACGGACAAGATGGAGAAGCGGTGGGACCGCATGAACCGTCGTGTCACTCAGAACGCCGACCAAATGGGGCGTGATGTTCGACGAGCCATTGCCGGTGTCGCTATTGGTCTGGCCGGAAGGGAAGTCACACAATACGCGGATGCCTGGACGGAAGCGGGAAACAAGATTGCCGCCGCCGGTACGCCGCTCGAAAAACAGACGGAGCGTCTGAAAGAGCTGTCTGACACAGCAATTGAAACGCGCTCTGCCTTCGGGGCTACGGCAACACTGTACGCCCGCCTCGGTATCGCAACGGAGAACTTGTCCGGCAAGAGCTATGATCTCCTGAAGGTCACAGAGCTGATCAACAAGGCAACCGTGGCAGGCGGAGCCAGCTCTTCAGAGCGAAACTCAACCATCATACAGCTCTCTCAGGCGTTGGCATCTGGCGAGCTTATGGGAGAAGAACTGCGGTCACTTCGTGAGAATGCGCCAATACTCCTGCGAGCCATTGCAAAGGAATTCGAGGTGCCGATTGGCGCGCTTAAAAAGCTTGGCTCAGAGGGTAAGCTGACCTCAGAGCGCATTCTTGATGCGATCATCAATGCCGAAAGTGAAATCTCTGACCGCTTCTCGAAAACAGAAGTTACAATCTCCGACAGCTTCACCAACCTGCGCACGCGGGTAACAGAATATATCGGCACGACTGATGAAGGGCTTGGGGCGAGCGAGAAGCTGGCAGAGGCAATCAACTTCGTTGCCGAGAATGTCGATGCCTTTGCTGACAGCATTATGGTTGCTGGTGCGGCGCTCACTGGATATCTGGGCGCTCAGGCCGTGGTGGCTGTTGTTGCCGGTATCAACGCGATTGCGACATCGGCGAAAGCTGCAACAACGGCTCTGGGTGTGCTCAGGGCGGCAACTGCATTTATGGGCGGTCCATGGGTGGCGGCGGCAACTGCGGCGGCAGCGGCGATTGCCTATATTGCGATCCGAGCTCGTGATGCGCAAACGCCGGTCGAAGAACTGAACGACCGTCTTGACGATATAGACGGAAACTTGCGCCAGATTGCGGATAATGCCGGTATTCCGTGGGAAGAAATCGAGCGTGGCGCTGAAAGCGCAATCGGTCCGGTTGATGAGATAACCCGCAAGTTTGACGAACTTCGCAAGAAAATGGAAGAGACGGGCGTCACCGCTCGCCAGATCGCGATTGACAATGCTGTTGCCTCCATAGCGAACGCACAGTCTGAACTTGATAATATCAACGCTGAAATCGACCGCCTTGAAAGCAAGAATGTTCGCGGTGGTTCATCTGGCTTCCCTTACAAGAAGCTCCAGCAAGAGATTTCAGACGCGCTAGACACACGAGAGCGTGCTACGCGCCAACTCGCATCGGCGCAAAATCTGCTAAACCGTCTGTCAGAAACAGCGCCCAGCGACTTCCTGCCGGAAGAGGGCGGCGGTGCGTTGGAAACCGAAACCGACGCCAAAACCCTTAAGTCAATCGCAGCGATTGAGGACGCGTGGGATCAGGCGTTCAAGACCAAGCGTGAACTGGTCAATAAAGACTATCGCGATACGCTAGAGTCCATCGAAGCCATCGAAGCCGCAGAGGAAAAGAAAGAAGACCTACGCACTAAGGCCGCACAACTACGCTCGCAACAGCTTTCCGATATCACCAATGAGGAACTGGAAGCCGCTGCGAAAGCAGCCAGCGCCGACATGCAGGCGGTGAAGGAAAAGCAGGAGGCCGATGCTGAAGAGGCTGCGTCCAAGCAGGAGCTCTACGATCGCGTCATGGCGATGCGAGCTCAGGCGCTTGGAGATTATGAAGCGCTTGCCGATGCAGAGTACCGGGCGCTTGCGGACAAGATCAATGCGGAATTGTCAGCCGAAGAGGGTAAGTTTGAGGCTCTTGCGGCTCTGAACGAAGCTCATGCGGAAACGGTAAAAGAGATCCGTGATCGCATGAAGGAAGACCGCCTTCGTGAAGCCTTTGAGGAAGCCGAGACCTTCTCAGAAGGTTTTGCTGCGCAATGGGATATCATGCGCGAACAGGCTGAACGCGCAGCCGGTGATGTGGGTATCATTTTCGCTGAAGCATTTGGTCCGGGCGGCTCCATCCAGGAAGCCATTGGCAGCGCTGCGGGCCGGGCCATAGCATTTGGTGATGATTTCTCCGACAGCATGGAGAATGCGGCACGGTCTATCGGCTCACGCCTGATCAGCTCACTTGTGCAGTTGGGCGTTCAGATGGCGATTCAATCCATTCTTGGAAAAAGCCTTGCGAGCGCAGCAACCGCCCACACAGTCGGGCAGGCAGCAATCATCGGTCAAGCGATGGCGGGACCAGCAGCGCTCACGTCATTGGCTACTGCTGGCGCAAATGCGGCTCCTGCAATGGCCGGAATGGCTGCTGCCGCCGCTACCGCCACGGGTATAGCGGCTGCGTCATCGTCTGGCGGCGGCGCTGATCTGGGGGGCAGCGGCGGTCACTTCGGTGGGCAGCGCGAAAGGGGTGGTCCTGTTGCATCTGACAAATTCTACGAGATTGCGGAGAAAGGGCGTCCAGAACTCGTGGAGACGGGCGGAAAGTTCTATCTTGCCAACACTCAGGGCAATGTAGAGCCAGCTTCGAAAATGCCGGGGATGAACATTCCGGACGGCGTCGATATGGGCGCATATCTGGATCGTCTCGCACAGCCGATCATGCCGAGTTCAAGCGTGTTCAATGGTGGCAACAGCACTGTGAATGTATCGCTACCAGCAATTTCCTTCACGGGCCCGATTAATCAGGACACCCTGCCAGCGGTCGAGGATAGGCTACGAAGCCTTCCCAATGAAATTGGCGATATCGTTGATGAGCGCATCAGGCGCTACGAAATCATGACCACCTCGCGCGATCAGCGCAGGAAAATCTTTAGGTAGCATTCCAGCTAATTGAAAACCGCTTGTCCGGAAAAAACGTGCACGTGAAAAACTTCAGGAACCACATGCCTATGATCATGTCATGGCTCTCAAGTTCCTCCGCGAGAATAAGTAGGTCGTATACCCGATGAGACAGGCCAGCCTCATCCGTCAGGCGGACGCTTCCTGCATAGGCGGGAATATCTCGGCGCTCACTGCCGACCCCGGCATGCGATATATTTGTTGCAAATTGTAAGTTCAAAGAGGAAATCAAAGATGGCCTTGCCACAATGTGTGTCGCGCCAGTGTCGACGAGCGCTCTCACTGTTCTCGAAGGTTCCGCACCCGGCGAAACCGGCCTATCGAGTGGGTAGTATTCGAGATCTGCGAGTACGTGAGGACGGTTCTCGGTGTATTGAAAATTCATTGTCGGCATCAGAAGTACCTTCGATAAATGCGGGCCAGGCGAGTGCGGCGGCAAAGAGCGGGCACAAGCCGATGGCTTCGACTGGAAGCTCTCATTGCTTGGGTGATGAGCCCCACGCCGCGCGATCAGCGCAGAAAAACCTTTAAATAGAGAGGCTACAATGACTACCGAAATCCAAGAGCGAAAAACGTGCACTCAGATCGAGCCAAGTCCGGCGACGCAGGACAAGCCGGTCGGCATTTCACTGCGAAATCTGGAATTGGTGGATATTCTGGATGATATTGAAGCGCTTCGGGATAAGTGCATCGTCCTGTTGCGCGATACCGAACGCACATCTCACGGGGAGGTGAACTGATTATGGACTGCTCATTCGCAGCCTACTGCCTCGCCTGGTCATCGGTCGTCTTGATGCTGGTAACCGGTATGAACGTCTGGACCGGCTTAGAGATGAGCCGCGCGCTTCGTGAACTAGAGCAAAATCAAAGTCTGCTTCGAAATTCTGGTCAGGCATTGTATTATGAGGTGAACCAATGATGGACCAACTTCAGGCGCTTACTTTGATGGCGCTATCTTTCAGCACACTGTTTATGATTTTGTGTTTGGGGAACCACCTTCGATCGATGCGCGAGAGCGAAACGCGGATTTTCACCTTGCTTGAGGAGCTGGAGCGACGCACCAGAAAAAATGGGAAGCTTTCTGATTTCGCCCCCGGTTTCCAATCGGACAAAGGGACTGACCGAGAGGAATTGACCTGTAGATCCGCGTAGCTGAGAGGTTCCCAATTCCCTGATCCATCCGGCTTTGTCGCCTGATCATGACTGAGTGGGAAAGCGTCAGCAGGTCGTATGATGCTAAGCTTTACGGGTCTGGCAGATTGCTCAAGAGGATAGGCTGCTCTTAGCGCTCCATATCGCATCTCCCAACCATCGCCGATGTCATAAGCGCTCAACCACTCTACATAGAGGGTGGTAGAGCGGTCCTTCGTTGATCGGATCATTGTGATGAATCCAAATATAGCGCCCGCCAACGCGGCGACGGCTGTTACAGTATCCCGAAAATCATCCCACACCTTCGCCTCCCGATCCCGGCGGACACCACACAACTGCCGCGAGAATGAGTCAAGCTTGCGCCCCTGCCGCTTCCCTGCTCATATCTCTGAAAAGGAGACCGGGATGAAGAAGGTATTCGCTATCGGTGCGCTGGCGGCAGTGTTAACAGCCTGCGGCACGACCACAGGAGCAAACGCAAAGACCACGTATAGCGGCTTTGATGATGCCGCTATTGTGACAATTGATCCGCACGGAAACGCCTGCAAGGGAATGGTGTGCACCGGTATCGGCGCGCAATGGCAGGAAGCCTATCCGGACTCCGTCCTCTTGTCGGTCAAAGTTTGGAATGACACTGTTGGGATTGTGGGCGCCGCTCTGAATATTGATGGGGAGATCGTCGAACTGGAAGAGGCGCGAGCATCTACACAGTTTGAGGACCTGTCCCGAAACGCAAATGTTGGAGTTTTCTTGGAAAGCTCCACTCAGGCATTTATCGCCCCCTACGAAATTGTTGATCAGATCGTCGGAGCTCAACGGGTGTGGCTCAGAGTGTCTACCACTGGTGGATCATTGGAAGACGCGGTGATTGATGGCGAGCGGGACAGTAAAGCCTACAACGCGCTCAAGCGGTTTTCGGGTCAGGTGGCGGCAGCTAAGGCGAAGGACTAACCCTCCAAATACCCGCGCTCTTTGAGCCATTGGGTGAGAATAAGGACAACTACGACAGGGAGATCGGGATGAAGAAGTGGAAAGTAGCGATAGCAAGCATAGCCGTGCTGGGTGGATGTGCCTCCGGCCTTTCGGCAAACATAGATATGCCCATATCTACAGGTATATCTGCGATGCAATTCAATTCGGTTGCCTCGCAGTACATGCGAAGGCCGACATTTGTAAGTGTACAGCATTACCCCTCTGGCGAGGAGGTGATGACCATAGAAAGAGATGACTATGGTGTCCGGGACAAGTATGGCGCTGAGGCTACCTCTAGGATCTGGTTTGATCGGTCGGGGGCGAAAGTAATTGCTGATGCGACCAATAAGTACTTTGAGTGGGAGACTCAGGCGAGTGAAGCTGGAGATATTTTTGCAAAGGACATTGCAAAAACGAAGTCCATCAAGGGAGGAGCTGTTCAGGTTGGTTTTGCGTCCGGAAGCGGAAGTCAACATTACCTCACGCTTGAATTTTGTGCGTTGGGCGCGTGCCTGGCAGATAGCGCGCTCTTTTTTGACCGAGCAGGCGCCGAGGCTCTGAAGGAGGTGCTCACTGATTTCGCTGAGGGCAAAATCAAAGCGGAAAATGTGTCGAGCAAATACAATTAGGGGGAGGCCGATGAAGAAGTGGATATTTGTGGTAGCTCTGGGATTGAGTGCATGCGCCTCGCAGCCGAGCGGTCAATCTGCTGTTTGGTCAATTGAGCGAATGAGCGACCCTGTAACGGATTCAACACGATGCGTTGTGTCGGCACCTGACCAGATGTTTGGGAGTTCCTTCACGCGCTTTGGCTCGCTTTATCCGATTGTGGAGAAAAACTCAGAGAGCGGGCTTTTGGTTGGCGTGTCGTCTGGTGGAAAATACCCCGTGTCACCCGGCGATATTGTCTGGCGAGTTGATCAGAATGAACCTCGAACACTGACAGTGTCCGAAACACCACCCATGGGCGCAGCGCCACAGAGTATGGAATATCCAAACCTGACCAAAGAGCAGCAGGCCGCGCTTCAAAGTTCGATCAAGCAGGTCAACGCACTTACGCAGGGGATGACATCGTCAATCCAGAATGGTGTGACGCTGGTTGGTGGCGAAAAGGCAGAGGCCCTTCTTGACGAAATGCTTGCAGGTTCGGTCTTGCGGTTTCGGCCAATCACCGCGCAAGCCGGACTCCGAAAGAATAACGAGAACTTTTCAGAGATCGCGCTCGACAGCAGCTTTCAGGCGGCACTGAATGAGTGCGGAATCTATTCGGGCAAATAGCCGTGCTCTTTGAGCCATTGGGTGAGAATAAGGACAACTACGACAGGGAGATCGGGATGAAGAAGTGGTTATTTGTGGCGGCCGGAATGGCCCTTGCGCCTGTCGCTAACGCTCAGCCTACGGGGCTCGAATGTTTGATCGCATCGATGCCGTATTCGCTGGAGGCGGCAAATCAGCGATTTGGTTTGGGTATAGAGGATATTGCGGGACTAGAAGCGGACCTGATTGAGGAATGCAGAAAGTCAGATCAGCTTGTCCTCATGCAAATTGAAGGCAAGGAAGACATGATGCGGATAGCCAAGTTGAATATTCAAGTCCGCCAAGAGAAATTGAAATCGATTGATGAGCGGATCGAAGAGCTTCGTGAACTTCAGCGTCAGAGCGGCGTGGAATAGAATTATCAATCAAGCAGTCGGTCGGCTAAACCGCCAGAAAGCGACGGTCTTTTCGGAGTTGTAATATCTAACAAGTGACTGTATCTACCTTACATGAGCGCTTTTGGAGAAAACTTGAAATTCCTGCGAAGCCAAGCGGGCTTTACAGCGGCCGGGCTGGCCGAGCGCAGTGGTATGTCGGTCAACTCGATCAACTCATATGAGATTGGTCGAAGCAACCCGTCATTGAGGGCTGCTCAGCGGCTCGCTGACGCACTGGGTGTCGAGATAAAAGACCTATTGTTCCCTAGTGAAGAAGAACTCGATAGGGCCATTGTCGATGCAAGGTCGGATATAGCCGAAAAGTTGGCGCAGCTCGTACAGGAGATGGATAAGGAGAGCGCGGAAGCGCTTCTTCGTGTAGCGGAACGTTTAAAACCGTCATCGGATCGAGCAAAAGAAAAATTGTAAAAAAATACAAGTTCGCATTGACACTTGTAATCAAAATACAACATAGTGAGACGAAGCCGGGCGGGATTGCGCCCCGTTATCCGGCTTCTAACCAAGCAAGGATCTCACTATGGCTTACAATGGCATTGCTCAAAGTTTAGAAAAAGTCCAGCAAATGGCTCTGCTGGATGCGCTCTCTCAACCTTATGGAATGGAAGACCCAAAAGCGGACCTCGTGTCTATCCGGGTGCAAAGTGACAACATGGAACCGATGTTGCGCTCTGGTGACTTTGTCATCGTAGATCAGGGCCAGCGCGGAATCACCGACGCCCTGTTTGCATTCGACATGGGGCCGGACTATCCGCCTCGCATCGCCAATGCCCAGTACGCCTTTGACAAGGGTGTCCGTATCTTTTGCGACAACATGCTTTATCCAGACCAGTATATTCCGCTGGAACACGCCAAGGCGCTGGTCCTTGGTCGCGTCGTCGGCATCTGCAAGCACGTATAAGGGGAGGGTGATATGACTGATCTTGTTCAAGCAGATGGCCCTCAGACTATGAGCAGCCGGGAAATCGCAGAACTTTGTGAAGCGCGCCACAATGATGTGTGCGCAACCATCGTCAGATTATTCGATCGAGGGGTTTTACGAGAGAGTCGTAAAACTACCAGAGCCTATAAATTGGAAGAAGGCGGTCGCCCAACAAAAGTTTATGACCTCACAAAGCGCGATACGCTAGTTGTTGTGTCGGGATACAAGGATGAAATCCGCGCCCGCATCATCGACCGCTGGCAGGAGTTGGAGCAAAAAGAGAAAGCCGGGAATGACCCGGCAAGAATGCTGTCAGACCCGGCAATCCTTCGCCAGACTCTCCTGACCTACACGGAAAAGGTGATTGAGCTGGAAGCCAAGATCGAGGAAGACGCGCCGAAGGTTGAAGCTCTGGAACGGATTTCAGAAGCAGAAGGCTCTCTCTGCATCACTGACGCTGCCAAGGCGCTTCAAATGCGCCCAAAAGACCTGTTCAGCTATATGACGCAACACGGCTGGATATATAAGCGACCCGGTGGCGGTCATTATCTCGGCTATCAGTCGAAAGTCACTCAAGGCGTTCTTGAGCACAAAGTTACAACGGTGCTGAGGCCCGATGGATCGGAAAAGATCACAGAGCAAGTAAGGGTGACGCCAAAAGGCATTTCCCGGCTGGCTCAACTGATACCGCCGGCAGCCGCAGCATAAGCCCCTTTTTAGGGGCTTGCTCTCACGAACATAGAGAGAACATAGAGTCCACGGGCTGTGAAGACTGTTGGCGCAGCCAATAAGCATCTTGCCAGTGAAAACGAACAATAAGATTTTGGAATACACAAAAGAATTACCGGGAGTCTGGCCCCGGTAGGTGAGGAGAGAGCCAGAGGCCTCGACAACTTTTGGCTCTCTCTCACCACTCTCCCTGAACGAAGGCGCCCGTGTCAGACAGAGCGCCAAGAAGAGGTGTCCAGACATGCCAGACATGCTGACAAAAGTCGATTCCCCTGATTTCCAAGTTATGAATTTTCACGGGGATGAAATCCTGACAACAAAGCACAATGGCGAGCCCTATGTGGCTATGCGCCGGATTGTTGAGAACCTGTCCATTGATTGGGCGTCACAGTTCGTGAAACTGAAGGATCAGCGGACCAAATTCATGTGTTGTGATATCACAACGCACGACACATCGGGCCGCCAGCAATCCATGCTCTGCATGCCGGTCTCAAAGCTTCCACTCTGGCTGGCGACGATCAACCCGAACAAGATCAAAGACGACCAGAAGCGCGAGAAGATCGAACAGTATCAGGAAGAGAGCGCGATCGCTCTGCACCAGTACTGGACTCAAGGCGTTGCTGTCCGTTCTGATATGGATGGGGTTGTTACCGATCTTGATCCAAGGGTTCTAAAGGTTCTGGGCGGCATCATGAAAGGGATCGTCCATAAAGAGATGGGTCACGTTTTACCGGCGATGGTTCAATCCTTTGTCGCCGAAAACTACCTCACAATTGCTCAGGGCATGAACTCGGCGGACATTCTGGATATGGCTGGCGTTCACAATCGCAAAGGCCTTCGCGGACTTGCGCAGAAGGTGTCCAATGCGGTTCGAAAATACTGCAATCAGGCGAACATTCCGCCACACATCACCAACACCGGCAGTGTGCGGGTCTACACATACCCGCCCGTTGCGGTGAAGAACTGGCTCGAAAACGGCGGACGAGACATGATCCGGCGCTGGGTCGAGGAGAAGCGGGGACAAGGCGTCCTTAAGCTCGTAACCAAGTAACCACCCAAAGTCGCCCCTAACCGGGCGGCTTTTTCAAGCAGCCTGAAGCGGTTCAATGTTGGAGACATCAATCTCTGTTCCGGCCTTTGCCAGATCATAGTTCATCTGGAGATTCATCCAGAACTCGATTGTTGTCCCAAAGGCACGAGAAAGGCGCTTGGCTGTATCAATCGTGAGAGCGGTTTCCTCTTTGATCAGCCGCTCAATCCGCGTCCGTGGAACACGAATATGCTTGGCCAGACGAATTGCGCTGATGCCCATAGGGTCCAGGAATTCGTGTTTTAGAATCTCGCCGGGATGGACCGGCACTTGTAGTTTGGTCATATCAGCTTTCTTTCGTCTCAATTCTACTCAGTGGTAATCGTCGATCTCCACATTTTCGGGGCCGTTCTTGCCCCATACAAAACAGACGCGCCATTGATCATTAATCCGAATGGAATGCTGACCGGCGCGATCACCCTTCAGCGCTTCCAGATGATTGCCGGGCGGTGAGCGCAGGTCGTTAAGCTCTTCAGCGGCTTCAACCATCGCGATCTTGCGAAGAGCGGTCCTGTAAATGTCATTCGGGAATCCCTTACCCGGTTTTCCTGCCAGAACCTGCTCAATCCACTTACCCTTGGTGCTCTGTATCATGAGCATATATGTATCATAACGTGATACATTGTCAACGAGTATTACTGCAAAAAGGCGCGTCGGGATGGCGCCCGATCCCCCAGAAGGACACTTGAATGACGATTGGTATTCCCGTCGAATTCAGCAAGCGAGCGCTCTACATTGGCGACGGTGGCGATCCGGAAGACTTTGTTCGACCCTGCGGCATTACAAGCGTTTCCACCCGGCTTTCGGTCCAGACACGGCGCGTGACAACGCCCAACTATGACTTTCCAAACAGCCGTCCGATGAAAACGGAGATCCGCGAAGTCGGGCGAGCCTACGCGCTTCAATTCTCTGGGCTGCTATTGGAACAAGACCTTGCGACTTGGACGAGCTGGTATCGCAATGGCGGCAGTCGGAACGTCCGGTGGTCTGAGATGATGGGCCATCATGTGACGGGTGCGAGCTTTGAACTCCCCGGCCTCCTGACAGATTTCGAAACAACGGGCGAGTTCAAGAACTACTGGCGTATCAGCGGCGGTATCGAGCTGTCCGGACTGCCGGTCTGGCAGACCTATGATGAACTCTATGGCGATCTGATCGCCCTCTATGGCGATGACCTCTCCGCCATTCTCCAGGCGCTTGAAAACGCCATAAACGGCTAAATCAGGATCATTCGATGAGTGTACGCGAACTCGCCCCTTACGAGGGCGTGATCAGTGCTGTGTGGACGCCGCGAAACGTTCAGACGGGCCATGACTCGACCTCTGGTGCTGTGACCGTTCTTGAGATCGGGACGCCATACTGGGAAATCGAGTATGAGATCGACTGTATCGATCGCGAGACCTTTGACAAATGGAAAATGTTCTTGCTGCGCCGACAGGGCCGCGCGATCACGTTCATAACCTGGCCGATCCTGCGACCACGTCCGCGTGATGAGAGCGTCACGTCAGACGCCGGAATTGATCTGGATAGCATCTCGGAAGCGAATTCCACGATCACCGTTTCCGGCCTTGCTGCAAGCCAGCCAATCGCGAAAGGAGACTTCTTCTCGTACCGGACCGCCGCAAACGGGTACTGGATCGGCACGGCCACGGAAGCGGCGACAGCTGACGGAAGCGGAGACGCAACCATCACGGTCTGGCCGCGACCGCGTGCAGCGCACGCAACGGTGCGGGAACTCACACGCATTCGGCCCGTCGGAGAATTTCGCCTAATCGGTGAGCCCCGTATGCCGGAAGAGGTCGGCAACTATTCCATCCGGTTCTCAGCCCGCCAGGTGATCGTATGACACAGCGTGCGGTCTGGTTTCTGGATATCACGCTGGACTCGGAGACCTTGCGGTGGTGCACGTCCACCGATGACCTGACGCTTGATAGCCATACTTATACCGGCCTTGGAGATCGCTTCAAAGCGCCGGAGGATATGAAGCGCACAGCAACGCTCAAGTCTGAGAAGTTGACGCTGGAATTCGACAGCTCCAACCAACTCGTAAATGCGGATCCAATCGGAACGCTACTCGATAGCAACTGGCGTCGTCGCCCAATCCGTTTGCGACTGGTGGTTTTCGAATGGGGCGAGACGCCGGACGATGGCGAGACCTACGAGGACGAGCGCGGGATTATATACAATCTCGTTGATACCATTCAGCAGGACGAGCCAAGCACGCTTGAGATGGAGATCGAAAGCGGTCTCCTGAAGTTTCTTGAGCGCCGCAAGTCGCTTCGCACATCAGCCAGCCAGAAAGCCGTCTATCCGGACGATGAGGGCTTCGACCTCGCTATCCAGCTCAAGAACACGGAAATTCCGTGGCGCACGAAGAACAAAAAAGAAGGCACGATCCAGAAGACGTGGCCCGATGATAAACCAGCGCCGCGTCATCTCTGCCTGGGCGAATTCAAAACGGCCGGCAGCTTTGTCGCTCACTTCACCAATGGCCAACAGCGTAAATACCTGCAGGAAGTGCGCGCCGTCGCCGATCACGAACTCACAGAGCTGAACAAGATTTGGGTGAATGGTGATCTGACGGTGGATGAGCCGCTGGTTCATGGTGTCCGAAAGCTCTTCCGGATCAAAGGCGACAAGGGCGAGAACCGTTTCTGGGTCACATACTATGACGGTCGACCAGACCAGACCGCAGATAGTTATCTGATCAGCGCGACCGCGGGCGACTCAGAGCAGCCAGAATGGACGAGCAATCACCGGCTTCGCGGTGTCGCTTATGTGATCCTTGAACACCTTTGGGATTCCGACGTCGCGCAGGATTTCACGTATGATTTTGGCGGCAAGGGCGCCAAGCTCTGGGACCGCTCGAAAGACACGACGGAAGGCGGGTCCGGTACACATCGCCTCGATGATCCCTCAACATGGGAATACACGACGAACAACCGGATTGCGATTGAGCACTACCGCTGCGGTATCGTCGTCAATGCCAGCTCCTCTCACATGTGGTTCGGTGTCGGCGAAGACGTCGATGCCATTCCATACGATGAGTTTGAGGAGGGTAAAGACCATTGCGATGAGAGCGTCACGCTTAAGGCTGGCGGCACTCAGAAGCGTTACGAGGTCAACGGCGTCCTGACGTCTGATCTATCGCATGACAAAGTGCTTGAACGCCTTGCTGAGAACATGTGCTCAGATGCGATTGAACGCGGTGGCCGCCTGGCAATCTGGACGCCGATCAGCCGCACGCCGGTCATGACGCTGACGGATAGCGATCTGGTTCGCGGTGAGCCGACAAAGATCAAACCGGGCGAAGGCCTCTCGGATATGGTCAACACTGTATCCGGAACATTCATAGACCCGGATAACGAGCTGGAACCAAACGATTATCCGGAAATGACGGTCGAAGCCTATGTTGTGGCTGACGCGGGTGAAATCGAAGAAACATACGATCAGGAGCTTGAAAACAGCGGCGAGCGAGCACAGCGAAAAGCCGCGCTTTGGATCGAGAAGAGCCGTCGTATCGTCGAGCTGGAGGAAGTATTCGAGATCAGCGCAAGGGCAATCCGCCCCGGCGATTGGTATTACCGCACAAGCGCGCTGCGAGGCTTCACCGAGAAGGTCTTTGAAGCCAAGGAGGTAAAGCGGTTACTCAATGGATCGGTCGGCATTACCGGGCTTGAGGTCTATCCTGATCAACTCGTCTGGGATGAGGAACGAGCGCAGGACATCGTCTATCCGACGGTGACGGCTTCACCACTTCCGCAGCTTACGGCACCAACGGTCAGCGTGACGGCGGTTGAGGTCTCATCCGGCGGTGCGTCATACCCCGGCTTTGAATTCGAGATCACGCTCCCTGCGGATCTGGACGATGTTCTGGCCGAATATAACGAGGTCGAGATGGGGGCCTCAGATGGCTCTGGCAGTGGTGGAATTGTCGGACGAGTTGAGAACTTCGTCTTCGATGCGACGGTTTCAGCGATTGAGTATTCACCGTTTCTACCAAGCCAGGAATATGCATTTCGGTTCAGGTCGCGCCTTGGAAAGCGGTTCAGCGACTGGACTAGCTTTGTCTACGAGACAAGCACAGCGAACTTCAATTCGACGAATGGCGACCAGACGGGATTTTCGCTGAGTTCATCCGGCACATCTACATGGTCCGGCAACGACACCGGCATTCAGACAACTGACGTCGGAGACCCGCTCGTTTTCACAGCTCTGGGTGCGACCGGAAAGGTCTCCTTTCAAATTACGCTTGTCAGTGAAGATGGCGGGCCAATTACGATCAACAACCCAACCGCAGCCGACGATAGCGATCCTAAAACGATCTCAACGACATTTTCCGCGAACATGACATCCGGTTCTGAAGCGCTGGCGCAAGCCATCTGCACAGCGGTCGACGCAAACGGCGAAGTTCGTCAGCTCGCGAGAGCGGTTCGCCTTTTCAACACCCTCTAATCACCAACAATACAGGAAGAATGCCATGGCTTTGAGGACCGTGAGTGATCCGCCTAGCGAGGCGGATATGGACCGCCTGGGCGAAAACCTCGACGCGACAGAGGCTGTCGTCGACTCGGAGGATGACACCATCCTCACGCCCGGCGGAAAGACACGATACACGCTTGCTGGCCTGTATAATGTCTGGCGGGCGCTCACGGCGGCGGTTTCTTTCACGACGGAAACCGCGATGGGCGATGATATTGCCAATCAGGAAGTTGGACAGTGGGCCTATACCGAAGACACAATGAAATTCTGGTTCAAGGCGGACGCAAGCAATTGGAAGGAGCTATCGTTTTCCTCGCTGGTGGATACCGACAACTACGTCGATGCTTCCATTACGCTGGAGAAGTTGGCCTCAGCGGCACAGGACGCGCTTAAGAGTAGGGCGAACCATACCGGAACTCAGGCTATTTCAACAGTCAGTGGATTGCAAGATGCTCTTAGCGGACTTGAATTCGCTGTGGATGCTTCGACTTTGGAAAGTCTTGAGCAGGCGGGTGCACCAAGAGCGGTCGTAAAGGATACATTGTATCGGGGTGGTCTGGCTTATCCGTTTTTCATTGGTGATCGCGAGGTGGGCGGCTTTGATACAGACGGCTTGCTCAAAGGCGCGCGAGCAAATGAAGTCTTCGTCGAAGATGATTACCTGTTTTCTGAACCCCGTGCGCTTTTGATCGGACCTGATGACGAGCTTCTGTTTGATCGAGATGATTATGGCCGGCTGGATTTTGTCCGCGCAGACGAAGAGAAAATTATCGAAGACGGTTTGCGCGAAAATGATGACCTTCTGAGGCCTTTGATCGGGCCGATGGGTCATGTCCTTTTTGGTATCGATCCCGTCTCTGGCAGAGTTCACGGCCAGCGCATCAAGCAAGATTTTCAGGATCAGCTTAACGCTGAAGGCGCTGAGCCTGGTTTCACGGCCTATAACGAATTCATGTCGCTGGAAAACCATGTGATGGTGGTAAGCCCAGAAGCATCCGGTCAGGTAACTCCGGCTGGTGCAAATTATTACGTTGACCGCCATTTAGCAACAAGCTGGATTGGGCGGTCTGACGTGACCGGATCAGTTGAGGTCGTCAAGGGCCTCTATAAGCCAGATAGTTACCCAACGCGATTTGCTGTGAGCAGCGACAATGTGCTGGAGATCAATCTTATCGTCGGTCAATCGAATGCGCGAGCCTCGAACGGATTACCCGCCCTAACGACCACGCCACCGCAGCCTCTTCGCGCATTTATGTTCGAGATGACTAATCCGTCGCGAGGGCCATCAGACACTGCGCTTGCGAGCGGCGATATTGACGACATACAGCCGTCTTATGAGGTCGATGCAGAGGGCCACGGGACGGCCTTTATGGCACATTACCTTGACGCGCTGGATGATGCAGACATCAGTTCTCCGCTGCAAATCCAAATGAACTCATCCAAAGGCGGTGAGAGCATTACGAGTATGATTGAGACGGCGGGCTCTGGTCAATCGAATGTGCTTTATGAAAATGTCGAATTCTATTTTTCAGAGATCGCCCGGATTTGCAAAATCAGAGGCTTGCAGCCAAGGCTATCAACAGTGCGTCCGATACATGGCGAGAGGGATGCACAGGATGTTATGACGCGCGAGCAATATCTTGATTACCATCTTCAATGGTACTGGATGATCAACAGGTTTGCTCGCAAATACTTTTATCAGGTTGATGACCCGTTATGGATTGTTCCGAACTTGTCTCTGATCGCGGATGATGGCACCGGCGAAGAGATCATTTTTGCGCAACAGGATTTTGTCGCGACCTCCGGTGTAAATGCAATCATGGACGGGCCAACGTATTGGGTGCCGTTTGACGATCAGCTTCACAGAAACAACGTCGGGCACAGGTTGCTTGCAGAGCAGGCCGCGCGTGCAGCGTACGAGCATTTGCACAACGGCGGATGGACTGATTTGCAGGTTGCGAGCGAAACGGCATCCGCATCTACAGCCGTAACAATCCCGCTGACTGGCCAAGGCGGCGGGACCGTCACATTCGATACAACAACCGTTTCAGCGCAGACAAACTATGGCGTCGCTCTGCGCAACGATGCGAACGGGGCAAGCATCACATCAGTGACTACGGATGGGACTGATCTAACCGTTAATTTCGATACTGCGCCGAGTTCTGGATCGCAAATCACATACGCTCTGACAGATCTATCTCCTGTCAATCCGGGTCCGGGCGCAAAAGGCAATATCAAGGCCACATCGACGGATACAGGCCACCTATCGGGATCAACGCTTGACCGATGGTGCCGGGCTTTCGTTGTCACGCTTCAGTAAGAAGGAAAAAACATCATGCAACACTTGCAAATCAGCAATCAGGATATTGCAAATCCATATCTTTTCCGCGCCAAGGGCAAAGAGCTATTGGCCCCGGTCCTTGCGAGCTCGAATCTTTGGGGGGGCGGTAATTTTGGTCCAAGCACGACCACTTCGCGTGCCGGGCGGATTAACGCCGCAAACATGGCTGGGGATGCTGATAGAGATTTCGGCGGAAATCAGTCGACTCCTGGAACATTTGACGCCTTCCCGACAATTTCGAGCGGGTTTACAGGGACTCGGATTTCGCAGGGGCTAACCTTTACGGCTGCTTCATCGCAGGTATTGCTCAACAAATCTCTGATCCCTTTGGACTCAAAATGCACCAGCGTTGTCCTTGCTTTTCGGCCACATCAGGTCTCAGGAATACAAGAACTGTTTTTCATTGGCGAAGACAATAACGACCATGCAAGTTTTCGGCTGCGACGCCAAAATACAGACTACACGCTGCGATCCGGAGTGAACGGCGACATCGGTGGTGTCGATATCGCTGTGAATGCAGCCGTGGCCTATAATACATGGACGTGGATGGTAGCGGTCCTCTATCAGGATGACACGGCTGGCTTTTTGAAATTCGGCATCGGCGGCGCTGCGTGGCAGACCGCTGAACAGCTCGACACGACAAGTTATGGGATTGGCCGATTTGTGCTCGGTGCAAGAGATGATGCGCAGAACGCCTTTGATGGTGACATGGCGTTCTGGGGTGTCTGGCAGGGCGACACGCCAGCCGAGGGCGATATCACACACGCATCTAATGTTGCGACGTACGACGCCGTGCATGACTATCTCTCTGAGTTTTTGCAGCTTTAGTTTCGTCAGAAGGCGATATCATGACGATGAACATTTTCGACCGCCTGATCGACCCGCTTCTGGAGCGCGAGGGCGGATATGTGGATCACCCGGCAGATCCGGGCGGGGCTACGAATTACGGCATCACAGAACGGGTCGCCCGTCGCCATGGCTATCGCGGACACATGCGTGATCTGCCGCGCGCCGTCGCAAAGCATATTTACGCTGTCGACTACTGGGATGGTCCGGGGTTTGCGGCGGTAGCTGAACACTCGGAGGCTATCGCGGAAGAGCTGTTCGACACCGGCGTCAACATGGGTGTCGGTGTTGCCTCGGCCTTCCTTCAGCGCGCTCTGAATGGCTTCAATCAACAGAAGCGACTTTATGCTGACATTCGAGAGGATGGAAACATCGGGCCTCGCACCATTGAGACTTTGAAGCTCTATCTCAGTAAGCGCGACCACAGGGCCGAAAAGGTGATGCTGGCGGCGCTGAATGGTTTTCAGGTCGAGCGTTATTTCGTGATCGCTGAGGGCCGCAGCTCATCAGAGGATTTCCTTTATGGATGGATTGCGGGGAGGGTGGCCGCATGATCTGGCAACACTGGAAGTTCTTTGCGGGCGCCGGCGCAATGTTGGCGCTCTTTTTTTGTGTCTGGCTCTACGGGGAGGGTCGATCCAATGAGGCCCGTGAAAAAGCGGAAACCGCTTGCGAGGCTGACAGCCTTACACGAGACGCAGCGGCGGCGCAGGCGAGAGATAAACAGATCGCTGATATCCGGGCCGAAGAAGAGCGCAAGCGGAAAGAGCTCGACGCCCAACTAAAGGCCCGAAACGAGATCATCACCGAACAGGACAGAGCGATTGCGAAAGCAAACGCCAGAGCAAGAAAGGCAGCGAGAGATGCGCAAAACAAAGCCCTACAGGATCGCGCTGACAGCGGTGCTTCCTGCCCTCTTACTGGCAGCGTGCGCGACGGATACATCAATGACGTGTCCGCCTACAACGCCGATAACGGTCACTGACTACATTGAGGTCAAGCCGGAACAGGTGGACGAAGCGCAGCTCCAAAAACCGGAGCCGCCTGTCCTTATCGAAGGCGATGACGGAAACGATGCAGGCACGAACACGCGCAACCTCATCTCGCATGACCGGGAAGATGACGCGTTCATAGATGGTCTGGTTAAGATCATCCGTTGTCGGGTCAATCTGGAGTGTGGAGCCGCGAAAGAATGATGCAGTATCACAAATTTCTGGAAGCCTCTGCGAGTGCCGGATTGACGCTGACGACAGCGGCAACAGGCACGCTCGGGGCGCTGGCAATCAACCTGCCTTTCTTCACCCCCGGCGAATATGCGGCGGCGGTGGCTGGTGCGGGCCTGGCCGAGCTGGGGCGGCTGTTCATAGCAGAGCAGGCCGAAGAACCGACAGATCTGCCTCACATCTGGTCGCGTGCTGTGAGAGGCTTTATCTACTGGTTCGTGGGTTCTGTCGTCGGCCTATTCCTTGGCCGCTCGTTTGCGCTTCTGCCAATCCTGGACCAGCTGGGCGGAGCGTTCATTGCGGGCATTCTGGGCGTCGGGCTGCTGCTCTTTTTTATCTCACCGGGCACACCAAAGCGAATATTCGATGCAATCATGGACAGGCTGAAACAATGACATTCATCATGCAAAATCTCTTGATTCTCGTGATGGTGGGCCAGCTCGTCACGGTCTATTTCATCTTCAATTTCATCAGTTCTCAGAAGTGGCTGGCGCCTATCCCGCCTGACTGGTTGTTCCCCGCCTGGCTTCCGGCTCGCGACAACTGGAAGAATGGCTTTCGCTGGTTCTGCCGGTTCGTTGCGGCATTGAGTGCGATCGCGCTACTGGCGGGGGCTGCCGCATCTTTGGCGGGCTTATTAGTTCAGAACTATGCGGGCATGCCCTACCGGGGAGAACGGCTGAATGACTTCGGTGTGTTCCTGAGATCAACGGGCGGGTTTGTTGTTCTCTTCTTTCTGCTTGGCGCAATGGAGCGGGTGACGCTTAAGCACATTGAGCTGAAGAAGGAGCGCGACCGCGAGAATTAACGCCTCTGCCGCTCCTGCGACTCCCTCACCATCTGAACAATAATCTTTGACAGCTCGTGAGCGGCGTTATTGGCCTGAACCTGATCGTCATACTTCAAGCGGTCAGCAAGGCGCTCGAGGGAGGGGCGCGCTTTCAGTGAGAGCAGGGCGACACGAACGGTTTCTTCAGTTGTCATTGCTTGGCCTGGCTGCCTTGATCGAAGTCTTAGCTGTGTATTTCGTCCACTCGTAAAAGTGAAACTCGCAATAATGAACGTCACCGCCGATATGATGGGAATGGCTTTTGCACATCATCCGGTCGCAGGTCTTATCGTCTCCGACAGGATAGTCGCACAGATATTTGGATTCTCGCGAGCAATCGGCGCACTGATCAGTTTCAAAGTCCCCATGAATGAAGATCGGTCCGCCCCAAGATTCGACTTGCTTTGACAGTTCATCGAATTGCTCTTGAGTGGTTTCTTTTTGAAACTGAAGATGTATTGGCAGCTTCAGTGTCAGCCAGCGTTCATATGATCCAGTGAATCCCCATTTACGCTCTGCTTCAAAGTCTTCACGCGTCGGCTTTTCTGGAAAGATAACGGTTAGCGCCATATCATCACCCTACCATTTCTTGTTTTGTTCCGCTATAGTGGATTGGTCGCGGCGGCGCTGAAAGCAGAAGCGCCCAAGCGCCTGATTCCGGAGTTACCACCCTCGTTGCGCTTGGGGGAAATGGTGGCCGGGGTAGCTTGGTAATATCGGTGGACCGACGCAATAGCCGGAGTAGCGTCCGGCCCGCGACATATCCCCTCCCGGACCGAAGGGCTAAGTGCCACTTGGCCTATTGATGTAGGTCCGGGTCGGGAATGCATGCCTCACACATTAGCTGCCGCCCAGCATCATCATGAATTGATGCACATGTAGAGCCGCCATAGTGGCAATCGGTGCAGACCATGCCCGTTCCGCAGCATACCGGGCACTTGTGCTGAGGGTACTTGCTTTTGTCCAAGAGGGCCTGCACCTCGGCTGTGAACTCCTGCGGGGTCACGTCACCTCTCCTTCACGAACAATATCTCGCGCAAGAATAGTCTGTCCATCTATGCGGTCTACGCGTATAGGCCCAACAGAGAAAAGCCTTTCGTTGTCCAGATAGTAGTGCTCCCATTTGCCGGAAGCGTGCTTTACCACACGCAGGCGACCAGACAGCGCAAGGGCTTTAATCTCCTCATCTGGAAGCCCAGTTGAGCTGCGCAAGGCCTCATCGAACTGATGGGCGTGAGCGTTGATTGCCTGCTCGTAGTCCACGTATTCGCTCACTTCACCTCTCCTTCTTCAATCATGGCGCGGTAGGCAACGAGGGAGTCCCATGCGGCCGCTTTCGGGTCTTGCGTCTGTGCTCCGCCTGACAGCGCCTCTATTGCCGCGTGATGCATTTCCGGCGTTGGCTTCTTTGGCACGATTATATGCCTTTCACGTATGGCGGCGAGGGCGGCTTGCATGGCATCGATAAGGTCTGCTCTCCCGTTGATCGGCCATGTTGTGACGGCATCCACCATCTTCTCTACAAGGTCAGTCATTGTTGGGGCTCCGGCGCGGTCGACTTACTTACGCTGATCTTGAGCGTCTTTATGTCGTAGCCTCGTGATCTAAGCACATCGATCAGTGATGGCTCATCGTGACCGTACCGACCCTGTAGAGCTTCCGCTAAAACCATAGCGTCGGTTTTGGAGACACCATCTCCCCAGCAATAATGAATGTCCGCACCATGCTCTGACGATTTCCCCCATTGCGCCTTGAGCTGGCCGGGACGTGCTCTTGGGATTCCGCTCATCCCTTACCTACCAGTGCAGCTTCTTTGGCTGCTGGTTGAGGCTCGCCCTCTTTATTAACCCAGCCAAAGAGAAATAGCCTCAGTCGGAGTTGTCGAAATAGTTTCTGCTCATCAGGCGTTTCGCGCTGGATAAATCTCTTTTCGACCCATAGATCGTGGTCTGATAGTGCTCTTTTTTCCCACCAAGTAAGTGGCTTGAGCATATGTCCAAGGGGATTGATTGGTTTGAACGGTGTGCCGAACTGACCGCAAACGCGGCAATGAGCGCCGCCATTTAAATACGATCCGCGCCGCCACTGATGGTTGTTGCCACATGCAAGCATGCGCTCATACTTTATAAACGCGTCCAGCTCAGCATCAGAGACAGTTTTTCCTTCTCCGCGAATGAAGAAACCTTTTGGAAAAGCCTCAAAGAACGCGGTGACGTAGCTGCCGTGTGGCGAAAAAACAGAGCCACAATCCCCCCACTGAACAGTTACATCTTCACCCCACTCGCACCGTGGGCGATAAGGATCACGCTCGACAAGGTGGTGTCCTGCGATCTTCATAGCGCACCCCCTTGTGAGAGGGTGGCTTCTTTGGCTGCTGCGGAATACTCGATACAGGCTTCGGTGAACCTGTCGTGATCGGTGATCCGATATTGCGGGTCGCTGTAATATTGAGCGACGAAACCGCGCTCTCGCTCCACGCCCATGTCTCGCTCAGCGGCCCATGCTTTCACCTTTTGAAGCCATGCGCTGAACTCATACGTTTTGCCGTCTGGATGAACGGATTTGAACGCAACGTATCTCGGGTTCATGTCGCTCATAGCGCACCCCCTTGTGAGAGGGGGGAGAAGGCGGATTTCTTATTCATGATGACCTCCTTGTAAAATAAGGCTTGCCAATTTCTTCTCCGCCCCAGGATTTTCCCCGACGGATTTTCGATATGGTGGAGTGGTGTACGCCGTAGCGTTCTGCGATTGCCGTGTTGGTCATACCCTTGCGAATAAGGGCAACTACCGCGTCATGCTGTGTCACAGTGAGAACGGCGCGCGGATTGTCCTGCCCCTTGAGGACCGGCCCCGACTTGTGGCGGCCCTTGCGCATTTTATCTGCGCAATTGTCCGCGTCGGTCCCCAGAAATAGATGCTCTGGATTGATGCAGGCCGGAGTATCGCAATGATGACAGACTAGGAGATCTTTCGGATTGACAAGGTGATTGATCGCATACGACGCTCGGTGAGCGGCGATCACGACTTGACGAAATTTGATCCTGCCATAGCCGCTTCCATCATGGCTGCCCGTCCATATCCAGCACCCATTGTCATATATTTCATGTCGCGCTTGCATTTGAAGGATAAGTTTGTCGCGAAGCCCTGCATCGTTCACGATGCGTTCCAGCATTCGCCATGCTGCGGGCATCATGCATCCGGCCCGGAACAGGCCGTGAACGCGAACGCTCCCGGAACAAAGTTTATCAGACAGTCATCAGACAGTTGACAAGCTGATACTCTAAAAGCTAATGGTCGCCGCTCTGAGCGGGTATAGTTCAATGGTAGAACGGCAGCCTTCCAAGCTGCATATGTCGGTTCGATCCCGTCTACCCGCTCCAATTTCTTCCACTTTATTTTTGAATGGCTCAAGTGATCAAGCTGCTCGTTGCAGTAGGGAGCGACGTTCGGAATTAGTTTCAGTGGGAGCTAACAGCAAATCAGACATGTCTGCTGTTCCGGGCACCAACCATTCAACTCAGGCGGAAAATTAAGCAATCTTTGAACTCTGAAAATGTCAATTTTTAATTGGGGTTGCAGCGATCTCTGGAACTGTTTAGGCCATTCCTACGAGGTGAATTGATGCACTCGGACGTGCTTTAAGGGGACAGATTAAGATGGCTTCAGTGAAAACGGCGATTCTCCCAGTTGCGGGGTTTGGAACACGCGTGCTTCCAGCAACAAAGTCCATTCCAAAAGAAATGTTGCCGATTATTGACCGACCGGCCATTCAGTACGTTGTGGATGAAGCGCTGCAGGCTGGCATTGAGCACATCGTCTTTGTCACGGGACGCAATAAAGGCGCAATCGAAGACTATTTCGACATTAATTATGAGCTGGAAGAAGCCCTAGAAAAGAAGGGTAAGCTGGATATCAAGGCTAGACTTGAGACGATGCGTATTCCTGCGGGTATGTCCACGTTTACCCGGCAACAGTCGGCTCTTGGGCTCGGTCATGCCGTATGGTGTGGGCGTGATGTTGTTGGGCGTGAACCATTCGCTGTGTTGCTTCCCGACGTTATCATCAAGTCTGAAAAATCTTGTACAGCCCAGATGATCGAAGCCTATGATAAAGTTGGCGGCAACATAATCGCCGTGGACCAGGTCCCCGAAGAGCAGGTGCACAAATATGGTGTTATTTCGCCTGTGAAACGCGATGGTCGGCTTATCGAAATGAATGGCATGGTTGAGAAGCCGGCAAAAGAAGAGGCGCCGTCCAATCTCAAAATTACAGGGCGCTACATTCTACAGCCTGAAATCTTCGATCTACTGGAAGACCAGGGGCCGGGCGCTGGCAATGAAATTCAACTGACAGACGCAATGGAGCGGCTGATGAAGCAGCAGCAGTTCTTCGCGTTTGAATATGAAGGCCAAGACTATGACTGCGGCTCAATCGCAGGTTATTTTGAAACTGTCTTTGCTCACGCTGCAGACCATCCGGAAACCGCAGCCATGGTGAAGGCGCTTGCGAAGAAATATGCCTGAACGAGACGTACTTTCGCTCGAATTTCTGTGAACACAGTTTAATTAGACTTTTCGCCCTCCGGATATTATCGATAAACGGTAAAATTCTGGAGGACACAATGAAATACCATACACCTGTTCGCGCAGCAGTCAGCGCATTAGCCCTCTCTGCAGGCGTGGCCCTTGCCGCAGTTGCAATTCCAGCAAACGCTCAGCAGCTTTCAGGGGGCGAGGCCGCACCGATGTCCGTCGCCGATGTGATGGTTGACGACTTTATCGGGACGATCCGTATTCGCGAAGGTCGAGAGCTTTCCTATTCCGTGGATATGGGACGTGACCTCGTGTCGGCACCGAAAGCCACGAAAACAGGTAAGAAGCTCATCATTAGTGGTGGGCAGGAGGATGGCCCTCGTCGTTGCAAGATCAATGACGACCAGTTTGAAATGAAGATGCCAGGTGGAAAAATGTCGCCGCTCTCCGACTTTCCTGTTCTGACCATCACAGCTCCAAAGAATAGTGCCGTAAGCGTTGGTCTTCGAAGTGGCAAGTTGGAGATGGAAGATGCGGCCAGCCTCTCACTGAACTTCATGGGATGCGGTGATGCTGCTTTTGCAAACGTAGCAGGTATGCTGGATGTTGCGATACTTGGGGCCGGCGACGTTGTCGGCGAATCAGCAGGCAGTGCATCCATCAATATTCTTGGGTCCGGTGATTTCGAAATTGAAGACGTGACGTCCAGTATGGACATATCCATTTCCGGGTCTGGAGACGTCGAAGTCGGCACTGTAGCTGGCCCACTCTCGGTTAACGTACGCGGATCCGGCGACACGGAAATTGAACGCGCGGATACCGAGATTTCAATCGATCTGAAGGGATCTGGAGACGTTTCCATCGACAGCGGAAACGTTCAGAATTTCAATGCAAACGTCCTTGGATCGGGTGATGTTGAATTTAATGGTGATGCGAATGATGTTTCGGTCTTGCTTAAAGGGTCCGGAGACGTGTATGTGGCCCGCTTAACAGGTAACAGAGTCGTAGAGCGTCATGGGTCGGGCGATGTCCGCATCGGGTCATGGAGTTCGGACGACAAGGAATAATTCTTAAGGATTGCGGACATGTCCAAGGCAAAGTTTGAGCGCAACAAGCCTCACGTCAACATCGGTACGATTGGTCACGTAGACCACGGTAAGACCACGCTGACTGCGGCGATCACGATGGTTCTTGCAGAAGTGACGGG
>NZ_JBHSSW010000007.1:0-12527 GCF_042659465.1 Ponticaulis profundi | reverse complement strand
TCGACCTGCCCGAGGAATCGGCGCAGCGGCTGGACGCGCGGCGGTCAGGCGAGAATCGTCCCGACAGGCTGCGAGTCATCTATCTGGGCCGACTCGACCAACAGAAAGGGCTGGAACGACTTATCAGCATCGTCGATTCCTCGCACTCGGAATCGCTGCCCATCGACTGGCGCCTGATCGGCAAGCAGGTCATGACTCATGGGGAGATGCGCCTGCCTTCGCGCATAACCAAGATGATCGAACCGCCGATCACCACCCCGGAAGGCCTGGCCGAGGCCCTGGAATGGGCGGATATTTTTGTCCTACCATCCTATTACGAGGGCTTACCGCTGACCATCCTCGAGGCGATGCGGTCCGGTGTCGTGCCCATCGCGACCGACGCGGGCGCGGTCTCCGAGGTGGTGCAGAGCTGGCAGAACGGCGTCGTCCTGTCACAGAGCGACACCGTCGACGAGGCCATCGCCGCGCTGCGGCACCTCTGCTTCGATCCCGATCTTCTACACAAGCTTGCGCATCAGGCGAGGCTTGATATGCGGGGGCGCGACTGGGACGGCGCGGTGCGACCGGTGATCGAGCGGCTGGAGACGATGCTTGCGACCGGCGAGAAGAAGACCTGAGGAATAAATACCATGAATGAAGAACGTTACCCGTCCCTCTACGCGCCGAAGGATGGCTATGTGTTCGTCGTGACCTATGGCCGCTCGGGGTCGACGCTGACGCAGAGTTTACTAAACTCTATTCCTGGATATTGCATCCGAGGAGAAAATGGCAATCTTCTTTATCATTTCTCTAGAGCTGCGGCTGTGGTGTCTAACTGGGACAATTTCACTTGGAGACAAGATGAAATCTTGAAGCCTATTGACCAGAGAAGAAAAGAGATTGCTGACACCTTTGCGACCCCCAAGGATCCTTGGTATGGAGCAGAAAACGTCAATACTGATGAGTTCTCAAGGGCGATGATGGATCTCTTTGTAAGAGAGGTTCTTCATATTCCGGAACAAACACGAGTCGCGGGATTCAAAGAAATCAGGTTCCACGAAGACAGAAATTTCTTCCATAGCTATCTGGAAACAATCAAAAAATACTTCCCAAATTCGCGATTCATATTCCAGACAAGGGACTATAGCTCAGTGTCACAATCGGGGTGGTGGAAAAGTAGAAACAAGTCTGATGTTAAGGCCATGGTTGAAGCAGCCGATCAGCTATATAAAAATTTTTCAGAAAATAACCCAAGTATATGCTATACAATAGAGTATGAAAGATATTCGGAGGGAACGAAATACACAAGGGAGTTATTTGATTTTCTTCGAGAGTCACCTGATATGGATAAAGTATCGGAAATACTTCGTGAAAAGCTCATACATTGCCCGCCCGAACATTATACTTAGAGAGCTTTCGTCCATTTTGGAAAGCTAAAAACAACACATAACTAATGGACTTCAGTATGCACACGGCGCATTCGATAATTAATGATATTATTCCGTCGCCCGCCGCCAGAATTGGATTCGTAGGGAATCCTGCTTATAGGGCCGAAGGCGCCAACGACAACACCGGAAACTTTCTTCACGGTTTTGCAGCACGCTATATTGTGGGGGAGCACAGAAATGTGGATGCGTATATGGATTCTGTCACTGACGAAATCGCTGAAAAGCTAAAGTCAGAGCTCACTCATATAGCCTTTGTTGCGGCCAATAATATACGAGTTGGCGACAGAACTAGCCTAATCTCCTCTCAAAAAAAGCTTGCAGATGCATTCGAGAAGCTTCAACTGCCCATAATAGTATTTGGTTTAGGGGCACAAGCGCCCATAGGGCAATCAATTTCCGAATCTTTTGTCGCCCCTGAAACAAAAAGATTGCTTTCGGTCATCTCTCACCATGCACCCAAAATTGCTGTTCGAGGCGAGTTTACTGCGGACCTCTGCAAGCACCTCGGAATAGACAATGTTGAAGTTATTGGCTGCCAATCATGCTTTATTAGCCGAAGATCGGAATTTCGTCTTCCGGAACTAATGAACCCTCCAAGAATCGAAAAAACCGTTGTCAACGTTACATATCCAGAGCCGGAAATTAAGCTGATAAAGGAAGCGTTAGCATCAAACTCTACCTTCATAGGTCAGACAGAACGGTTCGAATACGAAATTGCCAAGATTGAACGCCTAGAGAGTGTCGAAGACATTCCTTCAGAAATACTTTCCCTGATAAGGCCTGGCTTGATGAGGGCATTTACGTCAAGTCGAATTGATTTCAAGAGCTACCATGAGTGGATAAAGAAATCCTTCCATCAGTTCTATTCGATGCCGCCTTGGTTTGAAAAATTTAAGGAAGGATATGATGCCTGCATTGGAACTAGGTTTCACGGCAACATGGCCGCTATGCAGGCGGGTGTTCCCTCTCTTTGGATCGTGCATGACAGCCGCACACAAGAATTTTGTGACCATCTCGGTCTGCCACAGGCACCGCTCAAGGCGGTGCAGGATGGAATGCCTATTGCAGAACTGTTTGATCGTCATTACGAAACCAAGACCTTCGCGCGGAAATATCCGCAGAACTATGCGCGCTTCTACGACTATCTGACCGAGCATGACGTGCCGCACAAACTCGCCGCGCCGGTGGCAAACTGAAGCCCGACCATATGGCCGCAGCGGAAGCAGCATCTCCCGCCTGCCTTCGGAAGATCCATGCCCTTCATCCAGCATAACGGCAAACGTGTCCTCTTCATCCATATCCCGAAGGCCGGGGGCACCTCGGTTGAGACTTGGATGAAGGGCATCGCGCCGCTGCGGCTGTTCTCAATGGGGATCCCCCATGCCAGCCGCTGCACGCCGCAGCACTATCGCGCCCAGGATATCCGGGCGCTGCTGGGCGAGGGGTTCTTCGACCTAGCCGTGACCGTCGTGCGCAACCCCTATGACCGGATCGCCAGCGAATACCGGATGCGCGCAGAGCTTGCCAAGGAAAGCTTCTGGAAGGGGCTGCCCGCCTTCTCACCCTGGATCGAAGAGAACCTGGACCGCCAGCAGCGCGACAGGTTCCACCTAGACAACCACCTGCGCCCGCAATGGGAGTTCCTGGGCAATAACGTCGAGGTATTCCGGCTGGAGGACGGCCTGGCCGCGCCGCTGGCGCGCATCGCCGATATCCTTGGCGTGGCGCCCCCCGATACGCCCCCGCACGAACTGCGCAGCGCGTCTCAGAAGATCGTCTGGGACGTGGCCGACCGGATCCGCGTCCAAACGCATTATGCCAAAGATTTCGAGCGGTTCGGCTATCCGCTCTGACTGCCGGGAAATCATTATGCGGGCAAATCTCAGCCGTCGGCATCCCGGTCTCCTGTTCTTTGATCATCCCGATAATCTGCGCCTCGGTGAAACGGCTCTTTCGCATTCGTCTGCTCCTTCAGGGTTGAGCAGACTCTACATCATGGTGCGGGACTTCGTGGGGGGCAGGTCACTTATTCACACCGAAACGGGAAACAACTTGCACTGAAAAGCAATAGAGTGGTCAGTGGTGCTATTCCTATGGTCTAATATATTTTTTTAAACTCTTCCTATTTTTCTGCAGTAGCTTAAAAACAGACTCTCAATATTGGCGACATCACGGGCCACGCCGCGTTCATCCAAAAAACGACGGAAGTTCGTGGCGATCAGAATATTGTCCATATTGCAGCCCGCCTGCTGTTTCAGATCAAGCCAACGTGGGCTATAGCCGATTCCCCCGGTTTCTGGAAAAACCGCTGGCAGGGTCTCGACAGTACCCTCCTGCCGCGCTTTTCGACCTACCTTTGGCCGTGCCAGCTCTTGCTTGGCGTCCGTCGGGTCCGCCTTCAGCTTCCATGAGATTTCCACGCTGGTCACGGTGCGACCGGTCTTGCGGGGGGTCGCTTTCAGCTTCAGGCGGGAAAGCTGATTGATTTCCGCAATGGCTGGCTGAAGGGCGCGACGATTAAGGTCTGCGAACCGATCCAGCTTGCCCCCTTCCACACCAAACAATGCTCGCAGTTCCGGTACGGTAAAGCTCTTTCTGTCGATCCGGTCCAGATTGGCCAGCGAGGCGATGTGCTGGAACAGCAGGATCGAGTATTTCGAGGACAGGGCAAAGACCGTCTGGCGGTCGAGGATCGCCCAGTGGTTCGATTCAGCGGCGATGCGGCGGAAGGTTCGCCCGAACCACCATTTAACCACCAGCGTGTCCACAACCTCCTGCCGGTAATCGAGGCGGATTTCATCCATGAAGCCGCCAATGATCTCTTCCTGGGCCTCGGTATCGTCATAAACCATGACAGCGGCGCGGAGCTGGGTGAACAGGGTGCGCAAGCTGGCCCGGTCATGGTTGCGCATTCCCTCGATGTGCTTGAGGTCGGCCATGCGCATTTCGTGTTGGACCTCCTCGGCCATCCGCCCCCCCGCTTTGGCAATGAGCAGATGCATCAACTTCAGAGCCTGCGCCGAGGGCGGGTTCTCGATGTAGATGCCACGCGCCACTTCAACGGGCAGCACAGTCTTGGTTGGGTCATAGGCCCTGTCTGCGGCCACTTGGATCGTCTTCGCCATAGGTGACATTTATTAGTGACGAAATGCCACCAGTCAACGCGCAAATCAGTCCCCATATGTCACTTATCAGTCCCCATATGTCACTTGACGGTCCCCATATGTCACCGATAACCGCGCAAGCAGTTGTTTTAACAAATACATTTAGCCCTAGAACTATAGAACATTAGAACAAGAAGGGCTGCGCCCATTTTTCTTTTCAGATTTTAGGCAGCTGAAGGCCAGAGTCGGGCCGTGTGAATGAGAGTCAGGACCCAGACAGTGTCCTGATTTACAGCGTAGACCAACCGGTAGCTGGGATGAGGGATCAGCTCGCGGGTGTCGGGTCTTTGTCCCGGTTTCCCCATGAAGGGATGATGTGCGAGACGGGCTGCTGCTTCTCCAAATAGCTGGTCCATATGAATGGCAGCTGATGGGCTATCAGCTGCAATGAAATCCATGATGTCGGCGCGGTCCTGTTCGGCTTCAGGTGTCCAGATAACGATCACGCAGAGCCTTCCATGAGCTTTGCTCGTTTGGCCGCGAAATCGGCTTCTACAGCCCCGTGGCTGCGCCCTTGGCCGTTCAGCATTGAAGTACGGGCCTTGTCCACTTTACGGGCAAGATACTCGCTGTAAGCCCGCTCATGGCGGCGCTGCTCGATGTAGTTGCGCATCAGCTCGCGGACGACCTGTGATGCCGGACGGTCAGCGGCTGCGGCTTCGGCCATGAAACTGTCTCGCAGATCGGATTCCAGCTTCATCGTGAATACGGCTTTGGTGGGCATGGCTCATCCTCTCCGGTACTAACGTAGTATATACTACGTTAGTACGTTAATTCCAGCCAGAATAGGGGCTTCGTCTGGTCCCTATCCTGATGTTCCATCCCTTGCAAATTATCTCTTTCGCCAGCATACTCTCGTGGCCACGACAAGGGCGCTATCACTTTCCTTGTCTTGGCTCCTCGCGGCTGGTGAGGGTGCAAGCTACCCCCTTCAAACCCCCATTCCGCCCAGAGGGCGGACGGGGCCAGCCCCGAACCCCGGCAGGGGAATGCTTCCCCTGCACCCTGCTTTTGCGGAGAGCTAATGTCTGACGATGCCGCCGATAGTCCGATCTGGATCAAGCTTCGAGCATCGAACACAGAACGTGCCCGATGGCAGAAGCTGGCGGCAGAGCATGGTGTATCCCTATCCGAACTTATCCGTTCGCGCCTGGACGGAACGCGGCGACGGCCCCGGCGTGAACCGCCGCCAGTCTCGCCAGATCTTTTGCGCGAGTTGGCCCGGATCGGAAACAATCTGAACCAGCTTGCTCGTGCCGCGAACCGGCGTGAGCCGGTAACAGCGATGGCCTTGCTAGCAAAATTGATTGAAATCGACCGGGAACTGGCGGCGCTGCGGGTCGCACATCAGCGTCGGGATTCGCCATTGACCGCTGATGGTGACGGGGACGGCTGATGCTGATCAAATTTACCACTGGAGGGCGCGGGGGCGGTGGAACGGTCGCGGCCTATCTTTTGGACCATGAGCGTGAAGGGAGGGAGGCAGCCGCTCCGGAGGTTCTGCGGGGCGATATGGTCCGTACGGCCGAGCTGATCGACAGCATCGCACGGAACTGGACTTATACGCATGGGGTGCTGTCCTTTGCGCCGGAAGATGCTCCGACTGATGAGCAACAGCGCGCCGCGATGGATCAGTTCGAAGCATTTGCCTTCGCCGGCCTCGACCCCGAACAATATGACATCACCTGGGTGCGCCATCAGCACACCAGTGGTGGACGGGTAGAGCTGCATTTCGTGACGCCTCGTATGGAGCTGACCAGCGGACGGGCGTTGAATATCGCGCCACCCGGCTGGGAGCGTAGTTTTTCGAAGCTACGGGATGCACTGAACTTAACCCATGGCTGGGCGCGGCCAGACGATCCGGCACGGGCGCGGGATCTGGGATTTGAAAAACCTGTGGAATGGCAGCGGGACGGCTTCCGGATCAAAGAAGGCCGAGAAGCCGTCCATGCCTATGTCACCGCCTTGGTCGAGCGGGGAACGGTGCGGGACCGTCACAGCATGGTTCAGGCGCTCATGGAGGCCGGTCTAGGCGTTACAAGGCAGGGCAAGGACTATCTGACCGTTCAGGATGCTGAAACCGGCGACAGGTTACGGCTGAAAGGGCGCATCTACGAGAAGGACTGGAGCTATGAGCAAGAGCTTGGCCGAGCGGCTACAAGAGAAGCTGGAGAGCCAGACGAGCGAGATCGCGTCCTTGACCGACAACGAGCTGAAGAAGCTGTCAGCGCATGTTCAGTCGAGCGTGACCGCCGAGCTGAACGACATCAGAACCACTATCCAGCAACACACCAGCGGGATAGTGGACGATCTGCCGCCGCTGAAGTGGATCGTGTTAGGGACATGGGCGGCACTGATCGTGAGCTTGATCCTGACCAGCTTCTTGCTTTGGCGATCGACACAGCCCCCTCCGCCGCCAATAGTCCCCGAACCGTTCGAGACCTTCCAGAGCGAGGGGCAGAACTATCTGCTGATCCCGAACGAAGCCCAGCCCGCAGAATGCCAGGACAGCAGCGGAGCCAAGAGGCTGTGTCTGCGCCTGCCGATGGAGAATTGACCGATGGACCAGCTCACGATTTTCGAACGCAGTTTGCTCGAACAGTTCAGGAAATTGGTCAGCGAATTCGATCAGTCACAGAACGCGTCCGAGGAGCTGTCCGGGAAGCTGGTAGACTGGTCGCAAGCTATCTCGAAACGGCAAAGAGAGATCGAGACGCGGCTGCGACAGATCGAGAGCACTCAGCAGCGGCTGACCGCAGCCTTGGAGACGCAGAACGCCTCAACGTCGAGCTTGGTCGAGCAGGTGAACAGGCTCTTAAGCGCGCTCAAGAGCTAGAACACGCCCATAGGCGAGAACGTGATAGGGTCTGGGACTATGGGTTGTAATTTGTCCCGCAAAATCGCCGGTCACTTCCTGTCGTTGTGGGTGCGCTCGATCTCGGCCAACATGGCGCGACGCAAGATCGCGTTCATCCGGGTCTGGTAGCCTTTTCCCTGTGACTTGAGCCATGCCAGCACATCAGAATCGACCCGGACCGTGGTTGAGGTCTTGGTGGGCTTGTAGAACGGGTTACGAACGGCGCTTTTCCAGAAGGCGCTGTCCAGCGGTGGGATATCGCTGGTGTCGGTATGTTCCTCCGGAAGCGCCTTCAGTGCCTTGATTTCGGCCTTCTGCGCGTCGGTCAAAGGCGGCAGGTTGCGCAGATCGACCTCATAGCGAACGGTTTTGCTCATAGCGTTTCCTTTCTTTCGGGTCGGCTCGACGTGCCGAGATGATACGGATCACTTCCACGCCGTCCTCGTCGTCCCAGACGGTGTGCGCTACCAGCAGCAGCAGATATCCCTCCACGAGACCCAGCGTCTGCCAGCGGTATTCCCCGCCCTCGATGCGGTCCTGTTCGACCAGCGCGAATGGGTCTGCAAAGGCGCGGGCAGCGACCGGAAAACTCACACGGTGCTTTCGAAGGTTGCTGTCAGCCTTCTCCGGATCCCATTCGAATCTTATCTTCATTCGTCAATATTACTACATTAATGTAGTAACACAATGAGCGCAGATCAATCCGCCTGCCCGGCATCGTTCTGGGACTATGGGTTGTATGGCCTGTAAGGGGCGTTACCCTTACACTGTAAGGGGATGTTAAGATGTGAAAGGGCTGGTTGTTACCCCATGAAATTGTCTGCATCACAGGCAGCGCAGGCTGTTGGGAAAAGCGTTCCCACGATCACACGTGCCATAAAATCTGGGAAATTAAGTGCAGAGCGCCTGTCGCAAGGGAGATATGCCATAGACCCAGCCGAATTGCACCGGGTTTGGCCCGCCTTAACACGTAACGGTAACACGTTAGACAACATGTTAGGAGATGAAACCCCTCGTGAAACCAGCTTGTTAGAGGCTGAAGTTCTGGCCTTGCACGCAAAGATCGCCGCTCTTGAGGCCGAGCGTGATCGTGAGCGCAGTCAGCTATCAGAAACCATTGATGACCTGCGCCGCCGCCTTGATGCCGAGAGCACCGAACGGCGGGCATTAACCGCGCAGATCACAGATCAGCGGGACAAAAGCGCCCGACGACCCCGGGGCATCCGGGCGTGGCTGTCAAAGAATAGTAGTTAAGTTCCAGGCTCGTTGCATTTCAAAACGACCTGCAGGCCTGTTCATTAGGGGTTGCTTTGTGCTGCGAAAAGTCCAGAGAGAAGAGAGTAAAAAAACCCCAAGTTGTTTAGTTCAAATGTTACTCCCCCGTTTATTTCAGGCCACCACCATAGATGCGTTGCTCATGAAACATCAGCTCAAGCCCCCTTTCTCCCTTGACCGGGAAAGCGCTGCCTCCAGCCTGCGCGTCGCCTCGTCCTCCGCCTTGCTGGTCGCTTCCGCAGACATGGCCGAGGCCCGCAGCCTCGCCCTTCCCGTGACGCTCATCGAGGTGTCCGGGTCGCAGGACGGGATCACCTTCCGGCCCGACGCGGGAACTGACGCGGGAACTGGGGGGACTGACCTGGCGCTCGCCCAGGTCATGCTGGTGGCGATCGGCTGTCTGCCGCTGTCCAGCCGGGGCCGCGACGAGCTGGCCCGGATGGGTGCCTTCTGGGAGGAGCGGACAGGCGGTCCCGCGCCCCAATCCCTGGCGGTCCGGGGCGAAGACCTGCCGGCGCGCCGCCTGGCGGTGCTGGAATGGCTGGTTCTGCAGATGTCGGACGAACGGCAGGCCGCCGCGGTCCGGTCGACGCGGCTGAGGCGGGAACTCGGGCTTCTGCGCCGGCAGCATGAGGAAACCCAGGCGGGGTTTCGCGACCTAGAGATGTTCCTCTATCGTAATGTCTCGCAGAAACGGATGCTGGACATCACCCTGTCGCCCATTACCGGCCAGTTGCCGCTGACCTTGCGCGGCGGGGCGCAACTGGTTCAGCGCCTGCCCGGCGCCAGTGCCGGGCTCAGCGACATCTCCATCCATGTCGCCAACGAGACGCCGCCCGCCGACGGCATTCTCCATGCTAGCCTGTCCAGCCTGGAGGGCGGCGATACGCTGGCGATCTGGGAAGTGCCGGCGAACACGCTCCGCCATGGCTGGCTGCGCCTGTCGCTGGGACGCGCCCTGGGGCCCGACGCGATGACGCTGGTCCTGTCGGTCAGCTATCAGGGCAGCGGCACCGTCAAGCTGTCCAATTCGGTCCAGCATCCCGAGCAGCGCTTCTGGGCGCAAATGGGCGATCATTCCACGCCCAACGTGCCGGCGCTGCAGATCTGGCGTTGGATCGCGGGCGCCAGCGCGCCCCTGGCGGCCACGGCGATCCTGCCGGTCGGCGGCAAGAACCGCCTGCGCCGGGTTCTGGGCGAGACCCTCACCACCGCCCGGGACATGAATGATTCCAATCATATGCTGCGGCTTCAGCCGAATACCTCGGCGCTGTTGGTGCATGTGCTGGAGGACCGCTTGGCGGGCGCGATCCTGTCGGGTGTCGCCTTGCCCGGGGCGCGCCATGTCTATGCCGATGTGCGCACCTATCACGCCGATGCCCCGCCCATCGAATACCAGATCGCCTTGGCGCCGCATTCGGCCCATCGCCCCCATGACGGCGAGGTTCCCACCTTCAGGCCGCAATTCGCCTCGGGCTGGGTCCGCCTTGCCCCGCAGGAGGACGGACAGGTCCACCTGATCCTGCCGGAACCGCTGGATCAGCCCTGCGACGTCTACATGCTGACCCGTCTGCCCAAGGGGGGGGTGAACAATCACTTCGGCTGGTCGACCTTTGCAAACCTCACCCTGCAATACTGACCGGGAACCGGACATGCCTGATACCCAGTTGCTGACGCTTGCCGGCGATACGCTGCGCGCGGATAGCCCGCGCATTGCGGTCGTCGTACCCATCTTCCGCCACTCTGTCCTGCTGTCTGAGGCGATCGACAGCGTGCTGGAGCAGCGCGCGCCCTTTTCCATCGCCATCGTCCTGGTCAATGACGGCTGCCCGCATCGCGAGACCGAGCAGGTCTGCCGCGAGTATGCGATGGCCTATCCCGACCGCATCACCTATCTGCGCAAGCCCAATGGCGGGCTCAGCGACGCCCGCAATCACGGCATCCGCCATGCCCTGACGACTTGGCCCGGCGTCGAGGCAATCTACATGCTGGATGCCGACAACCGCCTGCGGCCCGATGCCCTGGGCAATGCCATGGCGGCCCTGGAAGCGGATCAGCAGATCGGCTGGATCTATCCCAATATCGACATGTTCGGCCTGCAATGGGCCGGCGATTACGGCGGCGATTATTCCCTGCTGATCCATACCGTGATGAATGTCTGCGAGGCGGGCAGCCTGATCCGGCGCGCGGTGTTCGATGCCGGCGTCTTCTTCGACACCGCGTTCAAATCCGGCTTCGAGGACTGGGATTTTTTCCTCACCGCCGCCGAGGCCGGTTTCCGCGGCAGGAACATCGACAATTTCGGCTTCCTCTACCGCAAGCGCGCCGAATCCATGTTGGCCGATTCAGAGCGCGACGCTGAGGCCATCCGCAGCGTGATGCGGCAGAAGCACAGGAAGCTGTTCGGCCCGCGGGGCCTGCTGACGCTGGAGCAACGGGAAGCCCCGCGCTATGCGATCTATCTCAGCGACCGCGACGAAGTCCTGCTGACCACCGATCCCGACCTGGGCCACGAACGCTGCGTGCCGGCCGCCGAATACGAGGATCTGTGGTGGCGGACCCAAACCGACAACTCGCATCACCATGCCCCGCCGCTGCTGGTCATGACCCATTCCAGCGTCCTGGAACAGCTTCGCCAGGCCAAGCTGCTGCACGGCCTGCTGTGGACCATGGAACGGCGGCTGGCGCAGAAGCCCTTCGTCGCCCTAGAACTGCAATCCCACGAAAGCGAGCGGATCACCTGGACCGAGGAAGACGTCCAGGGCAAGCGCGAGCTGGACGCCGCACTTCTCATGATCCGCCCGCAGCTGCTGAACGAGATCGTCCGCGACACCTCGATCGCCTGGGCCTCGGGCATCGCCTCGCGGCCCTGCAGCCTGCCTTCGCTGGTCCTCGGTTTCGGCCTCTGCGAGCAGTTCTTCAGCAATGACGTGCCGCCCTACCGCTCTGCCACGCATGACTTCATCGCCTTCGCCTCGCGGCTGCGCGCCTCGCCGATGCGCCAGGCGCTGACAGATAAATGGGACTGGCGGGATCCTGGCATTCCTTGGCGCGCACGCACGCATGAGATCGCGCGCGTCCCCACTTTGGCCGAAGCGGCCTATCCGCGGGTGCATCGCGATGGCCGCGACGTGGGTTTCGTGCTGCCGCTGGTCGAATTCGGCGGCGTGGAACGGGTCGCCCTCAATACCGCCCGGGCGATGAAGCGCACCGGTTGGCGACCGCACCTATTCGTCATCGACGCAAAGAACTGCCAGTTCAGCGCGGAATGGCACGAGACCTTCGATAGCGTCACCTTCCTGGCCGACGATAGTTTTACCCCTTGGGGCTCGGCCTGCTCCAGCTATCTGGGCACGGACGTTCCCGACTGGTCGCGTTGGGGCGACCAGAGAAACGCCACGGCGATGCTGGCCTGGCTCGACCTCGTCATCAACTTCCACGGCGGCGCCATCTCAGGGCTGATGGGCCAGCTGAAGCGCTTGGGAGTCAAGACGGCGCTGTCCCTGCACCTGACCGATCACAGTCCGTTCAAGCGGCTGGTCGGAAATACCTATCTCGGCCTTGCCTTCGAACATGCCTATGACCTGTTCCTGCCCTGCTCGGGGCAATTGGCGGACTGGTGCCACGCCATGGGTGTACCCGAAGAAAAGGTCATCCCGCTGCTGAATGCGCCCAGCTTCGACCTGCCCGAGGAATCGGCGCAGCGGCTGGACGCGCGGCGGTCAGGCGAGAATCGTCCCGACAGGCTGCGAGTCATCTATCTGGGCCGACTCGACCAACAGAAAGGGCTGGAACGACTTATCA
>NZ_JBHSSW010000006.1:0-4699 GCF_042659465.1 Ponticaulis profundi | reverse complement strand
AATCAACTTCTATCCAACTATAGCTCACGATGTACTGCTTTCGCAGCTTCGGAAACGAGTACCTGACGACCTAGCATTGCAGCTTGTTCATGAGGCAATTGCAATTCCAATTGGGTTTGATGAATCGGAAATACGTACTGTTGGTGTCCCACAGGGCTTGAGCATCTCAAACGTACTTTCAATGGTTTATCTTCGTGATTTCGATTTTTCCTGCAATCTTGAATACGATTATTTCCGCTATGTAGATGACATTGTCATCCTGGCAAAAAAGAACAAAGTTGCAAAAATCCACGCAGAAATAAAAAATTATCTTTCAGACCATCTACGCATTGAAACTCACCCCCTAGACGAAGGTGGGGGAAAAACGATGATTTCTAGCGTGGCGACCGGCACGGAATATTTGGGTTATAAAGTTAGGGCGACTGGCCTTAGCATCCGTGATAAATCTTACAAAAAGATGTTCCGGGCAATTATCGGTTGCCTGCGGAGGCTGCGAGGCACGTCCACTGTGGAGCAAGTTCTTTGGAAGCTAAATTTAATTATCACCGGATGCCGTTTTGAAAACCGCTCTGTAGGTTGGGTATTTTTCTTTCGCCAAGCATCAGACATGGCCCAATTTCATCGTATGGATGCGTTTGTCAAAAAACAAATGGGGTTGTATGGCCTAGCACACCTGACAGGCAGAGCTAAGAGCTTTACCAAAGCGTACCGAGAAATTCGGTACAATCGAGAGGCGACAAATTACTTCCCTGACTTTGATAACTTCACCTTGGCTGACAAATTTCACGTTATTTCTCTTATTCGTGGAATATCAGAAGAACAGTTGGGACGGATGGAGCGAAGCGATTTGGACAATCTGTACTGGTCAATCGTTCGAGGGCAGGTAGCTAAAATGGAGAAAGAAACTGTGGACTTTGGCGCAAGTTATGGTGGTTACTAGCTGCTTCTTCCGTAATTAGTCTTAAGCGGCAAAAAAGCCCGGCGCGAGGGATCGCGCAGCGGTTGTCAGTCAGCCGCCGCGTCAACGCTCACCTGTCACTTGCTCGCGCCGCTGCCGCTCTGTCTCAGCTTCGCGTAGAAACGCCGCCCGATACATGGACAGGGACTGCCCCTTTCCACCGCAGGCCGTGCAGCACGCCCTGCGAACCATTGCCTTAGCCTCTTTCCATTCCCCAAAGCTCATCTCAGCACGATGCCCGCAGCGGCGCTGAAGGGTAAATTGCACAGGCATCGCCACAGATCCTATCGGCAGGGGTGTTGCAGTTGCAGGATATGGCCAATGTTAACCGAAATTGCATTCCGGCATCGGCCCTGTGTTTTGAGCTTCCGCCTACTGGGACTGGCGAGGGGAAGAGTGGCAAGAAATGGAAGTGTAATTTTTTACACTCAGACACGTCGCCGTTCTTCGCCTAGAGACGCGTTCTGGCCAGCAGGAACAGGGCGGCGAAGCAAACCTGTTTACATTCCACATTTCCCGCCATCTTCACCCTCTGCACCCATCTTCACCCTCTGCACTGGCAGTTTGGTAGGACCGCAGGTGATCTAGTTCAGGATGCTCTCTGCACGGAGAGCGCGGCACCTCGGGCCCAAGGCAATCAGCGGAGCGGCACAGCGTGGATTGCCTAGTGGGTTGTCATTTCAAATGACAATTCTGCCTGCTAACGGATCGCAGGGCTTACGCCATTATCACCACGCCCTTGTTCCAGGAGGCTACGCCTGGCCACAGTCATTTGGACACCGAACTGTGGCTTATCTGATTGGTAAGCTAGTTAGCCTCCAGAGCGCCGCAGAGGCCCCTCGCAGCTTTTGCTGACCCCCCGGCCGCCTCTGAGCGCTTCTGGCCTCTGTACGGGCCTCTACGGGCCTCTACGGCGCTCTGGAGGCCTCTTGCGAGGTGCAACAGTGCTCACCACCCATTTCTCAGCAAGTTAAGCGCTTCCTACAGGCGCTCCCAGGGGCCAGCTACACCCTCTACCTAGCAGCGCAGTCCTTTTTTCTTGTTTTTATCTTGTTTTTGGTAACGGCAAGATACTGATTATATTGAAAAAATCAGGCTTAATTGTGAGGAATACCGAGTTAAGTGTGAGGAATACCGAGTCGACTGTGAGAAATATCGACCGTTTTCCACAGGCAAATCCAGTATTGTGAGAAGCTCCGACCAATCATAGGGTCTATTTACAGCCTCATAGTTGATCGTAGGTTCTCACAATATGGCGCGACCGCGAAAAAATGACCTGATGAACCTGCCGGCAGGTGGCAACGTCACGATGCACAACACACTGGTGAGTGCCTCCCACGGCTTGAACCTTAGCGAGAAACGGCTGGTTTCAATGGCTGTTGCAAAGCTATCCCCGAAGGCTGCGGCGCTACCTGGAAAACCCATCAAGATTTCAGCGGTAGATTTCGCAAAGCAGTTCGGCCTCGAGCCTCACACCGCCTACGTCCAACTTCGAGAAGCTCAGGAAAATCTGTTCAATCGTTACATCCGGCATATTGAGCACTACGGCCCGAACGACCAGAAAATCGAAGTGGTCAAAATGCGATGGATATCTTCGATCCGCTACAAGGAGGGTGAGGGGGAGGTTTCCATCGCTTTTGCGCCCGAGATCGCGCAGTTCCTCGTTCAGCTCAAAAAGCACTTCACAAGCTACCAGCTCTCGAAGGCCGCGGCGCTCCGATCGACCTATTCTTGGCGGCTGTTCGAGAACCTCGAACGCTTTCGAGAGACCGGGGTCTGGGAAGTGGACATGGACCGCTTCCACACCATCATGGAAACCCCGAAGAGCTACCGAGCCAACTTCGCGCAAACTCGTCGTTGGGTAGTTGACCCTGCCCTGTCAGAGCTAGCGGCGCGAACCAATATTACGGCAGAGGTTGAACCGATCCGCCGGGGCCGAAAGATTGCTAGACTTCGATTTACCTTCGAGAACGCCAGCCAAATGAACCTGCCGCTATGAGTGAAGCTCCGCACACCCCTTCGCACATGTCTCCTGCACAGGCTGCACAGGTATCAAATGTCTCTCGATGGACCATCATGAGGGCAATAAAGACCCAAGATTTGCAAGCTTCCAGAGACAATCGCAATCAATGGCGGATCACGCCAGAAGCTCTTCAAAATTGGAGGGCGCACACTGTGCGCACATCCAATAACTTACACACCTCGCACACCCAAGAAGCTGTAGCTGAGCTTCATGAAAAGCTGGCTGCAGAAACGGCCCGTGCAGATGTGGCTGAAGCCATCCTCGCTCATGAGCGTAAAGCCCTGGCCGCGACCGAAAGCGACCGGGACAGTTGGCGAGCAATGGCTGAGAAGCTAGCTGATCGTCCGCGCCGCAGCTGGTGGCCATGGAAAAAATCATAGGCTCAGCTGACCACGCAAAAGCCACTTGTCTAACCCACCGGACAACAGTTGATGCATGTACAGTGCAATTATCGACTTAGAATTGCCGTCTACCAGCAAAATTGTTGGCCGCACTACAGCTCGCCAAACTGGATATTTAACTCCTAAGTAGGGTTCGGAGGGAAAGCGGTTGTTGTTGAAATTGCTAGAGTAATAGCTATGTTGCTAATGTGTGCGGGCGGAGCGTACAGCGCTAGTTCCCATTGAAGGGACTAAACTTAAAGCACGGGTTCAACTGCCCAGCTATGGCTACCTCTAGAGATTCTAGGGGTCTAAACTGTGAATAATTACGCTCGCACACATTCGGAGATATTTTTTGGCCGATAATATTAATGATCCCCTTGGAAACATTTGGATTACAAGCCGTGTTCGCATGGATGCTCATGCGAAGTTTACACGCCTCGACCGATTTACCCATATATCGCTCACAACTTATTCCGTTGCGTTGCTTGGCTTTTCCGTATTTCAGCATCACTTGGAAAACACCCGCCTTGGGCCGTACACTTCAGAAGTTTCAATAGTCCTGTCAGCGAGTATTCTTTATGCCTCACTCGTTGTTTGGGGGCTAAGGTTTGGTGACAAATCTCGCGACCACCGAGATTGTTACTTAGCTTTGCAAAAACTTTATGATTCTGAAATGGAAACAAGCGAGAAAAAAATCGCCTATCAAGATATACTAGACAGATACCCCAACCATAGCGCCCTTGACTACGAACGCTTCATTTTTAGAAAAGTATGGATTGAGAAATCACCCATAGAGACGGCGAGAGGCCCGGTTCAGATGAGCTTTGCTCGGGCAGTAAAATACATAGTGCTTGAACTATTAGTTTGGATAATCGGGGCAATCATATTTCTTATCCCCGCTATTGCAATTGCCGTAATATATGCCCTCTGAAACCCCAAGCAAAATATTCAGCTCTTTCTTCTCAGAAGAGAACCTTAAGCGCATCTTTGATGAACGTATCAAAGATGCAAAGTTTATAGGCCTGGACGGAGTAAAGGCCTCATCACTTGGGGCTGATATAGACAGCGCCATCGAAACGGCGATAATAAAAATACATGCAGGGCGCTACAGGTTCACAAGATACCGTGAAAAGCTAATTATAAAGAACCACAGAAAGCCGCCACGGCAGATCGCAATCCCGACTGTTCGAGACGCTTTGGTATTGCGTGCCCTGTGTGATTATCTAACAGAAATCTACGGTGATTGCCGTATGACACCGCCGCATGATGTCATCAAGCGCCTGGCCACAGCAGCGAGCTCTGCATCGCCTGATGACTGCTTTCTACGGATGGACG
>NZ_JBHSSW010000005.1:0-350048 GCF_042659465.1 Ponticaulis profundi | reverse complement strand
TGAGATTGGGGTTTGGAAGGCAGGTGAGTCCGAGCTACAGCACGGCCCATCGAAAGATGGCCAAGGGTGCACACGGACCTCACCTGCCGATCCCAGAATAGCAGATTTCGCTAAGACAAGGATGCATTGAGGGACGAAGTGCATCAATGATCGCCGCGTTCTCCGGCGACACCCGAAACATGATGTCCTTTGCTACGCGTCCCTGCATCCTGTACGTCACGGGAGACGCAGGTTAAACGATTTTTCCATTAGAAATACTGACTCACAACACGGTTTTCACCGGTTGTCGGGGGCGCGATTATTTCGCAATCTTGCATAGATGCCCGGCTTGAAATTCCGGCGTTTCGGGCGTGACGGATTTGCGGGACCTGTCTCATGACACATGAATATCTGGTCGGACTGTTTGTGCTGGGGCTCAGCCTTGTCTGGACGCCGGGGCCGAACAACGCGTTGATGGCGGCCTCCGGCGCGCGCTTTGGGTATCGGCGCACGTTGCCGCATACCATGGGCGTCGCCATTGGTTTCCCGCTGATGTTCTTTCTGATTGCCTTGGGGCTTGGCGGCGTGTTTCGCAGCGTCCCACTGCTGCGTGAAGCGCTGCGCTATGGCGGCGCGCTCATTCTGTTGTGGATTGCCTACAAGATTGCGACCGCGCCCATGCCGCAGGCCGGAGATGAAACGCATGAACATCCCTGGACATTCTCGCGGGCCGTGGCGTTTCAGTGGATCAACCCGAAAGCCTGGGTCATGTCGATCAGCCTGTCCGGGCAGCTACCGGAAACGAAACCGTTCTGGATCGCCCCTCTGGCGGGTGCGCTGGTCTTTCTGATTGCGGGACTGACAAGCGCCAATGGCTGGACGGCCTTTGGCGCAGCCATTCACCGCTTCTTATCGACGCCGCTGCGTTTCCGCGCTTTCAATCTGGTGATGGCCGGGCTGATTGTGCTCACCGTCGCAGGGATTTTGCTGGCCGATCTCAGTGTCTGATCAGGCCGGTACGTTCCAGCCATACTGATTGCCGGACAGAAGCACGATATTGCCTTCCAGACCGTCAGATTTGATTGTGCGGATGGCCGCTTCCAGCGCACCGCTGGTGGCCTGACCAACCGTAAAGCCCTTGCTGAGAAGGTGTTCCTTCCAGAGCGGCAGGCCGGCGCTATAGCTGGTCTGAACTTCCCTGATGCTCGGGTCTGCCTTGATGGATTCGGCATAGAAAGACTTCACATAGCCTTCCTTCCAGGTGCCGACGAAACTGCCTGCGGCATCTTTCGCCTGGGTAACGGCATACATTTGCAGGCCATGCCCGATTGTGTCGACATGGGCTTTCATACCGGCGAGGTTCGCGCCGGAACCGAGATTGGTGAAGATCGCAGCGACATCGCCATCCAGCGTGTCGAGAATTTCCTTCGCCGTATTCTGATGTTCGTTCGCCGCAGCCTTGTTGTTCATCTGGTCGGTGAAAATGTATTTCTCCGGACAGTCTTCATACAGGCATTTGCAGTGTTCATGGCCCGCAGCATTGTTCGTGCCATGCAGGATGAGATTCGCGCCGACATAGTCGAAATAGAGCTTGTAGGTGTTCTCGATCGTCTCACGCGTGACGATATTCACCTTCATGCCCAGCACGGCGCCCCACATGGCGAGCGCAGAGGCATAGCTGCCGCTGGACGTGTCGATGAATTCCTTCTCCGGCGCCAGAATACCGCGCTCATTCAGATCGCGCAGAATGCCGATGACATGGCGATCTTTTAGCGAACCGGACGGGTTCTGGCCTTCCAGTTTCAGCCAGATGGTTGCGCCGTCGACATCTCCCCACTTTACCAGGGGCGTGTTTCCCACACGCGAAACCAACTGCTGGAACAGGGGGGATTCAAGTAACACGATACAAACTCCGAAGGCGCCCGACGAAATACTCTCGCAAATCAGCGATAAACTGATGAGAGAGGATCACAGGCATGCTGATTACACAGAGTGGTAAAGATGATCCAGCTCTGAAACACGATTTCGTGACCCTCCGCCACGTTAGGTGCCACGAAATCCGGAAAGTGTTGATGTGACAGGCGCATCCGTCTGATTGCTGTGCGCTCAACCTGCCTTTGCAACCGTCTCTGCGTCTTTCAGCATCGAACCGGTGTCGCTGAGTCGCGTATGCCAGCTCAGCGCGTCTTTCAGCATGTGCGGTGTATGTCCGCCAAGCTTCAGAGCGTCGCGATAATAGTCCATCAGCTGCTCGCGATAGGCCGGATGGCAGCAATTCGCAATGATCAGCGGTGCCCGCTCGCGCGGGGCCAGACCGCGCAGATCGGCAAGGCCAAACTCGGTGGCGACAATATCGACGTCATGTTCGGTGTGGTCGACATGGCTCACCATCGGCACAACGCTGGAAATGCGTCCATCCTTTGCCGTCGCCTTGGTGACGAAGACAGACAGATAGCCATTGCGCGCGAAATCTCCTGATCCGCCAATGCCGTTCATCATCTTCGTGCCGCTCACATGGGTGGAATTCACATTGCCATAAATGTCGAATTCCAGCGCCGTGTTAATGCAGATAATGCCAAGCCGTCGGACAACTTCCGGGTGGTTCGAGATTTCCTGCGGGCGCAGGATCAGGCGCGATTTGTAATTCACCAGATCCTTCAGAATGATGTGATACTTCTCTTCCGAAAGCGTGATCGAAGAGCCAGAGGCAAATTTCAGCTTGCCCGCATCGAACAGATCGAAGGTCGAGTCCTGCAGGACTTCGGAATACATGGTCAGGTCATGGAAGGGCGTATCGACCAGCCCGTGCAACACTGCATTCGCGATCGTACCAATCCCGGCCTGCAAAGGCTGCAGACGATGGGTCAGGCGGCCCTGTTTCACTTCATTCAGGAAGAAGCTCGCCAAATGCCCCGCAATGTCGCGCGTCTCATCATCGGGCGGCAGAATTGTGGAGGAGGAATCCAGCTTCTCGGTAAAGACGATGGCGGCGATCTTGTCCGGGTCAATCGGAATGAAAGGCAGGCCGACGCGGCTTTCCGGCGTCACCACCGGAATGGGCATGCGCGTCGGGCGGTGGGTCGGAATATAGATATCGTGCAGACCTTCCAGCGCATCTGGCTGGTTGAGGTTGATCTCCACAATCACCTTGTCCGCCAGAATGGCAAAGCTGGCCGAGTTGCCCACGGAGGTCGTCGGGACAATCCCGCCCTGTTCGGTGATCGCAACAGCTTCAATCACGGCAATATCGACCGGGCCGATCTGGCGTGTGCGCAGCATTTCCACGGTTTCGGAAAGGTGCTGATCGACGAACATCACCTCGCCATCATTGATGGCCTTGCGCAGCGCCGGGTCTGCCTGAAACGGCATACGGCGTGACAGGACGTGGGCTTCGGCCAGCGTCTTGTCGAGGTCATTTCCAAGAGAGGCGCCTGTGATGAGTGAAATTTTCAGAGGGTCTTTCCGGGCGCGTTCTGCGAGCGCCATAGGGACCGCCTTTGCTTCGCCGGCACGGGTGAACCCGCTCATGCCGACGGTCATGCCATCCTTGAACAACAGGGCGGCTTCTTCAGCCGAAACAACCTTGTTCATCAATCCGGGGTGACGCACGCGATCTGAAGACATGAAACCACTTTCCTTCTGGGCCGATAAAGCCGGCCATCATTCCAGTGTGCGTATCCGTCTCGTCACCCGGTTTGCCGGGCGGCATGTCTTTCTTCCCCGATGATTATCGTTTTGCCTTATCGAGTGGGGCTCGCGGCGCGTTCTGACAATTCGACCTAAGTCCCATGAACGCGTTCGCGCCTAGTTTTCAGGCGTATCTTTGATGGGCTTTTCTGTCTCGTCGCCGGGTTTTGGCTGGACCACGCCGAAGAGTTTCGCCATGGGCGAGACCGTCCACCCCTGCAGGATGAGGGAGGTGACCACGATCACAAACACCACATTGAAGAAGCCCACACTGAGTGGTCCTGGCGCGATGACGGGTAGGATGGCCAGAAAGATCGGCACAGCGCCGCGCAGGCCGACCCAGCTGACAAACAATTGCTCGCGCACTGTAAAGCCGAGCCAACTCAGGCAGGCAAACACCGCCATCGGGCGTGCGACAAAGATCAGGGCCAGCGAAATCACCGTCGCCTGCCACCAGACGGCAGGCAGGCTGGTGGGCGTCACCAACAGGCCGAGCATCAGGAAGAGCGCGATCTGGCAAAGCCATTGCATGGCTTCGGAGAATTCGATCACCCGTTCTGACACGCCAGCCTTCATTCGCTCACGCACAACAATCCCGCACAGATAGGCCGCCAGAAAGCCGCTTCCGCCAAGCAGCGCCGTCCCGGCATAAACCCCGATCGCCGCCGTCACAGCGAGCGCCGGATAGACGCCTTTGCTCAGATTGAGCCGGTTCAGCATCATGGAGAGCAGAATGCCGCCTGCAATGCCAAACACGCCGCCCAGACCAAACTGCAGGAGCAGCATGGGCAGAAATTCCAGAATCTGAGTGACATTCGGTTCGACATCCATGCCGACAAGCGAGGTCAGGACAATGGTGAGGAAAATCGCCATCGGGTCGTTAATCCCCGATTCCAGAACCAGCGTGCTTTCAAGCCGTGGCTTCAGGCCGATTTCATTCTGCCGGATCAGAAGAAAGGTCGCTGCAGCATCGGTTGACCCGACCACCGCGCCTAAAAGCAGCGCTTCGAACAGGCCAATCCCGAACACCCAGATTCCGACAAGCCCCACCAGGCAGGCGGTGATCAGAACGCCGACACTGGAGAGCAACAGCGCAGGCAGCTTGGCGCGGTCGAGATCACGCACACGCGTTTCCACACCGCCTGCAAACAGAATGATGGCGAGCGCCAGCCCGCCAACCGCATAGGCCAGGCCAAAGGAGTCGAAATTAATGCCGCCCGGTCCGTCTTCACCGGCCAGCATCCCAATGGCCAGCACCACCAGAAGAAAGGGGGCGCCAAGGCGGCGGGATACCGGGATCATGAGAAAGCCGACAATCGTCAGCAGACTGGCGAGCAGCAGAAACGTTTCCATCAGGGCCTTTGTGTCTTCGTCTGATCAGTAACCGTCAGGGCGACTAACGCCCGCAGATCAGTCGAGTTCTATTGCAATAAAGTCAGGTTGCGGCAGTTCGGTGACCTGACCAGCAGGTTCGCCCTCTGCAGCCGCATCGACCGGTGCAAACAATTGCGGGATGAGGTTGCGCACCTCATCGGACCCCATGTCCGCCGGCACCGCGCCTTTCAGCAACAGGCGAACGCCATAGTCTTCTTCCGGGGCGATCAGGGTAATGTTGTGAGATTCCACCAGCGTTGTCACGCGGCCCATCACCACATTGTATGCGGGCTGATCAAGCGGCTCGGCAAAGCCGAACTCAAGGGTGGCGGTGCGGGTGGCATCGACATCAGCAATGGCCATGCGCAGCTCGTCCAGCGCCTTCTCGAAATTCTCGATTTCCATGTCGACGGCGCGCGGCTGCTGGCTTGCCTTCAGCACTTTCAGATTGGCTTCCATATCGACAATGGCGTCGCGAATCTGGCCGCGTTCCTTTTCCAGCTTTTTCAGCTGTTTGGCTTCTGCTTTCAGAACATTGGCTTCGCTTGCGGCCAGCGCCTTCAGCCCATTCGTCAGCTTGTAGGACATGGTGTTCGCCCAGCCCGCGACCAGACGGCGTGTCTCGTCCGTCTTGCGATTGCCCTCGCCGGAGAGGATGCGACGTGCCGCATCGCGCAGGGTTTCGGCGCTCAGACGGGCGTGACCGATCAGAGCGGCGGTTTCTGACAGAGCTTCGTCAGACGGCGCGAGCGTTTCGGCTTCTGCGCCTGCGTCCTGCGTGGCGGCTGCCTCTTCGGGCGTGACCTCGTCGCTCCAGCCGGCAGGCGCGAGACTTGCGCTCAAAATCGCGGCGAAACAGACATTGCGAAGCGTGGACATTTGCATTCTCTTATCTCCCAGTCCAAACCAAACGCATAACAGCTTTCAATCCGCGCTTGGCGAGGTTTCACCTCAGTGATACATGGCGAAGATGATTGACCAAAGCCTTATCCGCAATTTCTCGATTGTTGCCCATATCGACCACGGCAAATCCACGCTGGCAGATCGTCTGATCCAGAAATGTGGCGGTCTGACAGACCGTGAGATGAAAGAACAAGTGCTCGATTCGATGGACATCGAGCGCGAGCGCGGCATTACCATCAAGGCGCAGACCGTGCGCCTGAACTATATCGCGCAGGATGGCCAGGAGTATGTCCTGAACCTCATGGACACGCCGGGACACGTCGACTTCTCCTATGAAGTCTCGCGCTGTCTGGCGGCCTGCGAAGGTTCGCTTCTGGTGGTTGATGCCTCTCAGGGTGTGGAAGCACAGACCCTCGCAAACGTGTATCAGGCGATTGATCAGGATCACGAAATCCTGCCTGTTCTGAACAAGATCGACCTGCCGGCCGCCGAGCCGGAGCGGATCAAGGCGCAGATCGAGGACATTATCGGCCTCGACACTGAAAACGCTGTCGAGATTTCAGCCAAGACCGGTCTTGGCATTGAAGACGTGCTCGAAGGCATTGTGAAATACCTGCCGGCACCTACGGGCGGCAATGCTGAAAAGCCGCTCAAGGCGGCGCTGGTGGACGCGTATTACGACCCGTATCTCGGCGTTGTTGTCATCGTCCGTATCCATGACGGCGTTCTGAAGAAGAAACAGAAAGTGCGCATGATGCGTACCGGCGCGACCTATGAGGTCGACAATGTCGGCGTTTTCGCACCGAAGGCGACCTATGTTGATGAGTTGGGACCCGGCGAAGTCGGCTTCCTCATCGCCTCCATCAAGGAAGTGGCAGACTGCGCCATTGGTGACACCATCACCTGGGAAAAGAACCAGACTGACAAGGCCCTGCCGGGCTATAAGGAAGTCCAGCCCGTGGTCTTCTGCGGTCTCTTCCCGGTCGACGCGGCAGACTTTGATGATCTGCGCGCGGCCATGGGCAAGCTCCGCCTGAACGATGCCAGCTTCACCTGGGAGATGGAAACATCTGCGGCGCTCGGTATGGGCTTCCGCTGCGGTTTCCTTGGGCTCTTGCACCTTGAAATCATTCAGGAACGTCTCAGCCGTGAGTTCGATCTCGACCTCATCGCGACAGCGCCAAGCGTGGTCTATCAGATGACCATGACCGACGGCGAGGAGATCGAGCTGCACAATCCGGCGGATATGCCGGAAGTCACGCGTGTGAAGGAAATCCGCGAGCCGTGGATTTCGGCGACCATCTACACGCCGGATGAATATCTCGGCTCCATCCTGAAACTCTGTCAGGACCGGCGCGGCATTCAGACCGAGCTCACCTATGTGGGCGGGCGCGCCATGATCAAATATGAGCTGCCGCTCAACGAGATCGTGTTCGACTTCTATGACCGCCTGAAATCCATCTCGCGCGGCTATGCGAGCTTCGATTATGAGATCACCGGCCACCGCGCCGAAAATCTCGTGAAGATGAACATTCTGGTCAATGATGAGCCGGTCGATGCGCTGGCCATGCTGGTTCACCGCGACCGCGCAGAGGGCCGGGGCCGTCAGATGTGCGAGCGTCTGAAAGACCTCATCCCGCGCCAGATGTTCAAAATCCCGATCCAGGCTGCGATTGGTGGCAAGGTCATTGCCCGCGAAACGCTCTCAGCGCTCCGCAAGGATGTGACGGCGAAATGCTATGGTGGTGACGCCAGCCGGAAGAAGAAACTGCTTGAAAAGCAGAAAGCCGGTAAGCAGCGCATGCGCCAGTTCGGCAAGGTGGAAATTCCGCAGGAAGCCTTCGTCGCCGCCCTCAAAATGGACGGGGATTAGGGGCCTAATTCCCGGCTTCAGTAACTCTCATGCTCAGGCCTGGATACCAGCCTTCGCTGGTGTCTCCGGCGTTCGAAGGAGAGCACCTAACGCTCAACCGCCGATCCCAGCGCACAATTTGGAGCCCTTGCCCCCGACGAGCAATGAAAGCGGGGATTCACGCCAGAGCATTGGCAAAGTTGATCCATGGAGGCATGTTACGCTCAGGTTGAAGAAAATCGATGAGAAGCGAATGTGATCCGGCTCGATAACGAACGCGCTCTGCTGTATCCCTCCATGCGGAGCGGCGAAAATCGCCTGTTGGTCATTGATCGTCAGCTGAATGAGGTTCCGGCCGATTTTGGTGGTCTGCGGGGCGAAATCGCACGGATCGCGGACAACACACTGGTCATGCTGCATGAGGACGGCTGTTCGGTGTTGGATGCGCGCGCGGGCGGCGCGATCAGAAAACTCTCCCTGATAGATGTGCCGCCGCCCGATTTCACTCCGGATGTTGCGTTTCTGAGAGCCCTAGTCGACACATGCTCCGGCACATATCTGAAACTCAATTTGTCATATGATCGTTTTGAGTTGGACGATCGGGGATATTCCGGGCCGACACAGGTCGCTCTGCTGCCGGATAAACGTCTTGCGATTGCGATCGCTCGAAACAGTCGATTTGCCGTATATGACTGGCGCTCGGATGAGCTGTCATATGTCCCGCTCGCCGGTCCGCGTGGGAACGGTGACCCGCAGGTCCGAGACGGGACGCTCTGGATGACAGCTTACGACATGTTTTGCCGAATTGATCCGGTAACGATGGAGACGCGCTGTTCGGATGTGCTTCAGCCGGCAGGAGTTTCCCGTGGCCGTCCCGTGCGCCAGTTTATCGGCGTTCCGGAATATGTGACGGGATCTGGTATGTGGCTGATCCCGAGACCTTACAATGGGGATGTGATTCTGGTCGATGGGGCGACGCTTCAGCCTAAATCGCTGTTAAAGACCGATGGGCGGCCTAACCGTGCCTGCGTCATGGACGACGGATTTCTTTTTATCTCGGATCATCCAACGAGTGAGGTCCGTGCGTTTCATATGGATCAGTTCGCGCCGTTTTTGTAAGTGGTGTCTCCGAGCGATAGGCGTGCCGAATGCATTTCTTCACGCTTTGCGACCCACTAAGAAAAATTTAACGGCGCCTAAAAAGGCTCACAGTAAGGCACATCGAAAGGCTGTTCTGATAAGCGCACGCCTCTGGATATGTTTATTAAATTATCGAAACTCGATCAGTCGTCTGGTTCGTCCAGATTCATGATCTTGCGCGCATTTCGAATAGCCTTGTCTTCCGGTAAAGACTTTGACTGCGGAATGGCATGCGAGGTCTTTAGCTCATCATCTTCCATGTATTCTATGAAGACCCACTGAGTGTCGGCATCTTCCAACACATATGCATCGCTGAAAGTTCTTTGCATATTCTCGACTAAATTGTTTTTTAATAATTAAAAACTTAAGGGGGTTTTCTGGGTGTGTCCATGAAAAAGTCTTCTCAACCATTCTTGAATGACTGTGGTTTGGGAGATGCGTCCGCAATCAATCAAATTCTAACGTTCAGAGCGCTGAATGGCTCGGGCATGTGTTCCAGCCCCCCGCTCCCCTACTCAAAGAACCTGGCGCACATTTTCCGGGTCTCGGCATTGGACGGACAGGTGTTCAGCGTTTCCTGGAAGGTGCAGCCGAGCCGGTCGCCGATCATGCAGAGCTCGCCTGAGAGATTTCTCGCTTCACGATAGTCTCCGGCCTGCGCCAGTGCATAGATTCGGTGCTGTTTCTGGCTCGGCTTGCAGTAATCTTCTTCCTCGGATTTGAAGCAGAGCTGCGCGTTCAGCCATTCCCATTCGCCGGGATCGGCCGGTCCGCCCTGACCTTCGCTCAGCATGTCGGCAAGTGTGCGGCAGGAATCCACCAGCGCGCCCTGATAACAGGCCTGCTCATAGAATTTACGCGCAGACACATAGTCCGGCGCCGCCATGCCAGCGCCGCGATAGGCGGCTGTGCCCGCATTGTTGCAGGCCTGGATGTCGGGATTTTCCTTGCGAAGACAAAGCGGCCCCAGAAGTTCAATCGCGCGCTTGCCATCCTTCTTCCCGGCCTTGCCGGAAATCAGCCAGGAGCCGGCATTATAACAGCCATTATCGCTGCCATGTTCGCAGGCCTGGCTCATCAGCTCGAAGGCGCGGGACGGATTGGGTGTCTGGCTATAGCGGCCCTTGTTATAGATATCGCCAAGTCTGAAACAGGCATTGGCGTGCTCGCGACCGCAGGCAATGCCATACAGCGATTTCAGATATTCGAACGTCGCCTGATCGTTGGCGTCTTCTGTGCGGTCCTGTTCCAGCATCAATCCGCCATCGTAGCAGGCAGGTGTGTTTCCAAGCAGGCAACCATCGGCGTAGAGCTCCATGGCTTTGAGAAGGTCTTTTTCATGGCCCTTCCCATTGCGATAGCCCCAGGCGGCATAACGGCATCCGGCACCGAGATCGCCGCGACAGGCTTTTTCAAAGGCCGCGTTTGCGCGCTTATCGTCTTTCATGCCCGTCAGAAATTCATTGCGATAGGCATTGCCAACCTGCTCACAGGCGAGCGGGAGTCCTTCATCGCAGAGCCGGGAGAACAGATCGAACGCGGCATGGCGGTCTTTTGGTGCCCCATTCCCATTCGCCAGGTTGAACGCAAAGCTGAGGCATCCGCGCGGATGGCCAGCCTCACAGGACGTTTTAACCCAGTCATGCCCGAGCGCGACATTTTCTTCGAAAGGGGCATAACCGCGCCGGATCGCATAGCCGAGCAGGAATTGCGCGGTGGAATTGCCCGCTTCGGCTTCGCGGCGCAGCGTTTCCGCAAGACCGGCCTCAAGCACGCGGTTTGTCAGATCTTTGGTGTACGTCGTGTTCAGCTCGATTTCGCTGAAGGTCACCTGAAAGGTCGATGTTGAATCGGTGCCCGACGGGAGATTGCTGCTGTCTGCTTCATCGCAGGCTTCGCCGCGGCGCTCAGCCAGCGGGGCAAAAGCGGAGTCCGGATAGCTCTCGGCAAAGGCGCGATAGTCGCAGGGATCCTCCAGGCTGTTATAAACAAGTGCAATCGGATCATCTGTCTGCGCCAGTGCAGACGTCGTCCAGAACAGTCCAAAGCAAAGATATAAAAACAGGCGCTGCATATCCGTTCCCCCTTCATTTCATTTATTTCTGCAAAATCAGGGGGGATTTGACAAGTTCAGCCTGTTACCATGGCAACGGGCCCTCCGTCATGGCAGACGGGCCGACCAGTTCCGGGCGCTGGTCATAACCAAGTTCGCTCAGCTGTCTGGAGGTGCGATCCACCAGCTCGGCAAAGGTCACGCTGCCCGGTTTGCTACGCCGCAGGAGATTGACCAGCGAATAGGTAAAGGCGCCATAGCTCGTTGCGCCATGGACATATTCAAACGCGTATTCGCTTTCCTGACAGGCGGACAGTATGACGGGCAGATAAGGGCCGGTGGCGATCTCGGCCTGTTCGTCCCGGATGGCGACATATTTCTGGTCGGTAATGCCGCGAAGGCTGGCGGCGCGGCCGAGCCGTTCGCAGGCGGCGGACTGGCCGAGCATTTGTTTTTCCCATTCCGAGTTGGTCGCAAAGGCAGGCGTGATGCGCTCGAAACTGCGCGGCACCCACATTTGCGTTTCCTTGTCCCATTTCAGCTGGCGGTGGCGAATGTCATCGGGCGGCGAAATCCCTTTCGGCGCACCGCCGGATCGCGACATGCCGCCGGAATTGCAGGCATCAAAGATCATCACAAAGCGCGTATCGTAAGACAGCTGCGCATAAAGCTCGGCAAGCTGGCGGTCCAGAATGGCCCGGCCTTCATCCCAGTCGAAATCATAAGGGACGAGTGCTTCGACAAACCGGTCAGGCTCTCCGCTCGCGCCGTATTCCGGGTAACGCGTGCCGTGCGAGCTGCAATAGAACAAAAGCTCATCGCCGGGGGCGGCCTCGGCCAGCAGCCAGGCAAGCCGTTCCAGAATGCCCTCCGTCGTGGCCCGGTCATTCAGGCAGACGCGAATGTCCTGCGGCGCAAAGCCGATCTCCTGCAGAACGGCGCTCATCTCATAGACATCGTTCACACAGCCTTCCAGCGTAGGAATGGCAGGCGAGGCATAGTCATTAATGCCAACCAGCAGGGCTTTGCGTTGTGGCGGGCGCTGCCGTTCGGTCGACAGAAAACTGCGCACACCCGGCAGGCCGGCAATCTCCACGCCCGCATCCTCGACAATCTCCGGCCAGAGCAGGCTGCGCGTGACGTCGTGATTGAAATAGCCTTTCGAGCTGTGCGGGGTCATATCCGCTGCTTTCTCAAAAGGCGTGTGCAGTTGCACGAAATTGCGGGCCGAGGGCAGGGAGATCGGCGCGGTGAAGACTTTGTCGTGCTGGTTGAAGAGGTGATACCATTTCTCGACATTGAGCCGCGCAATCCGGCCATTGGTGAGGTTCTTCTTCACGAACGGATTGTTGAGCTGTGAGCCGAACGTCACATAGCGCATCTGCGCAAGCACCTCATCCAGACCATCTTCCATGGCGTCCGGATGGGCCAGCGCGTTATAGGTGATCAGTGAGCCGAGCGAGTGGCCGAGCAGCACATCGGGCTTGTAGTCTGCAATATGGTTGAGAATGAATTTCCGCGTGCGGGCCTTGAAGTCTTCATCGGCCACCCAGGCGACGACATAGCCTGCGCTATAGCGAATGTCCTCGGCAAGATCATCGAACCAGTCCCACAGCCCGCGTCGCCGGAAAGGCCAGACCTGTGACAGGCCCGACCAGCCAAGCTTGACCAGCGCCTCCCCCACTTCGCCGATCGAAATATGGGTGTCCTCGAACAAATGGTCATAACCGGCAAACCGGAAGTCCAGCTCAACACCGTTCAAATGGGAAAACGCGCTTTCCAGCTCGGCTTTCCAATGATCCTGCCAGATCGTTCCCGGATGCCCACCCAGCCCGTGAACACACATGATCTTCAAAGTCTGATCGCTCATCACCGCCCCCCAAGGCCCTCAATGACGGGCGTCATCTTAACATGTTTGGCGGGCAATCAGAAGTGGTAAATTTGTGTTAACGGCTGGGTTTCGTAAGTCAGGACAGGCGAAAACGCGTGGCGGGCTGTCTTCCGTGCGCAAATTCCCATTGACTCCTCCCGCGTCAGCTTTGATTTCAATATAGTGAACTACACATAATAATCGGGGAGGTTTCATGGAGCCGTATTTCGAACTCAGGGGCGACAAGGTCATTGCCAGTCCGCACACGGCGGGGCCCTGGGATCCTGGCATGCAGCATGGCGGCGCGCCGACGGGTCTGATCACGCATATCGCTGAGAACCTGCCGTCAGATGCCCCGATGATGCTCACCCGGCTGACCGTCGATATGAAGCGTCCCATTCCGCTCGGTGAACTGACGGTGCGCACCGATATCACCCGGCAGGGACGCAATATTCAGGCGGCAGACATCACCCTGATCGCCAATGACAAGGAAGTCTGCCGCGCGGCCATTCTGAAGGTTCGCGAAGCCGAGTTCGACATGCCGGAAAGTGTGCGCCCACCGCCTGCAGATTTTCCCGCCAGCGAGGTTCAGCATGAAGTGCGCCGCTTCAGGGGGTTTAATGATGGTGTGACGATTTATGAGGCCAGCTCCGCGCCTGCCCATATGCGACGCGCGGCCTGGTTTCACATTGCCCGGCCATGGCTTGGCGATTATCCGACCACACCCTCCATGCGCGCAGCGGCCACGGGGGACTATTGCAACGGCTTTGGCTCGGGCCTCGATTTCGAGAAATGGACCTTCATCAATGCCGATCTGACCATTGATTTTGCGCGCAAGCCCGTCGGCGAAAAGATCATGCTGGCGGCAAATGCCTGGATCGGTCCGGAAGGGCGGGGCATTTCCTATGGCGAGCTGGCCGATGAGCAGGGCTTTTTCGGCCGGGCGACGCAATGTCTGGTGATTGATCAGCGCAAATAGATACAGGCATGGCGCCGCAGGATATGCGGCGCCATGGTGTTACTGCTCAGCCTCCAGCGATTCGATCTCTTCGGTGAGCTTGCGCGCAGCCGACTGGTTCAGCTTCCAGATCCCGACATCAATCGCGACGACGATGAGAAGACCAATCGCCAGCGTGCCAAGCTTTGCAGCCCATGGTGCCGGGTTATCGGCTGAAAACGTCACGCCAAACATGAAGACCAGCATGCCCGGAATGAAGGGGGCCAGATACCATCGCCACACCGTGGAAAGCGCATCACGCTGACGGCGCAGCTCTGTCAGGTGAAAATCTGCAAGGCTCATCGCTGTCTCATGGGCGCCAAGCGCTTGCGCGCTGGCCTGTTTGTGGAGTTGCCAGACCACATACAGCGTACCCAGCACGATCAGAACGCAGCCCGCCCGCACGATGGGTTCAGGGATCAGCACGGCGATGGCGGCAAAGACCAGGGCAACAAGGCCGCCTGTGATATATTCGGTGATATTGCGCCGGCGCACTGTCGACTGGAATTTGTCCGCGCGAGTGTGAATCTCATCAAGTGTCATGTGAAAATCCTTTGTGTCCTGTGATTTCCAGAGTTCCTGGAGGTGTTTGTCTTCAGGCATGGTCATCCTCCCTGAATGCGTGCTGCAGTCGGTCCTTCAGCCGCGAAATCCGCGTTGAAACCGCACCGGGTGTCAGCCCGGAAATCTCTGCAATTGTCTGGGTGTCGAGGTCTTCCAGATACAAGGTCATGATCTGGCGCTCCTCCGGTTTCAGGCCGCGGATCCAGGCATGCAGCTTTGCCAGCGCATCGGATCGTTCCTGCGCGCTTTGCAAATCCTCACCGCCGGGCATATCGGCCAGTGCGTCGTCGGAAACCTGTCGGCTGTGATGACGCTTTTCCCGTGCCACATGGCTCGCCGCCACATTGTGCGCCACCCGATAGACCCAGGTGCGCAGGCTGCATCGCCCATCAAACCGGGCAAGGCTTCGCCACAGCGCCACATGCATATCCTGCAACAGGTCATGGCGCCGGGCAGGATTGGCCTCCATGGTGATGGCCAGCCGTTCCAGGCTCGCACCATATTCGGTGCTTGCCTCCAGATAGCGTGCGTCCTGATCGTTTCCCTTGGTCATGATCAGATAGTCTGACCAGCTGCGGGTTTCTTACAAGAATTCTGAAAATATTTTGGCCGGAATGTCCGGGGCCGGGCGTTTCCTGACCTGTGGGGCAGGACTTGTCGGGGGATTGGCCGGATATGACATTGCAGGTTTACGCGCAGGCATCAACGGCGCGCTCGCTTGGCCGTATGAGCATGGTCTTTGCCGCTTTTCTGGCCGGGTTGTTCTTACTCGCCGCCGTCATTCTCATCGCAAATGGCTCGCCCATGTGGATTCTAGTGGTTATGCTTGCGCCACTGGCTGTCCTGGCGGTCAGCTCTGTGGTGCGGAACGCAAAACGCAGTCGGCATATCGCCGCAATGACGGGACCTGTCCTGACCATCAGCTCCAGGGGTGTGATAGATCATACGACCACGCCGCAAACCTCGCTCAGCTGGGAGGCGTTGCGCCTGATCAAGCTACGCAACAATCGCGGCGCCGTGATTGTGTTTTTTCGTCCGAAACACATGTCTCTGACATCACGCCTGTTCAGCCTGGTTGGCTTTGGCGCACATGCCTTTCCGGCGGCCATGCTGAAAACGCCGGTCAAGCAGATCTGGGGCGCATTGCAACAACACGCCCCACCAGACCTTCTGAAAACCAGCCATATCCATCAACTCTATTGAGGGCTGAGGCTAGCTTCCGTCTGTTTCCGACCGAACGTCAGGTCCGGGCAATTCCGTGTCGAGCGTCTGAACGATCGCTTCCATTATGGACCGCGCCGTCTCATAGCTTTCATCTGACGTGTCATATTCAAATATCAGATCAGCGAATTTGCTGGTGCTGCGCCACTGATAACGATCCTGTCGAAGTCCGGCTTGTGTTACCTTGAAGCGTTGTGACAGATCGCCCGGCGTGAAATCGGTCTCCCGTACCCAGGAAGGGATATGCCATTGCGCCCGGGCGGGGCGTATCGGGTCGAGCGCATCATCCCGATAGGTGACCATGACATCGATATTGTCACACTGCGCGACGACCTGCCGACCTATCGCGACAAGCTCGTCCTCTGCTCCCTCATCCGGGCTTTGCCGTTTCAGCTCCGGATTGGCTGTCGACTGCAGGATCTCACACCCGAAATCGGTCAGCACCGGATCGACCACAGGGGGCAGTGTTTCGATCACCGCAATAGCGTCGGCTGACACAGCATTGCGTTTTGCTTGTGCGATGGATGCTTCAATCAGGGTGTCTTCATCTTCCATGCTCGCGAGCTTTTGGTCCGCTTCAGCTTGCGTGAACACGCCTTCTGCGACCGCTGCGTTCAGCGCGTCCTGAAGGCGGTCTTTCTGCATTTTCATTCCCACATGGGCGCGTTCGCGCAACGCCTCTTCCTTGGCTTTCGTCCAGACGCTATCGGCTTCCTGTTCGGCCAGCCTGTCCTCGATGGTCTTCATCTCATCGACGACGGGTGGTGCATCTGGGTTGGAGTCGATCAGATAGCGCTCATGGGCGGTTTTACGCGATGCGACACGCCGACAAAGATTGTCGTCGAGCGTGGCCACCGCTTCGTCTGATAGTCCGTCGCAGGCTTGTTCGATGCGCCGGTACCATTCCTCCTGTGCGGCATCCAGATAATCTGCATAACCTGTCAGATATCCTTCAGGGGGATCGTATGTTGCGCGGCTCGGGGGTGAAAAGAGCACCTCACGTAATGCTTCATCGCTGAGCTCTGAAACAGCGATTGTGAGATCCGGCAAGGTCTCTGTCTGACGCTTCTCTGCCGTGGCCTCTCGGAAATACATACTGCCCGATTCCGTCCTTAAGACCGTCGTGCCGTCCGGTGTTTCCACTGCTTTTCGAGACAGCGCCGAGAGTGTTTCAAGTTTTGCGACCTCGGCGTCAGAGCGCGCGGCTTTCTCCTGTGCCAGAGCCTGACCCGTGGGCAGTAACGCGCCAGCCAGCGCCATGGCTGAGCACACATGTATCTTGGATATTCGGACGGAAGACATAATGACCCTTTCAGATGTTCCGGGCGAAGACTCGGAACGCCACAAATCAAAAAATACTGAAATAACAATCTGTAGTTAGGTTTGCAGCATCTCTATGTTGCGTCTCTTCGTCAAGATTAAATGCAATTAAGTTGCAAGAGCATTTCAAACGAAAGATGGATCGGAACAGGGCAGGCTATGCTGGAGCGCCATTCCCGCGTCGTTTTCACGCTCGGGGCAGATGGCTGCGCGCGCCCCCGAACAATCTTATCCCACATATCCGAACTGCCCTCATACTGGCGGCATGTCAGATACGGATGCGTTCACGATTGCGCGGATCATCGCGCCGCAGGTTGAGCAGGCAGAGGCCAGCTCACCGGCGACGCATCGCGCGCGACTCTCCCGTCTTCTGGACGGTGCGCTGGGCTTTCTGGACGTAAATCTCATACCGAATGCGCCGGAAACCTATCATCAGCCATGGACGACGCTTTATGCGATCCATGCCCGCCGCCTCAGAGCGCAAATTCGACGGATCGAGCATGGTTTGCGTTGTTTCATTCTCTTTCTGGCAACCGAGCTTTTAAAGAGCGGGGCGTTTCGCGCGCAGGCGTCAAGCCAGCCCACACCGGCAACTCGCGCCCTTCCTGAACGGCGTCCCTACGACCCGCTGGTCCTGACGGAAGCTGACAAGCCAGCCGCGCGGAGCAGTTTTACGCCTTTGCCGGTCCCATCCGGGCCTGCGCGCGGCAGGTCGGCCAGTCGACATGCCTGGCAGCCACTCGACTGGGCCGAAATCGATGCGGGAACCCTGATCAAACGCCTGCAGGCGCTTCCCGGCGCCTTTGCCAGGGCGGAGGCGCATGCCGAACGGCTGGCCCAGCGTCTCTACCGCTCGGAATTCTGTCTCAGCTCAGATGAAGCTGAGGGCCCCCTCATTCGATGTCTTGATGGCCCGTTTGCGGCGCATCAGGCGAGGCGTCCTTTTCCGCCTTTCTTTATGAAGCTGGAAAACTGGTATCCGCCCCCTGACCTCCTCGACAACATTCCTGATGAGGACCGCATCGCCCTCACAGAGCTCCACCTTGCCGGGTGCTGGGCCCTTTCGGGCTGCGCGGAATTCTGAGTGGCGGCCTGCACGGGTTAAGGAACCGCATTTACGTTAGGGCATTGTTATGCACAATGAGAGAGGATGTCATTGAAGTGTCACGGTATTGACACTCTGGATTGAAATCGTATCTATTCATCCCCGAGGACGGAGCGGCACGAGCCGGCGGATTTGGGGGAAGAGATGCTGGCACAGCAAAAAGATGATCGCGACGTTATGTTAGAGGATAAGACAGACTGCCCCGAAAGTCTGATAGGCTTTGAGAAGTCCGCGCGATTTGCTGCCGAGCGCGCAACCGAACTGGCCGAAAAATTTCCTGACGAATGGGTCGGTATTTATGATGGCACCATCTATCACAATGGCGATCTGGACACCTTGTTTGGTGAACTTGAGGCCAGCGATATTCCGATCAGTCAGGTTGATGTTCGCTTTGTTCCGAAAGACGTACCAGCGCCGACATACTAGATGCTCTACGGGTTTTTTCGGCGCGGGCGTGCAGGCTATCTGTATGACCCGCCCTGTCTGGCAGGCAAGGTTGAGATCACTCTGAATGCTGGCGAACCACCCCTTTCGGGATGTGTGACCTTCCTCGTGGATACAGGTGCGCAACACACTATACTGAACCCGGTTGATGCCCGTCGTCTCGGCTGGACTTTTTCATCTGACGTTCCGAACGTTCTCGTCCAGGGAATTGCGGGTGAAGCGCTCGCTCAGGAAGTTGAAGCCAGTGTTTTCTTTGCCGATCCTGACGAGGCTGTTCTGAGAGGATTTTCTGTATCCTTGCTGATTTTGCCATATGAAGAGCGCCTGCTTAAAAGACCGTCCGTCATCGGGCGCGATCTCCTGCATTTCTGGGATATGAGCCACGGCCCCTATCAGGGTGTCCTGGAATTCGAGCCTGTCTGGAAGGGCGAGGTGCGGGCTTACGAGGCTGTTATTGAAGACCGTCACCCGCGCTGAACGCGTCGAATTCTGAAAATCATTCATTGCCGCTCGTGAAATCCTCGTGTGGAGCGCCAGCAAACATCGTCCTTTCAATACCTTAGAATGCACCTTCTGGCATGTGTAAGCGCATGTCGATTCCGAATTGACAAACTTACACATGTTATGTAGATTAACCATGAAGATTGGGAAAAGGAGGGTAGTGACATGACGAAGATCATTTATCGCGGCTTTGATGTTCCGGCGGATACATCAGCAGACTCCAAAGAGACGCGCGAACGCACTTATCGCGGTGTTCGCTATGTCCCGACCGATCGAAAATATGTGTGTGGCAAGTCAGGCCATACCCGCCAGATCTATCGCGGCGTTGTCGCCGCATAGATACACCCAACCTCGAGACCGGCTTCGTGCCGGTCTTTTTTTGCCTGACCGGGATCAAAAAAAGCGCGAAGCTCCCGCCACGTCACGGATAGCCGACCTTCGCGCGCTCGCTTACCCTTTGCACAATAACAATCAGAGGGAGGCAAATATGGCGGGTGAAAAACTCTTTCAGCCCTGTGAACTTGGCGGGCTGAAGCTCCAGAACCGCATTGCGCTGTCACCGACCACGCGGGCGCGTGCGACGCCGGATGGTTATGCCGGTGACCTGCAAAGGGATTTCTACACGCAGCGCGCCAGCGCAGGCATCCTGATCACCGAGGCAACGGCCGTGGTGCCCGGCGGTCGCGGCGGACCGTTTCTTCCAGGGCTCTGGGAAGATGCGCAGATTGATGGCTGGAAACAGGTCAATGACTCCGTTCATGAAAAGGGCGCGAAGATCTTCTGTCAGCTCTGGCATGCGGGGCGTCTCAGTCATTCATCGCTCAGCGCTGATGGGAAGAGAGCCCCTGTGGCCCCATCGGAATTTCTGCAGCCAGGCAAGATCTTTACCGAGCAGGGCCCGCAGGATTACGAGCTTGCGCATGCGCTCACCATTGATGAGATCGCAGAGATTGTCTCGGCCTATCGCGACGCCGCGCGTCGGGCGAAGGAAGCAGACTTTGATGGTGTGGAGCTTCATGCCGCGCATAGCTATCTGGTCAGTGCCTTTCTCAATGACATGACGAACAAGCGCGATGATGACTATGGCGGATCGATCGAGAACCGCTGTCGCTTTCTGAAAGAGGTGCTCGGCGCCTTGCTCGATGTCTGGGAACCGGAGCGGGTGATGATCCGTATTGCCCCGCTCGGCCATGCCTACAATACATGGGATACCAATCCCGAACCGCTCTTTACACGCGTGGTCGACATTCTGAATGAGCTGAAGATTGGCTGGCTGGATCTTGTGGAGGGCGATACCGGTGTCACGCGCAAGCCTGAGCCTTATTTCGATTTATCGAAGCTCGCGCGGCAATTCCATGGGCCGGTCATCCTCAACAATCTCTACACACGTGAGATGGCCATCGAGGCGATGGAGCAGGGGGCAGGTGACATGGTGGCCTTTGGCCGCGCCTTTATCGGCAATCCCGATCTGGTCGCACGGCTCGAAGCGGATGCGCCAATCATCGATGCCGATCAGCGCGCCTATTATTCCGGAGGTGCCCGCGGTTATACGGATTTCCCGACGCTGGCCGAAAGCTAGACAGCGGTATCCGGCTTGCCGCTGAAATGGCTCTCCAGCCATTTGTCCATAACTGTGCAGGCGGTCAGGTCACCGGTGACGTTGACCGCCGTGCGGCACATATCGAGAATACGGTCCACGCCGAGCAGGATGGCAACGCCCTCTCCGGGAATGCCGAGGCTTTGCAGAATGGTCGCCAGGATCACAATGCCGACGCCGGGCGTTGAGGGGCTGCCAATCGAGGCGCCGACCACTGTGAAGATCAGAATGGAAAGCTCTGCCGGTGCCAGGTGCACGCCGTAAAGCTGTGCGATGAACAAAGCTGCTACGACCTGATAGAGAGCGGTGCCGTCCATGTTCACAGTCGCGCCCAGCGGAATGATGAACCGGACAATGGGTGGAGACACCCGCAGCCGATCCTCGGCGATCCGCATGGAAAGCGGCATGGTGGCCGCAGAGCTCGATGTCGAGAAAGCCAGCAACTGGGCATCCATCACCTGGCTGGCAAAGCGGAACGGATTACGCCGTCCCAGCACGGTGACGATCAGCAGATACATGAGCAACAGAATGACAAGGCCCAGTATGACGGTCAGAATATAGGCGGACAGGCCAACCAGTGCGCTAAGGCCAACGCGGAGAACGAAGTCCAGGATCAGACCGAATACCGCAAATGGGGCAAGGCGCATGGCCCAGCCGACGATCTTCAGAGAGACGTCCTGAATGGTCTGAAGCAGTTTTAACGCGGGCTCAGCCTTTTCTCGCGGCATGGCGACGAGTGCCACGCCGGCGAACAGGGCGGCCACTACGATCTGTAGCATATTGCCTGACAGCGCTGCCGACAGCAGGTTTGAGGGGATCAGGTCTGCAATCTGGCTCGATGCGGACGCCGAGGACACGGCCTCCATGTCTGCGGGATTGATCGGGGCTGTTTCGCCGGACAGGTCGAGTGTGCTCGTGTCGATGAACTGGCCGGGCTGGATGATGGTTGCAACCAGCGCGCCGATCAGCACAGCAATGGTCGAGGTAACGACGAAATAGGGGACAATCCGCGTCGCGGCCCGTTTCAGAAACTCTGGATCACTGCTCGATGTAATGCCGAGGATGATCGAAGAGGTCACCAGCGCGATCACAACCATCTGGATCATGTTGAGAAAGAGCTGCCCTGGCAGGCGGCTCCATTCGCCCAGCGTGTCGGCGCTGTCTTCGGGTATCGCGAGCAGGCTCTCTGAAGATGGTGAAAGCAGAATTCCGATCAGGACAGCGAGCACCATGGCGAGCAGGATCTGTGCCCAGAGATGGGTCTGGATCAGCCCTCGAATGTCACCAACCTTCAGTCCATTTGCCATCGAACCGCCCCAAACCGGACATGGTAACGCCCGCTATATCCGGATGATATTCTTAGGATGGTTGTTGCTTTGCGCAAGTTCGAAACAGGATGATGGCCAAGAGTTATCGGAACGATTTGGTTTTCATGGAGTTGGCTAATGCAACTGGTGGGCGTCGCACACGAATTAATTGGAGACCAGAATGACTATTGCCACCAACAAGACCCTCGCATCCTTGTTTGCCGAAGCCAAAAGCCATGAGCACTCGCTCGGTCGCGCTGTAAATACTGCGCACCCGGTTGAGCGTGAAGTATTTGGCGAACTGCTCACCGAGACCCGCGATATGGTGTATCACCTCGAACATGCGCTGGAGCTACGCAACATGCATCCAGAGCAGATCGATTTCAAACGCCGCACGGATACGATTACACCGCACAAGCTGATTGCTGAGCGTGAAGCCATTCGTGACACACTTGGTCAGGCTCTGTCTGAGTACACCACCAAGTCGTCGGTACGCGAGGTTCTGAAGACTCAGTACTCGCGTCTCTCCGGTGATGGTCAGGACAAGCTTGAGATTCTCTGTGCAGCGATCCTGAGCGACCAGTAATGTGGTTGCGGGGCTATTGGACACCATAGTGCCACCGTCTCAGACGGTGGCATTTTTCATGATCTGAGATCCTTTGCGCCTCTCATGCGCCAGCCGATAAAGGACAGGATCAGAACACCGAGCGAGAAGCCAAGTGCGAGCACGGCATTGCCCATCCAGCCGCCAAAGTCGTAAGCCGCCGTTCCGGCCCAGCTTGCAATGCCCGCGCCAGTGAACATCAGAACAATGAAGACGGTCATCAGCCGCGTCCGGATTTCCGGCGCTTCACTGAGAAAGGTCATCCGACCGGCCACATCAATCGCCGGGCCTGACATATTCATGATCAGGATCGGTATGATGAGCAGCCACAGGCTATGGCCAAGAAAGCCGAGCAGACACACACCGGCAAACTGCAGGATGGACAGCAGAAAGCGGGCCTTGCGCGCGCCGACCCGGTCAGCCCACCGGCCCAGCACAGGCGTGATTGCCAGATTGAGAATGGTCAGCAGGGCCAGATAGCCCACCACATCGACGCCATATCCCATCTCCGGGCTGGTCAGGTGCAGGCCAAGCCCCATCCAGACCGACAGGAACACCCCGAAGCTCATGCCCTGAAGGCTGCCTGACAGCAGGATTTCCGGATGCTGGCGGATGATCGGAAAGATGGAGAGGATCAAGGACAGATAGCTCTGCTTTGGTGTATCGGGGCGCGGCGCCTGTGGTCCCTCCATGATCATCAGGAGCAGCACAGAGACGATGGCCATCAGCCCGGCGGCAATGACATAGACGGCCCGCCAGCCGAGAAACTCGCCGACAATGCCCGCGCCTGCCCGAGCGACCAGCACGCCAAAGATGATACCGGCCGTCAGAATGGCTGTGGCATGCCCGAGCCGGTTTACCGGGATCCGTTTAGAGACATAGGCTGGCAGAATATAAGGCGCGATGGTGAAGAAGCCGAGCAGGGTTGAACCAACCACAAACAGGGCGAACCCTTGCGCCATCGCCATCATGACCAGCGCGCCGACCTGAGCGAACACGAAGATCAGACACAGTTTGCGATTGCTGAACCGATCGCCTAGCGGCAACAGCAGAAAGATGCCAATCGCCAGAGCAAGCTGATTGAAGGCTGGCACCATGCCAATCATCGCATGGCTCACCTCAAAGTAATCAGCGACCAGCGCAATGATGGGGTGGATGTAATATGCGTTCGCCGTCACCACTGCGCTTGCCAGAGCAAACAGCAGAAGTGTGCGTTCGGTCATATGGTGACCCGACGGGTCAGATGGCCCGGAAATCGTCTTGTCGCTTGAGTCTGAAATCTCACCGCCCTCCCGTTTTTGTATATGTCACTATACCGATGAGGACTGTGCGGCCATGAAAGAAATTCAACACCGCCTGAAAGGTGCGATACTGGTCTATGAGAGATGCGGTGATCCGGAGGCCGGGGTGCAGCCTCCGGATCGCCAGTCGTTTAACGCGGCGCCATGCGGATCGCGCCGTCGAGACGGAAATTGTGTCCGTTGAGATAGGTGTTGCGCGCAATTTCAAGCGCGAGAGACCCGAACTCTGGCGGGTTACCGAGGCGTTTCGGGAATGGAACAGACGCAGCAAGGCTGTCGAGCACGGGCTGCGGCGCACCCAGCATGAGCGGTGTCGCAAAAATGCCAGGCATGATGGAGTTCACACGAATGCCGATATCCATCAGGTCGCGTGCCATTGGCAGAACCAGGCCGTTCACGCCCGCCTTACAGGAGCCATAGACCACCTGACCAATCTGAGCGTCCTGAGCAGCGACAGATGCGGTCAGCGTGATCGCACCGCGTTCGCCGTCTTCCATTTCCGGTGCATTCGCCATGCCGAGGGCTGAGTGAGATGCAATGCGGTAGGATGAGGTCAGAATGCCTTCTGCGCCAAAGGCGTAGTCTTCGGTCGGCAGGCGCTTGAAGCCGTTTGTCGCCTTGTCAAAACGCAGCGTCTTGCCGCCTTTTGCTGTCATCGCGCAATGCACGCAAACGCGTTCCTGACCGTTCGCCGCGCGGGCTTTTTCAAAACCGGCAATCACGGAGTCTTCGTCCATGATGTTCACTTTACAGAACACACCGCCGAGTTCCTTGGCGACGGCTTCGCCCTGTTCTTCATTGATGTCGAAAATGGCAACCGGTGCACCCGCCGCCGCAAAGGCTTCAGCTGTGGCGCGGCCGAGGCCGGATGCGCCGCCCGTAACAACCAATGGCGTATCTTTTGAAATCTTCATGTCTTCCTCCCTTTGAGACGACCCATTTTGCGCAGGCGAACATCCCCGTCAAACCCTGTCGCAGCGGCAGGATCATGACGCAACGTCACAGATAGAGGAAGTCTCGGAAGTCCGTTAAGCTGGGTCAAAACGAGAAAAAAGAGGGAGAGAGACATGGCCGATACAAGCCACCCGGTAGCGTATGAAGAACTTCTGTTTGAGGTCGAAGATCATATCGCCACCATCACATTGAATGCGCCGGAGCGCATGAACACGATTTCCGGTCCCATGCTGGACGGGCTGAGTGAATTGCTGGTCAAGGCCGATGCCGACCCAGACATCCGCGTCATCATTCTGACCGGCGCAGGCAAGGCGTTCTGCGCGGGGCTGAACCTTCAGGCCGCGACCAGCGGCGAGGGCGGCGTTTCTGCGGGCTCTGCCGGTGTGACCCAGGCCAGTATTGATCTGCGCAACACCCCGCCAACCATTCTCTTCAACATGGACACGCCGACCATCTGCGCCATTAATGGCGGTGCGGCAGGCTATGGCATGGATACGGCCATGGGCTGCGATATCCGTGTGATGTCAGACAAGGCCAAGCTTGCTGCCGCCTTCACCAAGCGCGGCGTCGTGCCGGAATCCGGCGGCACCTGGTTCCTGCCGCGTCTTCTGGGATGGGAAAAGGCCGCTCAGCTGATCTTTACCGGGCGCACGCTGAATGCGCAGGAAAGTCTTGATTATGGATTGGTGGCCCAAATCGTACCGCATGACGATCTGATGAGCGAAGCGCGCCGCCTGGCAACCGAGATTGCCTCAAATGCGCCGCTGGCGGTCCAGAGTGCCAAGCGCATGATGCGCATGGGTTTGTCAGAACCGTTCAACGAGCATGTGCATCACGTTTATCTCCAGCTGCTTCCCTTGCTGAAGTCAGAAGATGCGCGCGAGGGCATGATGGCATTTCTGGAGCGTCGCGACCCGGTCTTCAAAGGTCGCTGACGCGGCCTGTTGCGGCTGACGAATCAAACTGGACAGACGAGATGACAATAATGTCACCCGCATTATTGCCAGAAACGGGTCTGACTTCTTCAATTTCGTGCCGCATTTCTGTCTTCTGAGCAGTTGAGCCTGCATTTGTTTTGAACAATCACAGTTATCACCGGAAAAGAGGGTGTCGTTGATAGACTGTAAAGATTTCAGAACAAATCTGAACGTGTGCATGTGCACCGACTGGCATGGGAGACTGAAATGACAGCCGCAACCAAGGACCGCCTGGAAGATGTTTATGGCTTGCTGAAGCGACATGAAAAATCGCTGGCCAGTGTTGCTGTTTCCGGGTTTCGAACAGAGAGCGATATCTTCTGTGAACTGCTTTCCGACACGCGCGCGCTCGCGCTCGAGGTCGAAAATATGCTGGAGCAGTCAGAAATTGATACGGCGCGAATTGAGATTCCGTCTTCGAAGCACGCTGTCACGCCGGGCATGCTCATTCGTCAGAGACAGGATTTCCGACACGCTTATGATACAGCGATCCAGCAGTATCCGCGTGGCTCGGAAACACGCGAAAAGCTTGAGAAACAGCGCCTGAAGCTCGACGGCTCAGGTCAGCAGAAACTGGAATTGCTCTGCGCCGCCGTGGTTGGCGGTCAGTAACACCGACCAGTCCCGACAAGTTCTGTTCCGGACTTGTCGGGGCGTTTCATGACTGGGGCAAACCCTAGAGGTTTGCGACAAAGACCAGTTTCATGAAAATCTGGATCGCCAGAATGCCTGTTGCGACCAGAAAACCCGCTTTTGCGATTGTTGCGACTCGTTCTTTTAAGCCCGAATTGCCCAATTCGGCCGATGCATACGCATCGGAACGTTCAGTCTTATACATGCCCACACTCTCATTCAGGCGTCTTTCCCACGCGCCTTACGTTAGGTACCCTAGCATGCGAATTTGCTCTGAAAAGTCTGAAATATAAAAAATTATTACCTGACGCGCGCGTCAACTTGGTAAAAATCCCGCCTCTTCGCCCCATTCGCGATAGCTTCTTTGACGTTTCGCCTCAGGGGCGAGTGCGCGCGGTGCCTCATAGGAGGCCTTCGTGGCGAGCCCGGCGCCATCAACCAGTCGGTTCATGAAATTATAGAGGCAGGTGATCATCAGAACATCATGCAGTGTGCGCTCCTGCCAGCCTGCGTCTTCAATGGCCCGGATGTCAGATGGCAGCACACTCTCCTTCAGCGTGACTTTGCGGGTATAATGAAGCAGGGGTTTGAGCTTTTCCGGCAGCGGGGATGTCTCAATATCGGCCATCAGGGCCTCAATCAGCTGCGGGTCCATGCCAAAGGCAATGGCCGTCGTGCGGTGTGCACCAAAGCAGTAAGCACACCGGTTGAGGCAGGAAACATAACAGGTGATCAGCTCCCGCGTGGCAATATCGAGCTCACTGTCATCGCTGCGTAGCAGGGCGTCATGAAGTGCAATCAGGGGTTCAACACCTTTTGCATGCGCCTTGAACAGGTCTTCCAGATTGGCGCGGCCTGGCAGGGAAGGAAAAAGCGACACGATGTTCAGCTCCGTTCTGTATGCGATTTGCACGGGACTTGCATGCGCTGCAACATAGTTTGACTTGCATGCTGGCTCCGAAAAGTCCAAACCATGCAGTCAGCCTAAACAGAGTGTAAAGTATTGGATTCGGCCATGGCGCAGACGGGCACCTCTTCAATTTCTAATCCGATCGAAGCGATCGCGGCGTTCACGCGCAATCAGATCGATGGTGACATTGCCACCGTGTTCGGATTGCTCGCGATCCTGGTGCTGGCCATTGTCGGTCTTGGCTTTGTCGGACTTCAGATCCTGCGCCTGTCGCGCGCTCTGTATCTGAAAGCGGCCTATCGCAATATGAAAGCGGACAAGACGCCGGGGAACAAGATCCTTGTCGGAACAGTGCGTGGCACGGGCGGTGGACGCGCGCGCCGGCATGTCCTGATGGCGCTTCAGCAGCATTTGCCGGACTTCAATTTCCGTTCGGCATTCTACATGAATTCAGCGCCGCTTCGCGTTGAATCGACCGAATACGCACTCTCCTCGCAGGACCGCAAGACTCTCAGCGAGGCGTTTGAACAGTCAGCGGCCGATCTGATCGTCTGGGGCGTGGCCTCGTCAAAACCAGATACTGTGCGCCTGTGCTTCTCGACACCTGCGCTCCTCAAGGGTGAAGATCCATCGGGCTTCTTTGCGTTCGATATTCATCAGTCACCAAAAGACTGGCATGACGATATGTACCGCGCCATCGCCTATGTGGCGGGCCGCCGTCTGCGTCCATCCATCGGCACGCCGTCCGCTTACAAAGCGGACCGTCTGGAGCCGATGCTGGATGCGATGATCCATCTGCTGGAATCACGCGACGTACTGAGCGGGCAGGCGCTCGTTCAGCTTGAGGATGATTTCTCGGCGGGCGCTCTGCATGTCGGTGAGCTGATCACCAGCCAGACCTGGCTGGAAAAATCAGCGGAGTGCCGCCAGCGCGTTCTGGAGAAGCTGTCATTGGCGGAAAATCCGCTGCGCTGGTCACAGGCGAAGATTGATCTTGGCCGCGCCATGATCGGTCTGTGTGATCAGAAGTTTGACCAGATCAAATTGCAGGAAGGGATGACCCACATCCGTGAGGGTATTGATGCGACCAAGTTTGACCGCCGGATGCAGCTTGCAGAGATCGGCTTTCAAAGCCTGAAGCGCGGCGAAGAGATTCTCGCCACGCGTCGTCGTTTTTCCATTCGCTGGTCCGTTTAGGAACAGCGCCGCACGGCAGAGGCTTAGCTCTCGGCTGGCATTACCCCGATCGGGCAGGACACGCCGGTTCCGCCAAGGCCGCAATAGCCGCCCGGATTCTTCGCCAGATATTGCTGGTGATATTCCTCGGCAAAATAGAAGTCATCCAGGTTGAACGGTGTGATCTCGGTGGTGATCGCGCCATAGCCAGCCGTTTCCAGCTGGGTCTGATATTCAGCCTTCGCTGCTTTTGCGATCTCGGCCTGCTCATCGTTCAGAGCAAAGATGACCGAGCGATACTGCGTTCCGATATCGCCGCCCTGACGCATGCCCTGGGTCGGGTCATGGTTCTCGAAGAAGACTTTGACGAGTTCGCCATAGCTCACCACGTCCGGGTTGAAGATCACCAGAACGGATTCGGCATGGCCGGTCTTGCCGGAACAGACCTCTTCATAGGTTGGGTTTGGCGTGAAGCCACCGGCATTGCCGACAGCGGTCACCCAGACACCTTCGGTTTGCCAGAAGCGGCGTTCCGCGCCCCAATAGCAGCCCAGGGCGAAGATGGCGGCCTGATATCCGTCCGGATAACCGTCTTTCAGGGCGCGGCCGGAAACAAAGTGAGTTTCGGCGGTTGGCAATGGCTCCTGGCGTCCTGGCAGGGCCGTGTCTGCGCTCGGCAGTGTGTTCGTCTTACGGGTCAGAAACATGGAAACGGACCTTTCTTGTCTTGTCTGCCAAGATAGTGTCACCAGCCCGCGCTGAACAGAGGGGCACATGATTGTGATTTTCCGTGCGATTGTGAAACTTATCTCTTGCGGGTTTGCGCGCGATGACTATATTCCGGCCCTTCTGAACGGTGAGGTGGCCGAGTGGTCGAAGGCGCACGCCTGGAACGCGTGTAGGCGGGAAACTGTCTCCAGGGTTCGAATCCCTGTCTCACCGCCAGAATTTCTCGCAAATCAAATTCCGGCAAGGTCATCCAGTATTGGGCATTCCGGACGCTGGTCTCCGTGACATTTGTGCACAAGATGCCGGAGCGTGCGTTGAAGTGATTCAAGTTCGGTGATTTTCGAGCTGATGCGCGCCAGATGATCTTCTGCAAGTGTTTTGACATCTGCGCTGGACCTGTCCCGGTCGTCATACAGAGACAGAAGAGACCGGCAATCATCGATCGAAAAGCCCAGTGATCGTGCCCGAGAGAGAAAGATCAGTTTCTGGCGGTCGTTTTCGCTGAAGACCCGATAACCGTTTTCACCGCGAGCGGGCTGAATAAGGCCAATGTCTTCGTAATAGCGAATGGTCTTGGTTGGCAGGCCGCTGGCCTCGGCAATATCACCAATATTCATACACAGCTCCGTATTGCGACGTTCATATTGAGAATCTGTAGGTATGTCGCTTGACCTTCCGGTGACTGGAAGGATTATTTAAGGGGTCATAGACGACAGGAGTCTGACATGACAAGTCATAACCACCCTCATTCGGACGCGCATTGTGGCCATGATCACGGCGTCGAAATGTCGAAAAACAGCGCGACCGACCCGGTCTGCGGGATGTCCGTCAACACAGAGCGTGAGGGGGTGCATGCGCGCGACTATCGCGGCGAACGCTTCTATTTCTGTTCCGAAAGCTGCCAGACATCCTTTGACGCAGATCCCTGGTATTATGCGTCTGGTCGAAAGGATAAAGCCCCTGAAACTGCGTCAGCTGGTGCGCATTGGACTTGTCCGATGCATCCTGAAATCATTCGGGAGGAACCAGGATCCTGCCCGATTTGTGGCATGGCGCTTGAACCGATGGTGCCCGGTGAAGAAGAAAACGAAGAGCTCGCTGATTTCACGCGTCGCCTCTGGGTGAGCGCTATAGCGGTGCCTCCCATCATGCTGCTTAGCATGGGGGGTATGGTGGGTCTGCCTGTGAGGGACTGGATCGGGCACCAGACCGCAATCTGGCTGGAATTTCTCATTGCGACACCGGTCGTACTCTGGGCCGCTCTGCCCTTCTTCAAACGCGGTTGGGATTCCGTCCGCAATCGTTCTCCGAATATGTGGACGCTGATCTCGCTTGGGGTGGGTGCAGCCTACATCTACTCAGTCATTGGCAGTTTTTTGCCAGAGATCTTTCCCGAAGCCTACCGGTCATTGCACGGCGTGGGTGTCTATTTTGAGTCCGCCGTCGTCATTATTGCGCTCGTCTTTGTCGGTCAGGTTCTGGAACTTCGAGCGCGCGAGAGAACGGGAGACGCCATCCGCTCGCTGATGGATTTGTCGCCCAAAACAGCGCGCCGGATCCTGCCTGATGGTGAAGAATACGATGCCCCGCTTGAGAATATTCTGGCAGGTGATGTGCTGCGTGTTCGGCCGGGCGAGAGTGTGCCTGTTGACGGAGAAGTCATTGAGGGCAGTTCCTCCATCGACGAGAGTATGATTACGGGCGAGCCGGTTCCGGTCGAAAAGTCTAAAGGTGACAAGGTAACGGGCGGAACAATCAACAGGAACGGAACGCTGTCGGTCAGGACCACAGCCGTTGGGTCGGAGACCGTTTTGTCACAGATTGTGACCATGGTTGCCGGGGCGCGTATGTCGAAGGCACCGATCCAGGGAATTGCCGATCGTGTGGCCGAGATTTTCGTGCCCGCAGTATTGGGCGTCGCTTTGCTTGCCTTCGCGCTGTGGGCCTTTCTGGGACCAGAGCCGGCTTATGTACATGCCATGGTGGCGGCGGTTTCGGTTCTGATCATTGCGTGTCCATGTGCGCTGGGGCTCGCAACGCCAATATCGGTGACCACATCAGCAGGCCGAGGCGCGCAGGCTGGCGTTCTCATCCGGAATGCCGAAGCCCTGGAACGCATGGCGAGTGTCGATACGTTGATCGTCGACAAGACGGGTACGCTCACCGAAGGGCGTCCGCGGCTCACCGAAGTTCTGGCGGCAGATGGTTTGGACAGGGACAGGGTTCTGAGCGCAGCAGCCGCACTTGAAATGGGGTCGGAACACCCATTGGCAGAGGCCATTCTGGACGGCGCGCGTGAGAAAGGTATCCAGTCCGACAAGGTTTCTGACTTTGAAGCGATTACCGGAAAAGGTGTGACCGGCAAGCTCGCTGGCGTTGAAATTTCGCTCGGGAACTCCGCGCTGATGCGTGATCTGGGTGTCGATATTTCTGCGCTTGCCGATCAGGTCGATGATCTGCGCGAGAGCGGGAACACAGTCATGCTGCTTGGCATGGGGGGTAAGCTCGCCGGTTGTGTTGCCGTCACTGACCCCGTGAAAGCGACGACGGAAATCGCCATTCGTACGCTCCATGAACAGGGGCTTAAAATCATCATGGCCACCGGCGACAACAGGAAAACCGCAAAGGCTGTTGCGGAGAAGCTGGGCATTGATCAAGTCGAGGCTGATTGCCTGCCCGAAGACAAGAAGGCCCTGATCGAGAAACTACGGGCAGACGGCAAACGCGTCGCCATGGCGGGCGACGGCGTGAATGATGCCCCGGCACTGGCAGCGGCAGATGTCGGTATCGCTATGGGTACAGGAGCAGATGTCGCCGTTGAAAGTGCTGGGATGACCCTGCTCGGCGGTGATCTGGAAGGGATTGTGCGTGCGCGGAAAGTTGCAAAGGCGACGGTCCGTAATATCCGCCAGAATTTGTTCTTTGCCTTTGTGTATAATGCGGCGGGGATTCCGATTGCAGCTGGCCTGCTCTATCCGATTACGGGTCTGCTTCTCTCCCCTATGATTGCAGCTGGTGCGATGTCGCTCTCATCCGTTTCGGTTATTGCGAATGCCCTGCGCCTCAGAGGTGTGAAACTCTAGTTGGCACCAGGAAGTGCGTGCGGCCGGAGAAAGTTCGATCACGGCTGCACTCGCTCCGCCTGAATATCTATTACAATCGAGTTGGTGTTTTGGCGAACCAGATCGCCTCACTCGGATGAATCCGTCAGTTCTCGGGTAGCCGGTCTTTCATGACTTGCGTCGATGTCGCAATGGGTTACCACTCCTGAGTGTATCAGTTGAGGACGTGACAAAATGCGCTTTCGGAAACAGGCTTACTCGCGGCTACGGTAGGTGGAAAAATGGTGGCAAAAGAAGGCTCTCCTGAAATTTCAGGTCAAGACATAATCGATGCTGCCTCAGATGTTTTTTCGAAGTGAGCGACAAAGTTAGTGAGGGTTTTGAGACAAAGCCGGTGAGGGTTTTGAAGCGATGAGCACTCAATTAGATTTGTCCAAAAATAGAACTTCTTCACAGCTATATAAATAGACACGAAATCTCTTGAGGAGGGTTAGGCATGTCTTTTTTTTCCAGGCTATCGCAAGATTTTCTGAAGTCTTTTTTTAAAGCATTTATTCAAAATATATTATTTTGGTACGTTTCGCTTACTTGGCTATCTAGGCTACTAGAAAGTGGCAGTTTTTGGGAGGTGCTTTCCTTTTTATTCTCTGTCTTTGGTCTATGGATAATAGTGTATAGAACGAGAAAGGTAATGAACATCATTCGGAATCGCTGACGCAGGCGTACCTATTGAATGAAATACTTTGGCCTTCGTCAGATTTTGATCCGTGACAAATCAATTTTTACTAGATATTTTTTGAAGATTCTTTTTTAGTCATCGTTTAGCTTAGATCTTCAGACAGGCAGCTATGTTCCCAATGATCTAAACCAGTATTCGAACGTGTCCGGGACGCAGAGCTATACCTATGATGCTCAGCACCGAATATTCATCGGGCCAGGTGAGACCCTTAAATATGACCCGTATGGCCGTTTTTATGGAGTGTTCCCACAAGTGCGACCGACTTCGCACGAGCCTTTAGTTCCGAAACTCAAGCTGATGCTGTCCAAAGAGAGTTTCTAAGGCATGTTCCGATGCTAAGCGCTGACGCAAAAGCTAATATGGTGCCTAAACGAACGATGAGCGATGTAATTAGAGATTGGGGCCGACCATGAAATTTACTTTAATATTGTTTTTCATGTCACTTTTTGCCCCCATGTGTAGTCAAGCTAACGAAGAAGATAAAAAACTCTCTTTCGATATATCAGCGGGACTTGAGGAGAAATACATTCGAGTGTGTTTGAGCATTACGAACAAATCGAAGTATCCTGCCTTAGTGCCAGCACCTTTTTCCTTCAAACTTGGAAATCAAGTGGCACTAGAGTTTGTGGACACTTCCGGAAACCCTTTAATATATTTCGATGGAATAATAGGCGGTTCATCGCGCCCAAAACCATTCCGCTCAGACCGCCTGAACTATTTGCAATTGTGGCCCGATGACTCTTTTAGTACGTGTTCAAGTTATTATTTACAAAATCTACCTGAAATCTTTGAATTTTACGGTGTATATGAGCCTTGGTTGGAAATTGATGACCCAGTCCCGTTCACTGCTGATGAATTGAGACTCTACAAGGAAGTGTATCGAAAACATAACAAATTAAAAACTGATACTTGCATCGTGGATAAAGCTCGTAAAACGATAAAATGTCAGCCTATGTGAATGACGTTCTTGCGTCCTTTTTTTTAATAAGAGTGATTTTCATAGCTTATGCAATCATCTCATATTCAATAAATTTGGTAAGCGGGTCGAGAACCACGCCCATATACCACTAGTATGGCCGTTTTTACGGAGTGTTCTCCAGAGGTGCGGTGTGCGTGGGTGTGCGTGGACCCGCGCCGATAACTGGCAAATCATCATCAGATCGTTACAGCAAACAATCGTTTGATCACGGTTGCACTCTCACCGCCAGAAGCATGATTTCATGCCACTGGAATTGTACCTCCATCGATCACGTATTCTGTGCCGGTGATTGTGCCAGCTCGATCTGATGAGAGAAACGCGATCAGATCTGCGATTTCATCGGGGCGAGACGGACGACCGATAGGTATACCGCCCAGTGACTCCATGATCATCTGTTTGCCTGCATCAACATTTCCGCCGTGTTCCGCGGCAAGGCGTTTTGCGAGTTCGATTGAGGCTTCTGTCTCGATCCAGCCTGGTGAGACCCGCACTACGCGCACACCCCTGGGTGACACCTGCCTTGCCAGCGCTTTGCTGTAAGTGGAAAGTGCAGCTTTTGCTGCCGCGTAGGCGGTTGTGGCATCGGGTAGCGGCAAGGTCCGCTGGATGGATGTGACGTGAATGACCACACCTGTGCCGCGCGCTTCCATTGCTGGCACCAGTTCCCGGTCGAGCCGCACCGCCGACATGAGGTTTAAGCTGATTTCTTTTTCCCACGCCTCATCATTGAGTGCAGAATAGCCTCCGGCTGGCGCGGAAGAGCCACCCAGCATGTGAATGATGACGTCAACAACACCCAGCCGGTTCCTGACGGCGTCTGCCAGCTTGGCCACGCCATCTCCTGTTGTCAGATCTGCCGAGACGAAACTCTTTTCTGGCAAGTCGGTCGGCTTGTTTCGGGCGGTGGTGAGCACGTCAGCGCCGAGTTCCCTGAACAAGCGCACAGTTGCCTTTCCAGCACCGCGGGTGCCCGACGTGATGAGCACCCGCTTTCCGGACATATCCAGAAATGGCTTCATGGAATGATTTCCAGCTCAGCAATCTCGTCGTTCCGGAGCTTGAAGAAATAGCGCAGATCGACGGGGCTGCCGGGAAAGTTACCGACAAGATGGCTCGTCACGATGATCTTTCCGTTTTCTTCGGAAAGCGAAAGGGGTTCGACCGTATAGCTGTACTGGGTGGAGGCATTTGCGATCCACTCACGGATGGCGTTTCGGCCGGTATAGGTGTTGCCTTCGTCTTTGACGATGGCGTTTTCCGCGAAGTACGTCGATAGCACATTCGCTTCGCCTTTATTGTCCGCGTCAAAATACGCGGCGATCACTTTTGGTAGGTTCAGGGCCATTTATCTATCTCCTTGCGGTTGATGAGATAAATTTAGAGGGTTGTTGTGGTTTTGATAATCGGGATAAAATGGGATGAAACGTCCCGGTTTTCAGGATAATGAGAAACTATAATCTTTCAGATTTTGATGCCGTTCTTGCGATCAGCCGGAAAGGCTCCTTCCGGTCTGCTGCACTGGAATTGGGGATGTCGACGAGTGCGTTGAGCAGTGCGATCGCCAAGATGGAGGCGCAACTCGGTGTCAGGTTGTTCAATCGAACAACCCGCAGTGTTTCGCTGACCGATGCGGGCCAGAGATTTGTCGAGCAGGTGACGCCGGCACTGAAGGATATTCATGCCGCGCTGGATACGGTCCGTTCGCAGCAGGGGACGCCATCAGGAACCTTGCGGATCAATACCTTCGCGACGGCTGGACGAGAAATATTGTCGCCCCTGGTGCTGGAGTGTCTACGAAGATATCCCGAAATCAGGATCGACGTCGTGACCGAGGGAAATCTCGTCGATATTGTCGCCGACGGGTTTGATTTCGGGGTCCGAAGCAAGAACCTTGTTCCGTCTGACATGATTGCCATTCCGCTTGGGCCTTCGCGCCGCTATGCCGTTGTCGCCACAGCGGACTATCTGGCGAAAAATGGCACGCCGGAATTGCCTTCGGACCTGCTGTCGCATGCCTGTATTCGGACCAGACTGCCCAATGCTGCAATATTCCGCTGGCAGTTTGAAGTGGACGGGCAGATTGTGCAGATCGATGTTGATGGTCCAATCACGCTCGACGAAGCCAGTCTGGCTCGCATCGCGGTTTTTGAATCACTGGGCATCGGATTTTTCATGGAATCTGACGTGATAGAGGATATCGAAGCCGGACGGCTCGTGCGCCTGCTTGAAGACTGGTCACCCGCTCTGTCTCCGCTGTGCCTGTACTACCCAAGTCGTCACAATCCACCGGCCTCGTTTCGCGTGTTCGTCGAGCTCGCCAGAGAGCTTGCGCGGGCCCAATCCTGACTTGCGTCGATGTCGCAATGGGCTACCACTCCTGAGTGTATCAGTTGAGGACGTTTCAAAATGCGCTTTCGGACATCTCTTTTTTGCCTGGCGATCTGCGTTGCCGGGGTCCTGTCACATATGAATGCTTTTGGGCAGGGCACGTCCTCTGATGGTGCCAAACCGGATCCACGGATCGTTGCCTATATTGCTGCGCAACGCGAAGCCAATGTCGCCGTTCTTGACCTCATGCAGACGATTTTCGCCCTTGATCTGAGTTGTGAGGTGACAGAGCGCGGAGAAACAAAATTGGACAAAATTGTGTGTCAGAGCGCGTCAGGCGAAGACTTCTGTCTGTCCGTCAAATTTGCAGATGGCGTCGAGAAGCCCGTCGAGCGCTGTTATCCGTACCAGAACGAAATGTACCTCTTCGATTCAACGAGAATTCCGGTGGGGCCAAGCGAAACGCACCTTTTGCAGTCCTGGGCGGTCTGGGGCGCCGACGCCACAGAGCCGGACATCCTCAATATCATGTATGTCCAGTACAACTCCGGAGAATGGGTTGGCCTTCTGGGCGGATATGGTGCGCCGCCCGCGCGCGTGGCGCAGGCCATGTATCCGCAATGGCTCAATCGAACAGCCGAAAAGGGCCGTGTGATTCCAGATCGGCAGATCACACCCGCGCAAACAGGAGAATAGTTCTTTCACTCAGCCGGAAAATGCCGCGCCCAGCGCCTAATTTATGCGAGCATGTCCCGTAATCGAGGATCGATCCTTTCACCAGTCCGAATAGACTGACGTCGACGCATCGTCGTAAGGCGTCAGTGGGTTCAGTGGAGGGTTTATGATCAGACGTTTCGACAAACAGAGTGTCCTGGCAGCGATATCGACAGCTGCTGTGCTCCTCACAAATCCGCTGTCTGGCTGGGCGGACGACATCCCGCCCATGGCAAGTCAGTGCCGCGACGCGCAGATCAATGATCAGACGATTTCCTATTGTTCGGAAACGGGCGAAGTGCCGCTCTATCTGGAAGATGGAAGTCTCGGTGGAACGCTGTTCAGTGCGGCCTTTATCGGTGACGAGCCAGCTCGTCCGGTCACATTTGTGTGGAATGGCGGTCCGGGTGGTGCGACCTGGCCACTCCGCGAACAACTTGCGCCGACAACCTTCGTCGCGGCAGAGACCGATACCGGCTTTCAGTTCGTCGATAATGACGACAGCCTGCTGGATGCAACCGACCTTGTCTTCATGGATGCGCCGGGCACAGGCTATAGCCGTGTTTTCAGCGACGCTGCGAAAGAGACTTTCTGGAATGTCTCTGGTGATGCAGACGTTTTTGCAGATTTCATCACAGACTGGCTGGAACGCCATGGCCGCGAGGGATCACCGGTCTATCTGCTCGGTGAGAGCTATGGCGGCACGCGCGCCGTTGAGGTTGCTGCGCGCCTGATGGATGAACCGGCAGATAGTGTTCAGCTGGCCGGGCTCCTGCTCATCTCGCCCAGCATTGCAGGCGAGATTGAAGGTGTTGAGATGCCGCCGCGTTCGGCTGTGTTGCTTCCGAGTGAAGCGGCTTCCGCGCACTGGCATGACAAGGGTGATCACACGGACCTTTCACTTGATGCGCTCATCGCCCAAGCCGAGGCGTTTGTTGCGGATGACCTGACAGCTTTGCCTGAACCGGATGCGCTGAACTATGCGCAGATTGCAGACACCATGTCTGGCTATATCGGCATTGACGAAACGGTGCTGAAGGCCGCTGAGCTAGATCTCGAAGCAACCGAGTTTCGACGGGCTCTGCTTGATGCAGAGGGGCTCGTCCTGACAACGTATGATGGCCGCGCCACCTATCCGCGCCCTGCACCGGGCGAAAGCCGGTCGGTGATCCAGCAGCGTGATGGGTATGATCTGCATGAGGCGATCGTCAGCAGCCTGACCGATGATCTCGGCTATGCCACCTCTGCCAGCTATAATCGCGACCCGGTCGAGATCAATAATTTCTGGTGGGCGAATGGTCGAAGTGAGGTGAATGCACTTTCGACCCTGAAGCGCCTGACCGCCGATGGTGAACTCCGGGTGAGTGTTCTGGCTGGCTATTATGATTTCGCGGTCCCTTACCTGCTTCAGAAATTGCAGATTGAGGCCCTGAATGCGCCAGCGCCGTCCGTCAGTTTTGAGGTCTATCCGGCAGGCCATGCCGTGTTCGAGGACCATGCGCTGAAGTCCGTGACACTCGGCGCTGCGCGAGACTTCCTGCGCTAGCCATACGTGCAGGCGGGGGCGAGGTCCTCGCCCGTGCTTTCAGAAAATTGAGATTGGATCAGATTGTCCTCAGAGGAGATATGCCGGTGAACGGACGAAAATTACGCTATCTGGGATTTGCCCTCCTTGCCCTGTCAGGGTTCGCAGCGCCGGGCGCAGCCTTCGCGCAGGGCGCGCCGTCGGAAACTTCAGCTGTCCAGGCCAGTGAGGACGCCTTTCCGCCGCCGCGTACCATCTCTCAGGAGGCCCGCATTTCAGGCCAGCTCCTGAAGTATGACGTGACGGTGGAAGCTATCCCGACGCATGGGGCTGGCGACAAGGTGACCGGTCATGTCGTGACCATGTCTTATATCGTTCCGAGCAAGACGCCGCGTCCGGTCGCGTTCGTGTTCAATGGTGGGCCGGGTGCTGCATCGGGCTTCCTGAACATTGGCGCTCTTGGCCCGAAGCGCGTGCAGTTCGGCGCGCAGGGCGACTCGCCATCCGACAGCCTGATCCCGGAAGACAATCCCAATACCTGGCTGGAATTTACCGATCTTGTCTTCATTGACCCAATCGGAACGGGGTTCAGCCGTTCAGAACTGGGGCCAGAAGAAACGGCCAGAACATTCTACGGCATCAATCAGGACGCCAGCTATCTTGCCCGCGTGGTCTATGACTGGCTGAAAGCGCATGGCCGGATGTCATCTGACAAATATCTGGTTGGCGAAAGCTATGGCGGGTTTCGTGTTCCGCGCATTGCCGCTGAGCTGCAGGTCTGGAACGGCGTCGGACCGAAGGGCCTGATGCTGATTTCGCCTTATCTCGATGGTCGCCTGCTGTCGCCCGGCGGCGGCGAAAAGGCGGCGGTTTCTCCCATGGCGGCGATGGTGCGCCTGCCTTCCATGGCAGCGGCAAACTTCTCGGCCAATGGCACGCCGCTCTCGCCAGAGATCATGACTGAGGTCGAAGACTATGCGCGCGGACAGTTTCCGGCAGACTGGCTGAAAGGCTGGTCTGATCCTGATGCGCTGGCGCGTCTGCAGGACAGGCTGATCGAGTATACCGGCCTATCAGAGGAAGCTGTAGAGCGCGTTGGTGGCCGCATCGACCAGAGCTATTTCCTGCGCGAGCGTTTCAAGTCAGATGCGCTTATGGCCAGCCGTTATGACATCAATGTCACCATTCCTGACCCGGACCCATGGTCGGCTTACAATGTGCCGATGGATGCGGTGGCCTCGACCTTCACCATGGTTGGTGGCGCCATGACGGACCTCATCACCAATACGCTCGGCTGGAAGGCGGATGGCAAGTACTGGGTTTATAATCCAACCGTGGGCCGTGACTGGTACAATCAGGGTGTTGACCCGGAATCGGTCTCTGCACTTCGCGGCGCGATGTCACTTGATCCGAAAATGAATGTTGTGATCGCCCATGGCTATGCAGACCTGTCCTGCCCGTATTTCGCCTCGACGCTGATCATTGATCAGATGCCACCCGGCCTGACAAAGGACCGGCTGGACTTCAAGATCTATGATGGCGGACACATGTTCTACAGCCGTCCAGGCAGCGGGGCGTCTTTCCGCGAGGATGTCCGGGCGATCTTCGAGCAATAGGCTTCAGAGCAGCTTGTTCAGACATGGCGGCTTGTATCAGGTCGCCATGTTGCCTGCTGAGACTGCAGGTCATAGCCGGTTCGGTATATCGCCCGATGTCTAAGCTCTTGAATGTTATTGAGATAATCGACGGATGCTGGCGATCATCTCATCGCGATCAATGGGCTTGGTCAGATAGTCATCCACGCCTTCCTTGCGGGCGTTCAATTCTTCCTCAGCGGAGCTAAGATTGCTGAGCATGAGAATCCGGATGTGACGCAGATTCGCATCTTCTCTGATGTGTTTTACCGTCTCGATTCCGTCCATGACCGGCATGATCTGGTCGAGAATAATGATGTCTGGCGTCTCCGCTCGCGCCAGTTCAAGCGCAGATTTTCCGTTGTCCGTTTCAATCAGACCAAACCCGGCTGCTTTTAGCTGATGGCAGATCAGCTTGCGTAAAATACGATCATCTTCGGCGACTAAGACTTTCATGGCAGAGGTCCGCTAAAAGCTCAAATTGTACGACAGTAAGCGGCTTTCTGCTCGCGGAGTAATGCGTTAGAAATTACGAATTACTTCAGTAAAACTGAAAGAAATTATGGTTGATCCTAACATGGAAAGCAGCCGAAAAACACATTTGACTTCAGTTATTCCCAGGTTTTGGGCCAAAGCCCTTGCGGGTCATCTCGCCCCAGCTTTCCGATCCTTTCAGATACTGCCAGGTCCCCAATATGCGCCAGAAATTATTGATCTGCCGATAGCCGAAGTTTTCCAGGATCGCGATGAGGGTCAGAAGGAGTAGATGGCGCACACGCGGAAAGCGTTTCAGCTGAACCTCCTCCAATGCCAGCGAGCAGACACTGACGGTGATGCCAAAGGTGAAACTGACAGCGAGGTAGGCAAGCAGGTACTCAATGGACAGAATCCCGGTCAGCCAGAATACCGGGATGAGGATATAGCCCAGCACTTCGACGATTGGCCCCAGCACATCGATGAAGAAGATATTGCCAAACCCGACGACGCCGACGCGGCCATAGCGCGGGTTGAGGAACATGCCCGCATGGCGGAAAAAGGTCTCCAGTGACCCTCTGTGCCAGCGCGCGCGTTGCCGACGCAGAATTTTCAGCGTCTCTGGTGCTTCTGTCCAGCAAACGGGTTCCGGTATATAGGCGATCCGGTAGGGTCGTTTTGACTGGCGGCAGTATTTGTGAAGCTTGATGACCAGTTCCATGTCTTCGCCGACGGTTCCGCGCTGATATCCGCCGACCTCAATCACCGGTGCACGGCGAAACAATCCGAACGCGCCCGATATGATGGTGAGCGTTCCCAGCTTGCTCCAGGCAAGCCGTGCCATGAGAAATGCACGCAGATATTCGATGACCTGAAACAGGGCGAGCGGGTTGGTTGGAACTCGAACTTCCGTGACGCGGCCGTCTTCAATGCGACTGCCATTTGCCAGTCTTACGGTCCCGCCGACGGCGATGACATTGCCAGGATCATCGATAAAGGGCCGTACAGCGCGGATCAGAGAGTCCGATTCCAGAATGGAATCGGCATCCATTGAGCAGAACACGGGTGCGCGGGACACATTGATCCCTGCGTTCAGAGCGTCCGCCTTGCCCCCATTTTCCTTGTCGATCACGATCAGGCGGGGGATACGCGGCGCGCTGTAAATGCCCCGGATCGGTTTGTGATCAATGTCGGTCGGGAAGGCCCGGGAAAGCGGTTGCAGATCAAAAGCGTCCTTCAGCGTCTGAAGGGTGGAATCCTTCGAGCCGTCATTGATCACAATGACTTCGAAAGCGGGATATTCCAGAGCCAGCATGGAGCGGACGCTGTCCACGATGGAGCGTTCTTCGTTATAGGCGGGCGACAGAAGGGCGATTGGCGGGGCGAGGTCAGCATAGCGTTTCCACAGCAGAGCCAGTCGGTGAATCGGCGGATTGGCGGTAAGCTCGCGCGCAGCCAGTATCAATTGAAGGATATAGATTGTGTTCTGTGCGAGCCCGACAAGCACAATGAACAGTGTGGCCCAGGCGGCGATGTCTGACAGGGAGCCGATTAGCCAGTCCGTCATGTGTAAAGCTCCTCATCCAGAATGAGCGCTGCGGTTCGCGAGGCAATCCGGTCTTCCGAATAATCAGCAATATCAGACAGCACAGACCGGCCCTGATCACCGAATGTCAGAAGGGCTTTGGCCGCGCGGAAGCGTACATCCCAGGCCCGGTCACCGATCAGAAGCGCAAGCTCATTTATCAGGGCACGCAGGCGAAGCAGCCCCACCGCGTCGGCCGCCTCGGCGCGGACCTCCTGAACCGGGTCTTTCAATGCGTCTGAAATGATACCGATCTCATCGGGTATAATCCCAATTGTGCCAATGGCGTCGAGCGCGGAGGCCCTGACCAGCGGGGAGGCGTCGCGCGCGTCTCGAATAAGGACGGGAAGACTTTCGGAAATGGCCAGAATGCCCAGCGTCTTCAACATCATGGCGCGAACATAGGGTGGGTCATATGCGATGCGGGCGCGCCGGACGAGCGGCTCGGGATTGATCCGGGCAACAGCTGTGAACAGCCCGGCCATGTCGATGGAGATGTCCTGACTGTGCAGGTCGAACTTTCCGAGGAAGTCCGCAAGCTCGGGTTTTGCCCCGGCAGACAACAGAGCCTGTGCAATCAGAATGCGCTGGCCCAGTGGGCCGGGTCTTTCAAAAGCTTTCCAGAGGGCATCGCGCACCTGGGGTGTGGGGAAGTAGGCCAGCGCTTCGGCAGCAACGATCCGAAACCGCGGATTGGAGCTGCCGAGCAGTTTGATCAGGCGTGGTTCAATCTCAAAGGCAGCGAGGCGTCGAATGAAGTCATCCAGCATGGCACCGCGAACCATGGTCGATGTTTCGACAATGGTCTGCGCGACCACGACACTCGAGCGGGTGAGGCGCTGCAAAACGGCGCTGTCTTCTGTTTCCGGACCGGTTATCAGCAGATGTTCGACGAGGTCAGATCGGGCGATTTCCCGGCGGCGGCTGAAGGCGCTCGAAATGACGCGGTTTATGATGAGCAGGCTCATGAAGATGACGGAAAAGAACGCCATCGAAAGAGAGATGTACCAGAGCAGAAGAAGTTCTGCCTGAAGCATCAGAACCGCCAGTTTGTCGCCAGAACCAACCCTGTGCGATCATAGGCGCCGCGTTCTTCGGTCAGCGCCACCACCTGGAAGCCATGGGTCTCAAACTGGAAGCGTGCGCCGATATGATAGCTCTTCACATCAACCGTCACACCCTCTGACGTCTCTGGCGAGTCTGCATAACCTGACAACAGTCGTATTGTGTCTGTCACCTGCCATGCGCCATCGAGCGCATAACCATTGCGACTTTCATCTGTTTCGTCTGACAGACCAATCAGGCGGGCGCCGATGCGATAACGGTCATTATCCAGTCGGAGCTGAAGACCGGCGCTCGCGCTCTGCACATCTCCGGATGCGAAGCTGGCCGTACTGGCGCTGATCTGGCCCCAGATTTCCAGGTCACGCTGGCTGCTGCTGACCATTGGGAAATCTCCGCCAGCCCGGAACTCGAACTCGGGACGGAAATCGCCGTCCGGTGCCCCGCCGAGCGACATGTAAAGAAGCGCTCTGTTATCCAGACTGTGTGTCAGGCCAGCATGCAGGAACAGGTCAGTGTTATCGAAACGACGCGCATACTGCAGACCGGTGGTGAGCGTGGTCGCGTCGGACAGGCGATAGCCAAGCGATAGCGCGCCTTCCGACCAGCCGGGCAGATTTTCGGTCAGCTCGCTATAACCAATGCTTGCATCCGCGCGCCAGCGTGGGCCGGATGCGGCGCTGTCGATTTGGGCTCGCAGCGCGTTTGCGTCTTGTGAGGTGCCCGCGCGTTCCAGATAGGATTGGGCTGCGGACCGGTTGCCGCGATACCATTCCACGCGTGCCAGTCCCAGATAGGCGTCTTCGTAGTCGGGTGCGATACGGAGCGCGCGCTTTAATGCCTCTTCTGCCTCGTCCAGTCTTTGCAGGTTGAGATAGGTGAGGCCGAGCTGAACCCAGGCGTCCGAATTATCAGGGTTTTCCTGTGTCAGGCGCTGAAAGATATCGACAGCCCTGTCGAGCTCACCAGCGTAACGCGCGCGCGTGCCGTCTTCAAAGGAGATGTCTTCTGCGGCCTCAGCCGTGCTCGCCAGTGCGAAGAGAGAAAGAGCCAGAAAGAGGGCGCCGGGCTTCATGGAAGCTCCACTTGTCGTGTTTGGTCCAGACCTGTGTCTTGCGGGGTGAGCGTGCAGGTGAGACGAAAACAATTGGTTAACAAAAACGGACCGCCTGCTAAGCATTTTTACGTTCAGGCCGTCATCTGTGGGTAAGTCAGCTTACAATTCCCGCAACGTCGCTATAACACGTCGCTATGACAGTTTCTCTCATTCTTGGTGGTGCGCGGTCAGGCAAGAGCCGCCGCGCACAATCGCTCGCCGAAGCGCATGTCGGCCCGCGTGTGTTCATCGCAACGGCTGAAGCAATGGACGACGAGATGACAGCGCGGATCGCTCAGCATCAGGCCGATCGCGGAGAGGAATGGACCCATGCCATCGAAGCGCCGGTTGATCTGGCAAATGCCCTGACCAAAGCTGAAGACATCGGGCGGGTCATTCTGGTCGACTGTCTGACCGTCTGGTTGTCGAACCTGATGTATCATGAGGTCGACCTGGATTCTGCAACCGATGCGCTTCTGAAGACGCTTCAGGCCGCGCGCACGGATATCATACTGGTCACGAACGAGGTCGGGCTGGGGCTGGTGCCGGAAACACCGCTCGGGCGCGAATTTCGTGATCTTCAGGGACGACTGAACCAGCAGGTTGCCGGGATTGCCGATCGGGTCGAATTTGTTGCAGCAGGTCTGCCGCTTACGCTGAAAGGCTGAGTTTCAAAGCTCCGACCAGCCTGTCCTGGTCGCGCTCAGTCTCTGGCAGACCGATGCGAAGATGGTCGGGCTGATCTGCAAACCGTCGGACATACACCCCTTGAGCACACAGCTTTTCCCAGACCTGATGGGCGCTCTCGATATGGACATAGCGGAAGAGGTCCGTGCCGGTGATGGTGGCGAGGCCCAGCGCGGCGAGTGCCGCATCAAGTGCTTGGCGCGCCGTCGCCAGACGCATGCGCGTTGCGTCCTGCCAGTCTTTGTCCTGATAGGCGCGCGTTCCAATGGTCAGGGCCGGGCCGGAGATTGGCCATACCCCCAGCGCCTGTTTCGCTGGTTTCAGAATAGATTGCGGACCAAGCAGGGCGCCAAGCCGCAAGCCTGCCAGACCGTAGAATTTTCCAAACGAACGCAGGATGATGAGGCCATCAGCGCCAGCGTCGGGCGTTATTCCGTCACCGTTTAAAAGCTCACCATAGGCTTCATCCAGAATGAGCCAGCCGCCTCGCCGGAGCATCTCGCCATGGAAGGCCTTCAGGGTGTTGAATGACCAGAGCCGTCCATCCGGATTGTTCGGATTGCAGAGCACCAGTGCCTGCGCATCTGAAGGGATCTGGCTCGGATCCGTCATGGGAATGACCTTGCGCCCAGCGTCCCGCCAAACGCTCAGATGGTCTCCATAAATGGGGTGCGGCACGGCAATTGTGCCAATGTTCAGGAGCTGAGGGAGCAGCCTGATCGCAAGTTCACTGCCCGGTACCGGCAAAACGCAGGACGGGTCGCATTGCCAGGCGTCCGCCATGGCGGATCGGCAGGCCTCTGTCATGGTGGCTGTGGGTAAATGCGTAAGCGCTGCTGCGGGCCATTCTGTGTGCGGATAAGGCCAGGGATTAATCCCCGTCGACAGGTCCAGCCAGGGTGAGGGCGCTTGCGGGAAGCGGTGCCTGATCTGGTCGAGCGCGCCGCCATGAATGGGATCATTGATCATGCAGTCACCATTTGGGGCAGGGCGATCACGGCCATCAACAGCCCAGCAAGGCTCATGGCTTTCAGATAGAGCGATAGTCCATCCCTGATTGTTGTACCATGTGGATCAGGGGCAGAGCCATTCAGCCAGGGCTCGTCAGCCTGATGGTTTTCATATTGGCGGGGGCCCGACAAGCGAACGCCCAGCGCGCCGGCCATGGCGGCTTCCGGCCAGCCGGCATTGGGAGAGCGATGCTTGCGGGCATCGCGAAACATCATTGTGAAGGCGGATCGCTTGAGAGAGGCTGCGGCAAACAGAATGCCGGTCAGTCTGGCCGGGATCAGATTGGCAAGATCATCCAGACGCGCAGCAAACCCTCCGAATGCCTGATAGCGGTCAGATCGATGTCCGATCATGGAGTCCAGCGTGTTGATCGCCTTATAAGCTGCTATGCCCGGAAGGCCGAAACAGACACCCCAGAAGAGCGGAGCGATGACACCGTCCGACGCATTTTCCGCCAGGCTTTCCAGACTGGCCCGCGCAATGCCGGCTTCATCGAGTTGAGACGGATCGCGTCCGACAATCATCGAAACGGCATGGCGTGCGGCATGGAGATCTCTAAGGATAAGCGGAGCTGCAATGGCGGAAACATGGGAATAAAGACTGCGCGATGCGATCAGGCTGGATGCGATCAACGCTTCGAGCCCCAACGCCCAGAGCTTGTCTGGCAACAGAATGGAAATGGCGAGCCCGAAACTCAGCGCAACACTAATCGCGATCAGGCTTGTCAGGGCGCCAAAGAGATATCTCTGATGATGACTGAAGCCCGTTCGATTGAGACGCGTTTCGAGGGCTGAGATCAAGGCTCCCAGCCAGACAACGGGGTGAGCGATCCGGCGATAGAGCCAGTCGGGCCAGCCAAGCGCAGCTTCGAGGCCGAAGGCCGTCAGCATGAGGGGTGCGCTCAACAAGATGCGTTAGGCGTCCAGCCGGGCGTTTCAGCAAGCGCGAGGAAGCGTTCGAAATCGATATGAGCGTCAATGCCATCCGCCAGTGTATCGAGTGCGGCTTCTACAGCTTCGCCATAGCTCTGGTCTGCGAGCTCGTTTGCGCCATGTTGTTTCAGCCAGCGCTGGCGGAAATCGTCATTGGCAAACAGACCATGGACATAACACCCGGCAAGTCGCCCATCGGCGGACACCGCGCCGTCTGGTCCATCCGGCAGAGTGAGAAAGGGGCGTGCTGTGTCTGGTCCGGTTGTCCGTCCGGTATGGATCTCATAGCCCGTGAGCGGGTCGCCGCTCCCCGCTTCGTAAGCGGTGACTGGGCGTACACGCTTATCGCCGGTCATGCGGGTCTCCAGGTTGAGAAGTCCAAGGCCGGGTGCGCTTCCGGCTGGCCCATCTACTCCGTCCGGGTCATGCACCCATTGGCCAAGCATCTGATACCCGCCGCAAATGCCAAACACGCGTCCGCCGGTTCGGGCATGTGCAAGGATATCATGGTCCCAGCCCTGTGTGCGCAGGAAGTCCAGATCGCCCAGCGTGGATTTAGTGCCAAACAGCATGATGATGTCGGTGTCGCGCGGAATGGCCTGACCGGGTGGAATGAAATCAAACTGAACACCCGGCTCGGTGCGCAACGGGTCGGCGTCGTCGAAATTGGCAATTCGTGACAGCATGGGCGCTGCGATCTTCAGCGTGCCGCTTGTACGGGCCTGTGGCCGTTCGAGGGAGACGGCGTCCTCTGCAGGCAGACGGCTTGCGGCGCTCAGCCAGGGGATAATGCCGAGCGAAGGCCAGCCGGTTTCTGCTTCAATGGTTTTGACACCATCCTCAAACAGGCTCGGATCACCGCGAAACTTGTTGATGAGGAAGGCACGGATCATTGCAGCATCGGCTGCCTCGATGACGGTCCTGGTGCCAACCAGCGCGGCAATGACGCCGCCGCGATCAATATCGCCGATCAGGCAGACAGGGACACCGGCGGCGCGGGCAAAGCCCATATTGGCGATGTCGCGTGCCCGCAGATTTGTCTCTGCAGGGCTGCCAGCCCCTTCGACGATCACAAGGTCATAGTCTGCCGTGAGACGGTCAAAACTTTCCAGCACGCGGCCAAGGAGCTTGTGGCGTTCGGTCATATAGAGCGATGCTTCCTGTGCGCCGACAGCTCGCCCATGAACGACGAGCTGGGAGCGCCGGTCCGTCTCCGGTTTCAGGAGGACAGGATTGAAGTCCGTGCGAGGTTCCAGTCCGCAGGCAAGCGCCTGAAGTGCCTGTGCCCGGCCAATCTCGCCGCCATCAGAGCAGGCGGCAGCATTGTTCGACATATTCTGTGGTTTGAAAGGCGCAACACGTAGACCGCACCGACTTGCGAGGCGGCACAGCCCGGCGACGATAAGGGATTTGCCGACATCCGAACCGGTTCCCTGCAACATGATGGCGCGACCGGTCATCTCAGAGCGCTCAGTTCATGTTCATCGAGCGTAATCCAGTCGCCGAAATTGAGCTTGTACTGCCAGGCATTCTCGGCGTTGATCTCTGCGAGCAAGGCGCGGATAATCCCGGCATGGCAGACAATCAGCGTGTCTTCGCTGAGATCCGGCAAGTCAGCAAGAAAGCTGCGGACGCGTGTTGAGAGATTCGCCACGGATTCACCCCCATGGGGTCTGGCGTGATGGAAGTCATCGGCCCATGCGTCCAGTTCGGGACGGGAAATGTCGTTCCAGGCCTGGTTTTCCCAGTTGCCAAAATTCATTTCCATCAGTCTGGGGTCGACAAAAACCGGTATGCCCCGCGCAGACGACAGATGCGCTGCGAGGATATGGCAGCGCTGAAGCGGGCTGGTATAGAGCCGTGAAAAGCCTGGCAGCGTTTCGTAAAGACGCTGAAGCTGCGCTTCGAAGTCTGACGCAAGTGGCAGGTCGGACTGCCCGTAACAGATGCCTTCTGCAATGTCGGGCTGTGTATGACGTAACAGGATCAAAGCCATGCGAGCGCCCCCAGATAAAAGCCAATCTCGCTGATTTGCTGGGTCGCGCCGAGTGCATCGCCTGTATAGCCGCCAAGCTTGCGCTCATAGAACAAACGTATCAGCACATGTCCTGCGATCAGGCCGACCAAAGCACAGGCCAGCAAGGGGAGTGACCAGCCGGTAAGGCCCAGTCCGATCAGAATGAGCGCCGTAAAAGCAGCGAGGAAGACAAGTCCCTTGGTGCCAACATCTGAAGCGACCGGTTTGGCTTTGCCCTCAAAGCGGACATACCGGCTTGTGACCATGACCATCACAGCGGATACGCGGCTGAGGCCATGGCCCGCAATGAGCGCGCCGATGGCGAGCGGAAGCGACAGCGCGGACAGTGTGAAAACCTTGATCAGCAGAATGGTCACAAGCGCTGCTGTTCCATACGTGCCGATGCGGCTATCTTTCATGATATTGAGAGCGGCCTCTCGTGTGAGCCCGCCACCAATGCCGTCAAAGGTGTCAGCCAGTCCGTCTTCATGAAAGGCACCGGTCAGAAGCAGGCTCGCAGCGGTTGAGATCAGTATAGGCAGAGGCGCGGGAAGCGCCAGTGCGCAGAGGTAATAGGCAAGAGCCGCGACGCTTCCGATCAGCAAACCCACAAGCGGATAATACCGGGTGGAGCTTTCCAGGCGCTCCGGTGAAAACTCATCGTCTTTCAGAGCGATCGGCAGCCGGGTCAGAAATTGCAGTGCCAGAAGAAAGCGAAGCCATTCTTCGCGGATCTGGCGCATCAGGCAGGTCCGCTGACGCCGGCATCGCTGAAGCTTGCCATATCTCGCAACATGGCTGCAGCAGACTTGACGATGGGCCATGCCAGCAATGCGCCTGTGCCTTCACCCAGTCGCAGGCCGAGATCCAGCAGGGGCTCGACATACATGGTCTTGCAGACGAGCCGGTGGCCGGCCTCATTGGAGACATGGGTGAAGATCATGGCGTCGCGCGATGAGACATCCATGCGCTGCGCACAATAGGCTGCGCAGGTTGCGATAAAGCCATCCACGAGGACCATCCGGCCCTTTTTGGCCGCACCGATCATGGCGCCGGCCATTGTCGCGATTTCGAACCCGCCATACTCCAGAAGCGCGTCTTCCACGCTGAGCCGGTCCGGTGTTCGTCTGGCGGCGCGCTCCAGAATAGAGAGTTTGCGACGCAGGCCTTCATCATCCAGCCCTGTGCCGCGTCCCGTGAGACTTTTCAGGCTTTCATCGGTGATTTTGGACAGGATCAGCGTGGCTGCTGAGGTGTTTCCAATGCCCATTTCGCCGAAGCAGAGCGCGTCAAAATCGCCGTCTCCGGCGAGCTGCGCGCCGCTTGCCAGGGCCATGTCGAGCTGTGGTTTGCTCATGGCTGGTTTCTGCGCACTGTTTTCTGTGCCGTCGCCAAGACGGCGCGAGATCAGGCCGGGATGTTCAATCGGTTCGCCATACACGCCGGTATCAACAACACGCACCTGAACGTTATTGGTTCGCGCAAAGACATTCGCAGCGGCGCCGCCAGTGAGAAAGTTCTGTACCATCTGGCGCGTCACGGCCTGCGGATAGTTTGAAACACCTTCCCGTGCGATGCCATGATCTCCTGCAAACAGGATCAGGCCGCAGGTTTCAAGCCTGGGTGTAAGGGTGTTCTGAAATCCGGCAATCTGGGCAGCAAGCTTCTCAATCCGGCCAAGCGAGCCGACCGGCTTTGTTTTCATATCAATGGCTGCCTGAATGTCTTTCGACGTAAGTTGTGTCGCCAACGGGGCGGTCTCCCTGACTCATAGGTTAAACCGCCCCTGTGAGGAGGCGGCTGTGTCCAGTGTGATGTCGCCGCTACGGTGTTCCGCTCTTTCGACTGTGACCCGGTCGAGAAGAGGGGCGACGTATGATGGCAGGTCTCCTGGCTCCCGTTTCATCGCTTGGCCGCGCCTTCCCGGATGAGATATCTTACATCCAGTGGCAAATGAGCGGCTTTGCTCATCGGTTACAGTTGCGGGCACAGCTGCCGACTTTGCTCGAAGAGCATCACGGCATTCCCGTTTTCATTTCCCTTGCGGGAAAACCATCATGAATCATCCCATAAAGACTGGGGTTTCGCGGGTCCAGTCAAAAAAAGGCCGGGATGAAACCATCCCGGCCTTTGATATTGTTTGCTCGTGTGATCGCTTAGTCAGCGTTGGCGAGGACCGGGCTGTCTTTCAGGCCCGCACGTTCCAGAATGTCTTTTACAGAACGCTTCTCACCAGCGATTGGCGCGCTGAGGACGAGGGTTGCAAACTTGTCCCGTTCAGCATCGATCTTCGCAGCAAGGTCTTCTGGAATTTCCATGTTTTCCAGCTCGTCCTTCGCAATGCCGCCGCGTGTTTCGAGAACGTGCTCAAGCAGCATGGTGCGATCTTTCAGAATCCAGACCTCTGACATGAGAGCCATCAGCATGCGGCCAAGATCAGTGACGCTTTTCTCGTCGAGATAATTTCTGTCCATTACGCCGCAACTCCCTGTTCTGCGGTTGTTGTCTCGGGTTTGCGAGCACGTGTGATGTATGGATATCCACCCTGACCAATGGCGTAGGCTTCAACCTTCTCAAAACCGGCTTCTTCAAGCATGTCTTCGAGGCTGGATTCCAGAATGGTCGAGAAGAATGGCTCTTCGCGGTGGTCCGTATCCCAGTCCAGCAGGACGGCCTGGAACAGGCTGACAGCGCGGAAAGGTGGCGGGTCAGACAGGACGATATCGCCGCCTGGCTTCATGATGCGGAACATCTCCTTGAAGAGTTCCTTGTTCGCCTTAGGTGGCAGCTCGTGGTGAAGCGCATAGGTGATGACGCCGTCGACGCTCTCATCCGGCTCGCTTGTCGCTGTCGAGTCTTCCAGTTTCAGGTGAACCGGGAATTTCTGCTTGTTGGCGAGCATATAGCCATTCTTCAAAAGCAGAGGAGAGAGATCGGAACCATAAAGCTCTGCGTCCGGGAATATCTTGTTGATCGCGCCGAGGGTAGAGACACCGCCGCAGCCTGGCTCATAAATGCGCTCATAGCTTTCTTTCGGAAGCTGGCGGATTGCGGAAGCGCGTTGCTCGATGATGTCGTCACCATAGCCAACGGCCGCATAGCCACCGAAGCGGAAGATGAGCGGACCGAGACCGAAAGCGAACAGCGGGCCGTAGAGGTCATAGCCATCCCAGCCGCCTGGCTCGAGGTGCCATTCGACGCGGTCATAATATTTTGGCGGTTCGATTTCGTTGGAAACGTCCAGTTCCGAACCTTCGACCGGTTCCACCTTCATGTTCATGAAGGCTTCGAAGTTTTCGCGACGCTCTTCGATCGCGGGAATGCCGCGGTTGAAATTCTCTTCGGCGACATAGCGCTGAAGAAAGCGCTCCATACGGTAATCCTTGTCTGACAGGCAGATCTCACGTGCGGCAGCAATACGCTTGCGCAGGTCGGCCTTGTCCGGATTTGTGTCGGCTTCATGCTCTGCAGAAAGCTTCTGGGCTTCCGGGTTCGCATGGAATGTGTCTGAGGCAATGCTGCGCAGATAGCCCGAAGAATACTTCTGGATCGAGCCCAGGATTTCGAGGCCGGATCGACCGCGCTGGCTGAGGGAGAAATCAGGCGCCGCTTGTGAGCCGGAGCTCGAGCGGTCGATTTTCGTCATGAAAGTCATTGGTTCATCCGTTTTGTTTATGTCTTTTTCGAACGAAAGGTATGCTGCCTGTCGCGTGAGTATTTCTGCCTGGCGTGACGCCAAATACCACACAATCAATAGGGATAATCGCTAGGCGAATAAATGTGCATGCATGGCGTTTCGCCAGCACACTCTTACGAACTCATTTAATCGATGTCGGAACAATGTCCACTTTCGTCGACAGCCGAACAGACCATCAGCCAAAGAAAAACGGCACCGATGAGGATCGGTGCCGTTAAGTTGGAGAATAGAGCTGAAAAGCTGAGTCTTTCCAGCTCTGTGCTCGGGATTAGTAAGAGAAGGACACCGTCACACCAACTGTACGACGCTCACCGAAAGAAGGGGTGATCGTGTTCAGAGATGGGATCAGGAAGGAGCTGTCGATGTAGTATTCGTCGAACAGGTTCTTCGCGAAGAAGAACGCCTTCACATTGCCGCGCTCAATACCGAAGCGACCGTTGACGAGCGTACGTGGCTCGATTTCGATCGTGTTGTCCGGCGTGATGTACATCTCGCTGTCATAGTTTACGTCGAGAGCCGCGAAGCCTTCGATGAGATCTGTGAGCGATTGACGGTATTCACCACCAACAGAGATAGAGAGTGGCGGTGTGCCTGGGATCTCGTTGCCGGAAACTTCACCATAAGCAGGGTTGTTCGCACCGTCACCGTATTCGGTTTTGGTGTAAGACAGGTTGCCGTAGAAGCTCCAGTTGTCTGTTGGGACCCAGCTTGTTTCAAGCTCGATACCTTTAGCCGTTGAGTCGCCAACCGAACCCCAGATGCCTGGAACCGCCTGATCATCGTCGCCGATGGTCACGTCATAGTTCTCAGGAACAACAGAGATCTGCTGGTTTTCCCATTTCGTGTAGAACACGGCAACGTTCGCGAAGAGGCGGCCGTCGAGGAATTCGTTCTTCGCACCGAGCTCATATGTCCAGTTGGATTCAGGACCGTAAGACTGCTCGTCTTCGGTGAGCGGCACTGTACCTGTGACGTAACCGTTGAAGCCACCTGATTTCACGCCTTTGGCAATCGAGCCATAGACCATGCTGTCTGGTGTGACGAAGTAGTTCAGGCTCACGCGTGGTGTGAACTCTTTCCAGGAGTCTGTGAGATCCGGAGCTTCGACGTCTGGGTCGAGGCCTGCATCTTCAGCAGCGTTGCGAGCCAGTTGGTCACGAACTTTGACGTCTGTGACCGTGTAACGGCCTTCAACGCTCAGGCTTGCCTGGCCGTCGAGGAAGTCGACCTCACCGCGAGCAAAGACAGCTTCAGTTTCGAAGACACGGTTCTGCAGCTGGAATGGCAGCGTCATCGCGTTCGGATCAACCGGGTTGGTCGACGTACGGTTCACTTCACCATCTGCAGGCTGAATGTTCAGACCGAATGCGAACAGGTCGTCAGCTTCAGACTGATAAACGCCGACTTCACCACGGAAGATGCCGCCATCGTCATAGTTCAGGCGAAGCTCGTGGCTCTTGAACTCGATCGTGCCGCCTTCGTGCTGGTTCTGATAAACAGCGAGGCCACCAAGTGGGTTATAGCTGTTCTGTGGGAACCAGAAGTTTTCAAGCGCTGTACCTTCGGCGTTACCGTAGGTGTAGTTCAGCGTGAACGCGCTGTTGATTTCCCATTCCGCACCAAGACGGTAGATCTCGGAGTCTGTGATCAGGTTTGGCTGAGGCACAGAGAACAGACCGCGTGGACGATCCGGGTTTGCACCAGACAGCAGTTCGCCTGGGTTCGTTGGCAGTGTGCCTGCGAACCAGTCGCCTGTGCCGAACTGGTTGGTTTCGCCAGCGTTCAGAGCCCATTCTTCAGCAACACCGCTCATTGTGTAGTGCGCGCGCTGCTCTTCTGTACGCTCGAGCTTCTGGTAAGAACCTGTGAATGTCAGATTGTCTGTTGGCGTGAAGACAACAGTACCGGAATAGGCTGTACGGTCATAACCACCGAAATGGTCGAAATCGTCGCCGTTAATGCCTGGATAGTTGTTTTCGATCGAACCGCCATACTCAGAGTTTGCGTAGAAAACGCGCGCCATGAGTTTGTCTTCAATGATTGGACCACCAACGCCGAGTTTGACTTCTGTGCGGTTGTAGTTGCCAACCGTGACAGAGCCGTCAGCTTCAAATTCGTTTGTTGGTTTCTTGGTCACAACGTTGATTGCGCCAGAGAAGGTGTTCTGGCCATAAAGCGCTGATTGTGGACCTTTGACGACCTCGATACGCTCCATGTCAGCGAGCGAGAAGTTCACCATGTAACCACGTTGCAGGTAGATGCCGTCAACGAAGACACCAACGTTACCAACAGCGTCCTGAACGTTCGCCTGAGCGAGACCACGCATGGTCGCAACGCCGTTAAAGCCTGTTACGAAGTCACGGAAAGACAGGCCTGGCGTGTAAGCTGCGACGTCGTCGAAGTCACCGATTGATTTTTCAAGCAGGTCTTCATCGCCGAGCGCCGTGATGGAAATCGGAACCTCTTGCAGGCTCTCTTCCTGGCGGCGCGTCGTGACGACGATGCTGTTCATGCGACGAGCGCCTTCTTCAGCAGCGACTGGCTCAGCAGCTTCTTGTGCGTGGGCGAGAGAGCCAGTTGCGTAGATTGCCGTCCCCAGGGCAATTGCGCTTACACTCTGTCGAACCATGCGGAATTTTGATTTGTTTACCACTTAAAACCCCATGTAGTTTGCGTCGTGCAACCCGCGTGCACGATTAACAAGGAAACGGATTTTCCCTGTCCGCATGAGATCGTCGGAGCAGAAAATCTGGAACAAGGACTTGGGAATTGTTCGTGTACCGAACAGAATTCGTGAAAGCGTAAAACAGATAGACAGAATTCTTCTGAATTCAGCGCTAACCTGTGACCTTTTTCTCACAGAGCCCTGGGTAAAGTGCAAAACTACGTTTGCACTCATCATGCGTTTTACGGATTTCTAAAATACAGTTGTATTCTAGATTTTGGTCTCTCGGATCACGCTCAGCATAGGCTCATCGCGCTCCACTTCGATACGTGACGTGGCATCGAGGATCATTGTGGGCGCATTTTCCGGGAAGACGCGTGTCCAGTTCGGAAGGCCCTCATGGTTCGGATTTCCGTTTCGGGCGAAACTGATCCAGGCGTCACTGACCTGTTGTTCGACATTCAACGCTTCAGGTCCACCGCCGGTTGCCTGAGCCTCTTTGGTGGCGTTGGCGAAGGCCATTGCGATTTCCGAACAGTGATAGGCACGCGGAAGGCCATCAAGGACGGGTGTCTGCCAGCAGTATTGATAGAGATAGGCTGGTGCGCCGCCAAGTGCAGCTTTCGCCCGGCACTGATCGATCGCGTTCTGTCGATTGAAGCCGCCTGCGCCAATGATTGCCGCCAGTGCGACGGGCTTTTCGTTTGGATAGACCGCGCGCGCGCTTGCCATCACGGCATCCGGGTCTGAGTAAGCGCGGGCGAGATTGGTCCGCAGTTCCTCGAACGTCATGTTTTCCGAAGGCGGGAAGAAAAGCGCCATATTGAATTCATGAAGTGTCGTGCCTGCCATCAGGGCGATGTCTTTTGAAACGCTCGCAGCCTCTTTTGAATAGGGGTTATGCGGCAGGCTGTTTGCCTCCAGACGCGGGGCCCAGCCGACGAGTGTCCAGATGTCGTTCGGGTTGCCCTGTGCTTTCCAGCGGGCGTTTGCCCGTTGCGCAGCCGCTTGCAGCTCTTTGAGCGGAACGGCCTGAAGCGCTTTGATATCCAGAGACGATTGAGACAGCTCTTCGAGCAGGAATTCGGCAAGCGGTCGGGTCATCGTTTCATCAAACGGCTCGACCTGGGAGCCGCTTTGAACAATTGCCTTATGGAAGAGGCCCTTTGCGGCGGGTGCGCCGCTCAGATGACTGATTTTCAGTCCGCCGCCTGATTGTCCGAAGACGGTGACATTATTCGGGTCGCCACCAAATTCACGAATATTGTCGCGTACCCATTCGAGGGCTTTGATCAGGTCAAGAATGCCGACATTCACGGAACTTGCATATTCGTCCGGAGCGCCAATCGCACCCAGATCGAGATGGCCATGAACATTCAGGCGATGATTGACCGAAACCACGACCACATCACCGCGGCGGGCAAGATTTTCGCCGTCCTGCGCGCGGATGGCATAGCTGGAACCGGTGGTGTAGTTGCCGCCGTGAATCCACACCATGACCGGGCGTTTGTTTGTATCTGTTGACGGGGTCCAGACATTCAGGTTCAGGCAATCTTCGGCTTCATAACCGTATTGATGCGCCAGCAGAAAACCCATGCGGCCGCCAGCTGTGGGGGCCTCCTGAGGGCAGGTTGGGCCATATGCAAAAGCGTCTTTGACACCGCTCCATGGCTCTGGCGACTTTGGCGGCAGAAAGCGGTTTTCTCCGCCGGTTGGCGCGCCATAGGGGACGCCCTTGAAGGTCAGAATGCCAGAGGAAACATAACCTCTTACGCGTCCTGCAACGGTCTCGACAACCAGATCTGCTGGGGTCTGAACCGTGCGTTTTTCCGGATCGCAGGAAGGGTTTGGCTGAGCGCGTACTTCGGTCTGCGCCGCTGCGCTTCCGGCAAGGATAGCGGGAGCAGCAAGTCCTGTCGCCAGAAGGCTTCGGCGCCCCGGATTGAACGGTGCTGACAGGTCTGTCGTGGCTTTTTTACTGGACATGTCTGTCTGGTGCTCCGTGCGTTTTTCTGGCCGCTGCTCGTCAATCGGGCTTTGCAGATACAAATCGAAAGAATGGGGAGTACGAAGGCGCGTGCGGCTTATCAGCTTAAAATATTTTAAGTTTTCGCCTGTCGGGCAAAATCAGGATATTTTCCAAGACATCCAATCAGTCCTGCGCCAATCGCAAAGATGACAATACCGCCAATCAGAGCGGTCTGATAGCCGTTATTTGCCTCATAGATCATGCCGGTCACCATGGGCCCCAACCCGCCGCCAACGGCAAATCCGGACAGGGCGACGCCGTAGATCAGGCCATAGCTTCGCAGGCCGAAATAGCGGCCGACCAGATAGGCGAGCAGATCGACTTCAGCGCCAGCTGCCAGTCCAAGAAGGATTGCGGCGAGCCAGGCGCTTGCCAGGTCGTCGCGTGTCAGAAGCAAGAGGAGCGAGAGCGCAGGCACCATGAGGAAGACGCGTGCAACTTTGGGCGCTTGAAACCTGTCCAGAAGATAGCCGACGACAATCCGGCCGATAATGACCGAAATGCCGAGCGCGCCCATAATGCCAGCCGCTGTCTCAGCGCTGATGCCACGGCTTCTGAGGAGTGGAATGAAGTGAACCGTGGAGCTTGCCTGAGCAAAAATCACAAAACAGATGCCGGAAATAATGAGCCAGAAAGCGGGCTTGGTGACTGCCTCTCCAAAGGTGAAGCCTTCTTTCAAAGGCGCAGCTTCCCCAGAGGCCTCTTCAGTCTTCGGCTTTGTCGTTCCGCGCAAGCCGATCAGGGCGAGGGGCAGTGCGATGATCAGAACAAAAAGGCCCATCGCGCGATAGCCTGCCTGCCAGCCGCCGGATGAAATCGCATATTGTACGAGAGACGGGCCAAGCGCGCTGGCAACGCCAGTGCCGAGCAGGGTCAGGCCTAATGCCAATCCTCGCGCCTGATCAAATCGCTCGGAGATGGCGCGCGTCCAGCTGAGCGGTGTGGTGCCGCTCGCCAGGATCGCCAGAACCACCCAGCCAAGATAGAAGCTGAGAATGCCCGGGCCACTGAAAGACAGCGCAAAGAAGCCCGCGGCAAGCCCGATCAGAGCCGGAATGGCGATCACGCGAACGCCAAATCGGTCCATCAGAACGCCGAGAAGCGGGCTTAGAAAAACCGTGCCACCATTAACGATCAGGAGCCCTGTCATGATTTCGGACCGGCTCCATCCGAAGGCTTCCTCGAGCGGATTGACGAAAACGCCGAAGGTGTAGAATGGGAGGCCCGTCAGACCAACGCCGACGCCGACTGCGCAAGCAATAATGGCGAGCCAGGATTTTCGAAATTCACTGGCGCTTGTTCCTGTCATATGTCGGGCCCTCTTCATCCGTGTGAAGAGCAAGGCATCGACCCTTTCAGTCGTCCAGTTGCCTGTGAAGCTTTCTCATTGGGCGGATAGCGCGCGCATTGGCGAGGCATTGCGCGAAGCTCCCCTCAGGGTTTAATCGCATACCGATTACTTTGTTTTTTATCGAGGAAACGCGTCTTCTTCGCTCTAGGACTGGAAGATGCACGATTTTCTCATATCGACCAGCGTATTCGGGTCGATGTCTGGCAGATATCAAAAGGTACGTATTTCATGACTCAGACTTCCAATGATCCCCAGCCGACAATGGTGACATCGGACAAAACCGCCAGACAGATTTTTGAAGACGTTTATGCCAATCCGACACGTGCAGCCTTCGGTTTCGGAGAGCGCCTCGCGATTGTGAACGTTGATCCGCAAAAATCTTACACGCGTCCGGACCTTTATCCGAAGACCTCCTACGTCACCGATCCAAAGCAGATGTTCTACATCGACCAGATTTCGGCCCTGGCGCGATCCAAAGGGCTTCCGGTTGTGTGGACACACGTCGCGTATATGGACAATGCCGCTGACGCCGGCGTCTGGGGTACACGCACGGACACACCAGACAGCTTGCAGAATATCAAATTCGGTTCGGAACGGTCTGAGTTTGATGACCGCCTGAATATCGATCGGTCGGTTGATGCGGTCTACACCAAGCGTATGCCATCCGCGTTCTTCGAAACACCGCTTGAGAGCTTCCTGACCTGGCACAAGATCGACACGGTTGTCGTGACGGGTGGATCGACATCCGGCTGCATCCGCGCAACGGCGGTGGATAGTCTGTCTCGGGGCTATCGCACCATTGTTCCGATGGAGTGCGTCGCCGACAAGCATGAAAGCTATCATTTCGCGAACCTGACCGATCTGCACCTGAAATATGCAGACGTGGTGAAGGTTGCTGACGTCATTTCCTGGCTCGACTCCTATGAGGGCGAGAAATGAGCATGTTCGCAGAACCAAACCTCTACGATTACTGGCCGTACGAGAAACGTCCGAAAATCGAATGGCCGGGCGGAAAGAAACTCGCTTTCTGGATCGCTCCGAATATCGAATATTATGAATACCAGCCGCCTCACAACGACTGGCGTCAGCCCTGGCCGAAGGGCAATCCGGACATTATCGGCTTTTCCCAGCGCGATTACGGGAACCGCGTCGGACATTTGCGCCTGATGGAGCTGCTCGACAAATATGATCTTCGCGGTTCTGTGTCGCTGAACATTGCGCTGCTGGACCATCATCCGGAGATTATTGAGGATTGCGTGAAGCGGGACTGGGAGTTCTTCTCTCACGGTATCTACAACACGCGTTACTCCTACGGCTTTGACGAAGCCGCCGAACGTGCAGTGCTTGAAGACTGTATCAAAAGCGTCGAGGAGAAAGCCGGGCAGCGTATTCGCGGTTATCTGGCACCAGCTCTGACACACACTGAACGTACGATCGATCTCATTGCAGAATATGATTTCTGGTATTCCTGTGACCTGTTCCAGGATGATCAGCCGCAGCCGCTGAAGACGAAATCCGGCAAGCTTGTCTCTTTGCCGTATTCGCTCGAAGTGAATGATGTCATCACATACGGCTCGCTGTCACAATCACCGTCCCGATACGCTGATGTGCTGAAACGCCATTTCGATCAGCTGCTCGAAGAGGGTGAGGAAAGCGGCACAGTGATGTGTATTCCGCTTCACGCCTATCTGGTGTCTCAGCCACACCGTATCCGGATGTTTGAAGAAGCGCTCGAGCATATCAAGGCGCATAGCGACGATGTCTGGTTCGCAACCGGGCGCGAGATCGCAGAATATTATCGTGAACATTATTGGGATCAGACGCTTGCCGACATCAATGCGCAGGGTCTGGCAACAGGTGGGACTGGCTTCTCAGGAGCCGGCAAATGACAATGAGTTATCTTGAATATCCAAAGCGTGCTTACGGCAATGATCATGACCTATATCCATGGTCATACAGCGCGCAGCGTGAGCCCGTGCGTTTGGATGACGGCACCAGGCTGGATGCCTTCATCGTTGTTCCGCTGGAATTCTTCCCGCTGAATCCGTCTGGTAAGCCTTTCAAGCATCCAGGTGCAATGGTGACGCCTTATCCGGATCTGCGCCATTATACGACGCGCGATTATGGTCTTCGGGTTGGCGTATTCCGCATACTGAAAGCTTTGCGCGCGGAAGGCCTGAAAGCGGTCTTTCCCGTCAATGCTGTCCTGCTTGATCGGGTAAAGCCACTCATTGAGACCGTATTGGCTGATGGCCATGAAATCGCAGCCCATGGCGTCTCAACCGACCATATTCACTATGCTGGCCTCAGCGAAGCGGATGAAGAGGCTTACATCGTCGAGACCAAAGCCTTGTTCGAAAAGCATGGCCTGTCGCCAAAGGTCTGGATGAGCCCGGCACGCAATGAATCCTACAACACGCCGGAACTGCTTGCCAAACATGGCTTCACGACGCTGCTCGATTGGGAAATGGACCAGAGACCGGTTGAGATGAAAACCGCTGCCGGGTCTCTGACATGCCTGCCTAATCACTTCGAACTCAACGACTTCAATTTGCTGATTACGAAGCGCCAGTCGGAGGATGAGTGGGAAGCCGAAATCACCGAAGCGGCTCGCTATCTGCTTGCAGAATACGACCGTTTTGGATCACAGGTTTTTGGTTTCACCTTGACGCCTTATGTTTCAGGACTACCTTTCCGCATCCATGCACTAAAAGGTATACTTAAAGTATTGGCTGGTTTAGAGGGCGTACGAGTTTCGACCGCTTCCGAGATTTCGGCAAACTGGTCCAAGTAACGAACGGGATACATTCGGTTTGAATGTGGGGACATCCCAGTAAAGGATTACCAGCTTGACGATTGAACTCCATCCGCAGGAAATCGATACATTGGGTGGGGTTCCTCTGTATCAGCAAATCTATCAGCTGTTACGGGCGAAAATCGAATCCGGCGTGTTCGGCTTCAATTCAAAGCTTCCGGCCGAAGAAACGCTCGCAGTTGATCTGGGCGTTTCACGTATCACGGTGAAGCGGGCGATGAACGAGCTGGCAGCGGCCGGGTTTGTTACCCGATATCGTGGGCGTGGAACGATTGTTTCCTATAGTCACAATACGCCAACGGTCCGCGGGGACTATATGACTCCGATGGAGCATTTGCGTCAGCTGGGCTTCAACACCGAAATTGAACTCAAGCATCTCGAAGAAGTCCACGCGGATGCTGAACTGGCCGGACATCTGGAAATCACGCCGGGTGCTCTGGTTCAGCGTGCCGAGCGTCTTCGCCACCTCGAAGGCGCGCCATTTTCGTTCATTGTGAACCACACACCCATGGATATCGCGGCGCAGATCAATCGGGACGATATCGCGTGGCGCCCCTTCACGACCTTGCTTGCAGAAGCCGGGCATATGGTTGTCAGTGCGGAACAGACCATTCTGGCGGAAACGGCTAAGGGGAAAACCGCACAGGCCCTGATGCTGGCAGAAGGTGCGCCTGTTCTGACAATTCACCGCGTTCTGCGCGACAGTGAAAAGCGTCCGATACAGTTTTCGGTCACCAATTATCGCGCCGACAGATATCAGTATCACATGGTCATGCATGACCTGGAGCGCAAAGCTCCGGCTGACTGATCCGTCCGACACAAGCAAAAAACACGTTTAAGTGACACTCGGCCGCCTCATGCAATCATGGGGCGTTTGTTCGCTCTGCGAGTTGCACAAGCTTTTGTCGCATCTGCCTGATCGAAGTCAAAAAATGCGCAACCTACCCTAGCGTGAGGGGTGGCCAGGAACCATTCTTGACAGTTAAGTGAAGCTTTGCCGTAATTGGTATATCAATATACCAAGGAGCCGATCATGACCGAACTTCTGGAAACCGCTGAAGACACCAATGCGATGGGTGAGGAATCCCAAAAAGGTATTCCGATCAGATCGATCAGTCGCGCTCTGAATATCCTTCAGATTGTGAACCGTGCCGGTTCGATCTGCCTGATGGATATCGCCAAGGAATCAGGCCTGCCTTATCCGAGTGCTTGCCGTATCGTTCAGACTCTCGTGCATGAAGGCATGATTGAGCGTGAAAAGACCCGCAAGAATTATCGCCCGGCTCCGAAGGTCCAACTGCTCTCTTACGGCTATCAGGATGACAATGAACTGGTTCGCATTGCTCGTCCGCACATCGAAGCTCTGACGCGTGAAATCGGCTGGCCGGTTTCGATTGTGACCCGCGTTGGAAACCAGATGGTTCTGCAGGACAGCACCCACGCAATGACGACGCGGACATTTGCGCAGTACTATCCAGGTTACAGCCTGCCGATCGCCTATTGCGCAGATGGCAAAGCCTATCTGTCTGCACTCCCGAAAGATGAACTCGACTTCCTGAAGCAGCATCTTGGTCCGCGCATGCCAATTCCGGGTGATCCGAATTGTGTGCTGGACCCGCTGGATGATCTGGATTCGATCCGTGAGCAGGGCTATGCGATTGTTGAGCGTGTGCCGCACACCATCACGCCGGGCCGCACCTCCTGTATTTCCGTGCCGCTGACAAAGAATGGCCGAGTGGTCGCTGCTTTGACGATTGCCTTCTTCGCGACGACGATGAACCAGAACAAGGCACGTGAAGATCTGTTGTCTCCATTGCGTCGGACACAGGGCTTCATCAACAACGCTCTGTCCAATCATCATTCGAACGAGCGTCTTTACGAATTCGTTGCTTAAGTTCGGACCTGTTCGGACTGACCCATCTCAATCCTTCAAGCTGCTCGCCATTTATCTGGCGAGCAGTTTGTCTATGAGCAGCACGGCAAACGCGCCGACCCATGGTGCAATGGTTGACCAGATGCTTCCAGGACCGCCTGCGAGGAAAAAGGTCAGGCCCATGCAGAGGAAAAACCCTGTCAGCATGGTTGCCAGAATACCCCAGCCGGATGGCTTCCATCCAAGCGCGCGCACGACAACAACCGGGCCGAACGTGCCGCCCAGCGCAACCCAGGCAAACAGCACACGCTCAAAAATCGAAGATGGCATTAACAGCGTCACGCCAATGGCGGCGACGCAGACAAGGCCAATCGCCAGACGCGAGATAAGGAGCTTGTGCTTTGGAGCAAGCCGCACCAGTCCGAGATCGTGACTAAGCGCTGCGCCCGTCACCAGCAACTGGCTATCGACCGTGGACATGATGGCGGAAAGAGTCGTTGCTGCGATAACGCCTGCGAGAATACCGGGAAGCAAGCGTTCGGCTGAGCCAAAGAAAACGCCCTCGCTTATGCCTGTGTCACCGAAGATAACACGGGCGGAAAGACCGAGAACGCCCATTCCCAGATAGACAACAAAACCCCAGCCAACGGCGATCGCGCCGCCCTGAACGCGGGCTTTCTTGTCACGCGCGGCCATGATCCAGGCGAGGAGGTGTGGCTGTCCAAGCGCGCCAAAACCCGTTGCCGTCAGGCCCAGTACAAACCCTATGGCAACCATGCCGACGCGCCCGCCCATGATATCGCTGTAATCTGCAGGTGCTTCGGCCAGCATGTCTGACAGACCTGAAACCCCGCCAACATGCAGGAAAGCGACCAGTGGCAGAATGATTGCGACAACGCCGATCAATATGCCCTGCAGCGTGTCGACGAGCGATACGGCCACAAAGCCACCCAGAAAGGTATAAAGCAGGATCAGGGCAGCGCCGATAATGACGCCTATGGCGATACCACTGCCGAACAGATCGTCGAAGGCCTGGCCAGCGCCTTGCAGCTGAGCGGCAATATACCAGGAGAAGCTGAAAGCGATCATCAGCGATGCAACGATCCGGATGATCCGCGCGGCTTTCGGGCTCGCCTCCTGAACGATGAAGTCGGTCAGAGTGAGGTGATCATGCTTTTTGGATTCGGTCTGCAGGACATGCCCTGCCCAGAACCAGACAACGGCGTATCCGGCAAGAATGCCGGGCACCATCCAGAAGGCAGACAGGCCGACCGAATACACAAAGCCCGAAAAGCCGAGCAATACCCAGGCAGAAGAGGTCGAGGCCGCGTAAGCAAGGCCTGCGACGACTGACCCAAGGCCTCTATCTGCGAGAATGAAGTCGTCTTCGGACTTCATCTTTGCAGACGCCCAATACCCAATGCCGACCAGAATGGCCGAATAAATGATGAGGGTGATAAGTGCGTCTAGATTGGCCATGTCTTTTGCCTGGGTCTGAGGTTAGTTGACGAGTTCGTCTGGTTTCGGGACAGGCTGTCCCTTGAAGCCGAGCGGCAAGCCAGCATTCGCGGTAAACCCGTACAGCTCTTCACCGGGAAGGGCTTCGCTCAGAATGGCGCGGATTGCGAGCAGTTTTTCAAGATCGATATTGGTATCAATGCCCATCGACTCGAACATGAACACAATGTCCTCAGTGACGATGTTTCCGCTGGCACCAGGGGAGGTTGGGCAACCGCCCAGACCTGCCAGTGACGCGTCAAATGTTGTGATGCCTTCTTCGTAAGCCGCGAGCGCATTCGCGAGGCCCAGCCCGCGCGTATTGTGCAGGTGAACACCCGTGAGGTTCTCGTTACCAACGGTCGCGCGGACCGCCCTGATAAGCTGGCGAATGGATTTCGGGTCGCCATAGCCTGTCGTATCAGACAGACCGACTTCATCGCATCCGGCCGCCATCAGGCGTTCAGAGAGTTTGAGAATCTGAGCTTCCGGAATTGGCCCCTCAATCGTGCAGCCAAATGCCGTTGATAGAGATCCTTCAAAGTGTGGACGTTTGCCTTCTGGCAGCGTGGCGATCAGGTCCGCAATAGCCTTGGCTTCGTCAATCACCTGATCATGTGTGCGGCGAATGTTGCGGATAGAGTGTGTCTCGCTGACGGAGAGCGGAATGGTCAGCTTGTCGGCGCCAGCATCCAGCGCCATTTGAGCGCCTTTCAGATTCGGCACAAGCACGGCCACTTCAAGACCCGGAATGGTTTTGGCGAAACGCACCACGTCTCCGGTATCAGCCATTTGCGGCAGGAGTTTCGGTGAGACGAAACTCCCGACCTCGATTTCTTCCACGCCAGCGTCGACAGCGGCCTGAATCCAGCGCTTCTTGTCTTCCAGCGGCATGATCTGTTTGCAGTTCTGAAGTCCGTCGCGTGGGCCAACTTCGCTGATGAGAACTTTGCTCATATTATTATCTCCCGCAGCATATACTTTCGGGACGTACAGGCCGGAGCCTGAGCGTCATCCTTGCTCCATTGTAGCTGTAGTGGTGGCTGCCAAAGCTGTCGTGCAGAGGTCGCTGAATAACCGTTCTACGAAAATGCGGGCCAGCCTATCAAATATTCGAAAATGTAAAGCGCCGCGAAAAAACTATGCTTCGCGGCGCTCTGGAATGCGATTTGGGCGGCAGGTCTAGAGCTGTCCTGCGGCTGCGCGGCCTGCCAGTTTTCCGAGTGATGTTGCGGTCAGAAGTCCGTTGCCAGCCATGTAGCCATCTGCGCCATCACCTGAAATGCCGCGTGCTGCGCCGCCCGCTGCGAACAGGTTCGGGAATGGCGTGCCGTCCTGTGCCATCACGCGCGCATCGCCATCGACAGCGAGACCGCCTTGGGTATGGAACAGAGCGCCGACGACTTTGGCAACATAGAATGGTCCTTTCAGCGGCGGCTTGCCGGTGAAGTCGCGGCCAAATTCATCATGCCGGGTGCCAATGACCATCTCTTCAACATCTGCCAGGGTTTGCTTGAGCGCATCGGCTGGCAGGTTGGCCTTTTCTGCCAATTCCTCAATTGTGTCAGCCGATTGTACCGCACCTGCCTTGAGTGCGTCCTGATAATCGTCAAAGGCCAGCATCAGGTCGTGAAGACGCTGATCGAAGATGGACCAGGCGGCATGACCCGGTTGTGCATTCACCTTGGCGGCCTGCTCTGAATAGCCGGACGCCTCGTTGGAGAACCGCTCACCATTGCGGTTTACCTGAAAGCCGCCTTCCATGATCAGTGGCCAGAGGATTGGAATTCCGTGGCCGGCGGCAAGTCCGCCATGTCCCTGATAGGCGCTCATGTCTTCGAGTTTCGCCCCCAGCTCTTCGCCCCAGCGAATGGCATCGCCCTTATTGCCGGGATGACCGTGATAAGTTGCAGCAGCCATTTCCGGAATCCACTGCGCAACCATGTCCGCGTCGCCGCCAAAGCCGCAACACGCGAGAATGACCGCATCACAGGTGGCGGTTTCAACTGAGCCATCCGGGCGGGAGAATTCAACACCGGTAATCGTTTTGTCATCATGCAGAAGTCGGGTCACCGTCGCTTCCGTCAGGATAATGACGTCACTGGCTTCGCATGCTTCCTGAAGGGAGCCCATGAGCTCACCGCCTGTGCGGTGCGGTGTGCCATACATGCGCATGGCCGTGTGTCCCGGATAGAGGAACCCACCGATCAGAGAGAGCGGGATGTTGTGTTTATCGCGCAGCCAGGAAATCGTTTCTGCCGATTCCTGCCCGAGTTTGAGGGCGATGGATTCATCTGCCTTGCCTTTGGTCTTCGCCATGACATCGCTGGCGAAGCGTTCCGGGCTGTCATCAATCCCCTGTTCGGCCTGTTCAGGCGTTCCCGCTGCCGGGATGAGCCCTGTCGACATGGCCGTCGATCCCATCGGGACGGCGTCGCGTTCCAGAACAAGCACATCAGCGCCAAGGTCTCGCGCGGCTAGCGCTGCGCACAGCCCCGCGCCACCTGCACCAACAACAATCACCGGGAAATGGAATTCATCACTCATTTTACGACACACTCAGATTGTAGATCCAGGGCCGTGCCAGACGGTCCTTTTCACGAAAGTCAGCGATTTCACCCGCGCGCTTCAGGGTCAGATCAATCGGGTCCAGCCCTTCCAGGAGCATTGTGCGCGCTTCATCTTCAAGGTCAAAGGACCACGCCGTGCCATTCTTCGCCGTAACGGTCTTGGCTTCCAGATCAACCGTGATCGGCCCTTTGGCTTCAGCGATCGGTTGCGGGTCCAGTCGGATCGGCAAAATGCCGTTGCGGACGCAATTGCCATAGAAGATCGGATTGAAACTCGGAGCAATAATGACGCGAATACCATACTCAGCCAGCGCCCAGGCTGCGTGTTCGCGACTCGAACCGCACCCCATATTCTCGCCGGTCAGCAGGATTTCCGCGCCCTGGTATTTCTCTTTGTTCAGGACAAAGTCCGGGTTCGGATCGCGCCCGCCGATTTCCTGATAACGCCAGCCTGCAAAAAGGCCGCCCGAGAGACCTGTCTTTGAAACGGACTTCATCTCCCGGGAAGGAATGATGAGGTCAGTGTCGATATTGTTCACAATCAGCGGGATTGCGACGGAGGTGACTTGTCGGATCGGTGTCATGCCGGGTCTCCATTCGCAAAGAGGCGCGGGTCGGTAATGCGGCCCATAATGGCTGAGGCGGCGACGGTTTCAGGGGAGGCCAGATGCGAGCGGGTCTTTGGTCCCTGACGGCTTTCAAAATTGCGGTTGGTCGAGGTGACCACGCGCTCTTCTGCGCCGAAACTCTCACCGCCCGCAAAGAAGCACATGGAGCAACCGGATTCGCGCCATTCAAAGCCAGCATCGCGGAAGACCTGATCAAGGCCTTCAGCTTCAGCCTGTGCTTTCACCGTAGTCGATCCGGGGACACAAATCGCCTTCACATGATCGGCAACCTTGCGGCCCTTCAGGATTTTCGCTGCGCGTCGCAGGTCTGACAGACGACTATTGGTGCATGAGCCGATAAAGGCCGCATCAATCGTCAGCGTGTTCAGAGGCTTACCTGCTTTCAGGTCCATATAGCTCAGGGCGCGGCTATAGATTTCCTTGGAATCGCGATGCGATACGGCCTTGAATTGCGGAACAGGTGCATTGATTGGAGCCGTCTGTTGCGGACTGACGCCCCAGCTGATCATTGGTGTGATGTCTTCTGCCGCCAGCGCAATATCGATGTCATATTCAGCGTCTTCATCAGAGGCGAGCGTTTGCCAGGAAGCAATGGCCTTGTCCCAGTCCTCGCCCTTCGGCGCGTAAGGGCGGTCTTTCAGATATTCGAACACCTTTTCATCAGGTGCGATGATGGCGGAGAAGGCTGCGAGTTCGGTCGCCATATTGCAAAGCGTCAGTCGCCCTTCGACTTCAAGGTCACGGACGGCAGAACCGGCGTACTCGACAATATGTCCGCGTGCACCGGAAGAGCCGATTTCGGAAATAATATACAGCGCCAGGTCTTTTGCCGTGACGCCCGGTGCCAGTTCACCATCGACGCTGATGCGCATGGTTTTCGGTTTGCTGACACGTAAGGTGGAGGTCGCAACCGCATGTTCTGCTTCCGATGAACCAATGCCCCATGCGAGCCCACCCAGCGCGCCTTGCGAGCAGGTGTGACTATCCGGGCAGACCAGCGTTGCACCCGGCAAAATGATGCCAAGCTCGGGTGAAATGACGTGCACAATACCCTGACGGGCGTCATTCAGGTCGAAGAGTGTGATGCCAGCTGCTTTTGCAGCTTCACGCGTCGTGACGATGAAATCACGGCCTGTTGGCATCAGCGTGTTGTCATTTCGTCCCGGCAAGGTGTCCACGATATGGTCCATTGTTGCGAAGATCTGCGAAGGATCATTCGGAGCCCGTCCGCTCGCCTCGAGACTCTTCAGCGCAACGCCACCGGTGCGCTCGTGCAACAAGATGCGATCGATCAGGACGAGGTCTGTACCGCCGCCGATTTCAGCGACGCGGTGCATGTCCCAGATCTTCTCGAAAATGGTTTTGCCCATATTATTGTGTCTCTCTTTCAGGCAAATGTGAATTTGTTTGGCACGATCAGATGCTACAAATCCTGATTGCCATTGCGCGGGGCTTCTCGCCGGTATTCGGCCTACGATTATGAAAATGCGAGACATTTGCGAGTTTTGGTTCTCGCTAGTCGAACAGCCCAAATTACAGCCAAGCAAAACCAAAGGTGACGAGAGAACCTATCCTCAGCTGGCTTCAGCAGTGATGAGTATAGTTGAGGAGAGACGGGGACGTGCAGTCGAACGGGCCACTGACAGGTTTGAAAGTCGTTGAATTCGCACACATGGTCATGGGACCAACAGTTGGGCTTGTGCTCGCTGATCTGGGTGCTGACGTTATCAAGGTCGAGCCGATTGGCGGCGACAAAACGCGCCGACTGAAAGGATCCGGCTCTGGCTATTTTGCGATGTATAATCGCAACAAGAAAAGCATCTGTCTCGATCTCAAATCCGAGCGCGGCAAGGAAGTCGCGAAAAAGCTGATCGCTGACGCGGACGTCTTCGTCGAGAATTTTCGCCCGGGTGCTCTGGACAAGCTTGGCTTCGGTTATGCCGACCTCAGCGCTGACAATGAAAAGCTTATCTATTGTTCCGAAAAGGGCTTTCTTGCAGGCCCATATGAGAAGCGTACGGCGCTCGATGAAGTCGCTCAGATGATGGGTGGCCTCGCCTATATGACAGGTCCGCCAGGACGCCCTCTACGTGCTGGCGCGTCGGTGATTGATGTCACAGGCGGAATGTTTGGCGCGATTGCGGTGCTTGCGGCGTTGCGTGAACGCGACGTGACGGGCAAGGGTCAGCAGGTTCAGGCGTCGCTCTATGAGACCACCGCCTTTCTGGTGGGTCAGCACATGGCGCAGTATGGCGTGACCGGGACACCGGCCGCGCCAATGCCAGCACGTATTTCAGCCTGGGCGGTTTATGATGTTTTCGATGCCAAAGACGGAGAGAAAGTCTTTGTTGGCGTTGTGACAGACGGCCAGTGGACAAAGTTCTGCGAAGCGTTCGGTCTGGATGACTGGGCGAAGGATGAGAGCCTCGCCATCAACAATGAGCGGGTTGCACGCCGTGATGAGGTCATTCCACGCCTTCGCGAGCTTTTCCTGACTTATGACAAGTCGACCCTGATGGAGAAGCTGGAAACCATCGGTCTGCCATTTGCTCCGATCGCAAAGCCGGAGGATTTGTTCGAGGACCCTCACCTCAACGCCAAGGGTGGTTTGCTGGAAATGGAATTGCCGGAAGGCAATCGGATCAAACTGCCTGCGCTGCCTGTTCAAATGGGCTCGGGGCGTCCAGGTCTGCGCAATAGTCCGCCGAAACCGGGCGCAAACACAGCCGATATCATGCGTGAGCTCGGCTATAGCGAGCAGGATATCCAGGACGCGATGGCCACTGGCTATGCGGGCAGCGACGAGTAGTCAGCCAGCTTATTGATATCGAAAAGAAAAGGCGCTTCGGTTGGAAGCGCCTTTTTTGCTATGCGAAGAGGGGCGCGCGATCAGACGACCGCACAAATCGTCTTCCACTCCAGATAATTGTCGAGCGCCGTGACGCCGCTGTCGCGGCCATAACCGGACTGACGCACGCCGCCAATTGGCAGAGATGCATCGAACATGGAGTGCGCATTCAGCCAGACCGTGCCAGCCTGCAGAACGCGCGAAATGCGATGCGCGGAGGAAAAGTCCGTCGTCCAGACGCTGGCAGCCAGACCGAAGTCTGTATCGTTCGCCATATCAATTGCGTCTGCTGTATCCTCAAACGGTGTGGCCACGATCACCGGACCAAACACTTCGTCCCGATTGATCGGCGAAGACTGGCCGACATCCGTCACAACAGCCGGTTTGATGAATGTGCCGTTATCGCCGAACTGACCGCCACCAAGTGCGCTGCCGCCCGCTTTGCACGCGTCATCAATATAGGACTGGATCTTGTCAGCCTGAACGCGCGAAACCACCGGTCCCATGACCGTATCCGGGTTGAGGCCGTGTCCCATCTGCATTTTGGAGCCGTATTCGGCGATGCCTTCGATCACTTTGTCATAGATGTCTTTGTGGATGTAGGCGCGGGAATTGGCGACGCAGACCTGACCGGCGTTGAAGAAAATGCCATTGGCGAGCCCTGGGATCACAAGGTCCAGATCAGCATCCTTCAGAACAACGGCTGGCGACTTACCGCCCAGCTCGAGGGACACGCGTTTCAGGTTCGATTTGCTGGCATCCACAATGGCACGGCCGGTGGCTGTCGAGCCGGTAAAGGCGATCTTGTCGACATCCATATGGCTGGCAAGCGCAGAGCCGGCCTCATGGCCATAGCCGGTGACGACATTCAGAGCACCTGGTGGCAGGCCCGCTTCAAGCGCGAGCTCGCCGAGCCGCAAGGCTGTGAGTGACGTTGCTTCTGCCGGTTTCAGGACGACTGTGCATCCGGCGGCAAGCGCAGGTGCCACTTTCATGGCGGTCAGAACCAGCGGTGAGTTCCACGGTACGATAGCGCCAATAACGCCCATGGGTTCGCGCAAGGTCCAGGCGTGAACATCACGGCCTTCAGGCTGGTACTCGACAGATGGAGAGATCGTCTTGCCTTCAATGGCCTGACAAAGTCCGGCAAAGAAACGGAATTGCTTCGCGGCACTTGGGATCTCGGCCCAGCGCGACACGCTGTAAGGCTTGCCCTGATCCAGCGTTTCCAGTTCAGACAGCTCTTCGACGTTTTCGTCGATCAGGTCGCCCAGGCGGTGCAGGACAAGCGCACGCTTGCGCGGTGTGAGCTTGCCCCATCCAGGAAGGGCTTTGCGCGCAGCGGCCACAGCGGCATCGACCTCATAGGCCGCGCCGCGCCCGATTTGCGCAATTTCTTTTCCCGATGCCGGGTCCTGCACGGGAATGGTTTCGCCCGTCTGAGCGCTGACCCACTCGCCATTGATAAGCATAGGAAGCGCTTTGGCGCCTGCCAGCATGTCAGCGGCGCGCTTTGTTTTAGGCGGACTAAAAGGAAGGATATCAGTCATTCAGACCTCATTGGAGACGTTTCTGTTGCTGCAATCGCAGCCTTCAGTGAATTCTGGAATGATATGTTTTGGCACAGGAGTTCGCGTGTGCTTGCGCGAGGATTTGGCATATCCGGCTGGCGGATAATTTCAGCTTCGAGGGACACATCACTGCTCTGGGATTCGATATTCGACACGATGGCGATGGCTTTGCAACGCCCGATTGATCACAGCAGGACGACTCATAATGACAGATTCTCTCGGCTGGCGCATGAAGTTCGCGGTCATAGCACCGTCCACGAACACAAGCGTCCAACCAGAATATGACGATATGCGCCCCTGGGGTGTGACCAACCATTTCGAGCGCATCCATATTCCGGACACCAAGGTCGTCGACGACGACTCTTTCATGGTGATGCTGAACAATATCCGCAATGCGACACTGGACAGCGTCGACACAGCCATGACGATGGACCCGGGTTGCCTTGTAATGGGCATGTCCGCGGAAACCTTCTGGGATGGCGCAGACGGCGCTGAAAAGCTCCAGAAGAAAATGGAAGCCAAGACAAACGGTGTTCCGGTTGTCATGGGCTCGCACGCAGTTGATGCCGCGATCAAGGCTTATGGTGGCATCAAAAAGCTTGGCATTATCACGCCTTATGCGCCCGTAGGTGATGCCAATGTGAAGCGTTATTTTGAAGACATTGGCTATGAGGTGGTCAATCTCAAAGGCCTCGCCTCGCCATCGCCCATGCAGATTGCACATGAGCCGCCTCAAAAGCTGAAACATGCCGCGATTGAGGTCTCTGAAGGCGTGGATGCCATCATTCAGTGCGGCACCAACCTCGCGTTTGCGAAGGTGGCAGCCATGGCTGAATTCTGGCTCGAAAAACCGGTGATCGCCATCAACACGGCGACCTATTGGCACGCACTGCGCAGCATGGGCATCACTGATCGCGTTACCGGCTTCGGCCGACTATTGGAAGAGTACTGAAAATGATGGAATACGATTACGTTCCGCTACCGAAACGAGGCAAACTGGAATGGCCAGAGGGCAAGCGCGTTGCTCTGATCATGACGTTCAACCTCGAAACCTGGGACCTCATCAAAGATACCGATGAGCCATACTATGCGGGCGGTCCTCCAAACCTTCCAGCAGTTCTGCCGGGCAACAAGCCTGACTTCCCGAACTACACCTGGCGTGAATATGGCCAGCGTGTCGGTATCTGGCGTCTGTTCAAACTGTTCGACGAAATGGGCGTTCCGGCATCCTGCACGACCAACGCGGTCACGTTTGAGCGTCGCAAGGACATGGTGGATGCCTGCCTTGAACGCGGCTGGGAACTGCTGGCGCACAACTGGGAACAGGGCGAGCTGCTTACCGATTTTGCTCACGACGTCGAGAAAGAAAAAGACGTCATTGATCGTTCGATTGAGATGTATGAGAAGAATGTTGGCCGCAAGCCTGTTGGCTGGCTGTCGTCCTCACTGCGCGGTACGCTCAACACCTGCGCCATTCTCAAGAGCCACGGCTTCAAATTCTATTGCGACATCATGAATGACGATCAGCCATTCCTGATCCGCACGGAAAACGGCCCGATTGTGTCGATCCCTTACTCAAATGAGATCAATGACTTCACGCTGCTGACTCGCCGTAACTTCACGACGAATGAGTATCGTGATTGCCTCATCGAAGAACTGAACGCGCTTTATGCTGAGTCAGAAGAAACCGGTCTCATCATGAATCTGGGTCTGCACCCGCACGTCTCTGGCCGTGCGAACCGGATCCGTGCGCTGCGCGAGTTTATTGCTCATGCCAAGTCGCTGCCGGGTGTCTGGTTTGCAACGCGTGAGCAGCTCGCTGATCACTATATGACCGTGCATGAAACGCACATTCCAGGTCAGCTGAAATAACGACATGTATCAGGACCGGCGCAGCACACTGCGCCGGTTTTCGAATCTGCGGAGGATTGTGTGACCGAGATTAATGACGACTACAAGAAGGCCGGATTCAGTGGCCAGTTAGAGTTCGGCTCTAGTCCGGCCCTGGTGATTGTAGATGTCTGCCGCGCCTATGTTGATGAAGAATGTCCGCTTTATGCCGGGCCAACAGCGAAAACAGCGCTGGAGAACAACGTAAAGCTTCGGGACGCCGCTCATGAGCTCGGCATTCCGGTGATTTTCACAGCCGTTGAATACCATCCAAGCGGCGTGGATGGCGGCCTGTTCTTCAAGAAAGTTCCGGCATTGCGCCATTTCGTCAAAGGTCACCCAATGGCGGAGTTTCTGCCTGAGCTGACGCCTGTCGACAGCGATATCCTGGTCACCAAACAATATCCGTCAGCCTTCGCGGGAACGTCGCTTGCTGCCATGCTGACGGCACTTGGCGTCGATACGGTTATGATCACCGGTTATTCGACGTCCGGCTGTGTCCGGGCCAGTACGCTGGATGCGCTTCAGACCGGTTTTGTGCCGTTTGTCATTGAAGATGCCTGTGCGGACCGGGCCGAGGGGCCTCACAAGTCCAATATTTTCGATTTGCAGGCAAAGTATGCTGAGATTGTCGACACTGACGAGGCGATCTCGCTGATGAAGCGAGCAATTCAGGGAAAATAAGTCTCAAGCATGGGCGTTCGGCAATGGCTTTCTGCTGTTCGCCTGCCGACAACTTTTCTACCGGAGATTCCGGACTAAGAATACCTGAGCAATATAGTAGACATCCTTAGAGAGAGCTGCGTTGGAAAACCTCCGCCAACCTAGCAAGGATGAAGTTAAAAGACGGAAAGTGGTGTCCGAGTTACAGTCTCGCCCCCAACGAGATCTTCGCCCGCTTTCCGTCTGGATTTCCATCCGGCCACCGCAGGTCTGCGGCCACGGTAGAAACTAGAGTAACGAGTAGATATGTCCTCAATTGAACTGTCTGATGCACCCGCTAAGGCCTATAAGGATAAAGGTGAACACAGTCACCTTGTCCCAAAATCCGTAAAAGTTTCCTGGGGTGCTGGCGCACTTGGCGTGGCGCTCCTCATGAATGCGATCGGGTCTCTGGCCCTGTTCTACATGGTTGGCGTTCTCAAGATTGACCCGGTCCTGGCCGGCTCTCTGATCTTTGTCACCAAACTCTTTGATGTTGCGACCGACCCGATTGTTGGTAGCTGGTCGGACCGTGTGAAGTCTGAAACCAGTCGCCGCCGACCATTCCTGTTTGCGGGCGCAATTGTCTCGGCTTTGTCCTTTGCGATGATTTTCACCACGCCGGTTTTCGGAAATCAGCTGTTCACAGCGGCTTATGTGCTGGTCGCGATGATGATCTATGCGTTCGGTTATACGCTGTTCAACGTGCCGTACATGTCCATGCCGTCAGAGATGACGCCGGACTATCACGAGCGTTCGTCCATCCACTCCTATCGCATGGTGTTTGTCTCGCTCGGCGGCTTGCTCGCAGGCGCAGTTGCACCCTTCATGCTTGAAAAAATGGGTCGGACAGAATGGTCGTCTTACGCGACGATCGGCGTTCTGGGCGGCGGCACCATTCTCCTCTTCATGATGATTGCCTGGGCCGGTACGGCGAAAGCGCGTTTCACCGTTGCTCAGAAAGAAACGCCGAAAGTGCTTGCGGAAGTTGGACATGTGTTCACGAACCGCCACTTCATTCGTCTGATCTGCGTGAAGCTGACGCAGCTTCTCGGCGTGGCGTCGTCACAGGCGGCCATGATCTTCTTCATTCTGAATGCGCTACAGCGTGACCTCACTGTGATGACCTATTACGGCATCACCCTGTCCCTGACGGCGATTATTGCGTCTCCGATCTGTGTGCGTATTTCCCGCAAGATCGGTAAGAAGTTCGCTTACACGATTGGCTCTTCTTTCTTCATCCTGACCTGCCTCAGCTGGATGCTGGCTGGTCCGGGTGAGCCAACTTGGGCGATCATGCTGCGTGCTGCAGGCACGGCGATTGCCATGTCCTTCAACGTGATCATGGCGATGTCCATGCTGACGGACATCATCAATTATGACGCTGAGAAGAACGGGATCCGCCGGGAAGGTGTTTTCACGTCCTTCTATAGCTTCGCGGAGAAGTTCACTTACGCTTTCGGTCCGCTCATTGTGGGTGTTGCTCTGTCGATTGCTGGCTTCGATAAGGACCTTCCTGCGGAGGCCATGCAGAGCCCGGCCATTCGCCATGCTGTTCTGCTGGGCGTTTCCTATCTGCCGGGCTTTATGGGGCTCGTCTCTCTCATCATCCTTCTGGGCTATAAGCTCGACAAGGAAGTGCAGGCTGAAGCGCCGAAAAGTTAACCACGCAAAGGCAAGTCACGGACAGAAATCAGAAAAAGGGCAGGCGATCGTCTGCCCTTTTTTGTGATCTGAAAACCGGGTGCAAGTCTGAAACATGCCCATAAAAAAACCAGCCCCGAAGGGCTGGCTTTCATGGATCATATCGCTGAAGGGGCAGATCAGTCGATAGATGCCTGCAGCTCGAGGCTGTTGAACATAGCCTGACCTTTGAGATAATCGCGGCGACGTTCGTCGTCTGCCAGGATGGCGGTCAGGTTTTCCTGATGCTTCTTCTGGGCATCCGCGTCGCCGGACTCCAGGGTCTGTTTGTTCTTGATTGTCTGTGCCTGAACGAAAGCGCGCATGACGCCCTGACGTTTACGCTCATACTGTTTCAGCGGTTCGATGTGATCGCCGCCATCTTTCAGGACCGGGATCAGATTGTCGGTCAGCGTCCAGACATCGTGAATGCCGGAGTTCATGCCAAAGCCGCCCAGCGGATTGTTGAGGTGCGCTGAATCGCCGGCAAGAATCACACGGTTCTCGAAATAGGAATCAGCGACGCGCTGGTGCACGCGATAGATGGTGCGGTGCTCGGTTTTGACGTCCGGATCGCCGATCAGATGCTGGAACACCTGAGACTTTTTCTCGTCGGAAACGATGAAATCATCGAGGCCTTCATGTGCTGGTACGAGAACGCGCCAGACAGACGGCACGCGCAGCAGAACCATCCACTCATTCGGATCTGCCACATAGTTTACATAGGCGAGGTCGTCGAAATGCTTCTCGAGTGGCACCTTCGTGCTGAAGGTGACGAATTTTTCCGGGTAGGTGAAACCTTCAAAGCCGGTGCCGAGCCATTTGCGCGTCGTGGAGTTGGCACCATCACAGGCGATGACGAAGTCAGCCTTATAGGTTTCGATCTCCATCGGAGACTCGACCTGAACCGTGACACCCTTGTCGTCTTGCTCGACCGTCAACAGGCGGCGAGAGAAGAGCACTTCAGCGTGCGGGTGATCAGCCAGTTTCGAGGTCAGAAGGCGCGCCAGTTTGTACTGCTCGCACTGCAGGCGGTAGGGATAGTCGGTCATGTCCGACAGTTCGCTCAGGTCGAAGGAAAACACCTCACCGGACTGACGATTGCGGTACTGGTAAACGGGGGCTTCCAGACCAATTTCACGCAGATCGTCGACAATGCCGAATTCTGACAGCATTTCCAGAGATGGTGGGTGGAAGGTCGAAGCGCGCAGGTCTTCCGGGCAATTCGGATGAGCTTCCAGCAGAATGACATCAATGCCGTTCTGAGCCAGACGATAGGCGGCCGTACTACCGACAGGTCCGGCGCCGACAACGATCACTTTAGCGCGTTTGGTCACGATAGAGTTCCTTCTTTATATTTTCCATGTTCCGCTCTGGCTGTTCAGTCGACAACGATACGCATGTCGACTTTGGCAGCGCCGGCACGTTTTGCTTTTCCTGCCTGATAGCGGGGGTCGTTGAGATAGGATTTGATGGCGTCAGCAGTTGGAAACTTGATGATGACAACACGCTGCCCGACGGCCACGTCACCTTCCATCACGTCGGTGACTTCGCTTTTAACGATGGCTTCTCCGCCATAGCTGGCAGACAGCCCGTCAATCGCTTGCACATACTGACGAAATCCATCCGGATTGTTGATATCTACCGTCGCAACAATAAAGGCTGCCATCAGACGAAAAGTCCTTTCCCTGCTATTGTGCATATGTCTGCCTGATATCCCGACTTAAAACGCGGGCATTCAGCGAACTGTTCGGAGAGCGACCAAGCTTCCTTCAGGCGAGACGGGCACGCAGGACAGCGAAGGAACTGACGAGCGTGAGCGCGAGGACGACGCCCGCGAGCATGAAAGGCGCAGAAGGTCCTGCGAAGTCATAGATCAGCCCGGCAAGCGCGGGCCCGGCAACGCGTCCGAAACTGGCGGCAGACTGCATCACGCCAAGCGCGGAGCCCTGCTCATCAGCAGAGGCTGCAAGTGACGTCAGTCCTGACAGGGCCGGGTTCACGGTCGAGAAGCCTGAAGCAATGATGCACATACCGAGAATGGCCTGAGGCAGGGCCGTGGACGAGCCCACAACGAACATGCCGACGGTCAGAAAGCAAAGCGCCAGCATGAGCATGCCGCGTTCTCCGAGCTTCTTTGCCAGGAGGCCAGCGCCAGCAAACTGGACGATAGCGCCAATGGTGCCCATCACGGCAAAGATAAGTCCGATTCGTGATGGCGGAAGATGCAGAACGTCATCGGCAAAGATGGCGAAGGTCGATTCCATTTTCGACAGCGCAAGCGAGGTGATCAGGGAAAGGATAATCGGAAAGGCAAGGGCCGGGTCCCGTAAGAGCGTAAGATTGCTGCGGACGGCGACAGGGGTCGCGTCTGCAGACGGCTCATGGCGTTTGCGCGTTTCTGGCAGGATGAAGAGCGTCAGAATACCGCCAAAGCCCATCATCGCGGCTCCGGCAATACAGACGCGCGCGAAGGCGTCGACACCCGGATCATTGCCGGCTGCAAATCCGCCGATTGCGGGCCCAAGAATGAAGCCGAGCGAAAAACCAGCGCCAACCATGCCCATCACACGGGTGCGGTTTTCAGCATTGGAGATGTCAGCGGCGACAGCAAATGCGACGGAGAAACTGCCCGAGGCGAGTCCGCAGATGAAGCGGGCAAAGATCAGGAGCCACGGTGTAACCGCGAACACATTCAATGCGGTCAGAACAGCGCCGACGAGCAGACTGATGACGAGAACATTGCGTCGGCCATAGCGGTCGGAAATCTTGCCCCAGAGGGGGCTGGCGATGAGTTGTCCGAGAGAAAAGGAGGCGATGGAAAGGGCGATTTCAGTCGCGTTGGCGTCGATCGCCTTGCCGTAAATCGCAAACACCGGAAACATGAAGCCGAAACCGGCGATCGTCACGAAGTTGATGACGATGATGGCGATTAACGCTCGTGTATTGGCATTCATGAAAGTTCCCCGCACCCCAGTTTTCGTTGGTTTAAACCAACGTACTGACCGCCATCGATGCGAGAAAAATGGCGGTCAGTATTGGTGGCAATTTCAATTAGTCGTCAGACGATATTCCAGCCATAGCATTGAGAATCCGGGCCGAAACAACGCGGCCTTTCTCATTCAGTTCTTTCTGAAATTCTTCGTCTGGCTCGTAACGATCAATCTCTTCAGAGATGTCGATGCCGCGCTCTGCGAGGATTTTTTCCATGATGAACTGACGGTCAGCAACAACCCAAAGCTCTTGTGTCAGCGTAATCAGTGCTTCAGCGAGAGCCGCTGTGTCCGACTCAAGCAGCGTGGTTCGAGTCGGGTGGTTGTATGACTTCGGATCGGCAATCATTCCGGTTTACGTCCTTTTACGATGTATGGGTAACTGTTTGGTGGGAGGCCTTCGGCGGTCACATCGACAAAGCCGGCTTCGCGAGCGACTTCAGCCAGGTCGAGGCTGGCTGACTCACGCCAGTACGGTTCGCCGCCAAGGCGGGCACCGAAGTCCGCTTTCCAGACACCGAGTTTGTCCATGTCTGCGTAACGTGTCACGTCACTCATGATCATGTCGCCACCTGGTTTCAGAACGCGGAAAGCTTCCTTGAAAGTCTGCTTGATGGTCTCAGCAGGAATTTCGTGCAGCAGGATGTAAGACGCAGCCAGATCGAAGGTCTCGTCTTCAAAGCCTGTGTCTTCTGCAGGGCGCTGGTAGAGATGCCATGTCCAGCCGCTTGCATTGGCGAGGCGACGAGCCTGTTCCAGTGTGCGGATAGACAGATCGACGCCGTGGATTTCTGCATCAGGATAAACCGTTTGCAGAGCACGCGTGAAGTGACCAGTTGAGCAGCCCATGTCGAGGATCTTGTCGTAGTGATCCTTTGGCGCCATGCCGGCAACCATTTCGCGCTGCTTCCAGATGCCGCCCGGGAAGAAATTCTTCACGAGGCGAGAGTGTACCAGGTCAGCGTGGATAAAGCCCTGATATTCATGGTCTTCCCAGCCGCCTGCCGTGCGGTGGAAATTCACACCTTCATAATAACCTGGCGCGCCTTCCTTGGAATTGTCTTCCAGCGTGCTTGGGCCATCATCATACTTTTTGAGGATCGGTTCGATTTCGTCGCGGATTTCCTCGAATGCTTCGCGGGCAACAAGACCGTGATAGGTCGCATGCCATTCGCCGACCGCTTGCTGAACGCGGTATGGGCGGAAGCCGAGCATGCTTTGCTCGATGCGGGCGCTACGCTGGTCCAGATCATCTGGCAGTGCCGCAGGGTCTGGAACGACGCGGTGGAGTTCCTGTTCAACCGTGTCACGAACCTTTGCGGCGCCGAACCCGAAATTGCTGAGGAAGTCGACAGACGCTCGGCCGCGCTGTTTCAGTTTGGAGGTGAGTTCAGTGCTCATTTTTGCAGATCCTCTTCTTTTAATTTGTAGCCGGACAACAGGAAGATGGAGAGTAGTCCCATCGCGGCCGGAATATAGGCAATCCCGAGCAGGAGCGCCTGGCGAATTTCGGGCGATGTCATTTCTTCTGGCGGCAGATTCTGGTCGAAACCTGCAAGGCCAAGGGCAACACCCACAATGAGCGGGCCGAAAGCAAAGGTGAACTTCTCGGTGAAGCTGTAGAACGCCGTGTAGACACCTTCGCGACGGACGCCGGTCTTCTTGGCATCGTGGTTGATAATATCGGTCAGCATGGACATAGCCATGATGATGTTACCACTTGCCGAGAAAGAGAGACAGGCCGAACGCAGAATGTAGGACCAGAGCGGCTCTCCGGCCTGACCGAGCGTCCAGCTTGCGACCACAACCACATAGACCAATGCGGCGAGGATATAGGTTTTACTTTTCCCGATGCGCTTCGAAATCCGTACGACCAGCGGAACGAAGAGCAGGGAGACAATCCCGACGACAATGCCGCTATAGACCATGAACGTCATGTCGCGCTGAAGGACATTCAGCAGGAAGAAAATACCGGCAGCCTGGGCGGATGCGATACCGATCAGCTGACAGGCCTTTACGCCGAGCAGGCGGATGAAGTGCCGGTTGGAAAACACATGGCCGAGCTCCTGGAAAATGCGAGGAACGTCTTCAGCCGCGTGAGTGAACTTGGCTTTGCCGGTTGATTTCCATGCCACCAGCATGCTGGCCGTGATGATGATGCCGCCGCCAATGCCGACATAGAAATAGGACATCCACTCGAGCCGACCCATCTGATCGAGAATGAAAGGGGCCAATGCGCCTGCAACCAGATTGGCAATTGAAATATACACCATGCGATAGCCGTGGATGGATGAGCGCTCGTGATAATTGTCGGTCATCTCGGCTGGCATAGCCATGTAGGGCACGTTGAAGATTGTATAGCCAAGCGTATAAATCATCATTGCGACGAATACGTATGCCGCCCGCATCCACTGGCTCTCAAACATGGGCGTTGTGAAAATCAGGATGAAAGACAGGCCCGACAAGACGGCTCCGACGAGGAGAAATGGACGGCGGCGGCTTTTGTCGGAGCGAATACTATCGCTCCAGCGCCCGACGACCGGGTCCGAAATTACGTCAAAGATCTTGGTCACAAAGATCAATGTGCCGGCAAGCATCGGATTAATTTTCAGGACGCTGACCATGTAGAACAGGGCGAGCATGCCGATTGAGTTCATCAGGATGGCAACGCCCAGCGCGCCGGTTGCCCAGCCAATCTTGATCTTCTTTGAAACTTCGGGCTCGGAGATCAGCGGCGGGACCGCATTTTCGTCTACTACGACTGTCATTTGGCGATCGCCTCCATGTCCGATGAGCTGAGGGCACGCCAGTCGGAATCCGTGGGCGCACGTCCTGCCTTGATGGCAGAGATGAATGTTTCAATGCTGGAATTCAGCTCATCGACTGCAGGCTGCGCGGTGGCGCCTTCAGGTGCGATCCGGCAATATGCGCCGTTGAAGTTGTGATCCATGCCATCGAAAACGAGACCGTAGGCAAGGGCCGGGTCGGCCGCATCATAAGCGGCCAGATGCGCCTGCCATTCATCGATGAAGCCGGGAAGAATGTCCGTTGTCCCGGTGACGATCAGAGCTGGAACATCAAGCTCGGAATAGCCCTCGAGACTGATCAGGCCATCCATGGCACCTGGCGGAGAGATGCCGAGCACAGCTTTTGGCTTGAGCGTGCCTTCCGGCAAGGTCCAGTCCGGATTTTCCGGAACCACACCGCCAGCAATCAGGGCGATCAGAGCGCCATAGGAATGGCCCGCAGCAATCTGGACGTCAGAGAAGGTCAGATTTTCAAACGTGAAACCATCTGCGGCAAACATGTCTGACAGAAGCTGGTAGTCTTCAACGCGAAAGACGCGGCTGTCATCCTGATCGAAGGTATCGCGCTTTGGATGAAGTTCTGAATCGATGTGAAGCGGCGCGACGACCACATACCCTTTTTCAGCCCAGTCCTTGAGCAGGACATCATACCGGTCATAGGTTGCATTCGCGCCATGTGAGAAAATGATCAGCGAGCAGGGCGAGCAATCCGTTTCCGGCAGAAATGCGCGAACAGAAATGTCGCGTCTATCGGGGGAGGTAAGACTGAAGTCTTTTTCGTTTGAGCCAGCTTCCGACAGCGTCTCATAGGACTCTGCTGTTGCGGGTTGCTCCGTCACAGAAGCGCAGGACATGACGGCGAACGTCAACGCCAGTATAGATGGGCGAATGAGCATGCTGTCTGCGTCTCCCGTGTGCAATCAGGCTTGGATTTGCCTGACTTTCCCGAACGCAGCTTGGCAGATGAATACCCAGTTCGAACGCGGTTTTTCCAACTATTCGCCTGTCGAATTCTAATGTTCATCTGGAAGAATAACTGATCTGGAGAGTCTATTATTTCCTTGAACAAATTTAGAAGCGGGGTGCGGAAATGTTCAAAAAAATCTTCACTGCAGGATGTTTGGTAACGGCTGCCTGTACAGCGACGACGGCAACAACAGATGCGCCGTCAGAAATGACCGCAGCAGAAGGCGAAGCGCTGTACATGAAACGCTTCAATGCTCTGCGCGACAAGACCGGTGCAACGGGTCTGCCTGCTTATGACAATCTGAAACCTGTCGCGGGCGCCGAAGACTGGAAACCCCTGCCGAAATCAGAAGATCCTTATGCGGTGGTTTCGAAAGACGCACTTGATGCTGCCATCGACTACGCTTCGAAAAACAACACCTTTTCGCTGATGGTCTGGAAAGACGGCGAGATGATCTCTGAAACCTATTTCGGGGAGACCACCGAGACCACGCCGCTTGTTTCGAAATCGCTGGCCAAGCCGCTCGGCGTGGTGGCGGTCGGGCGGGCTATCAAGCTCGGTTATATCGACTCTCTCGATCAATCCATGTCGGATTTCATCACGGAATGGAAAGGTACGCCGAAAGAGGCGATCCGTATTCGCGATGTACTCGGCATGCATTCGGGACTTCTGCCGCAGGCGGCAGCGTTTGAGCCGGACAATGTGCTCAACCGTGCCTATCTTCACCCCTTCCATGATCGTGTGATCATCGAAGATTATCCGATGGTGACAGAGCCTGGCGAAACCTATGCTTATTCAAACGCGAACGGGGATCTCGTGGCACCTCTGATCGAACGTGCGACCGGTATGCGTTATGGCGAATGGCTGACGACAGCAATCTTTGAGCCATTGGGCGCTCAGGGCGGTGAAATCTGGATGAACCGTGATGGCGGCGTGCCGCATGCGGGTTGCTGCATTCTTCTGCCAGCGGACACGTTCATGCGGCTCGCAATCGTCCTCGTTCAGGACGGCGAATGGAAAGACGAGGCATTCCTCTCGGAGGCCTTTGTCGAAGAGATCAAAAAGCCGGGTCCTGATTATGCCAATGCCGGAATGGGTGTTTATCTCGGTACGCCATATAAGGAACGCCTCAGCCCGACGGGCGCGAAGGACGCTTTTTCCGGAACATTGCAAACTGAGCCGTATCTCGCCGATGACCTGTTCAGTTTTGACGGTAACTCCAATCAGATCGCCTATATGGTCCCGTCTGAAAATCTTGTGATTTTTCGCATGGGAACATGGCCACCAAAAGAACCGGAATGGGATAATTCCTATCTGGCGAACGTTATCCTGAAAGACTTGCAGGACTGATCTGTTCGAATAATTGAGCGGACTTAGAGCCCGGTGATCTTTGGATCGCCGGGCTTTTCTTTTGAGCGCAGTTAGAAAAGAAAAAGCCCGCAACCAGATGGCTGCGGGCTTTTCTGTGTCAGCAAAAGTGCTGCCTAGAATGTGTACTTCGCTGTCACACCGAAGGAGCGGCGTGGACCGTAGAAGGTCTGATATGTGTTCCCGAACGGGATCAGGACGACATACGCGTTGGAGACATATTCTTCGTCGGTCAGGTTTTTGACCCAGACGCTGAGGTCGAGGTTCTCCCATTGCAGAGCGGCACGTGCGCCGAGCAATGTCCGGGCTGGAATGGTCGCGAGGTTGGCTGATGTTGCGTAGAACTCACTCTGCCATGTCACGTCACCGCGAACATAATAAGACGCGCCCCAGGCCTGGAGATCGTTTTCCCACTGAACACCGAGCGACGCTTGTGTTTGCGGTGTACGCTCAATCTCATTGCCACCGACGTCGCCAGAAGAGTCACAGATAATGTCATCGCATGGCGCTGGTGTGCGACGGAAGCGAGCGTCGATTGTGCCGTCGCTATATGTGCCATCTGCGTGAGAGAATGTCCCATCGAAGCTCAGATTCTCAGTAGCATAGAACGCTGCATCAGCTTCCACACCGATAACCGTCGCATCGCCGAGGTTCAGCGTGATGGTGACTGCGTCCGGATCCGGAGAGCTTGGATCTGGCGAGTTAAGTTGCAGATTTGTCCAGTCTGTATAGAAGAATGCGCCGTTCAGAACGAGGCGTCCGTCCATGAAAACGTTTTTCGCACCGAGCTCGTAAGTCCAGTTAAACTCTTCATCAAAGACGCGGTATTCTTCGGCCACTGCGGTCGGGTTGAAGCCGCCGGCTTTAGCGCCGCGTGCGGCGGACGCGTAGATCAGCGTGTCGCCTGTCAGGTCGTGCTCCAGAGTGAAGCGCGGCGTGATGACGTCAAAGGTCTCGTTCAATACAAGGCCAGACGTGTTATTGGTGGCAGTCAGATCCGTTTCTGAATACCGGACCTCTGCGCCAATACGTGTTAGACCGTTCGGAAGAGAGTATTGTGCTTCAGCAAAGATGGAGCTGACTTCCGTTTCAGTCGTTGCATCAGAAAGCGTAAAACCAGATGTTTCCGGTGCATCTGGAAGGCTATACTGATAGTCATCCGACAGATCAGGGACGCCGACATTGTCGAAGAGGTAGTCGTCAGTACCTTCGCTGTAAAACAGACCGAAGGCTGCGCGGAACGAGTCACCGGAGTAATCGAGTTTAACTTCGTGAGAGTCGTATTTGATGCCGCCGATTGGCGCATTCTGGAAGGTACATGTCCCGCCGCAGTCGGTTGGGTCCGGCATCGTCATGTTGGCGATATCAACTTCGCCTTCAATGTGGCCGAACATATAGCTAATCTCGATATCATCCGTTAGATCATAACCCGCGCGGAAGCGATAAATGTCTGTATTGGACTGAACTGAATAGGCACGAGGATCGACAGCCACATCTCCCGGAGGTGAAGGCAGTTCGCCGCAGAGCAGGCTTTCAGCGTAATAACGCGTTGCGCCGCAATTCATCTGATATGCCGTTTCCGCATACTGGGTGTTGGCGCCCATTTCACGGCTGATGTCGAAGTTGAAATAACCAGCATCAATGGTCAGGCCGTCGATTGGCTCAGCCGCAAGCGTGAAGGATGCAGATTCATTGTCCCAACCACCAAGGTTGCCACTGGTGCCGGGATTAAGGTCAAGGTCTGCGTAAGGGTGAGCATTTTCCCAGGATCCATCATAATCAGAGTGAACCAGGGAGGCTCCAATTGCGACGCGATCAGAGAGCGGCATGGCTGCTGAGAAGCCCATATCGAAGCGCTCGTCCGATCCGATCGTTGTGAAGATCGAGCCGCTTGGTCCATCCATGCCAAGCTCTGCCTTGCGTGGAATGTAGTTGATGGCGCCGGCGAACGCGTTGCGGCCATAACGCGCCGATTGCGGGCCTTTGACCACTTCGATCCGGGACATCGCAGATGTGCCGACATCGATCGCCCATGAACGCGGAATATAAATGCCGTCAAAGAAGGTGGACACGTTTGATTCAAGCGCTGTGACGCGGGTCTGCGATTGACCCCGGATCACAGGTGTACCGAAACCGCCTGAGAAATTCTCGAAACTGAAACCACTCGTAAAGCGTGCAATGTCCTCGAGGCTCGCAATGCTTTTGGAATCCAGCGCTTCTTCGTCGAGCGCTGTAATGGCGAGCGGAACATCCTGAATGCTTTCGGCCCGGTTACGCGTGGTAACCGTAACGGTCTGCATTTTTCTTGTTTCGTCCTGCTCTGCAGATGCGTCCTGCGCAAATGCCGTCGAAGCCAGCCCGGTGAGACTTCCCAGCGATACTGCAGAGAGCAGCAGCGCTTTCAAGTATGGAATATGAGTCTGTTGTCTCATCATTTTCCGCCTTTGCCATGTTAAACACACCCAGGGCCGTCCCCCTGGAAAATGACGATCTTTCGATCTGGCAAAAAGACTGACAGAAACGTGATATTCGCTTTTCTGCGTGTTGAATTTGTTCGGCGTGCGAACAGACTCCTTTGGTCAGACATTCCTATGAGAGAATTTCCGGCAAGTTCCATCCGAAATTCCGATATTTCTGAACAAAAATGTATCAGCAGTTTTAGAGAGCGTCCTCTCGTCTGCCCAGTTGCGCAGTCAGTTCTTAGAGGTAATGGCCGCGATTTCGGTTCGCAGGGTCTCGATTTTCGCGAGATGTCGGCCCGCAGCTGGCCCTGCATCTTTCAGAATGGCTTCTGCGCGGTCCAGATTGGCTCGCGCGGCTTTCGGGTCACCTGCCAGAAGGAAGGCTTCGCCACGGCTGAGATTCAGAAGGCCACCATATATACCAGCCCGCAGTCCAGGGTCTGTCATGAGAGCGTCTGTGTCTGCGGCCAGTTTCAGGGCGGCGGCTATTGCGCCGTGCTTGGCCAGCGCTTCGATCTTGCCAAAGCGGGCAGCAAGCGCAGGCGGGCTGTCCGCACCACTGAACTCTTCTGCCATCGGGATGGCCTGATCAAACAGCTCAATCGCGCCGGTAAAATTTTCCTGCAGGATGCGCAGCTTCGCATAGTTGGACAACAGGACGGCAAGCGCCGCCGACGGCCCATAGAGCGACTGGCGCGTTTCCATGGTTTCAGCATAGGCGCGCTCGGCTTCGTCCAGGCGACCTGTGATGTGATAAAGTGTCGCCAGATTGTTCAGCGTGTTCAGACCATCTGGCGATTCCAGCCGGTCTACAGCTTTAAAGGCGTCCCGTCCGTTCTCGGAGGCTTCAATCGCACCCTCCAGATCACCGATCCGCATGCGGGCCACGCCGATATTCGTATACAGAATGGCCGTGTCCATAGACGTTTCGCCTGAATAGGCGATCCGTGCGGGCAGGGCTTGTGTTAACCGGGCTTCTGCTTCTGCAACCTGGCCTTCCTGAGCCAGCAATTGCGATTCAACGAGCACACTGTCGAGAAGCACTTCCTGATGATCGAGTGGGTTTGCCTGCCAGTATGCTTTGGCGGCATCGAGCCGGCGACGCGCTTCGCCGACATCACCGGTGCGCATCAGAACATTGGCGAGATCATGGGATGCCAAAGCAATCAGATCTGCTGTTTCCTGTGTCTCCTGCATATCTGCGACCGCTGTGAGCAGCGGTTCTGCCGCAGAATACGCATTCATCAGATAAAACAGTTCGCCATACATATGTAGCACGGGCGCAGCGCCTGCCGGATCATCATCGAATTCTTCGAGCATGCGGTTTGCAGATTTGGTGACCAGATCTCTGGCGTCGAGTTCGCCGCCGGCATCGCCAGCTTCCGAAAACATGACAAACGTCGCCTGTTGCATGGCCCGGAGCCGTTCACGTTCCTGAATGGCTGCGTCGCGTTCGCGCTGCGCCTTCTCTGCCTGCCAGATCGTTCCGGCAAGGCCCAGAGACAGAGCAGCAATGACGGCAATCGCAGCGGTTGAGGCAAGCCAGTTGCGCCGGAGGAAAAGACCAGCCTCGTAACGAAATCCGCCTGGACGCGCGCTGATGGGTTCATGAGTCAGGAAGTGACGTATGTCGCCAGCCAGCGCTTCGACGGAAGCGTAGCGCGCCTCGGGCGTTTCTGCCAGTGCGTGATCGAGGATCGCGCACAGGTCATATGGCAGTTTTTTCAGCTGGTTCGTCCGCAATTCTGCCGGCTTGGGTGGTTCGCCCAGAAGCAGCATGACGAGCGTTGCGCCGAGGCCAAAAACATCCGTGGCAGCCGATACAGGCCCTTGAGAGATTTGCTCAGGCGCAGCAAACGCCATGGTCATTGGCGACTTTTCGGCAATGTCGGCTTCGTCGATGAGGCCTGCGACACCGAAATCGATGAGTTTCACCTCGCCGTTCCTGGTGACAAGGATGTTTGAAGGCTTCAGGTCGCGATGAAGGATTAACTGGCCATGGGCATGGGTGACAGCCGCACAGGCCTTCAGAAACAGACGCAGTGTTTCCGGCAGGGTTAGCGCGTTCTCGGCGACATAGGTGTCGATGGGAATACCCTCGATGCGTTCCATGACGAGATAGGGGATGTCGTCAGTTCCGACGCCACCATCAATCAGCCGCGCAATATTGGGGTGTTCGAGCTTTGCAAGCACCTGGCGCTCACGCTGAAAGCGCGCAAGACCATCCTGGTCAGCCAGTGGGATGCGTTTCAGCGCAGCCAGTTGTTCATAGTGACCATCGGCCCGTTCGACTTCATAGACCTCGCCCATGCCGCCAGTGCCGAGCACGGATCGAACGCGCCAGTTTCCAATCTCAGTGCCGGTTGGCAGCACCACATCCTGATCGCTTACAGCGCCGCCCGTCTCGAAAAAGCCGGTCTCCTGCGATGGTGACATCAGTTTATCAAGAAGCGCCCGTTCGTCCGGGTTGAGCTGCAGGCGTTCGATCTCTGCCGGCCGGGCTTCCGGCTCGAGATCCATAATTTGCGAATACAGTTCAGCAATACGCGCCCAGTCGCGATCCTGCATGTCTTCACCCCCCGATGAATCACAGATGACAGGTATTCACTTGTAAGAAGAGCCTGACAACATCCGAATGTGCTGTCAGGCTCCAAAATTATCGGATTGCCTTAGCGGTACGCGAGAGCGTGCGGGCTTGGCTTTGGCTGTGCGAAATACTTCTTCTCGACAATATTCAGCACGGTTTCGAGAACCGTTTGCGGCATGACAGGCTTTTTCAGCAGCTTGCTTGCACCGGCTCGCATCGCCATCGACACCATTTCCGGTGTGTTGACCGACGTGTAGAGAATGACCGGCGTTTCCGCGTCCAGCGTCGTATGACCTTTGCGAATGTTCTTGAGCAGATCCAGACCATTGACCGGAGACATGATCCAGTCGGTGATCACCATGGTCGGCTTGTGATTGCGGATCGTCGCCAGAACTTCTGCGCCGGACGCTGCCAGGCGAACATTCTCAATGCCGTGAAATTCAAAGGTCGAGCGCATCAGTTCGCGGATATAAGCATCGTCATCTGCAAAGAGAATGACTTCCTTGCTCAGCATACGCCGCGTTGCTTCCTGCTGAGCATCTTCACGAACCGTCGTTACCTCGCCAACTTTCATGTCATCGATCGCATTCGCGCGTTGCATCAGTTTGGAGTTATCTGGTGTGATGGTCGGGGCGAGTTCCTTGATCGCCGTGATCTGTTCAGACACGCGTGACAGGGCCGCCTCGTAATTGCGTGGTTTTCTGGCCAGTAACTGACCGAGTTCTTTCTCGACGGCTTTGAACTTGCGACCGACGCTGCGAAATCCCATGCATTGGGCGGCCCCGCCCATGCGGTGGACTTCGCTGTAGAGTTGCTCTGTAAAGCCTTTCAGGTCGTCGGCACGCGACGGATCTTCTGAAAATTCGATCAGGGAAGACAATTGCAAGTCAAAGTCTTCGCAATAGCGATATATGACTTTGGAAATGCTTGGTGTAAATTCAGTCATAGTTCCCTCCAGTAGACGCGGTTCAAATAAAATTGACAATTCAAGTAGCCCGCTCTGGCGCTTACCGGATCACTTCTTGATCTATACTTCTCGCGACAACCTCGCGATAAGGGCGACTTCATGAAGGTTTATAATAAGCCCAATTTCGTTAACGCATTGAATGTTGACGCGACTGAAATTGATGCTTCGCTTATAAAATTATTAACTTCCGCACATCTGTAATTAACTTTTATCGCGCAACCTTGGGCAGAATTGACCAACCCCGGGGACGCTTTTGCCATTTCATCAGACAGTCCAGACGACTCTGAGAGCAAAGATTATCCTGCTCACCTGCGCTTTCGCTGTGATTGCGTCTGTGTCGGTCGTTTGGCTGAACGGATCGAAAGCTCGCGAAGTTGTGGGGGCAAATGTTGCGGTCAGTACGCTCAGCAATGAAAGTCAGAAGGTCGCCATTCGTCTCGAAGAAGACTTTGTGGACATGGTCCAGGATGCGCGCATAGTTTCACTGACCCCGCCTATAACCGGCATGATCCGAAGCCGTGAAACCGGGACTGACCCGGTGGATGGGTCGACCTATGATCTCTGGCGATCAAGGCTTGCGACGATATTCACCTCGGTCATGGAAGAACGGCCGAGCTATACGCAGATGCGTTATATCGCTCTGGATGACAGTGGGTCTGAACTTGTGCGCGTCAACCGGGAGGCAAACGGAACGCTTGCGGTTGTCGATGAAAGCCAGCTTCAGACAAAAGCGGGTGAACCCTATTTTCATGCAGCGCTTTCCCTCGAAAAGGGAGAGAGCATGTTTTCAGAAGTCAGCTTCAATCGTGAACATGGCGAGGTCACGCAGGCGTATGTGCCGACCATCCGGTCTGTTGTTCCCGTCTATTCAGCCGAGGGTGATGCGTATGGTCTGATTGTGATCAATGCCGATTATGAAGCACTTCTACAGGAGTCGCTCTCGCGCATTGCACCGAATTTTGACCTTTTCATTTTTCACACGGGCGGCGATGTCTTCGAGTACAATGCCGCGACCGGGAATACGCGTTACATCCCCAACGGAGCCGCGTCAGGCCAGCTGCGTGATTATCAGTCTCTGTTTGAAGATCAGGAAGAGGGCCCGCTTTATCAGTTCGGTGATGACATTCTCTTCAGCACCTGGATTGAAGACTTTTCAGATGCACGCGGCCTTCATCTGGATGTGGTGTTGCGTGCCTCACGGGCCGCCGTTCTGTTTGCGAGCCGGGAATCCTTTGTGCAGGTTGCAGGGCTGGCGATTGCCCTGATCCTTGGCAGCCTGATCTGTGCTGCCCTGATCGCAGACCGGATGACCAATCCGCTGCGCCGCATGACGCGCCGGATCAAACAATACACAGACTGGTCCCAGACAGGTGACCTTTATCTCCCCGTCGATCATAATGACGAAATTGGAGACTTGTCGCGCGCATTTTCCGACCTCGTCTCTCAATTGCAGGACAGCCAGGCGCGGTCTGCCAACATCATCCTGAATGCCGTGGATGGCGTAATCGTGGTCGATCAAAAGGGTGTCATTGAGACCTTCAATCCGGCTTGCGAACGCATTTTTGGTTACAAGGCGGATGATGTTGTCGGGCAGAATATTTCTCATCTTCTGACGGAAGACGCTGTCGCGACCATTAAGGCATTCGCTACGCGTCTTGCCACCACCGCGGGGGCGCCGGGCGTTCAGCTACGGGCACGTCATCGAAATGGCAGCGAGTTTCCGATGGAAGTCTCGCTGAGTGAAATGCGTCAGAAAGGGCAGGTCTATTTCTGCGGCATTATACGTGATCTGACCCAGGTTGTTGCGGACCGCGAAGCTTTCGAAAAGCAGGCAGAAACCCTGGAACTGGCGCTGCAGGCCGGTGAGCTGGGTTTGTGGGACTGGAATCTCACAACGGGAAAAATCACGTTTTCGAAACGGTGTGCGGAAATTGGTGGCTATACGCTGGATGAGTTCCCAGTGAGTGCCAAGGAATGGGAAGCCTATCTCCATGAGGACGATATGGAGGTGCGTGAAGCGTTTCTGCGCGAATTCATTGCCGGCAAGCGCGAGAGCTATGAGCTTGAATATCGCTTCCGTCATCGAAACGGACACTGGGTCTGGCTGCAGACCAAGGGTCGCATTTTCGAGCGAGACGAGGATGGAAAGCCGGTGCGTGTCGTCGGTGTGCATCTCGATGTGTCGTCTCGCAAGCAATATGAACTCGATATCATCGAGCAGAATCGCCGCCTGGAACTCGCTGAGAATGTTGCCGACATGGGACATTGGAGCGTGGATGTCGAAACGGGTGACTGGGAATGGTCTGATGCTGTTTGCCAGCTCCATGGTGTCGACAAGGAGCGCTTTTCCGCCACTCTGGCGTCTGTCATGCGTTGCTATCATCCGGATGATGCCACCCGGTTTACGGCCTGCCTCGTAAAAGCGTTTGGTCAGAATGATCCGTTCGAGCTTCCGCTGCGCGTTCTACGGCCGGACGGAGAGGTGCGTCAGTTGCTTTGTCGGGGTGAAGTCATGACCGACGCCAGCAATGCCGGACGCAAGAGCGTATTCGGTATTTTTCAGGACATCACAGAGAAGAAGCGCAAGGATCAGCGCCTGCGCGAAAGCGAAGAGAAAAACCGCATGTTGCTTGCCAACATGGTCGATGGTGTCCTGACCGTCGATGCGAGCGGTCGCATTGATAGCTACAACCGGGCATGTGCCGAGATATTCGGATATGACACCCAGGAACTGCTCGGACGTGACGTGTCATTGCTGATGCCGGAGGCGGCAGGTGAAGCGCGCCGCGCAGGATCTGTCTATTTTCTGGAATTGTCGGCTGAAGATGTCCAGAGGACCGAGCGGCCTCTGGAGCTCACAGGCCACCGCAAAGATGGCGAACTGTTTACGCTCGAGCTGGCGTTCAGCGTATTTGAGGTTGCCGGACGGCGCCTGTTTACCTGCGTTCTGCGCGATATCACTGAGCGCAAGCAGATGGAAACCATGAAGAATGAGTTCGTTTCGACGGTGAACCATGAGCTCAGAACGCCGCTGACCTCGATTTATGGCGCGCTCGACCTTCTGAAGTCTGCCGCGAAGGATCAGCTGGATGCGCGCTGTAACCGGCTGGTCACGCTGGCTCACGATGGCTGCGGACGGCTCACCCATCTGGTGAATGATATTCTCGATCTTGAGAAAATCGAAGCCGGAAAAATGGAGTACCGGCTGGAGCCTGTCAGGCTCACCAGTGTCGTAGATGATATCGTCCGGCGTCATGAAGTGCTGGAGGATCGTTTCAACGTCCACTTCGTGATTGATCATGAGATTGGCGATGCGCAAGTTCGGCTCGATCAGAACCGGTTCAATCAGGCTCTGGTCAATCTGATGTCAAATGCCGCAAAATTCTCTCCAGCAGGCGCGCCTGTGACCATTCGCACACGCTGGATCGGAGAAGACCGCCTCCGTGTGTCTGTCGCGGACGAAGGTGCGGGCATTCCGAAAGCGTTTCAGGAAAGAATCTTCGAGCGCTTCGCGCAGGCAGACAGTTCCTCCACCCGGTCAGCAGCCGGTACGGGGCTCGGGCTTAATATCACGAAATCCATCATTGAAGCCTTTGGTGGCTCGGTGAGTTTTGAAACGGAAAAAGGGCAGGGGACTGTTTTCCATTTCGACTTGCCGGTCTGTCAGGCCGATGAACAAGTCTACCAGGAGGCATCCTGATCATGAGCCAGGAACTACGCCGCGTTTTGTATCTCGAGGACGATCCGAGCATTGCTGAGATCGCCGTGATGGCGATGCAGGAATTTTCAAATCTGGAGGTTCTGCACTGCGATCGGGGCCAGCTGGCCGTGGAGGCCTTCTCAGAGTTTGATCCGGAAATTCTGCTGTTTGATGTCATGTTGCCGGGGATGGATGGCGTGCAAACGCTGGACGCTGTCCGCAAGCTGCCTGGTGGTGCGGATGTCCCGGTGATCTTCATGACGGCAAAGGCGCAAACGCATGAGCAGCAGCAATACATGGATCTTGGCGCGCTCAGCGTAATCGTGAAACCGTTCGACGCCTTCATGCTAGGTGATCAACTCAAGACGCTCTGGCAGACGAGACAGAAAATTCCAGCAACCACTGACAATACGAACGCCTGATAGAAGGCGCAGCCCGGAGGGAGGACCATGCAGCATGGAAAGAAAGATCCGGAAGTCATCATAAGAAAATACTGTGAGGCACTTCCAAATGACGTCGCCAGGATCGCGACTCTGCTCGAAGAATCTCTGCAGGGCATTCGACCGCCCGGCCAGGTGCTTGGAGATCTCTTTGAGGAATTTCACCGTATGTCCGGTACCGCCCTTTGCATGGGATTTCCCTTCCTCGGCAAGGAGCTTGGTAAGATAGAGCTGGAAATCGAACAGGCTCTGCACAGTCCAGATGCGAACTGGCAAACGCTCTTCCGAGAAGTCGCCCGAAAAATCGAGTCGATTGCCCGGCTGCTCAATTATGTTTCCCCGGAAAATTCCATTCTATTGCGTCATGCGGAGATGAAATACGCCACGTTGCACAACAGTCGTTCGCTGCGAAGCGAGCGGTTTCGTAAAATCATGGGCGAACAGCGTGTGATTTTTGCAGATGATGATCTGTCTGTCCGACGCCTGATGCGGGATATGCTCGCCTCTATCGGGGTGGGTGCAACAGAGTTTGCTGAAAATGGCGAAGCCTTGCTGGATATCGCTCCGGGATTTGCGCCGAGCATGATCATCACGGACTGGTATATGCAGCCCATGAATGGTCTGGAGTTTCTGAAGCGCGTACGCGGTGGAGAGACCGAAATTGAGCAGGGATGCCCGATCATCTTTCTGTCGTCTCAGAAGACCATCGATCAGGTTCAGCAGGTTGTTGGCGAAGGTGCCGACCACTTTCTGGTCAAGCCCTTCACGCTCAATCTTGTCGAGAAGGCGATCTATCAGGTCGCCACACGCCCTCGTGCCCGTCAGTCGGTCTACTACGCCTGGTAGGGCTCGCTTTTGCTCAAGGTGAGGCCGCATATATAACCCCAGGTCATCGCTGGACCAATGGTAGTGCCTGTTCCCACGGCTCTTGTGCCGAACGGGTTGGCCATCGCATTGCCGGCCGCGAAAAGGCCGGGAATGAAGCTTCCATCCGGTCTCAGAACGCGTCCGCAAGCATCCGTCATCGGCCCACCTTTGGTGCCCATAAGCGAGATATTGAAAGGCGCTGCGTAGTAGGGCGGACGCTCAATCGGCGCCATTGTGCCGCGTTTGCCTGACACGAGCTTGTCAAATCCTGATTTTCCACGCCCGAAGTCTTCGTCAGCGCCTTGTCGTGCAAAGGTGTTGAAGCGTTCAATTGTCCAGTCGAGCGCCTCGGCAGACAGGTCGAGCTTTTCGGCCAGCTCCGAGAGCGTGGTCGATTTAATCAGCCAGTTTTTCTGATTTCGGGCATAGATTGGAATTATGGGTGTGTTGCGGATCCAGTTGGCATCGCCAATCACCCAGGCCGGAAGATGCGGATACGAGCCGGTATCGGCGTCTTTCCTGAGCAGTAACTCCCCAAAATTGAAATCGAATTCATTGCCAAACCGGTGCCCTGTCTGGTCCACAACGATGACGTGCCGGTCGGCTTGAAACCGTAATGGCATGCCGTGAACATGACCTTCATATTTGGTTGGCAGGGCGCCTGCGATGTTTGCCTCTCCCATATATGCAAGTTCAGCACCGACCGCGCGGGCGAGTTTCTGCCCATCGCCCGTGTTCGTTCTGGGGCTGCAAATCAGATCAGTGGGTTTGGGAAAATGTGCTCCGAACAGGTCTGCGTCCCATTCAAAGCCGCCTGTGGCGATGACGACGCCATGCCGGGTCGCGACGGTCCTGGTTTGATCGTTCTGACGATAAGTGACTGCCCGGATTTGTCCGGTTTCATTCTTGATTAAATCTGTCGCTGCTGCGCTCGAAATCAGCTCGCAACCATGGTCGAGACATCCCTTCAACAGTCCTGCAATCAGAGCAGATCCCTGCGTTTCAAACCCCAAGAGCTTACGCTTCAGGATTTTCGTTGCATGCTTCAGGTGCCCGATAATGGGTTTATGGATGAAGTTTGCCCAGATCATTTCCTCATAGGTGAGGTCATGCGGTTGCGTTGAGGGACGAAGCTTTCTCGCGAAATCGCCGATCTGAGCTTTCAGTTTCATGGGAGCTGGGGACAACATTCGACCGTATTTGACGGCGCCCGGGGCTTCCAGAACCGGATCGGGTTCCGACAGGACTTCCCATTCGATCGGCGTCAGATCATCCACCATCTTCAACATGTCTGGGGCGTGCGTGGTGAATGCCTGCCAGCGATCACTTTCCCGGCTTCCCCACGCTTCGGGCATAACAGCCTTTATATACTGAAGGGCGTTCTCAGGGCTGTCTGCGAGTCCTTTAGACAGCATGATATGGTTCGCGGGTACCCAGGTGCCTGCACCGGACATGGCGCTCGTTCCGCCGATTTTATCAGACTTTTCAAGGATAAGCGTTCGCATGCCTGCCTGGCTTGTCGTCAGAGCAGCTGTCAGACCAGCCGCTCCAGAGCCCAGAATGACAACATCGAATTCAGCGTGTGCGCTATTTTCAGTCATCGCAGGTTTTTCCCCATTCCCGTCACAGATGGGCTTGCATAGCACAAAAAGATAGTAATAACTATTCATAGTTTTTACTATTAAAAGGGCTGATCGATGTCGATTTCTACTGAAACGGTGAGCGCGACGCGCCTTCCGCCTTTGTCCAGAAGTGCGCGGAGCTGGGCCTGGTTTCAGGGTGGGCGAGACACCTACGTCATCGTAGCCGGCACGTATATTTTCATTCCATATTTCGCGACGACCGTCGTTGGTGATCCGGTTCAGGGCCAGAGCCTGATGGCGCTTTACCATCTTATTGCAGGGTTAATTGTCGCTGTAACAGCGCCTTTTCTGGGGGCCGCAGTCGATCAGATGGGGGCAAGGAAGCCATGGATGGTGGGGTTGTCGCTGCTGACCGTGCCTCTGGTTGCGCTACTCTGGTTTGCCGCGCCGGGCGGCGCTTTGCTGCCGGTCACCGTAATCATTGCTATGCTCATCGCATTGAATGTCTTCGTGTCGTATGGGGAGGTCGTTTATGGCGCGATGTTGCCAGATGCTGCGAGCTTGCAGGAACAGTCGCGTGCGTCTGGTTTGGCATTGTCGCTTGGAAATCTTGTCTCGATCTTTGTCATGTTGGCCTTGCTCGCACTCCTCATACCTGAGGTTTCATCAGCTGTTGGCTTGTCCGCTATTCCAAATGGCGTCGACAGAATTTCAGTTGTTCTTGTCGCGCTTTGTATGGGGCTTGGTGTCCTGCCTCTGCTGCGTCATTCAAAGGATACGCCTGCCACCGGTTTGTCTTTGTGGGCTGGCCTCACCAGAGGGGCAGCTCAGCTCTGGCATCTGTTGCGTCATGCAGAATTGCCGGGAAATGCGATGCTCTATCTCCTGGCCCGTATGCTCTACATCAACGGTAAGATGGCATTACTCATATTTGGCGGCGTCTATGCAGCCGGCGTGATGCAGTGGAGTGCAACACAATTGTTGGTTCTCGGTCTGATCGTCACAATGTCGGGGGTGCTTGGCGGCGTATTTGGTGGCTGGCTCGATACACTTTTCGGGCCAAAACGTGCCTTTGAGATCGAAATCGCTGTGACTTTGTTGTGCGCTGTCGCGCAACTTAGCGTCACACCGGATACAATCTTCTTTATCTGGCATGACATGAGCGGAATCCCTGTCCTGCCGCTTCCTATTTTCAACACCGCACCGGAAATCGTCTACATCCTGATTGCCCTGATCCTGAACGTTTTCGGGACGGCATCCTGGGCGTCAAGCCGGACACTGATGGCACAGCTTGCACCACATGATCAGTTGGGGACGTTTTTTGGTTTCTATGCTCTGTCGGGCGTCGCCACTGTTTGGGTCGTTCCACTCTGCATCGAATTCGTGACACGGGCTTTTGAGAGCCAACGGGCAGGACTCGCTCCGGCGAGTGCCTTCATGCTGGTGGGGCTGATTGTCCTGTTGTTTGTCAAACCTGGCCGGTCAGCGGCAGCGGAGTAGATTGATATGAGAGAACGAATTTCGAGCGGATCTCCGCTGGAAGATATCGCGGCTTACTCACGTGCTATTGTAGATGACGACTGGTTGTTTATGTCGGGCACGATGGGCATCGACCCGGCGACAGGTAAAATCGCCGAGTCATTTCCAGACCAGGCATTCCACGCTTTTCGCATCATTGATGAGACATTGGCAAAGGCCGGATTTAGCTACGCCGATGTCGTCCATGTTCGGCTCTTCGTTGCTGATCGTATCCACTTGCGCGACATCGTATTGAAGCTTCGGGAGAAATTTTCAGACGTAAAGCCGGCCCAGACGATGATCATCGCCCAGATGCCGGCTGAAGAAGCGCTTCTCGAGGTGGAGATCACCGCCAAACGCCGGACTGAATAGCTTCAGTCAGTGCGTCGCAGACGCTCGAAATAACTGGCAACCAGAAAGCAGACCTCATCCAGGATCGCTTTTTCGCGTTCTGGCTGTTCAATGGCGATTTCCGTCGCCGTGTACATGGTTTCGGTGGTCAGCATCGTTGCTGTTCTGAGGCGACTTTCCTCAATATGCGGATAGGTTTCTCGCAGGGCAAAGAAGACCTCCTGAGCGACCATGTCACCTGACTCTCTGCGTACGTCACGCAAGATCGGTATGACGTGCATAACGCGCAGAACCCAGGCGCCCCCTGGGAATTCCTTTGTTACGCCGATCACTTTTCCGATCATGTCGCGGTTGCGGGCAACAATTTCATCGAAGGTCGAAGCGGCGAGTCCGCCATTCTTGATCCAGTCCAGAACGATATCATCCTGAGCTTTCATGAGACGGTCGCCAAGTGCGTGAAGAATGGCGTATTTGTTCGGAAAATAGCGATAAAGCGCCGGCGGCGTGATGCCGGCGCGCTTGCAGATGAGGTTGGTAGACAGTCGCTCAAAACCGACCTCCACAAGGAGTTCACCTGTAATCGTCAGAATATTTTCAAAAGTGGTTTTTGCGCGATCCTGGGATGGTTCTGTTTTCGTTTCGAGCTCGAAATCATCTTTCACGGCGGCACCTTGTCTGACGCGCCGTTTTGGCGCGGACGGCGCGCGTTTGCTTTCTGGCATGATAGTGTCCCTTTTGGATCTGATCCAGAGATCAGACCGCTCTCCCCGTTTTGCCTGTGAATCGGTTTAGGACATTTTTCGTGATCCGATCAATAAACGGATCGCCTGCTGCAAGTCCATGGGCCCATTCGGTCGTGCCTGTATTGAAGACCTCGCCTTTACCGCGCTTGAATGACGCCAGAATCGCATGACCTCGCAGAACTTTTTTCTGAGCTGCAGGGCTATCATCGCCGTAGATCACGTTCGCAATGACATCAAGCTGCTCGGGGGGGATAATCGGCGCATAGCCACTGTCCGGGTCTTCGCCAAAGGCGCACGGAGCAATGCCGATAATTTCGAGATTTTCCGGCACACCGACCATCGGGATCGGAACAGGAAGCTCGTCTTCATCAAAGTGGAAGCGACAACCGTCACTTTCATAGCCGATCAGTGGGACCTCTCCGCCGAGAACGTCACCATAGAACAGATCGGTGCCTTCCAGGGTCCAGTGATTGTCCCGATAGATGGTATATCCGGCAGCACCACGCGATACACACATGCCCAGACGGTGATACCCGGCAAATACGAACGACAAACCGGTCAGTTCAGCTTCCGGGCGGCCGACGCTTTCATGTGACCACAAATGTGTGGCGTCATCCTTGGACGCCTCCGGTTCTGCTGTGTGACCGCGCCATTTGTGATTGACCATTGTCTTGCCGTCGTTTTCCCAACGGACTTTCCAGAAGCAGGTATTACCGGAGAGGATGGCGATATTTCCACCAGCATCGACGTACTTCTCGACCTGATCGCGCTCTTTGCCGGACCAGTATTCACTGTGTCCGACGAACAGCGCGCATTTATAGGCCTGTAGAATGTCATCTTTGGCATCAAGATCGTAGTCGGTATAATAATCGAGCTCGATCCCATTTTTCTCGGCCCATTCAGCGAACCGGTGTTCCCATTTGTTCACAAAGCCGGCTGAACCATCGTAGGGCGAGGCGTGATGCTTGATCATCCAGTTCATATCGGAAGCCCAGGGCTGTTCCTTGAAGCCGCGCTTCCGGTCATTGATCAGGCGTGGTGCGTCATCGGGAGCGGCAATAATCAGGTCAGGGAATGGACGTTCCGCTGACAGCGTTCCAATCGCCTGGGCCATTGCGTCTTCAAAGCTTGCCTGACCCTTCATCAGCTTTGTCACATGAGAATATGCATTCGCGCCGCCCCAGTAATTGTAAGCGTGGTAGGTGTTGGTTGCGAGAATGATGGCGATTTCATTCTTCCCTGGCTTTTCGGGCAGGACACAGACAAAGTGGGTCGTCGACTTTTTGTCCGCATTCGTCATGCGAATTCGATAATAACCGCTTTTCCAGTCCTTCCCGATGATGAAATCTCCGGCAGCGGGCCATCCGCAACCATTCATATCGGCGTCTGAAGGCGTCGGGTGATCGGCTACGGTTATGTCGAACTGATGAACCAGTTCAATTTCGGCACCAATCCGTTCCACTTCAACGCTACATTCTCCCGCCAGATCATTCGTGGCGTGTAAATCGACGCGCTCACCAGGACGGGCGCTGAGGCGATTTGTGTAGCAAGCAATCATTTTCGGCTCCGATGCATAATTCTTGGGCAAGAAGGATAGTATATACTACTAAAATAGTCCGAAACTCGCCATTCTAAAATAATAGCTTTAATTATCTTATTAGTTTCGGCAGCGTTGACAAGCCGTCATGCACGAGCCTGCGACGGAATGCGCGAAGTGAGATAAAAGAGGGGAAAAGCATGAAGAACTTGAAGTATGGAGTCGCCGTTTTGCCGATTCTGCTTTGCGGTCTCTCCTATGCACAGGATGTCGTAGAAGCATCGTCGGACACGGTTGCCGAAGATCAGGTCGCGACGATGGATGCCGTTATCGTGACGGCTCAGTTCCGGTCTCAGAGCCTGCAGGATATTCCGATTGCGGTTACCGCTCTTTCCGACGAGCAGCTCCAGAATCAACGCATCACAAATGCGCTTGATCTAAGCAACCTCGCGCCGGGGCTTCGCATCGCGAGCGGGGATGCTGCGGCAAATCCGAAAATTTTCATTCGTGGTGTTGGTCTGGCTGACTTTAACCCGAGTTCTTCTGCAGGCGTCAGTATGTATGTCGATCACGTTCTATACGGATCGCCTCTGTCGCAAATGTCAGGCTTTTTCGATCTGGAACGTATTGAGGTTCTGCGTGGCCCGCAGGGGACTCTTTACGGCCGCAACACAACAGGCGGCGCACTGAACATCGTATCGAAAGACCCGACTGATGAATTCACGATGGATGCATCGGTAGATTACGGCAGCTATAATCGTCTGAACGCAAATGTCGGCTTTGGTGGTCCGATCATCGAAGACAAATTGTCTTATCGCTTTGCCGCAATGGCGCTGACCGATGAGGGCTATACAGAGAATCGTGCGACCGGAAATGATGTGAATGAGTCCGATCGCTGGGCGGTCCGCGGCAAACTTCTCTTCACGCCGACGGCGGACCTGGAAATCAAGGGCATGGTCAGTTTCTTCCAGAACCGCGGCAGCGCGCGCCAGATCAAACATCGCGCGCTCTTTCCCGGTACCGCAGAGGCGACCGATCCGACCACAGGGTATTGCGCGCCGGGATACTTTAACAGTGGCTTGTGTACGGATGTATTGGGATATGCTGATACATCGTCAGACCCGTATTCGATTGAATCGAATCTGGAGGGCGAAGACCAGGTCGATGTCGTCACATCGAGTCTCGAAGTCGTTTACCACATGGATTCGATGGATTTCATCTCCATCACCGCCTATCAGGCGTCAGATCGTGATGACATCGAAAATACAGACGCCAATCCACTTCAAATGATTGAAGCGCGTTATCGGGCACAACAAAGCCAGTTTACACAGGAGTTTCGGCTCCAGTCTTCGGATGACAAGGCGCTCAGCTGGGTTCTTGGCGGTTATTATCTGAATGACGATCTTCAGGATAACAGTTCATACGATATCCTCCGCATTCTGCGCCCAATGTATATGTCGCCTGAAAATCCACTCGGGATCAGTCCGGCTGACAGTGTTGGCCTGTTTGGCTGGCCATACACCCAGAAAACAGAATCCTGGGCCGTGTTTGGACAGGCGGACTATGACGTCACGGACAAGCTGACTGCGACGGTGGGACTACGCTGGTCGAGCGACAAAAAGGAAATGGACTATGTCAGCCAGGTTGAGGATGGCCTCATTACCTTGCTGACCTTCCGGGATGACGAAACTTTCAGCGATTGGTCAGGTCGTCTCGGCCTGAGCTATCAGTACACCCCCAACACAAACTTCTACGCGATGTACAATCGCGGCTATAAGTCTGGCGGCTACTTTGGTGGCCAGGCGACGTCCGCAGATCAGCTTGAGCCATATGACAACGAAACCCTCAACGCTTTCGAGGTCGGTAGCAAAAACGATTTGTTTGGGTGGGCGCGTCTGAATCTGGCGGCGTTCTACTACGATTACCAGGATCAGCAGGTTTTTGCTCAGGTTCTGCGCAATGGGGTCACGACACAGGTTCTGGATAATGCTGCGAGTTCAACCATTTACGGTCTCGAAGCCGAGTTTTCGGCACAGCTGACCGAAGGACTGAATGTCGGTCTGAACGGATCCTGGCTGGAATCGGAAATCGAGGAATTCGAGTCCGAAGGAGAAGACTATTCCGGAAATCCGTTGCAGCACGCGCCGGAATTTTCGCTCAGCGGCACGGTGAATTATGAGTTCAACCTCGCGAATGGAAGTCAGCTCTTTACCGACTGGGATGCGAATTACCGTTCGAAAGTCTATTTCAACAACACCAAAACCGAACGCTTGTCCGAAGAGGGTAAGACGATCGTCAATGGTCAGATCGGCTGGCGGTCTGCTGATGGTATTCTGGAAACAGGCCTGTTCGTGAAGAATGTGTTTGATGAAGAGTATCTGGTCGGCATTTCCAACATTGAAAGTCTGGGCGTTGATTTGCTCAGCTATGCCGAACCGCAAATGTATGGCGCCTTTTTAAGACTGTCATATTGATCGGTTAAACTGGAAACACGCGAGCGCCGGTTCCCCAATTCCGGCGCAAGCATCGAAGTCTCCGGGGGAGAGCGGCGGGCAGTGCTTTCAGCGCTGCCCGTAGCTTTTGAATTGCGTGATGACGCCCGCAAGATCTTCCTGGGTCAGAAGCTCTGGACCGCCAATACAGAGCGTGCCGTAATAGTAACCGGCCTGTGTCTCGATTTCTTCGGCAATGGACAGCGCTCTTGTGAGGGATGTCGAAACCGCAATCTGCCCATGATTGGCCATCAGACAGCCAAAGCGTCCGTCGAGTGTTTGCACGATCTCATCTGCCAGTGCCTGAGTCCCGAAGGTTGCATAGGGTGCCACCGGGATTTCGGCGCCCCCGCTGACGGCAGTCATGTAATGCAGAAACGGTATGGGCTTACGGGCGCAGGCGAGCGTTGTGGCAAAGCGCGAATGACAATGGACCACGGCCTGCATGTCTGGCCGCTTTTCCAGAATGCCGGTGTGCATGCGCCATTCGCTCGACGGCTTTACATCGCCTGAATAGTCGCCGTTGAGATGCATAAAGACGACCTGTTCAGGCCGGAGGAGGCTGGCAGGAATACCGCTTGGCGATATCAGTACCCCATCTTCGAAACGGACCGATACATTTCCGGCCGTACCATGGTTAAGCCCCGCATCATCCATGCGTTGCATGATATCAACGAGTTCAGATCGTAGGTCGATTTCTGTGCTCATAACGTGCGCAATCCTTCAATCTGCTCATAGGTTTCGAGCTTGCCGAGCGTGCCGGTGCCCTGCGCGACGAGGGAGGCCGTCAGCGTCGCGGTTTGCATGGCCGTTTCAAAATCCTGCCCCTTACAACGACCGGCTATGAAACCGGCGCAATAGGAATCGCCGCAGCTCGTTGTATCGACCACGTCGATTTTTCTGGCCGGGCAATGGATGATGTTTCCGTCCGCATACCCAACACTGCCTTCGCCGCCGACTTTCACAATACAGGCCCCCGCGCCGAGTTCGACAAAAGTTCTTGCTGCGCTTTCGGGGTCTTGCGTCCCCAGTAATGCCTCAGCTTCTGCAAGGCTTGGCATGAAGACATCCACAAGCGGGAGTAGTTTTTTCAGGAAATCGAGGGTTTCAGGCTGCGGCGAGATCAGATCGCATGTGATGCGGGTTCCGCTTTCGCGTATATCAGTCAAGGCATTCAGCGTTTTCGTGGTTGTCAGATTTGGAAAGCCGACTCCGCCAAAATGCAGGTAGCTCGCTGTTTTTGCGCAGTCGATGGAGTCTGGCGTGAAGTCACTCAGCACGCTCGCACCGAGCATATGAAGATTGGGGCGCTCGCCGTCTTGCTGGATCAACAGAATGGTCGTCGAGGTCGGCAGATCGCTGGTTGTTTTCAGGTGCTCAACGCCAACCCCTTCCTCTTCAAAAAGCTGTCTCAGCACGCGACCGATCCGGTCTTCGCCGGTCAGTGAGGCGAGTTGCGTTTTCAGGCCAAGTCTGGAAGCAACCACCGCGCAGCCGCCAGCCGTTCCGGCAGGTGCCAGCGCGATCTCATCAATCCATGCAGTTGCCCCACCTTTAGGCAGTTCTCTGACTGGTCTGCCCAGAATATCGAGCGTGGTCAGCCCGATGCACACAAGATCCGTCATTTCACGTTGAACTCCCCTTGTTCTGATTTCAAGAGAAGTATAGTAGTAATTACTATCATTTGAAAAGGGGATAACTCATGACGCTCGAAAATGACAAGCAGTTGCGACATCGCGCTGAGAAAGTCATTCCTAACGGTATGTACGGTCACCAGAGCGTCTTGCTGCTGCCGCCGGAAACACCGCAATTCTTCTCGAAGGCAAAAGGGGCCTATCTGTGGGATCCGGATGGCAATCGCTATATTGATTATTTGTGCGGCTATGGACCTCAGCTCCTCGGGTATGGGCATGAAGAGGTGGATGAAGCCTATATCCGTCAGTTGAAGCAGATCGATGTGGCGACGGGGCCGACGCCCCTGATGGTGGATCTCGCTGAGGCCTGGGTGGGGCTGGTTGATCACGCCGACTGGGCGATGTTCTGTAAGAACGGGACGGATGCCACCACAATCGCGCTCATGACGGCGCGCGCTTATCGCGGACGAAAGAAAGTTCTGATCGCGCAGGGCGCTTACCACGGCGCCGCGAACTGGTGCACACCGTTTCCAGATGGCACGGTGCCTGACGATCGGGCTCACCTCATTTCATACACCTATAATGATGTCGCCAGCCTGGAGGCGGCGGTTGAAGAAGCCGGTGATGATCTGGCGGCCATATTCGCCTCGCCATTCAAGCATGATGTTCTGACCGAGCAGCAATTGCCCGATCCTGCCTATGCCAAACGGGCGCGCGCGTTGTGCGATGAAAAAGATGCGCTGCTGATTGTGGATGAAATCCGCGCGGGATTGCGAATCGCACGTGATGCCAGCTGGTCACTGATCGGGGTGAAGCCGGATCTGACGAGTTGGGGGAAATCGCTCGCGAATGGTCATCCGATTTCCGCCTTGCTTGGGAATGACAAAGCGAAAGAAGCCGCTGGGAAGATCTATGTAACCGGCTCATTCTGGTTTGCCGGTGCCGCGATGGCCGCATCCATGGTGACGTTGAAGCTGATCCGGGAGAGCAACTATCTTGAACACATGATTGCCATGGGAGACCGTTTGAGAGCGGGTCTCAACGAGATTGCTGAACGCCGTGGCATCGAGATTAGTCAGACGGGCCCCTCTCAAATGCCACTCATCATGTTCCCGGATGGCGCAGGCGGTTTCAATATGGAGATCGGCTATGAGTTTACGACCGGCCTGATGAGGCGCGGTGTCTATTTTCATCCCTGGCACAACATGTTCATCAGTGCTGCCATGACAGCTGATGACATTGATCTGACGCTGACCGCCGCAGATGAGGCCATCACGTCACTCTCCCACATCGCAGTCTAGTTCTGATCCGGAGATCGCAAATGAAAATTGGCGTACCCAAGGAAATCAAAAATCACGAATACCGGGTCGGTCTGACACCTGAAAGTGTCAGTGAATTCACCGCCAGGGGGCATTCGGTTGCCGTCGAAACCGGTGCCGGTCTGGGGATCGGTGCAGACGATGAAGCTTATGTCGCGGCTGGCGCCCGAATTCTTGCCGGGGCTGATGAGGTGTTTGCGAGTGCGGACATGATTATCAAAGTCAAAGAGCCGCTGGCGCAGGAGCGAGCGAAACTGCGCCCCGGGCAGATTCTCTACACCTATCTGCATCTCGCGCCCGATCCGGCTCAGACCGATGACCTTTTGAAATCCGGAGCGATCTGCATTGCCTATGAGACTGTGACAGGAGTGGGTGGTCGGGGATTGCCGCTACTCAAGCCCATGAGCCAGGTCGCTGGGCGCCTGTCTATTCAGGCGGGCGCTTCAGCATTGGAGAAATCCAAGGGTGGGCGCGGTGTCTTGCTCGGCGGTGTTCCGGGCGTGCGCGCAGGCAAGGTTGTTGTCATTGGTGGCGGCGTGGTTGGCTTCAATGCGGCGCAGATGGCGGTCGGCCTGCATGCGGATGTTACGATACTGGATCGTGATCCCGAAGTGCTTGAGCGGCTTTCTACGCATTTTGAGGCGAGCGCCAATATTGTCTTTTCGACCAGAGCCGCCCTCGAAGCAGAGCTATCGCAGGCTGATCTGGTAATCGGTGCCGTTCTTGTCCCGGGCGCGGCAGCCCCGAAACTGGTAACGCGAGAGATGCTTTCACTTATGCAGCCTGGCAGCGTTATGGTCGATGTCGCGATTGATCAGGGAGGCTGTTTCGAAACCTCTCACGCCACTACGCATGCTGACCCGACGTATGTGGTTGATGGTATTGTTCACTATTGTGTTGCGAACATGCCGGGCGCCGTTTCGAGAACATCGACCTATGCGCTGAACAATGTGACGCTCCCTCATGCTCTGAACATAGCAGACAAAGGCTGGAAGGATGCGCTATCGGCCAATCCCGGCCTCGCCGACGGGCTGAATGTCTGTGACGGTAAGCTGACCAATCAAGCTGTTGCAAGCAGTCTAGGGCGAACTTGTCACGCGCTCTCGGACGTTTTGGGCTGATCATGACCCATTTCCCCGTATTCTCCCGCCTTTGAAAGCAGAGGCGTTGTGCGCGGGGACGTAAGCACGCGGATGGCCCGGCGGTCAGATTGGGAACTCTGGCTGTCGGGCCGTTTTCTTTTGATTAGAGCTCGGCGAGGCCGCACGCCTGAAATTCCGGGTTCATGGTGCGCAGGGCCTGAAGGTCACCTTCTGCAAGTGAACCTCCTTCAAGCATGATGGACACGTAGTGTCCGATCTCCGCCAGAGCGCGACAGGCTTTGGTGTCGTCGCCCGATTGCTTGTAAAGCTCGTAAAGCTGGCTGTAAGCGACCAGCATATTGCGCTGATAACGCGGTACGCCGGGATTGGCCGTCATCTCACTGCGTTGTCGCTCCAGGCTTTTCAGGCCGATTGCCTCGGCTTCTGAGAACATCTCCAGACCGATCAATGGCAGAATGATTTCGCCTTCAAATGTGCCTTGCAACGCTTTGGCATTCTCATTTGCAGGGTCGTCGGCAATCATGTCTTCGGCGAGCGCAATCGCGCGTTCATACTGCGTCAGAGAGGCTTCGAATCTCTGCAGATTGTAGAGCGCAAACCCATAACGCCAGTGTGCGATGGCAAGGCCGCGAATGGATTTCGTATTTTCCGGTTCCAGAGCAAGCAGTGTTTCAGCCTGTGTCACAGCTTCGGACAAAACTTCTGCCGCTTCCTCATAGGCATTCGAACGTGTCAGCACCTCAGCGAGGTTGCGCAAAAGAGAGCCGAGCGTACGCTGAAGATCCACGTTTTCCGGTGTTTCCGCCAGCATTGCGCGTGCTTCGCCGATCAGTGCACGGAAGCTTTCAATGGCTTGCTCTGTCTCTCCCTGCCAGCCGGTGACGGTAGCCTTCAGGGCCTTGGAGCTTAACAGCGCCGCGCGACGTTTCGGTGGAATGTTGTCCGTCTCGGTGGAGACTGACAAAACGTCGATCGACTGATCCAGCAATGACTGCGCACGTTCAAGATCCTGATATGGATTGTTCGCAATATGCGCCTGTTCGAAATAGACTTTCCCGAGTTCCAGGCGCGCGGCTTCATCTTTCGGATTGCGTTCGAGCAAGGCGGTGAGGATGATTTCGGCTTCCTGCAGGCTGTTGATCGCGGCCTCCGGTTCGCCGAGCGAGGCAAGCGATGGGCCGCCCTGAATCATGCCGAGACGCTTGTATCCGGATGCCGTATCCAGCTTCAGGTCCGGCGATGCACGCCGGTCATCTGACAGAGAATCGAGATAGGTCTGGGCGGCATCCGCAAGTTTGTGCTTGGCGGTTGTCGAACCGGGAATGTTGTCGATCTCGTCATAGATGTCGAACATCATGGTATTGGCGAGCTGTCGAAGTTCATTGAAGCGCAAATCGGCTTCGCGCCGTGCCTGGTCCGCCATCGTATAGAGCGATGTCATCACGATAAGACCGAAGGCGAGCCCGAGTGCGGCAAGAATTCCAGCCGAGAACCCGACGGGGTGACGCTTCATATAATAGATGGTTTGTCCGGTAGAGCTGAGTGATCGGGCTGAGACAGGGTAACCGCCCAGAAAGGCTTCAATATCCTCGCGCATGGCATCGACCGATGGATACCGGGCTTTGGGATCTTCCTCGCAGGCGCACAAAATGATCGCGCGTAAATCCGGAGTGATCGTCCTGTCAGCCAGGATGGCGTCCAGGAGGCGACCCAGCGAAAAGATATCGGACAGAATATTCGGGGGTGCGCCACGTTCCCGCTCCGGGGCTGCGAAGCCTGGCGTAAAGCTCAGGCTTGCCAGCGACGGGGTGCCAGCATCTTCTTCCCGGCCCGTGTCAGACTGCGCCTTGGCGATGCCGAAATCGATGAGCTTCACAATCCCGTCCGATGTTACCAGCACATTCGACGGTGTGATATCGCGGTGGATGATCAGGTTCTGATGGGCATATCCGATGGCCGCAAGGACCTGATCAAAAAGCTTCAGGATGTCGTCTCGGGCGAGCGTCTGGTCCGAAATCCAGCGGGTAATCGGGACACCTTCGACATACTCCATGATGATGAAGGGGGAGCCGTCTTCGAGCTCGCCGCCATCGAAGAGCTGCGCAATGCCCTGATGTGACAGGCTGGCCAGAATGTTCCGTTCATTGGCGAAGCGCTCATAGAGCTTGTCGGACAGAAGGCCGGGGCGAATGACCTTGATCGCGACGCGATGTTCGAAATCGCCCCGGTCGCGCTGGCCTTCATAGACGATACCCATCCCGCCTTCACCGATGGTGCGCGTGATCCGATAAGCACCAATGCGTTCCGGCGGCGGGGCGTGCTGCACCGTACTGGCCGCAGCTCCGGTGCGGATCATAGTCTCGCTTTCTTCATCCTGGTGAAGCAGGCGAAGTACAGCATCCCGGATTTCGGGGTCATCTTCTGTCGCCTTCTCAACAAAGGCACGCCTGTCGGCAGAGGGTTGATCAAGCGCGGTCTCGAACAGATCGAGTATTTTGCGCTCAATTTCTGGTGATCTGGCCAATCTGTCCCCCAAAGGCTGAAGATTCTACTGGAGCGTTACCCAATCAGGCGTAAAATCAAGATGTTTTGGGCCAGACCATCATTGTCCATCTGCACAATTTGAGATTTCTGACGTTTCATGACTGACACTTCCGGAGACATGACCCAGCTCCTGCACAAATGGCAGGAGGGCGACTCGGACGCCAAGAATGAACTGTTCTCGCGCATGTATCTCGAACTCAAGCGGATTTCGTCGAGCCTGATTGTCCGGGAAGGGCGTATCTCGATCGTCGCAGATGACCTTCTGAACGAAGGGGTGATCCGTCTGATCCGTCTGAACCGGATGGACTGGCAGAACCGCGCGCACTTTCTGGCTATGGCTGCGCGGGTCATGCGCCGGGTTCTGGTGGATCATGCGCGGGCGCAGGCGTCCGCCAAGCGGGGACACATCGCCGTCACTCTGGTGACCGGGATTGGTGACGCGCCGCAGGAGCAACTCGATATCGACCGGCTGGAGAAAGCGCTTGTGCGTCTGACGCAGATCGATCCGCAGCGTGCCGCGATTGTGGAGCTGCGCTATTTTGGCGGTCTGTCACTTGAGGAAACCGCTGAAGTCGTCGGTATTTCACCGTCCAGCGTGAAACGCAGCTGGCGTGCCTCCCGCGCCTGGCTGCATGCAGCGATGGAAGAATCGCGCGACTGGTCTGAAGACTGAAACGCGTATCCATTCGCACCCGCAGATTGCAAAATCTGAACGCAGTCAAAAAAATCTGACCCACTCCATCGAAATCCCCCGCCTTCCTGAATGAGCCCCTCATTGGGGAGGGAAACTCACGCTCAAGTTCAGGGGGAGCGGATCATGACCAAAGCTGTCTATCAGTCCAAAAGCGAATACAGCCGAAAGGCGATCACACTGTCTGTCAGTATTATTGCGCTGGCGACCGCCTCATCATTCACCACAGTTCACGCGCAGCAGGCTCAGCCCGGGGACGCCAATTGTCCGATCGTCGACGGCGAAGCCATTTGTAGTGGCGATCTGTCCGATGGTGTTACCGCGCCGCCGGATTCCGGCATTAATACGCTGACCATTCAGGATGTGACCGGCGATATTGCGCCTCCGGGTTATTTCGGTGTTGGCGCCACGCGGACAGATGGCGATCTGACCATCAATGTCGAAGAGGGTGTTGTCATACGTACTTATGACGATCCGAATATCGCCAATCCGGCACAAGGCATTATCGGCATTACGCAAAATGGCTATGATCTGACGATCAATTCCGGCGCCGACATTTTTGTCGACGGAAACGGTCAGCCAGCCGTTGGTATTGAAGGCGCAATGTTTGATGGCTCATCCGTGCTCAGCATCAGCAATACCGGCGATGTCGATATCACAACATCGGCAGACTTCATGCATGCCATACTCGGACGTGCGTTAAACAGTACGGGCGATGTCTTTATCGCGAACAGTGGTGCATTGAACGTCACTTCGACCTATCAGGGCGAACGGGGATCCAGCCTGACCGGCATTTTTGCCTCATCAGAACTTGGCGGCGGTGAGATCTGGATTTCGAACTCTGGCGACATTGATGTCACCACCGATCCGGGTAGCTTCGATACGGACTTTCAGGGGCTGGCTGCGGCCATTGCGACAAATGTATTCGGCGAAGCATCAACGACTGAAATCATCAATGCCGGTGCGCTGAGCATCAATGGTGACAACGCTTATGGCATTGTCGGCTTTACAAACAATACGTCGACCGATGCCACTTCAATCGTGACCATCAACAATGTGGGTGCCGTATCCGTCGATGGCGATTATGCCAATGCCATTCTGGCGCAATCAACCGGGACGGCTGTCGATCTGGAGGTCACCAACACAGGCGCACTCACCCTCGGAACCAAAGCTGAGTCAAATGGCATCTATATCTGGAATCAGGCTGCTGAAGGCCTGCTCAGTGTGTCGAACAGCGGTACGATCGCGAACTCAGACGGCGGCGATACGACGGGTATCGGGCTGTATGGCATTGGGCTGACAACCGGTGGTGCGCCGGAAACCGGGACCTATGTGATGGAGGCCGAGAACAGTGGTAACATCATTCTGGATGCAGAAGGCGCTTATGGTATCTGGGCTTTTGCAACAACGGATGACACGGTCGACGCACGGATTTCAAATAGTGCAAATATCGCCCTGTCATCTGTTTCGGATCCGCAGTCGGCCGGCATTTTCCTCAATTTCTGGGGCAATCCGCCAGAGGGCGCCGTGGATGGTGTCAGTTCGGCTGACATTACAAACTCGGGCCATATTCAGATGGGGGCAGGCTATGCGATCCAGGTCTTTGCGGACAATTTGAGCCTGACCAATAGCGGCATTCTTGAAACCAGGGGCGATGCCGCAAACGCCGTCGAATTTATCGGATTGTCGGATGGAGATTTTGCCTTCCAGAATTCCGGCGATGTCGTCAACAATGCGGCCAATGGCAAGGCACTGTTCCTGTCCAATGAAGGCGCCAGTGTGATTGATAACGAAGCCGGTGCGTCGTTTCGTGCAGACAATGGCTGGGCGATCATTCTGGGTGCGCAGTCCGCAAATTCAGCCGGTCAGGTCACGATCGATAATGCCGGTGTGATCATGGGAGGCACCTCTGGCGTCTACCGGATGGAGAATGCCGGTGGCACGCTCACATTGACCAATTCGGGTTTCCTCACGGCGCCGGACGGCGTCGCGATTGATCTCGATGAGAACAGCGTGTCTGACGACGTGATCATCAATCAGGATGAGGGCCTCATTGAGGGCGATGTTGATCTTGGCGCAGGCAATGATGTGTTCACGGGCGAACTCGGCAGCGATCTTCGAGGCGATATCTATGCTGGAGATGGCGATGATGTTCTCACCTTTGCGCATAGCACGCTGAACGGAGCCATTTACCTTGGCAGTGGTGACGACGTGCTGAATCTGAGCGGTCTGAATGCTTTTGATGGCATTTATGGCGGCGATGGCTTTGACACTGCGAACTACACCTTTGGTGACGGCCAGGAGGTCAGTGTCGATATAACGGGTGTGCCGATCATCGATCTCGAACGCTTCACCATGAGCGGCGATGGCCTCCTGCAGGTGACCGGCGAGAATGACACAACCGCTGAATTTGCGTTGCTTGCCGGGCGGGCTGAGCTCGATGTCATGATGGAGAATGCAAGCTTCACAACAGAGGCCGGCTCTGAAATCTACATCACGGGCAGCGTCGGGGCGCTGAGTGTGGGCGGCGATCTTTATACACTGGGTGACCCGACCGCTTCTGCGAACGTTGTCGGTGATCTCACCTTTCTGGATGGATCGACATACAATGCACGCTTTCTGCCAACGGGCGAAAGCGACATCATCAATGTGGGCGGCCTGATTGATATTCAGGGTGGCCAGGTCAACGCCATGTCGGCATCGGGTGACTATATTGCTGGCGACAGCTTTGTCATTCTGGACGGTGAAGGCGGTGTGCAAGGCCAGTTCGACGGTCTGACAGAAGCATCTACAGCTTTTCTGGACCTTTCACTCGTCTATGAAGGCAATCAGGTGCTTGTTCAGCTGGCGCAGACCGATCCGGGCGATGGCGGTGGTGACGGCGGCGATGGTGGCGGAGACGGTGGTGGTGAAACACCTCCGCCTCCTGTGAATATCGGACAGTTCGCGGATACGACCAATCAGGGCAATGTCGCGATCATTCTCAACGGATTTGATACGACAGAAGGCACGGATACGCGTGAAGTGTTCTCACACATCATGTTTCTGATGGAAGACGAAGTGGCGGACGCTCTTGATCAGATGACGGGTGAATTCCACTCAGGGATTGTCGGTTCTTCGATCGCGCGTGGTCGCAGCCTGCCTGCTGGATTCTCTTCGCGTGCGATGGCTGCCAATCTCGCCAATGTCGAGAGCACGCAATGGGGCATCCGCTATTGGGGCGGCGTTGAAACATCTTCTGGCTCTTCAGATGCGTCTGGCGGCGCTGAGGTTGAATATGATCAGACGGGTGGAAAGCTGGGCGTTGATTGGACAGCGCCTGCGGGCAAATACAGCTTCGGATTGGGCGGCGGTTATTCCGACGGGGAAACAAGCTCTGATGGACTTGGTTCAACGGCGGATGTCTCTGGCTGGCATCTGGGCGCTTATGGGGCAAATGGTCTGGGCGGATCTGGTTTCTCGATCTCCGGTGCGCTCGCCTATGCATCAGAAGATGCTGACGTGACCCGCAATATTGCGTTTGGCGGGCTCGCCCGTCAGGCAAAGAGCGACTACGCGATCAAGACGACGACTGCTGAAACCGAAGGTCGATATGGCTTCCCTGTGACAGCAGACACGGCCTGGGCATTCGGTCCGGCAGCACGTGCCAGCTATGTGAAAGTCGAACGCGATGGCTTTTCAGAAGACGGTGCTGGATCACTTAATCTGACCAGTTCGTCTCTCAGTGAAACGTCGACTTCTATTGGCCTTGGCGGGTTCGCCAATTACCGCTCCGGTAAGTTTGTCTTTGATGCATCGGCGCTCTGGACTGAGGCAGAAGCTGTGGGTGCGTCGGGGCAGTATAGTCTGCAAGGCGCTCCATCTGATCGGTTCAATATCAACTCGGTCAAAACAGGTGGGTCTGGAGCCGATCTGCGTGCGAGTTTCGGCGTCGATATCGCACCGAGGATCAATCTCAGCCTTGGTTACAAGGGCTGGGTTGGCGAGAATGACGACAATCACGCCGCCTTGTTGAGCCTGTCGATCAAATAAGAAGAAGAGAAATCCCCGAACTGGACTGCCCCGGCTTCGGTCGGGGCTTTTTTTATGTCCAACCGCATTTGGCGCGTGCCTTGTGATGGAGAAAGCTTCCTGCTTAAACATTCAGAGCGCAGGGGTAGGGCTGCGCAAGGGGACAAACGCAATGGAAATGTACATTCTTCTGGGTGTGGGCGCGCTTCTGATTGTCGCGGTCATTCTGGTATACAATCACTTGGTTTCGAAAAAGCAGATGGTCGACAATGGCTGGTCGGATATCGACGTGCAGCTCAAGCGCCGCGCAGACCTGATTCCGTCTCTGGTCAATGTTGTTCGGGGCTATTCCGAGCACGAGAAAACCTTGCTGACGGATGTGGTGACGAAACGAGGTGAGGCGCTGGCGGTCAAGGACAGTCCGCGACTGAGATCTGAAAAGGAAACACAGATCAGTCAGCAACTGACCCGCGTGCTGGCGCTTGCTGAAGCATATCCGGACCTCAAAGCGAATGAGCAGTTTCTGAAGCTGCAGGACGAGCTGGTGAACACAGAAGATGAGATCTCGTATGCGCGACGGTTTTTCAACGGGGCGGTCCGTGAATACAACACGGCGATACAGACATTCCCGTCAAATCTCGTCGCCATGATATTCAGCTTCCGCGAGGCAGAGTTTTTCGAAATCGAGCAGATTGACCGTCAGTTGCCATCTCTGAATCTGGGGGCGAGCGCATGAGGTTACCGGTTCTTCTAACGCTTCTGTTTGCTCTGTTATTTGCCGGACAGGCACAGGCCAGTGAGCGCATTCATCAGTTTGATGCCGAGATTCAGGTGCGGACCGATGGTGATGTGATTGTCACAGAAACCATCACACTGACCGCTGAACACTATCAGGTTTCGCGCGGCATTTTTCGTGATTTGCCGCGATATTACCTAGCGGAGACCGGAGAAAAATTCCGGTATGGCTATGATGTTCTCAATGTGACCCGGAATGGGGAGCAGGAGCCTTACAAGACATTGTCTGATGGAAATGCCTTTCAGATCCGGATTGGAGATGCGGATAAATTGTTGCCGAAAGGCCAGCAGCAAACCTATAAAATCCGGTATCGCGTCAAAAATCAGGTTCGGTATTTTGACGACCATGATGAGTTGATGTGGAACGTCACCGGTGACTATTGGGGCTTTCCAATTGATGCGTCGCAGGCCACGATCATTCTGCCGCAAGGTGTGCAACCGACCTTTTTGAAAGGATATACAGGCGCATATGGCGAGTCTGGTTCGGACTACACAGCCTCTCATAATGGAAATGTCGCTCTGTTTTCCCTGACAAAGGGGCTGAAACTTCGAGAAGGCTTCACCATTGCTGTTGGTCTTCCAAAAGGTGCGATTGATCCGCCATCGGCTGCCGATAAAGGCGCTATCCTCTGGCAGCGCTATGCAGGGCTTGGCTTGTTACTTCTGTCAGTGCTTGGTGTTTTCGGCTTCTATTTCTTTTCCTGGCAGAAGGTTGGAAAGGACGCCGCGAGACTGCCTGTCTATCCGCGATATCATCCACCCAAGAAGCTTTCTCCGATCGCGGCGCACTATGTGTTCTTCCGGACTTTGAAGAACAATGATGGTCTGATCGGAACCTTGATGGATCTGGCGGTAAAAGGCTTTCTTTCACTCAAAGTGGAAAAGAAAAAGGTCACGCTGACCAAGACCGATCCGCCGCGCAATACGCAGCTGCCGGGGCATGAGCGTAAGTTTTACAACGCCATTCTGAAGAACAGCAATCGGTCGCGAACCCTCGGCGAAGGCTATGATGCCGACTTCGCTTCAGCGCTCTCCACCATGAATACCAGCATTCAGAAGACTTATGGAGATGACTATTTCCGCTGGAATACGGGTTATATGGCCATCGCAATTTTTGCGAGCGTCAGCTTCTTCATCATTGCCGCGTTTCTGACGCTGAACTGGACGGTCTGGCATTTCGTCATCACCGGGGTGCTGGTGGTGATCAATCTTGCCTTTTTCTATTTCCTGCCGGCGCAAACGGCCAAGGGTGAAAAACTGCGTTCCGAAATTGCAGGGTTCCGGCTTTACCTTGAGACGGCTGAGAAGGATGTGCTCAACGCAGCAGAGGTGCATGGCGATAAGCCACCGCCTATGTCGAAAGACCGCTATGAGGCGCTCTTGCCGTTCGCGATGGCTCTGGGTGTTGAAAAGCCATGGAGCAAATATTTCGAAAAAGTGCTCCCCGAAGAAGCCAGAGATTATGATCCGAGCTGGAATCGCGGGGGACGACTGGCTGGTGCCACGCTGGCAAGCTTCAGCCATTCTGTCTCGTCCGGCATCAGTTCCGGTGTTTCCACGGCGGCTGTGCGACCATCCAGCGGCTCGAGCTCCTCGGGCGGCGGGTTTTCCGGCGGCGGTGGCGGCGGCGGAGGTGGCGGAGGCTGGTAGCCTCACGCCACCTTGGTAGCTTAAAACCGACATTGACTGACCTTGCGGCAGTCAGTCTCCATCTTCCTTCTGGGTTGAGAAACCCGATCGGCATAACGGGCACGCGAAAGATGCCCGGCAGAGGAGGAAAAGATGGAGCTGGAGCTCGTTACAGAAGGCCTGGAGTTTCCTGAAGGTCCGATCGCCATGTCGGATGGGTCGGTTATTCTGGTAGAAATCAAACGCAAGACCTTAACGCGGGTCTTTCCCGACGGGCGGCAGGAGATCATCGCGGAGCTCGGTGGAGGGCCCAACGGCGCGGCCATTGGTCCGGATGGCGCTGTGTATGTTTGCAATAATGGCGGGTTTGTCTGGGTGCAGACGCCCGACGGACTGACCGCGCCGCATGGTACGCCTGAAGATTATGAGACAGGTTCCATTCAGCGTGTTGATCTGACGGACGGATCTGTCACCACGCTTTATACCGAATGCGATGGTCAGCCACTGCGCGGCCCGAATGACATTGTTTTCGATACGAAAGGTGGCTTCTGGTTCACTGATCTTGGCAAGTCCAACGATATCTGGATGCACCATGGCGCGCTCTATTATGCCAAGCCGGATGGCTCCAGCATAAAACGGGCGCGTAGTGGTATGCTGACGCCGAACGGTGTGGGCCTATCACCTGACGGGCAAATGGTACACGTCTCTGAAACACAGACGAGCCGTGTGTGGAACATTCCGCTGAAAGGTGCAGGGGAGCCGGACCCGGAAAAAGATCCGATGCTGACAGGATCTGTGATGGGGCCGCTGCCGGGCGTTCAGTTCCTTGATAGTCTCGCGGTGGAAGCGAACGGTAAGGTCTGTGTCGCGACCATTCTGAATGGTGGTATTTCCGTCTTTGATCCGAAAGGCGGGGTCGAACAGGTCGCTATCCCGGATCGCATCGTCACCAATATCTGTTTTGGTGGCGAGGACATGCGGGATGCCTGGATCACGGCGTCGGGGACGGGAAAGCTCTATAAGTGCCGCTGGCCGCGTCCGGGTCTCAAGCTCAATTTTAATGCGTGAGGCCGGTCATGACGTATGAAGATATTCTCTATGAGGTTGATGGACCGGCTGCGATCATCACGCTGAACCGTCCTGACAAGATGAACGCCTATACCGCCCGCATGGGCGTTGAAATTGCTCAGGCCATCAAGACTGCCAATGAGGATGATAGCGTGCGTGCCATCATCCTAACCGGCGCCGGCAAAGGGTTTTGCGGCGGCGCTGATATTTCCGCAGGCGCTGGCGCATTCGATACCAGTGAGGGTGGTGCGGGCGCGAAGAATTTCGGTGATCGCAAGGATGATGCTCCCGAAGAGGGGGCCGGCTTTGTCGGCGCGCTCTATAACTCCAAAAAGCCGACCATTGCCGCCTTTAATGGTGCAGCTGTGGGGGTTGGTATCACCATGGCATTGCCAACCGATATCAAGATTGCTTCGGCGAAAGCGAAATTCGGCTTTATATTCACGCGCCGCGGTCTCAGCCCGGAAGCAGCAAGCGGTTGGTTCCTGCCGCAACTCGTGGGGCTCTCTCAGGCCCTGCGCTGGGTGCTGACCGGTCGTATTTTCGATGCGGAGGAAGCCCTGAAAGGTGGCCTGATCAGCGAAATCACTGAGCCGGGAACGGAAGTCACACGGGCAAAAGAGATCGTTGCCGAGATCGCCGAGAATACAGCTCCTGTCGGGACAGCGCTCGCCCGGCAAATGCTCTGGCGGTTCGGTTCGGCTGACCATCCTTTCGATCTTCTGAAGATTGATGGCCCGTTTGCTCTCGCGCTCGGCTCATCTCCGGATGTGCGTGAAGGCGTGGCAAGTTTTCTGGAAAAGCGACCGCCAGATTTTCCGGGGACTGTCACCAAAGATATGCCCAAAGGCTATCCCTGGTGGGAATAAGTGGTCACGTAGCGATGTTTGGGAAATGAATTTTATGAACGCCCGGACCGCTGCTTGAATCCTCGCGCTTGAAGCGCCAATTTGTAAGAACGCAAAGAATGACCAGATGTGGAAACGCGTCTGGTCAATTCTGTTTCGAACTACGGATTGGCACAAACGTTGTCTTTTTCGGACACAGACACCGGAGAGACGACATGCCCTATGATACGAGGCCTCACATGATCATCAGTCAAAATCCCGCCACTGAGGAAGAGATTGAACGCTTTGACGGGATGTCGGAGCAGGATGTGGAAGAGGCGCTGGTCAAGGCGCATGCGCTGTTTCCAACGTTTTCATCCCGCAAGAAATTGTCTGAACGGACAGAGCGCCTGACCGCACTTGGCGAACTGCTGCGTCAGAACAAGGATGAACTTGCAAAGCTGATGACGCTGGAAATGGGTAAGCCCATCACGCAGGCCAAAGCCGAAGTCGAAAAGTCCGCAACCTGTTGTGATTACTACGCAAAGAATGCCGAAGCGATTCTGAAAGACCGTGTCATCGAGTCCGATAACAAGTCCTCTTACGTGCGCTGGTTGCCGATCGGGCCGGTTCTGGCCGTCATGCCCTGGAACTTTCCGCTCTGGCAGGTGATCCGGTTCGCTGCGCCAGCTCTGGCCGCAGGGAATGTCTGCCTGCTGAAACATGCATCCAACGTGCCGAAAATGGCGCTGCGCATTGAGGAGCTGTGCCTTGAAGCGGGATTTCCGGTGGGTGCATTCCAGACCTTGCTGATCGGTTCCGGCATGGTGGAGGGTGTAATCCAGGACTCTCGCGTCAAGGGCGTCACACTGACAGGCAGCGAGCCTGCCGGGCGCGCGGTCGCTGAGCGTGCAGGTGCAAACCTCAAGCCGTCCGTATTGGAACTCGGCGGCGCCGATCCATTCATCATCATGCCAAGTGCTGATCTGGATGCAGCGGTGAAAACGGCGGTGAAAGCCCGCACCCAGAACACCGGACAGTCTTGCATCGCAGCCAAGCGCTTCATCGTGCATGAAAAAATCCATGCAGCTTTCCTCGATAAGTTCATTCACGCACTCGAAAAGCTGAAGGTCGACAACCCATTGTTCGAGGACACGGATATTGGGCCGCTCGCGACGAAGGATATTCGAGATGAGCTGGCTGAGCAGGTTGATACCAGCGTTCGCGCCGGCGCCGATATCGCTTTTCAGGGCAAGGCGCCTGAGGGACCTGGTCACTGGTATCCACCGACCGTTCTCATCGATATTCCAGAAGACTGCCCGGCAGCTATTGAAGAGCTGTTCGGCCCGGTTGCGAGTGTGTTTAAGGTCGAGAGCCTCGATGAAGCGATCGACCTCGCCAACAGCTCTCGTTTTGGTCTCGGCTCTGCGGCCTGGACCAAGGAAAAGTCTGAACAGGCCGAGTTCATTGATCGCCTCGAAGCGGGCTTTACCGCGATCAATGGCATGACCACGTCAGACCCTCGACTGCCATTCGGTGGAATCAAGGATTCAGGTTATGGTCGGGAACTCTCCAATCTCGGGATGAGAGAGTTCCTCAATGCCAAAACCATTACGGTGAACTAGGCCACTTTCAACAGGTCTTCGCTGATCGCCCAAAGGCGTTCAGCGCTTTCCTCATTCACGGCATGTGGTTGAACATGTGCCCAGCGCGGTGAATTCTCATCGCCAAGCTGGGCAACGTTGCAATCTTCGCAGTAAACGCCGCCAAGCGTGCTCATCGCCGGACTGGTTGCGCACCAGGTCGCCGTTGCGCCGCCTTGTTCAGGTGTCTTGAATATGGCTTTCACCTGCTCCGGCATTTCGCCATTCTTGTCGAGCCAGCCAAGAGCGATCATCTCTTCCTGCGGCAAATGACGTTGCAACGGGGTCATGATGCCTCCCGGGTGAACGCCATAGGCCCGAATACCCTGATCTGCATATTTCTGATCCAGACCGACCGCAAACAGGCTGTTGGCTGTCTTCGCCTGTCCGTAAGCCTGCCATTTGTCATAGCTTCCATTCTCGAACTGCATGTCGTCCCAGCGTATGTCGCTGATTTTGTGTGCGGTGGACGAAAGCGCGACCACGCGGGCGCCATCAGCTTTCTGCAGGGCGGGCATCAGCGTTTTTGTCAGCGCAAAATGGCCCATATGGTTGGTGCCGAACTGTAATTCCCAGCCTGGACCGACACGGCCTTCAGGGCAGGCCATTACACCGGCATTGTTGATGAGAATGTCGAGCGGCTTGCCGCTTTCCAGAAAAGCATCAGCGAACTGGCGTACAGATGACAGATCGCCGAGGTCCATTGTTCCGACGGCGACGTGACCACCAATGTGGGAAAGAGCCTCTCTGGCGGCATCCGGACGGCGTGCAGGCACGATCACGTCCGCTCCGGCACTGGACAGGGCGCGCACGGTTTCGATGCCGATGCCCGAATAGCCACCCGTCACAATGGCTGTCTGTCCGGTCAGATCGATGCCGCTCACCACATCCAGACAGGTTGATCCATGGCCGAAGCCGGAGTCGATAGGTTTCTGATAGGCTTTTGGCATTTTATATTCCTCCCGGTGTTTTCTTCCAGTTTGCCGGGATATTGGAATACGGTCCAGAGCGCCGTTGATCTGAGGCTGACCGGCGCATGCGGGGAGGAAACGGTCAGAAGCCGTCTGACTCTGCATGGGAGGGCAAATTTAGAGCCGGCGGTACCAAACTGGCGCCAAAAAATATCTCATTTTCAGGCTGTTATCGTCGATATCGCCCCATGGGAGAAGCTCGCTCTATCTTGCCATTCGCCAAAATTCCACCAAAGCACCCAGTTATAGCGCTAGGATGCGAACTTACGGGAATATCAAGTGATCTTCCCTCAAGACATCGCGAAGCCCGGTCTCAGAGAAGTAGCATCTGCCCTCGAGCTCGATCATTCGGGAGGAGAAGCTATAGCGAACTGCGGTAATGTCGCCCAGCATCAAGAGAGTAGACTGCTGGCCAGAAATACATTCAGCCAATGTTGCTGACCGCAGATGATCAATAACTGGGGTCATGATGTCCGAACATCCGCCACCACATTTGCGGAGCAAAGTCACACTGGAATATTCTCTTATCTCAGCATCACTGAAATCATAGTTGCCTGTCCTGGACACGAAGAAAAAACGTACTTCTGTCACCTCATTGAGCCGCTGCTCTAGGCGATCTGCCGCAACTGAAGATGAAACATCAGCGACCGCGTTTGGCCCAGCGTATGCGCTTAGTGCAGCAATACAAGAAAGTGAAAAAACCGACTTTAGCATGAGCCGGTGCCCGTTGGACCGCAGGTCGTTACATCTGGCCCCACGTCGTGATAATTTTGGCGTGTTGCCTCTACCAATTCGTTCCTTATTTGTGTTTCAACTAATGTCGCCCGTGCCTCTTCTGGCGAAGTTCCCACCCTATATAGCGTCTTCGTGCGCGTGCTGGCGGTCCAGATGGCCGACCAGTTGAATGGTCAGATCGACTACTTTTTCCGTGTCATTCTTGATGTCGCTGCCGCCCTGCTCATAAAGGCGACGGGCATGATCGTTGCCTGACAGCAGCATGCCGGCCACAAGGCGCGGGATCGATACGCCATCCGGTGACATATTGAAGTCCTGAGCGATGTAGTTCGTCAGCAGGTCTTCATAGCGATTGCGAATGGCAATCGTTGCGCCAAGGATGGCAGGTGACATGGTGCGCATGCGCAGGTGAGAGCGATACATCTCACCTTCTTCGAGCAGCTCTTCTGTCGTCGTGGTCATCCATTCGCGCCAGAATTGTAACGTGCTCTGCGTGTCGGGTTTCTCGCGAATTGCGGATTCAAAGGCGCGATACCAATGCTCGTCACCGGCTTTGGCGAGGTCCTGTTTGGTTCCGAAATGGCGATAAAGGGTCTGGACGTGCAGGCCTGCGAGCTCAGCAATTTCCTCCAGGGTGGTATTGTCATACCCCTTTGAAAGGAAGAGCTGGCGTGCAGCGCTGACCAGTTTTTCGCGTGTCGCCATTTTCCGCTTTGTACGCAACGGAAACTTTGTCATGGCGATCCTCCAGTTATTCTGACCGTTCGTTATTGTCTTACACACCGTCGGCGCATACGGGTTTTTTTGCAGGCTTGCATAAGCTGAGCAAGCTAACAATGCTGACAGACCAGAGGCGGCCAAATCAGTAAAGTGTGCTACCATCAAGTGTCAGAGCCAGAAAATGGCCGGCATTTGGGAGGAAACACAATGACTATGGCTTTGCCTGAAACACAGGCGAAATCCGTAGGCAGGTATGAAAAGAAGTCAGATACGAGCTTTCTTACGCGCCTGTCTTACGGAATTGGAGCGATCTCTTACGCAGTAAAAGATGGCGGTTTCAACTATTTTCTTTTGCTTTTCTACAGTCAGGTCGTCGGAGTTGATCCAAGACTTGTCGGATTCGCAATTCTGATTGCGCTAATCTTTGATGCAATTTCTGATCCGGTCGTCGGGTGGTGGTCAGATCGGATGAATTCGCCTCTTGGGCGGCGCCACCCCTTCATGTACGCAGCAGCATTACCGGTCGCGGCATCCTATTACTTTCTCTGGGTCCCGCCATCAGGTTGGTCAGATCAGTCTCTGTTCTGGTACATTCTGGGCCTGGCTATTCTGATCCGGACCTTTATCACCTTTTACGAAACGCCAAGCACGGCGCTCGGCTATGAACTGACGAGTGATTACGAAGAGCGGAGTACGCTGATCAGCTTCCGGTTCTTCTTCGGCTGGGTCGGCGGAAACGCCATGACGGTTTTCATGTTTCTGGTCATTTTCGCCAGCATGGCCAGCGAAGTCATACCGAACGGACAGTTCAATCCCGAATCCTACAGGATTTATGGTGTCATTGCGTCGCTGCTCATGTTCTCGGCGATCATGATCTCAGCCATTGGTACGCACCACCGGATCAAACATCTGACCAAGCCGAAGGCAGAGGCGAGATTGCCGCCGCTTGAAATCTTTCGGCAGGTTCGTGCGACTTTATGGGAGCGGTCCTTTCTCTCCCTGTTTGGTGCGGCCATGTTTGGTGCGGTTGCGACAGGACTCACGACCGCACTTGCCTTTTACTTCTATTCTTATTTCTGGGGCTTTTCGTCCGGTCAGACAGGCCTTCTGACCCTGGCTGTCTTTGGTTCGGCCGTCATCGGGACGCTACTTGCGCCTATTGCAACCCGACACATGGGAAAGAAGCGGGCCGCCATTCTCATTGGATCGATTGCGGTGATTGGCTCTCCGCTGCCCATCGTGTTGCGTCTGATCGGTGTGATGCCGGAAAATGGCAACCCGTTCGTGTTTTGGTTTGTGTTTTGCGCCAATCTCATTGATGTTGGCCTGATCATCTGCTTTCAGGTGCTCATTACATCCATGATGGCCGACCTGGTCGAACAGGATGAAGTGCGAAATCACCGCCGCTCGGAAGGTGTGTTCGCATCCGCCATGACCTTTGTGCGCAAAATGGTGCAGGGCCTGGGCCTCATGACCGCGACCCTTGTGCTGGTGGCTGCAGACTTCCCGACCGGTGCATCGCCGGATGAAGTGTCAGACGCTGCCCTTTTCCGCTTCGGACTATATTACGTGCCGACGGTCCTGCTGATCTGGGGCGGTATGATCTGCTGCATATTCTTCTATCGGCTCACGCGGGCCGGACATGAAAGAAATCTGGCAGAACTTGCTGCGAGGCGTGAAGAGGTCACCTGATCTGGATCAGGAGCCCATGCGGCTGGCGGAGCGTTTACGGCTCCGCTTGTCGACATACATGGCTTCGTCGCCCCGGTTGATCAGCGCTTCCGGGGCTTCACCGCGTTCCCATGCAACGACTCCAAAGGAGACGCCGAGGCTTAAAGCGTGGGGTTCGGTGCCGAAGACCATCTGCTCGATATCCTGGCGGAACATGTCAGCCTTCTGGCGCGCATCATCAAGGCTGGCATTGATCAGCAAGACAGCAAACTCGTCGCCGCCAAGTCGCCCGATCAGGTCCGATTCTCGGGTATGGGCGATCAGGACTTCGCCGAATTTCTTCAGCGCCAGATCGCCGGTGGAATGGCCGAAGCGATCATTAATGTCCTTGAAGTGGTCCAGATCCATATAGATCAGGCAGGCCCGGTTTTCATAGCGATAGCAGAAGGACAGCTGTCGTGAGAGTTCGCGGACAAAGGCCCGGCGATTATAGATCGGGATCAGCGGATCATGGTCGGCGACGCTCTGGGCGCGCTCAAGTTCAAGGTTCAGGTTCTGGATCGTTTCGACCAGTTTGCTCCGCTCGGAGACAAGGCCTGCAAGCACGCGAATTTGTGTGGCGTCGAGATCGTCATAGGTCCAGCCGGCGGATTGCAGCAAAGCATCGAGCTGGGTCTTGATCGGAAACGGGACAACGCTTGACGAACCAGCCGCTTTTTCCGAATCTGATTTCAGATCTGAATGCTTCGACATGGCCGTGCCGTCTCCGGTCCGCTGAGACATGAATAAATCCCTTTAATCGGTCTTCAGAATGCCGTCGAGACTTTAGCGGGGCGTTAATTTCGACATGAATGCGCTGAAAACGACTTCGAATACCGAACTATTTCTCCCTATCTCTTGCCACAGGGCGCGCTTTCAATAAATTGGCGCTTTGCCGGAAGAGACCGTAAATGACGAAATCCCCGAGCGTTGGCATCATTATGGGCAGCCAGTCTGACTGGCCGGTCCTGAGTAACGCCAAGGAAATCCTGGAAGAGCTTCAGATTCCTTATGAAGCACGGATCGTGTCTGCGCACCGTACCCCTGACCGCATGTTTACGTATGCAAAGGAAGCCGAAGCAAACGGTATTCAGGTGATTATTGCAGGCGCTGGCGGCGCGGCGCATCTTCCGGGCATGGTCGCGGCGCTGACACATTTGCCGGTTTTTGGCGTGCCAATGGAAAGCGCCACGCTGAAAGGGATGGATAGTCTCTTGTCCATCGTGCAGATGCCAAAAGGTGTCCCGGTCGGCACACTTGCTATTGGCAAGGCGGGTGCGATCAATGCAGCGCTTCTCGCAGCTTCGGTTGTCGCGTTGCAGGATGAGGGTGTATGTGAGCGCCTGAAAGCCTATCGGCAGGCACAGACAGATGCAGTGACGGACTTCCCGGTTGATCCATGAGACCACTTCCTATCGGTTCACGTATTGGCATTCTCGGTGATGGCCAGCTTGGGCGTATGCTCGGCTGTTCGGCGGCAATGCTCGGCTTTGATGTTGTGGTCATGGGTCCGAATGAAGACAGTCCGGCAGGCCGTATCGCCGCGCACAATATCTGCGCCGAATACACCGATAAGGATGCCCTCGCAGAACTGTCAGTTCGCTGCGATGTGATCACGCTGGAGTTCGAGAATGTTCCGGTTCCGGCTGTTCAGATGCTGACCGACATGGACGCCAAAGTGCATCCGGGAAAGAAGTCGCTCGAAGTCTGTCAGGATCGCCATCTGGAAAAGCAGTTCTCTCAAGGCTGCGGTGTGGAAACGGCTCGTTACTGGCTGATTGATTCTGCTGATACGCTGAATGCAGCGCTGGACGAACTTGACGGCCGCGGCATTCTCAAAACGCGCCGTGATGGATATGACGGACACGGACAGGTGCGCCTCTCGACCGGTGATGACGCTGGCGCAGCTTATGAAAAAATTGGCGAGGCTCCGGCCATTCTGGAAACGATGATCCCGTTTGCCGGTGAGATGTCAGTCGTGCTCGCGCGCAGCACCACGGGTGAGATTGTCGCCTTCGATCCGGCTGAGAACCATCACAAGAATGGCATTCTGCATCGCTCTATCGTGCCGGCACGTTTCCCGGCAGATGTGCAGCGCCGCGCCGTGGAAGCCGCGAGCCGGCTGATTGAGGCGCTCGGCCACATCGGTGTGCTGGCGGTGGAGTTCTTCGTTCTGGAAGATGGTGGCCTTTTGCTGAACGAGATGGCACCGCGCGTGCATAATTCCGGGCACTGGACGCCGGAAGCCTGTCTGACAGGTCAGTTCGAACAGCATATCCGTGCCATTGCAGGCTGGCCGCTTGGTCCGGTGACACGCCTGATGGATGTGGAAATGACCAATCTGCTCGGCGACGATATTGACGGCCATTTCGGCCTGCGAGGTCCTGGTGCCATGACGACTCTTTACGGCAAGCGCGATGCGCGCCCGGGCCGGAAAATGGGTCACGTCGTCAAGCGCTTAAACCCCTGACGCCGCCATCTCTTCGGTATAGTCGAGCGGTGCCCAGCCGCGTTCGCGAAACCATTTCGTGATGATGTATTTCTCGCCGCGCCGTGGCTTCATGCCATGGTGCAGTGTGTAGGGGTTCGGTTCGCCTTCCGGGGTGAGATTATTCCAGATGACGGCCATGCCCTGTTTCGGACGGAACAGCTTTTCCAGACGCGGGAAACGCGTTGCACCGCCTTCCGGTGTGGAGTTCAGATACACCATGAAGGTCCAGGTGCGTTGACCACGCTCAGCCGTGTTCGGCAGGTACTCCGCTGTTCTTGGCTCGAAATAGTCCGTGTGCGATTTGAACTCCTGTCCGACGAGATATTTCTGTCCCTGATTGGGCTCGGAATAGCTCCAGTGTATGCCCAGAGCTGCAGAGATTTTACGGTCGAGATCAAACACAAATGGATCGGAAAGCTCTCCGAGGTCGCAAGTTGAGGATGTTCGGACATTTGCATCGCCGCGCGTGTCGGTGACGGTGGAGGGACGCAAGTGTCCTTCAATCAGCTGAATCGTCTTGTCGCATTCAGCGGCGGTCAGGAAATCAGCCCAGGTGAAGACTTGTGCCTTGCGGGTAGCAAGCTTTTTTACACCAGGGGTTTGTCCGACCCGCTTTGTGATCGCGCAATTGGCAAAGGCATCATGGCTGGCTGCGCGAACCTCTGTGCCAAAAGCCGGGCCGAGCGCTTTTTCGATATAGGCCTGCTCAATGCCGGATCTGGACATCTGCTCTGCCAGAGAGGCCGGGCTGAGCCCTCTGTGCAGATTGGTTTTACACCAGTTGCTCCATTCGGTGAGCTGGCTCTGTGTCAGTGGCATGCCGCAAATTCCAAACCGTAGGTGTCAGGCCCTTGGCTACACGTTTTGCGAGCGGTTGAACAGCGTCTGAAATCCGTGACATTTCACCGCCTGATGGACCTTTTGCGAAAGGATATTCCATCCTATCTGGACAAAAGGCTGCCTTCTTGGAAGAAGAGCGCTTCAATTCATAAAATAAGTGAAGATGAAAATGACTGGTAAGACGCTGTACGACAAAATCTGGGATGCCCACCTCGTAGACGAGACCCCGGATGGCGACGCGCTTCTATTCATTGACCTTCATCTGATCCACGAAGTGACAACCCCACAGGCGTTTGCGGGCCTGCATGCGAACAATCGTCCAGTGCGTCGGCCAGACCTCACCCTGGCTGTGGCTGACCACAATACACCCACGCAAAATCAGGCGGCGGGTATTGAGGGCGTCACGGACCCGGAAGCCCGCAATCAGCTCGAAACACTGTCGCGAAATGTAAAGCGCCATGGGATCGAGTTTTTTCCGATGGGCGATCTGCGCAATGGCATTGTGCATGTGGTTGGCCCGGAGCAGGGGCGCACCCAGCCGGGCATGACCATTGTCTGCGGTGACAGTCACACATCCACGCATGGCGCGTTTGGTTCACTTGCGCATGGCATTGGCACGTCAGAGGTTGAGCACGTTCTGGCCACGCAGACGCTCCGTGCCCGCAAGATGAAGAATATGGCTGTGAAAGTTTCCGGCAAGCTGCCGGAAGGCGTGACAGCGAAGGATCTTGGTCTGCATCTGATTTCCATCATCGGTACAGCGGGCGGCACAGGCCATGTCATTGAATATATGGGTGAAGCGATTGAGGCGCTCGACATGGAAGGGCGTATGACGCTCTGCAATCTGTCGATTGAGGGCGGCGCACGCGCCGGACTTGTCGCGCCGGATGAAACCACGTTCGATTATATGAAAGGCCGTCCGGCTGCGCCAAAGGCAGGCGCCTGGGAAATGGCGGTCAGTCATTGGAAAACGCTTTACTCTGACAGGGATGCTCAGTGGGACGAAGTGATCGAAATCAAGGGTGAAGAGGTGCCGCCTACGGTGACCTGGGGCACCAGTCCGGAACAGGCCCTGCCATTGAGCGCGACCGTGCCTGTGCCTGAAGAGATCGAGGACCCGGTCAAGCGTGAAGCGGCCAAGCGGGCCATTCAGTATATGGGCCTGACGCCGGGCGAAGCGATTGCCGAGCTCAAGGTTGATCGCGTATTTATTGGCTCCTGCACCAATTCCCGCCTCGAAGACCTGCGCGCAGCCGCGAAGGAAATTGAAGGCCATAAGGTTGCAGACGGTGTACGTGCCATGATCGTGCCGGGCTCTGGTCTGGTGCGTGCTCAGGCGGAAGCTGAAGGCCTCGACAAGATTTTTACCGATGCTGGTTGTGAATGGCGTGAGCCGGGCTGTTCCATGTGCCTCGGCATGAACCCGGACACGCTCGAGCCGGGTGAGCGTTGCGCATCGACGTCAAACCGAAATTTCGAAGGTCGTCAGGGCCGTGATGGTCGTACGCACCTTGTGAGCCCGCGTATTGCTGCACGTGCTGCGATCTCTGGCACGCTGGGTGGCAAGGTCGCTGTACTCGTCAACTAACGGGTCTTTCGGCTGGTAAAAGGGGCATAGTTCCATCACCACACGCGATTGTGTAGTGTTTGTGTCGCGTCTTGACCGAGTTGCATCTACAAAGTTGATTTGACATGACAATATAGGGGGTCGCGAAAACTTGTTTGGAGCGGGACCAGATGTCTGCCACGAAAACCATTTTGCTGATCGATGACGATGCCGACCTGCGCGGGGCATTGAAAGATCAGTTCGAGCTGTATGAAACCTTCTCGATTGTGGAGGCAGAAAACGCGTGTGACGGGATTACACAGGCCAAGTCAGGCCGGGTGGATCTGATCCTGCTGGATGTCGACCTGCCGGATATGGATGGTCGCGATGCCTGCAAGCTGATGCGACGTGACGGTGTGCGCTCACCCATCATCATGCTGACCGCACAGACCACTGATGCGGACACCATTCTGGGGCTCGATTCCGGCGCGAATGACTATGTCACCAAGCCGTTCAAGTTTTCGGTGCTGCTCGCCCGTGTTCGCGCGCATCTGCGCAGTTTTGAGCAGAGCGAGGATGCCGTCTTTCAGGTTGGGCCTTATGAGTTTCGTCCAAGCACGAAAATGCTCACCGACAGCGAAGGACGCAAAGTGCGTCTGACGGAAAAAGAGACGAATATTCTGAAATATCTCTATCGTTCCAGCGGTCAGGCTGTTGCGCGGGAAGAGCTGCTCAGCGAGGTCTGGGGCTATAACGCGGCCGTCACAACACACACGCTGGAAACGCATGTGTATCGTCTGCGTCAGAAAATCGAACCAGATCCGGCCAATTCACGTTTGCTGTTGACCGAGACCGGAGGTTATCGCCTCCAAGTGTAATGCCAGGAGCCGATCTTGCCCGTCAGTAACCGCCTGCCAGTGACCTATATGCTTATCGGGATCAATGTTCTGATCTCGATGTTTGCCTTCTATAGCCCGGCCTTCTTCGAAGCGATGCTGTTTCAGGTAGGTCCTGTTCGCGACGGTGAGATCTATCGGCTCCTGACAGCAGGTTTTCTGCATGCCGACCTGATGCACCTGCTGTTCAATATGTTCACGCTGTTCTTTTTCGGGCCGGTGCTGGAAAGTGATCGGCTGATGGGGCGTACGCGGTTCCTGATTATCTATTTTGCAGCCTTGCTAGCTGGCAATCTGTGGGCGTTGTTTGCCAACTTCAACGAGCCATTCTATGCGGCGGTTGGTGCTTCCGGTGCGATATCCGGCGTGATGATCGCCGTTAGCCTTTTTGTGCCGTTCATGATGATCTTCTTCTTTGGGATCATTCCGGTGCCAGCGATCCTGTTTGCCGTTCTTTATATCGGCTATTCGGCATTTGCGATGGGAGCTGCAAATTCAACCATCGGGCATGAGGCCCATCTTGGTGGCGCAATTGCCGGATTGGTGCTCACGCTTGTCATGTTCCCCGGGGTGCCGAGGCATCTGGTCCGCCAGTTCAGGCAAAAGTTCTTTCGACGGTGACAGTCGTCGCTTCATGTCTTGGCGTGCCAATATTTTTTGAAAATCCTGAGTTGAGCAATTGTTGTTGTGTCCGTAGAAAGGGTGCAGGCAAGGCTGGGATTTGGCATGCGGTTTCTGATTTTTGGACTCTTCTCACTCTGTCTTTCTGCGCACGCCTCTGGCGCTATTGATCGCGATACGGTGCGCTTTTTTCCCACGGACAATGGAGACATGAACTGGGCGGCTGCTGCACAACAAGCGGCGGCATGCACAGATGATCCCACGGGCCCTGGTGCCTTGTACGACGCTTCAATTGTTTTGCTCAGGACCGGAAATACTGCGCAGGCAGAGCAATGCGTGGAGGCCCTCAATGAATTGGCAGATGAGTCGTATCGTGAGGAGGCGGCGCTTATTTCAGCATTGATCGATTTGCTCCAGGCGTCCGGAAGTGAAACGGATCGCGCTGTCACCAAAGCGGTCGATGCGTTCACAGTCAGCGCTCGCGCTGGAGATCCTGTGGACTGGACCATGGGGACATTGGTCGAGATGCTTTATGTGGTTTCAACGCAGTCTCTGGATCAGGGGACTTTGGCGCAAACCTACCAGCTCGCCCAGCTCGCCTCACCATCTTTGAAGCCAGCCGATCAGCATGCCTGGTTGACGACACTGGGGTTAAGATTGCTCAACGTTCAGCTTGTCGAACGCAATTTCGAAGATGTCTCTGGCTGGGAGCAGACCTTCGAAGTGATCGGCCATAATCTTGGCGCATGGAGCAAGATCTGTGATCAGCGTCAGGAGTGCGGCGATGTGCAGTCCCTTTTCTATAAGTACACTGTCTTTGCAGCAAAATTGCGAGCCAAGCAGCTCACTGAAGGTATGGAAGCATCACGGTTTCCGATGGTCTCAATTCCGCGATTTCTCACAACATTTGATCAGCAATGTCGTCTAGATATCGGCCCGAAGTCTCCGAATTTCTATTGGCCGAAACGTTTCACGGTCATCGGGTCAGCTGGCGTCTTGGTGAAACTGGATGTGCTGCCCAATGGAAGAGTGTCTCTTCTGGAAATCGTTGATGCCACGCCTATGTGGAGCGACGAACAGGACATGTTCAAAGCGTATAAGAATGTCTTCCGCGATTGGCGAGCAACCGTTTTGAATGGCGACACTGTGCCAGCCTGCCGTGAGGGCGGGGAAACGATCTATCCGGTTTCTATTTACCTCAGGCCGGGCCCTCACAACTAAGTCTGACTCTGATCAGCCTCTGCTGAAGGTCATTTGAACTGGTGCGTGGTCGGATGGCTTTTCGCCGCCGCGTTCTTCTTTGTAGATCTTGTAGCTGCCCGAAATGGCCTTTGGCTCAGCTGCTGGATTGGCCCAGATATGATCGAGTCGTCGCCCGCGATTGGACGCTTCCCAGTCACGCGCGCGATAACTCCACCAGGTGTAAAGCTTCTCTTCTGGTGGATGTTCGCGGCGCGCCAGATCGCAGAAGGCGCCGGCGTCGATGATGCGCGCCATCGCGTCAGTCTCCACCGGTGTGTGGCTGACAACCTTCAGAAGTTGCTTGTGTGACCAGACATCATGCTCCTGTGGTGCGATGTTGAGGTCGCCGACAACGATCAGCGGTGTGTCGCGATCATAGGCGCCATAGACCTTTTCCATGCGCTCGAGGAAATCGAGCTTGTGCGCGAATTTATCGTTGATCTCTGGATCGGGCTCATCTCCGCCAGCCGGCAGATAAATGTTGTGCAACTCAAAGCCGCCGACCTTGCAGGCTGCAATCCGGGCATGGCCGAGACCGCAGAACTCGGGTGGCTCGACAGGCTCGATCGGAATACGGGAAATCGTTGCAACGCCGTGCAGTCCTTTCTGGCCGACCACCTGAAAATACGGATAACCCGCATCGGTGAAAACCGAGCTTGGGAATTGCGCTTCCCGGCATTTGATTTCCTGCAGACACAGCACGTCTGGCTGATGGCGGTTCAGAAAATCAACGACGCGCGGCGCGCGCAGGCGAACGGAATTGATGTTCCAGGATACAACAGAAAGAGTCGACATGGACCTAGCTGTGCCTGTGCGCGTCTCTTCTGGCAAGGGGAGAAATGAAGCGCCCGGATCAGGGGGTGCTGATCCGGGCGTTCTGGCTTTTGCGCCGAGCCGGGAGGGGAAAAATCCGGCCGCGACCAGCTTGCGGGGGGACAACGCTTTGTGGCTGATCGCTTATGTGTCCAATATGCCACGGAAAAGAAAAAAGACAAATAAAAAATATGTTAGGTCTTTGGCGTGTCGAAAAAAGCACGCTTTCGGTATTGGTCCTTTTCTTGCGAAAACAAGGGCATGACACAGATCGTAGCAGCGAGCCGTGCCAGCCTGGCACAAGGATATTCAAAATTTTCTCGTGAGAAGCGAGAAAAGCTCTCCTTTGAGCGCGAAGCTAGCCAGGCAGGCGAAACCCACTCACGCGGAAACCGACGCATGGGTGATCGCCGTGGCGCCGACCGGCGTACCTCTGGTCGACGTGCCAGCGATCAGCATCATCGCCAGGAGGCTTCAAGCTGGTGCTCCGCGCAGTTCGGCGCGCACCTGCTTGGTCAGGTTGAAGCGGCACCATCTGTCACGCAACAGCAGGTGCGCTCTGCATATCGCAAGCCTTTTGGGGCGATGCGGGCGCGTGGAGATGTGGCGTGACCCATATGTCTGGCGAACTGCTTCTGACTGAGCGTGTTGATCTTGCGGTTCCGTCCCAAAAGCGACATTGGGCATCGCGTGTCGGCTGGCTGAGCTTTGATCTGTCGATCTTTGCTGCGCTCATTCTCTTTCTTGGATAAGAAAAACCCGCACGCGAATGCATGCGGGGCCGTCATTCTTGTCGCTATTACTGGCGCCGGTCGCGAAGGTTAGTTGAACCCTTCGCCGACAGCAAAGTCACGTCGCGCTGAGACAATTGTCACGACCACGCCGGCAAGCACATCCAGCAGCGTCATCATGGTCAGGATGAAAAAGGCGGATGTCGCGAAATTCTTGAACAATAGAAATTCGACCAGGCAGACGATGAACAGGATCATCGAAACGGCATGGTTCAGAATGGTCGCTGTGCCTGTGCTGGTGGACTTCAGGATTTCAACGAACAGGAAAAGCAGGCTGATCAGGATTAGAATATCGCTGCCATCCATAGTCCAGCTTGCGCCGGATACCATTGGAACGGAAACGATCGGCGCCGCCAGTGTCGAGGCGAGTGCAGGCGCGGTCGTCGCGGCTTCTCCGGCCACAAGGTCCGGCCCCTTGTTGAAGACAAAAGCCATGAGATTGTACACCACCACCGGAATGGTCAGGAGTGGAAAGACACTGAATATTCCCATCATAGGACCTCGTCCCCGTCGTTTGTTCTGGCCTCTTGTGGCCTGGCGACGCTTGCGCTCTTCCAGTCTTGCTGCGGCCAGCCCCGGCCCCATCACGCCAAATCCACTCATCGCGTTGTGCCCCCTGCTCAGCGCTGGATGGACGTCCCGGCGCGCGTAAGCGTCAACGTCATCGCAATCATAAAGTCGGAATTAACGAACTTCGTCAACGCCGCCGGGCAGTCTGCGACGCTTGCAGAGCCAGATGACGCCGCGCATGTCAGCCCAGGCGACGGAAAGGCGGCCGAAATTCGTGTATTTCGAAACACCATGAATCCGGCCGCGATGGTTTACATCGATATATTCTGTGTTGAAGCCATCCGCTTTGACCAATGCCGGCATATAGCGGTGCATATGGTCGAAATAGGGGAGGCGAACAAAGACGTCGCGCTTGAGGACCTTGATTCCGCAGCCCGTATCATCGCAGCCATCATTCAGCAGCTTCTGACGAATTCGATTGGCGTATTTGGATCCAAACCGTTTCCAGGCTGAATCCTGTCGGCTGGCGCGTCGCCCCATCACCATGGCAAGATCGGCTGGCGCATCAGCGCGCGTAAGCTTGCGATAGAGTGCAGGCAGGTCTGCGGGATCGTTTTGGCCATCGCCATCCAGAGTTCCGACAATCGGTGCCCGTGCTGCCATCATGCCAGTGTGGATGGCGCGGCTTTGCCCGGCATTTTTGCGATGCGTCAGAATGCGTAGCTGAGGAAGTTCGGCGCGCGCCTCAATCAACTCGTCCAGCGTGTTGTCGGTGCTGCAGTCATTCACAAAAATCAGCTCGAATGCACGACCTTCCAAAGCGGTTGCGATTTCACGCGCAAGGTTGGCCGCATTACCGGATTCATTATGAACTGGCACAACAATGCTGAGCTCGACTGCTTCAGACACGCGATTCTCCATCACTTTTTCACCGCCCCCTCTTACAGAAGGTCTTTCAAACATGCGAGAGGGAGATAAGAGAAAGCACAGCCGATGTATCGGCTTTTTCGAATAAGGATCGAACCGATGGAGCAAACCTCCATGCTGGATCAGTGGACCAGAGGCATTCGCGCTTATGTGCTCTTGTTTCTGCTGACGTTTGTGACCGCGGCGCCTGGCGTCTTTACCATGCCGGCACTTGATCGTGACGAGTCCCGTTTCGCGCAGGCATCCAAGCAGATGCTGGAGACGGGCGACTACATCAAGATCCGCTATCAGGATGAAGAGCGTAACAAGAAGCCAGCCGGTATCCACTGGTTACAGTCGGCAACGACGGCGATCTTTTCTTCGAAGGAAGCCAAGCAGATCTGGAGCTATCGTCTTCCGTCCTTTATCGGCGGCGCGCTGGCCGCTTGCGCCCTGTTCTGGGGCGGTATTCCCCTGATTGGCAGGCGAGCTGCCTTTATAGGTGCGGCCTTGTTCGGAACGGGCATCCTTCTGACCAGTGAGGCCCATATATCAAAAACAGATGGCGTTCTGGTCGCCATAACAACACTGGGCGTGGCGGCGCTGATCCATATGCGCGCCGGTACGTATCGACTGAAGCCGCTCGCGATCTTGTTCTGGTTTGCCATGGGCTTCGGTTTCCTGATCAAAGGGCCCGTGACTCCGATGGTCGCCTTCCTGGCGCTCGTTGGCGCAGCGCTATGGCAGCGAAGGGGCTGGCAATGGATGGTAGGGCTGTCAGCGGGGCTGATCCTTGTCTTTATCGACAACTATATTGATTTCGGCGCCGCAGATCAGATCGTTGGTTACGCCATCAAGGCAATGGGTGTGCTCGTACTGGTCGGCGTTGGTCTTCGGTTTGTGCTGGATGAGCGCAGGGAAGACTGGTTCAAGGCGTTGATCTGGTGGCCCGGCCCCTTGCTCTGGGTCGCAATGGTTTTACCCTGGTTTCTCTGGATTCAACTGGCAACCGATGGTGACTTTTTCCGGGGCGCTGTTGGCAAGGATCTGAAAGACAAGGTTGTTGGAGCTTCAGAAGGTCATGGTGGGCCGCCTGGCTATCATCTTGCCCATCTTCTGATTCACTTCTTCCCTGCGACGCTTTTCCTCATACCGGGCATCGCGCTGACGATAAAAGGCATCGTCTCCAAATCTCGCAATGCCTCTGCACTGATTTTCCTTGCGAGCTGGGCCATTCCAACCTGGATCGTTTTCGAATTTCTGCCAACAAAGCTCAGCCATTATGTGCTGCCGGCATATCCGGCGCTCGCGCTTCTTTGTGGTTATGCCGTGGTGCAACTCATGGACCGTGGGCGCGCGCCGATAAGCCGGTGGGCATCGCTCGTTTTCTTTCTGCTTGGTGGTGCGGCTCTGCTCATCTTTACCTCACCGATTGCGTCTGCGCTGTTGCGCGCAGATGCTGCGTCAGACTTTAAAACGGTCAATGGGGGAGAGGTTCTGGTCACATGGACAGAACAAACGCCTGAAATATGGTGGAGCCTTATTCCAGGAGCCGTCTGCCTGTTGGGCGTTTTTGTCTGTTCGATCGGGCGAAAGGTCGGATTGGCAATCGTCTTCGCTTTGCTTTCAAGTCTGACACTTGGCTGGCATACCCGGATCAGTTTCCTGCCCAATCAGACATGGGTTCAGGCGACGACCACTGCGCGTGAAGCGCTTGAAGATGTTTGCGGATTGCCGAGCCAGACGGATTGTGAGGCACCGAGCGAAACGGGTGTTCAGGCAATTGGCTTCGCCGAGCCAAGTTTTGTGTTCACCACAGGCACAGGCGTAAAAATCAGCCCTTATTCGTCGACCGAGCTTTTGCCAGCAAGTGAAGAGCCGGTCATGGTGTTTCTGCTAAATCTGGAAGACAGGGATGTGAGCGACGCCGATATAGAGGACATTCGTCGTCAGGCTGAAGCGCAGGGGCGATGCGTGACACAGAGCGCTCCGCACTATGCCTTTAACTACTCGAATGGCGACCCTGTCCATTTTATTGCTGTCCGTGTTGATCAGGGAGGCTGTGCTTCATGACGCGCCGCATTGATATTGTTGAAGTTGGGCCGCGTGATGGTCTTCAGAACGACCCTGCTGACCTTTCGGTGGAGCAGAAGCTGGAGTTTATTGAGCGGCTGCGCGCATGTGGTGTGAAGCGGATGGAAGCAGGTAGTTTCGTCTCGCCGCGCGCTGTTCCCAAAATGGCTGACAGTCCGGCGGTTTTTGAGGGCGTGCCTCGAAAAGCCGGAACGCAATACATCGCATTGGCGCTTAACGAAAAAGGTGTTCGCCGCGCCATTGAGGCCGGTGCGGATGAAATCAATTTCGTGTTGGTTGCCGGAGAGGCCTTTGGTCGACGCAATCAGGGGATGAGCCCACAAGAGAGCGCCGATTTGCTGACGCAGTGCGCGCCCTTGGTGCATGAAGCCGGGATTTCACTCACAGCAACGATTGGTGTCGCCTTTGGCGATCCTTTCAGCGGCGATATTCCTGACGGCGTGGTTGGTGGTCTTGCCGCTCAGGCACAACGCGCAGGTGTTGGAGAACTCGCTATTGCTGACACGATTGGCGTGGCTGATCCGTGGTTAGTTGAAAAGCGACTCGAGGAAGTTCGCCTTTATGCGCCGGATGTTTTCATGCGCGTGCATTTTCACAACACGCGCAATACCGGGCTTGCGAATGTTGCTGCGGCGGTCCGTAATGACGTTGATGTCATTGATGCGAGCTGTGGGGGCATTGGGGGGTGTCCGTTCGCACCGAACGCGACCGGAAATGTGGCGACTGAAGATGTTGTCTATATGCTGGAGCGCGCCGGCTTTGAAACCGGGATTGATCTATCGGCGATGATTGAAACGGCGCGCTGGCTGGAGAAAGCACTCGGCCACGATGTGCCGTCAGGATTGCTTCGCGCGGGATCGTTTCCGAAACCTGCGGCTCAGTGAGCCGCGTAGTTGGTTGAATGCACGGATCACAGTCGATCTGCCTATCAGCACGAATGCGAAGGCATACAGGCTCGCGCCTGCGAAAAATGTCTCCAGAGGTGAGGCGGAATAGATGCGGAAATACCGCGAGAGTCCCTTCGCCTTGTGCCATTCGACGAAATTGGCTGATACGGCAGAGGTCGACCCGTAATGAAGCGCGCCGCCATGCGGTGTATATATGACCTGACCACCTGCAATCGCGATCCGTCGGCACAGATCGATGTCCTCGACGTGTAGGAAATATCCTTCATCGAAGCCGTCAACCGTCCAGAAGTCATGGGCGGAGATGTAGCAGAGCGCGCCGGACACAACCGGCATTGGAACCGGTCCGGATGGCTCGGGATCGTTCTCGCGGTGGAGGTCACGGAACACTTTCAGTGGAATGATTTTCTCCAGCCGGGAAAGGCCGGTAAACGTCGTGATCGCACGAGGCAGGGTCAGCAATTCACGCCGACCACCGCGCTGTTCCTTGCCGCTCGCGTAATAGAGCTTGCCGCCGACCAGGCAGGGCTCTGCGCCCGCGTTGCGCGCGGCTTCGAGCTTTGGAAGCGATCCATAGCGCAAGACAGCATCCGGATTGATGATCAGCAGACGATCGCATTCTGCAGCGCGTGCACCCATGTTGACGCCGGCGCCGAAGCCGATGTTTCCGTGTCCGGTTATTAGTTCATACCGGCGTTGACCGGACTTCTTTTTGAAGTTGCGGAGCCAGTTCAGATCTTTGTCTGTATTACCATTGTTCACAACGATGATCTCTGTGATGCCATCCTCGGCGCACAGAGCGTGTAGGCATTCTTTCAGGGCCGGCCCGGAATAAAAGGTCACGACGATCGCTGAGATCGTCGGCAGCGGCTGCTCTACTTGCGTCATTCCGGACTTTTAACCTTAGGCAGAAGCTTGGAGAGCGCGAGCACACCCGTTGCCAGAAACAATACACCAGCCCAGTAGGCGTCATTCCAGACGCTGTAGGACATGGCGGCATACACCAGAGAGCCGCCCCATAAGCAAGCCCCGGGTATGAGAACTTGTGGATTATTTACATCAGAGCGTGCAAAACGTTCACCAAGCAGAATTGTAAAAGCACTCAGGAGCAGCACACCGACGAGACCGGTCTCGGCCCAGATCTGAAGCGGCGCATTGTGTGGATGCCCCGGTACGATCGGATACTGCACGACCGTACCATTTACGATGAAATCAGTCGTCTCTTTCCATTGTTTGGAAGCTTCAACGCCCCAGCCGAGTAGCCATTTTTCCTGAACTTTGTCGATCACAAATTCATAACTGAAGAGGCGAGACGCGTATGATAACGGGATCGAATCCTGATCCATTTTCGCGGCAGTATCGATGATGAGATCCATAGCGAAGGGCATTGTTAAGATCACGACTGCTGTGCCGTATCCGAGCAAGCGGAAGATCGAACGCCCCATCAGGCGTGTGAGGCTGGCAACTGCAATGATGACGGCAAACGCGACAATGGCAGCCTGGCCGTCCACCCGCGCGGCATAGACGATACAAATGGCGCTGGCCACCAGCACGGAAAACAGGCGGAGGGAGAGCTTTTCGCGCGGGATCAGGAAAAACAGGAGTGGGAGCGCCAGGATCGCCATATTGACGGAGCGGATCATGTTCTGGCCGATATTGAAGTCGTCGCTGAAGCTGAAAAAGCTGCGAAACACATCGAAGGCCAGCACGGCCGAAAGAAAGACCAGCATCTGCAGGCCAATGGTGATCGGCCCAACCGAACGAACACGGCGATAGAATTTGTCATCGACAGAATAAAGCCGCCAGAAGCCCAGCATGCAAAGCAGGCTGACCAGCGTGATCCGTAGTCCCGGAGAGTCGACGGCATAGTTCTCATTGGCGGGGTCGATGGTGATCCAGCTTCCGGTCGAATAGGGCGACCAGAGCGCGGTTGCGACGCACCAGGCCAGAAAAACCAGAAAGGCCAGTACATCAAGTGGTACTGGCCATCTCAGATCAGCAAGTTTCGGCAAGGCCAGCAGGCCAATGAGCGACATGACGGGCGAAAAGCCTTGCGCGCCCATGCTCATAACCAGACACCAAAGCCCCCAGGCGATGAGCCAGAACCATGCCGACATGAATACCCCTATCCGCTTCGATCCTTAAAGCCATACGACCGAGCAGGATTATGCTGCAAGGTCATATAGCTCTTTTTTCTCAGCGAATTACGCCTTTGCAAGGTCAGGTGGCAGAGCCTCCTGTCCAAGGCGCGCCTTCGTTTCGTCGAGAGGCAGAATTTCCTGATTCTTCGTGCCGAACTGGCGCAGTGCAACGGTGCGCTCTTCCGCTTCCCGCTTGCCGACTACGGCAATGTACGGGATTTTCTGATGCGAGTGCTCGCGGATCTTGTAGTTGATCTTCTCATTGCGAAGGTCGATTTCAACGCGCAGGCCTTTCGCTTCGAGTTCAGCCTTTACTTCGCGGGCATAATCGTTCGATTCATCCGAGATCGGCGCGACAACCACCTGCGTCGGTGCCAGCCACATTGGGAAAGCGCCAGCGCAGTTCTCGATCAGAATACCGATAAAGCGTTCCAGCGATCCGAGGATCGCACGGTGCAGCATGACCGGCTTGTGCTTGTTGCCATCTTCACCAACATATTCGGCATTCAGACGATCCGGCAGCACATAGTCGAGCTGGATCGTGCCGCACGTCCATTCGCGGCCGATGGCATCCTTGACGATGAAGTCGAGCTTCGGAGCGTAAAACGCGCCATCACCTTCTGCGATCACAGGCTCAACACCGGCCTTGCGCGCCGCGTTCAGCATTTGTGTTTCTGCCTTGTCCCAGAACTCATCCGAGCCAGCACGTGTCTCGGGACGCGTCGCCAGATTGATGTGATGCGTTTCAAGACCGAAATCGGCATGGATGGATTTTGCCAACGTGATGAATTTCGCTGTCTCATCTTCAATCTGATCTTCGCGACAGAAAATGTGCGCATCATCCTGTGTGAAGGCGCGAACGCGCATCAGACCGTGCAGAGCGCCCGATGGCTCATAGCGGTGACAGGCGCCGAATTCAGCCATGCGCAGCGGCAGATCACGATAGGACTTCTGGCCCTGTTTGAAGATCTGAACGTGGCCCGGGCAGTTCATTGGCTTCAGCGAGAGCGTTTCGTCCTCGGCCGTTTCAGCGATGAACATATTTTCGCGATATTTGTCCCAGTGACCAGACTGTTCCCAGAATTTGCGGTCGAGCACTTGCGGCGTCCGCACTTCTTCATAGTCTTCTGCGTCCAGGCGGCGACGGACATAACCTTCGACGGCATGCCAGAGTGTCAGGCCTTTTTTGTGCCAGAACACCATGCCGCGACCTTCTTCCTGCATATGGAAAAGATCCAGTTCGCGGCCAAGCTTGCGGTGGTCACGTTTTTCGGCTTCTTCCAGACGGTGCAAATGGGCCTTGAGATCTTTCTCATTCGCCCAGGCTGTCCCGTACATGCGCTGAAGCATTTCATTGTTTGAATCGCCGCGCCAATAAGCACCGGCAAGCTTCATCAGCTTGAATGCTTTCGGCAATTTGCCTGTGGATGGCAGGTGCGGACCACGGCAGAGATCTGACCACTGATCGTCATGGGCATACAGTGTGATCGGCTCACCCGGCGGGATGATGTCGTCAATGATCTGCGCTTTGTATTTCTCGCCAATGCCCTTGAAGTGCGCGATGGCATCTTCCTTTTTCCAGACCTGACGTTCAATCGGCAGATCACGGTCGACGATCTCAGCCATTTTGGCTTCGATCTTCTCAAAGTCATCGGAAGAGAAAGGTTCTTCGCGGGCAAAGTCGTAATAAAAGCCGTCTTCGATCACCGGGCCAATCGTGACCTGCGTGCCGGGATAAAGCTCCTGAACAGCCTGTGCGAGCACGTGGGCCGCATCGTGTCGGATCAGCTCCAGGGCTTCCGGATCGCGATCAGTGACTATTGCCACCTCTGCGTCGCCTTCCAGCGGGCGGTTCAGATCCCACAGCTCACCATTTACCTTGGCGGCCAGGGCTTTCTTGGCCAGTGATTTTGAAATGGAAGCGGCAACATCCATCGCGGATGCGCCTTCTTCAAATTCTTTTTTCGCGCCATCCGGCAGCGTAACTTCAAGCATATCTCTGCTCTCTCAAATCCTGTTGAGGTTCTTTAGCTGAACTTGTCTGCAAAACCACCCCCTGCGTTGAGATCAATTGATCACCGCAAGGTTTTCTCGCGCCCCGGCCTGCAGCTCTGATGACGACCGAGACGCGCTTTAAGTTCGGGTTGTGGTGGTGGTTGGCGTTATGAAGCGCCAGCCCGGCTTCTCATCCGGAACCGGGTCATAGCCTTGTGTGCCGCCTGGACGACAGCGCAACAGACGACCTGCGCCAAGGCGCGCGCCTGTCAGAAAGCCATGGCGGGACCAGGCTTCCGCGGCATACTCCGAGCAGGTGGGTTCATGACGGCAGCGCACACCACAGGCATAGAGCGCCGCAGAAAGCGTCGCCTTATAGCCGATCAGCAAGGCCCGGGGTGCGGGCGAGATATGCGCGTATTTCTTCATCATGAACCGCTCCCTTAACAGATAAGGATTGCAAAGTCATGAGAGAAGGCGCCCGACAACCATCTGGACAGGCTGCGATTTTTCCGTTCACTTCGTCATGGTGGAAAGAAGCGGGGGATGACATGCAAAAATTACTGATGGCGGTTGCGCCCGTCTTGTGCCTGTCCTTGCTGGCAGGCTGTGAGACGACGGTGCCCGATCCTGCCAAGCCCGTGGTCACCGGAGATGCGTGTGGGGAGGAGGACCTTCCCTTACTTTTCTGGCTGGATCCGCCCTCCAGGGAAGCTGGTGAGCGTCTGTCGCTTTATCCCTACGCGTCTGCCTATCCCGGCATGATGGAGGAAAGACCAGGCGGTTGTATCGGCAAGATTGATATCATGCCAGAAGAGGCTCTGGTTACTGTGGAGCGTTTGGAAGATGGCACGCCGTATTTCGTAATCGACGAGGCTGCAGAACCACGGACGATACGCTTTGAAGCCGAATTCAACGGTGAGCGCTCCATATACGGCGAATTCAACATTGTTGATCCTGTCGCTACACCGCTTGTCGGCTATTGGGCGCAGCGCCCGGAAGAGGGGGAGTGCGTTCCTGAGAGCATTATTCGGGAGCTGAGCTTTTTCGGTGATGGCCGGTTCTCGCTTACCTGGCAGCCATTTGAAGCCTATCGCGACTATTGGGGCGATTATACCTATGATGCCAGCTCCGGCATGCTCACCTTTGATATCAAGGGGAATAACTTTATCCCGGAGGATCGGCAGGATGGCGTGGTGCGACTGGAAGGCGATACGCTGACGTTTGTGGATGCCAATCCGGGTACGAAGCCGGGCGTTCCGGCCTGCTCTGTGCCCTTTACCCGGAAGCGATAGACGCTTCGATCCAGCGCCAGACATCTTCTGGCGTGTCCAGACGATAGGTCGCGCTCGTCTCGCCGGCGCCGATGCGAACAGACCAGCCACCGAGCTGGTTGACGGTCTCAATGGCGTCTTCATCGGTGGCATCGTCGCCGACCATGATAGGGATCCTGTTCTGAAATGGACTGAGGGTCATCAGGGTCTCGATGCAGCGCCCCTTATGTGCCTGATAGGGTTTTGCCTCGAAGACGAGTTTGCCCTGTTGCAGTGAGTAATCATCAAAACCGCTTACGGCTTGCGTCATGGCTTCGAGAAGCACGGCTCTGGCATCAGGCGCATGTCGGTAGTGCAGGGCGATGACCTGGCCTTTGACCTCGACTTCTGCGCCGGTGTGATCGCCCGCAATCTGCCGAACAGCCTGCAAAAGTGCATGGGGCGCCGGCGCTGGTGGGTGGTCGGGAACATGATCCGGCAGACAGTATTCCAGCCCGTGACTTCCAGCGCGCCAGACATCTTTTGGGACACGCTGGCTGAGGTTTCTGACATCGCGCCCGCTGATAATGCAGAGACCCTCATCAAGATGTTGAAACAGCGTCCGGAGCGTATTTAAGCGTCTTTCTGGCAGAAAAACCTGTGCGGCATGACTTTCAAAGCCCACGAGCGTGCCATCATAATCAAGAAAGACGGCGTGTTCGCGCGACAGAAGAGGCGGCACGGCAGGCATGATCAATCCGCTTGAGCGGGCTCTGCGCTGGGGGTATCGCGTTTGGCGATTGCGTCTTCAATCGCTGCGACGCCGGCTTCAAAAGCGAGCATGGTCGACATGTGGCGTTGCGGATAGTCGGCGACACCTTCGAGATGGCGCAATTCCCAGAAACGACCGGAAGGCGGAGTGCCGCCGGTTTTCAGCATGGCCTTCAACTGGTCACGCGCTTCGATAACGTCCGAAACCTCTGCGCCAACGCCTTCGCGGGCCAGAATGCTAAGTGCGGCGGCGCCCAGCGCGCAGGCACGTGATTGCACGGCAATTTCGGTGATCTGCTGGCCATCTTCGGACAGATTGACCTCAACTTCGATTTCAGACCCACAGACACGGCTTACCTTGTGAGCCTTGCCATCCGGCGCATCGAGATGACCGATATTCGGGATATCAGCGGCCAGTTCCAGTACGCGGTTATGATAGAGATCGCCTGCCATGACGCAGAAATGGCACTGCCCATGTCTTTCAGCAAGAGGGTGGTTTGCATTGTCTTCAACGTGAGGCTGGTCTTTTGCGAAAGAACGCGGTTAGCTGCGCAAAACACTAGACGTCAGGGAGGATTTAAAGATGAGACATTTGTTGCTCACATGTGCGGCGGCGAGCCTGTTTGGGCTGGCTCATGCACAGGAGGCCGAAGCGCCCGCAGTTGAGACACCCGCAGAGGCGACGAGCGAAGCGACCGACTGGACGCAATCCAGATGGGGCGAGGATGACCGTCTCGGTGCGGTGAACATTCTGACACCGGAGAAAACACTGGCGGCCTCTAAGCTGATTACCACCGGCAAGACCTATGCGCTGGCGCAGGTGACGGGACGGGAATCGGCGGCTTACCCGCCGCGCTCCTATGATGTGGTCGTTCTGCAGCCCTCCGATGGATCAGGCGCAGCGCTTGGCGCCAATAAGGCGACCGGAAATGATGACATTGTGCGCACCTATGTCGGCATTGGCAGTCAGATTGACGGGCTTGGTCATATGGGCATTGATCACCGCTACTATAACGGCGTGCATGTCAGCGATTTCGTCACAACAGCGGGCCTAACGCAGTTCGGCACTCAGGATATTCCACCGATTGCGACACGCGGCATTCTGCTCGACATGACTAAGGTGTTCGGTGAAAGCCCGTTACCGGATGGTACAGCGTTCAACCGCGCGGAGATTGATGAGGCACTTGGCGCTGCAGGGCTGACAATCGAACCAGGCGATGTTGTCATTTTCCACACGGGCAAAATGGCTGCCAGCGAAGGACAGCCTTTCAATCCTGCCGAACCGGGCCTTGGTGTCGAAGGCGCTGAGTATCTCGCCAGTCTGGGCGTCGTCGCGATTGGTGCTGACTCCATCGCACTGGAAGTCATTCCGTTTGAGGACGAGACCCGTCCATATGAAGTGCACCAGACCCTGCTCGCCAAGCATGGTATCTATATTCTGGAGAATATGGTCACCGATGAACTGGCCAGTGATGGCGTGACGGAATTTTTCTTTTCGCTGGGTGTTCCGCGTCTGCAGGGCACCGTCCAGGCCATGATTAATCCGGTGGCAATCCGTTAGGCGAAATTGAAACGAAAAGCTGTCCGCTTTGCCACATTCTCTTCGCTTTTCACGCCTAGCCTCGGCGTGAGAAGCGAGGTCGATCATGAGAAAACTGGCACTCATCACCGGTGCGTCAGCGGGTATCGGATCTGAATTTGCCCGCCTGTATGCTGCGCGCGGCCATGATCTGATGCTGACGGCGCGTCGTCAGGATCGTCTTGAAAAGCTCGCGAGCGAACTTGAGATTACCTATGACGTGAAAGTCGGCGTGATGCCGGTTGACCTGACACGGTCATCGTCTGTGTCGCGCATTCTCAAACGGATTGGCGATGATGGACGGCATGTGGACGTGCTGGTCAACAATGCCGGGTACACCCTTCCGGGCAATTTCATGGACTGGACGTGGGACGACCATAAGGACTTTCTGCAGGTTATGCTGACGGTGCCGACCGAGCTCTGTCACAATCTTTTGGGCGGTATGCGCGATCGTGGCTATGGCCGGGTGATCAATGTTGCATCGCTCGTGTCTTTTGTGCCGGGATCGAAAGGGCATACGCTTTATGCGCCTGTGAAGGCGGCCCTGATGCGGCTCTCCGAATCGCTCAATTCCGAAATGCGCGACAGCGGTGTTCACATCACTGCGCTTTGTCCGGGGCTCACACACACCGAATTTCACGCGGCCAATCATATGGCGGAGCAGGTGAGCCGTGTGCCGAATTTCATGTGGCAGCCTGTCGAGGATGTTGTCGAGGCGGGCTTTCATGCCGTGGAGGCCAATCGGCCGGTCGTCGTACCGGGCAGCGTGAACAAAATGATCGCAGCCCTGATGCAGGTGCTGCCCGGGCCGGTCACGCGTGGGCTGATGATAGAGCAGTCACGTCATTTCAGGTCGGGACACCATCAGGCGGCCTGACGCTTACCCAGAGTAACCCACAAGAATACTGGGGGTAATTTGTCTCATGTTCAGTCCGAAGCATTTGTTTTAGCAGGTCCTAAAATGCGTGGGTGGGTTCTGGCGCACGCATGCTTAAGAGGACTGTTCAAATGAAAACACTTCAAACCCTTGTGCTCGCCCTGGGGCTCAGCGCGGTTGCGACGCCAGCCATGGCTGACATCGATGGTGAGAAGGTCGCGCGCAAATGCAGCAGCTGCCACACATTCGATGATGGTGGTCGCAATCTGACCGGGCCGAATCTGTTCGGAATCATTGGCCGCGAGGCCGGGTCGAAAGACGACTTCCCACGTTACAGTAAATCGATGAAATCCTTGGGTGAAGGCGGCTTTGTCTGGACCGAAGACAAGATCAAGGAATATGTCCAGGATCCGACAACCTTCCTGCGGGCGGAAACAGGCGATGCGAAAGCGCGCGGTCTGATGAGCTTCAAGTTGACCAAGGAAGATGAAATCGAAGCGATAGCGGCCTATCTGGCAACGCTGAAATAACAAAAAGCCGGGAAGAGATGTACGGTCTCTTCCCGGCTTTTCGAATGGCGTTCTGCCTTATTATTCTTCGAGTGCTGCTTCGGCTTTTTCGTCGACCAGTTCGCGCTCTTTCGCTTTACGCTTTTTGAACTCAGCTGCGATCTTGCCGTTCTTGTCTTCGCCAATGGACTCTTTCGCACATGGGAAGATGTCCTGCTCTTCCTCATCAATGTGGTGCTCATAGTCATGGCGCAGCTTTTTGAAGCGTGTCAGCCAGCCTGGTGAGCTCATATCCATTTCGTCGAGCTCCTGCATGAGCTCATCGAGTTCATGGTGCTCGGCGACTGAGTGACGGGCGTGTGGCTGTCCGCTTTCGGTCTCGATCATCGGACCATAAAAGGTTTCTTCTTCGGCTGCCGCATGACCACCGACGTCGTAGAAAAACTGTTTCCAGAGCGAGCGGCGCTCTTCAGTGTCGCCTGACGTTTCGCTCAGTTTTTTCAGAAGCTCGCGGTGTTTGTCATGATCCTGTTTCAGCGTCTCATAAATCGTTGTCATCGCCATTCCTTCCTAAATGCAGTCACGCAATCAGAACGATCTGGCAGGTGCCGGGTTCCCAAAAATGAGTCTCTTCAACGATCAGAGCTGAAGCAGGTTGTCCGCTTCAGATGGGTCCGGCGCGAGCCCTTTTCCCGGTGCGCCCAGAAGCGACCAATGCAGGCCCTCGGGGCGATAATCGAGGATCACGTCGCCGCCGAATGCCGACCGGCACATGCGTTCGATCACCACCGTACCAAACCCCTTATGGTCAGGTGGGGTAACAGGCGGCCCGCCGGATTCCGTCCAGGACAAGGACAGCTGATCGCCTTTCTCACTGCCTGAAGGTACCAGTTCCCATTTGATGTGAACTTCGCCGCTGTCATTCGAAAGCGCGCCATATTTTCCGGCGTTGGTGGAAAGCTCATGGAGCACCATGCCAAGGGTTTGCGCACTGGCCGCGTCGATATTCACTGACTTGCCATCAATGTGGATACGCTCATCCATCAGGTCTTCCAGATGGCCAAGCTGAGAGCGAATGAGCGAGCGAATACTGGCGCCTTTCCAGCCCTCTTCCAACAGCAGGCCCTGACTGGCGGAGAGTGAGCGGATGCGGCTGCTGAATGCTTTTAAAAAGGCTTCATTGCCGCCCTTGCTGGTCTGACGCGCAATGCCCTGAACCAGGGCCAGCATGTTCTTGGAGCGGTGATTGACCTCATGCATCAGAAATTTGATCTGCTCCTGACGCTCTTTTTCTTCTGTGATGTCGGTATTGGTGCCGAACCAGCGCAGAATACGGCCATTCTTGTCGCGGATCGGATGCGCGCGTGACAGGAACCAGCGAAACTCGCCATCCTTTCCGCGCAGCGGGAAGGTGTCTTCCCAGTCTTCGCCTGTGTCCCAGCTATGCTGGATACGCTCGGCGACGTCGTCGACGAAGTCAGGATGGTGGACCTTTTTCCAGCCCCAGCCTTCCATGTCTTCCAGCGTGGTGCCGGTATAGTCGAACCACCGCTTGTTATACCAGAAGATCCAGCCGGTTTCGTCGGCCATCCAGGCGAGCTGGGAAATATTGTCGGCTAGGGTCTGGAAGCGTGTTTCGCTTTCCAGAATGCGTCGACGAGCTTCAATATCCGGTGTGCTGTCGCGTGCGATTTTTGATGCGCCGATGACGGCGCCGGTGTCGTCGCGAATGGGTGAGATCGTGACGGTGATCGGCACTTCCCGGCCCGATTTGTGCAGCCGGAAGGTTTCAAAATGCGGGACCTGCTCATTGCGATGGATCGCCGCGAGGATTTCGTCCTCTTCGTGCTGGAGCCGTTCAGGAACGAGCTTACGAATGGACGTGCCGACCATTTCCTCTTCGGTATAACCGAAAATGCGCTGAGCCGCCGGATTCCAGCTGGTGATGATGCCGTCTAAAGTCTTGCTGATAATCGCATCATTCGATGACTGGATAATTGCCTTAAGCCACGCATCCGGCGCACCGGCTCTGGAGAACACCATTTTCCATCCCATCCCATTGAGGCGCAAACACGCAAAGTCCGCCTGAGCGCGCCTCCCACGCTAGGTTAGCTGAAAATAACCAAGTCACAAGCTAGGTTTTTTAGTGCGCGTCAGCCCAGTTATCTGCAGCTCGTGCGTCAACGACGAGCGGGACAGAAAGTTGCAAGGCAGGTTCGGTCGCTTTCTCCATAACACGGCGAACTGTCGAAATCAGGGTGTCAGCTTCGGCTTCCGGGCATTCGAAGATCAATTCGTCATGCACCTGCAGCAGCATGCGTCCCTTAAGCCCGGCCTCTTCGAGTGCGCCCGGCATGTTGATCATTGCGCGCTTGATGATGTCAGCGGCAGACCCCTGGATCGGAGCATTGATCGCCTGGCGTTCGGCGAAACTGCGTTGCGCTGCATTCTTCGCCTTGATGCCTTGCACCCAGCATTTGCGGCCGTAGATCGTCTGAACGAAAGCGTGCTCTTTCGCAAACTCCTTGGTGTCGTCCATGTATTTGCGGATGCCCGGGAATTTCTCGAAATACGCTTTGATATAGTCGCGTGCTTCACCTTGTGGAATGCCGAGCTGATTGGACAGTCCGTATGCGGATATTCCATAAATAATGCCGAAATTGATCGCCTTAGCCTGGCGGCGCACCATCGGGTCCATGCCTTCGATTGGCATGCCGAACATTTCGCTTGCCGTCATCGCGTGAATGTCGAGTCCGTCACGGAATGCGTTCTTGAGGGCATCAATGTCGGCGATATGTGCGAGCAGGCGCAGCTCGATCTGGGAATAGTCTGCAGAGACGAGCACATTGCCGGGTTCGGCAATAAAGGCGTTTCGGATTTTGCGGCCTTCTTCCGTGCGGATCGGAATATTCTGCAGGTTCGGGTCGGTTGAGGACAAGCGCCCGGTTTGTGCTGCGGATAGAGAATAGGACGTGTGAACGCGGCCCGTCTTCTTGTTGATCGCCTCCTGAAGCGCATCTGCATAGGTGCTTTTCAGCTTGGAGAGCGTACGCCAGTTGATGATCGTGCGTGGCAGGTCGTGCCCCGCGGCAGCGAGCTCTTCCAATGCGCTGGCATCGGTCGACCAGGCCCCCGTCTTGGTTTTCTTCCCGCCAGGCAGGCCCATGTCACCAAAGAGAATTTCGCCGAGCTGTTTCGGGCTGCCGAGATTGAAGTCCTTGCCAGCGAGTTCGTGCGCTTCAGCCTCATAACCAGCCATGCGCTGAGAGAAGTCAGACGACATGCGTGAGAGGGCGTCGCGATCAACTTTTACGCCTTCCAGCTCCATTCTGGAGATGACGGCGGGAAGGGCGCGTTCGATGCGCTCATAAACGCGGGTGACTTTCTGTTTGGCCAGCAATGGCTTGAACAGCTTCCACAGGCGCAGCGTGACATCCGCATCTTCGGCCGCATAGCGCGTTGCCTTGTCCAGTTCGACACGGTCAAAGCTGATCTGACTTTTGCCAGTGCCGCACACTTCCTTGAACGCAATGGGCGTATGGCTGAGGAAGCGTTCTGACAATTCGTCCATGCCATGCCCATGCATTCCTGCGTGCAGGCAGAAGGACAATAGCATGGTGTCATCATAAGGCGCGACGGTTATGCCATAGCGCGAAAAGACAGCCAGATCATATTTGAAATTCTGGCCGATCTTCAGGATTTCTGCGTCTTCCAGCACAGGCTTCAGGGCTGTGATGACTTTATCGAGCCCTAATTGTTCGGGCTTTTCATCATTTGAGAGGTTCAGCTCACCTTCAGACACGGAAACATGCCCGACCGGGATGTAGCAGGCCTCATTTACATTGGTTGAGAGCGAAATGCCGACCAGATTTGAAGATACCGCATCGAGTGCATCGGTTTCTGTATCGACCGCGACATAACCGGTTTTTCGGATGCGCGAAATCCATTCAGCAAGCTGCGCTTCTGTTGTGACCGTTTCATACTGATCATGGTCGACACCTTCCGACTCGACCGGATCAGGCAGGTCGCCTTCGGCTTCAAAGGTTTCGCGGACGCGCCGCGTGATGGTGCGAAACTCCATGCCTTCGAGAAACTCGATCAGCGTTGCGGGGTCGGGGTCGCGCACTTTCAGTGTTTCAAGCGGCGCTTCGATCGGCACGTCGCATTTCAGTGTGACGAGATCGCGGGAAACCCGGATCTGATCGGCATGGTCGATCAGCGTCTGGCGTCGTTTGGGCTGTTTGATCTCCTCGGCGCGTTCCAGAAGGCTCAGCACATCGCCATATTCATTGATCAGCGTCGCCGCTGTCTTCACGCCGATGCCCGGCGCGCCCGGAACGTTATCCACGCTGTCACCCGCGAGCGACTGGACATCAATCACCTTGTCCGGACCAACGCCGAATTTGGCTTCGACCTCCTCAAAGGAGAGCCGTTTGTTTTTCATCGTATCAAGCAGGGTGATCTTGTCGGAAACAAGCTGCATCAGATCCTTGTCAGAGGAGACGATGGTGACGCGTGCGCCTTTTTCCTCGGCCTGACGGGCATAGGTTGCGATCAGATCGTCCGCTTCATAGCCTTCCATTTCCAGAGCTGGCGTTCCAAAGGCAATTGCAGCCTGACGGATCAGCGGAAATTGCGGAACCAGATCTTCGGGCGGCGGCGGCCGTTGCGCTTTGTAATCAGGGTAGAGATCGTTCCGGAAGGTGTAGCTGCCCTTGTCGAAGATGCAGGCGAAGTGCGTCGGACGATCATCGCCCTTTAGCTCTTCGAGCAGCTTCCACAGCATGTTGCAAAAACCCTGAACCGCGCCGACCGGCAGGCCATCTGAAGGACGTGTCAGCGGTGGCAGCGCATGAAAGGCGCGAAAGATATAGCCGCTGGCATCGATCAGGTAGAGATGGCTGTCTTCGGTAATCGGGGCGGTGTCTTGGGTCATGGGCGTGATTCCTGTGATCAGGAGAGAGACTTAACGGCTATCGCTCTGGCGTCCAGAGGGGAAACGACGGCGTATGCAAAGCCGCCTCACACGGGTAAGTGGTCAGGTTCGGTCTCTCATGGTATAAACGTGTTTCTTCTGGGGGGAGGATCGCATGTCCACAACACGTAAAACACCTTGGCATATCTGGGTTGTCGGTATTCTGACGCTGCTCTGGAACAGCTTTGGCGCCTTTGATTATGTGATGACGCAGACTCAGAACGAGGCTTATATGTCGGCCTTTTCTGAGGAGCAGCTTGCCTATTTCTACGCCATGCCGACCTGGTATGTGATCAGCTGGAGCGTCGCAATCTGGACGGCTGTTCTGGGCTCTTTGCTCATTCTGTTTCGCAGCAAATTTGCCGTGCCGGTGCTGGCGCTATCTCTACTCGGCTTCATCGCCGGAGCGGTCTATTCGATTTTTCTCTATCCGATGCCCGGCGCGAGCATGGGCAACTATATTTTCAGTGGTGTGATTTTCACCATTCTGCTGATGCAGTTCCTCTATTCGCTCGTCATGGCGAAATCAGGTGTTCTGAAATAGTGATCAGAGTACCATGGGTGCGAGATATGTGCCGATCAGAGTGATGATCACGACCGCGCCCAGATTGATCCAGAAGCCTGCCTGAATCATGTCTTTCATATAGATGTGTTTGGACCCGTAGACGATGGCATTTGGCGCAGTCGCAACCGGCAGCATAAAGGCGCAGGACGCAGCCACAGCCGCCGGGCCAAGGAAGGCTTCTGGCGGTGCGCCAACTCCAATGGCAAACGCGCCGAGCACGGGCGCAAGCGTTGTCATCGTGGCGACATTACTGGTCACTTCTGTCAGATAAACGACCAGCGCTACGACGACCAGAATGATGACAATGGTTGGCGCGCCTTGAAGGCCAGCCAGCATGCCGCCCAGCCATTCCGACAGGCCCGTGCTTTTGACCGCATTGCCAAGCGAAATGCCGCCGCCAAACAGGAGAAGCACGCCCCATGGGAGCTTCTCGGCTTCATCCCATGTGAGCAGTGCGCGTTTTTCCTCGCCGCCGGACGGAACAAGAAACATCAGCACCGCGCCAAAGGCGGCAATGCCCATATCATTCATGTAAGTGACCCAGCCAAGCCCTGGTATCCCGGCCAGATTGTTCTGGATCGGCAGGCGAAACACCCAGAGAAAGGCAATCAGGCCAAATACCATGGCAACGCGCGCTTCAGGCGTTGAAATACGCCCGAGGGCATTGAGGTGATCCTTGATCTCGGCTTGCGCGCCGCCCTCACCATTGCCGCGTTGATCGCTGTAATGCAGCGGCAGGCCGCGGGTCAGCACGAACCAGGCCAGGGGCACCAGAAGCAGGGCTGCCGGCACGCCGAAAAACATCCATTGCAAAAAGCCAATGTCTTCGCCTGTGTTCACGCGCAGCCAGTCAATGGCAATCAGGTTTGTGGGGGTGCCAATCGGCGTCATCGCGCCGCCAATACTGGCCGAATAGGCGATGCCCAACAGGAGCGCCTTTTCGAAACGACCGGAGCGTTCACCTGTCTCTGTGGCGACCGAAATGGCGATTGGGACCATCATGATGGTGGTCGCCGTATTGGAAATCCAGGCAGAAATAACGGCTGTGGCGATCATGAAGCCGGCAATGATGAGCCGCATATGGTCGCCTGCGCGCACAACGATGTTCAGAGCGATCCGCGAATGGAGGTTCCAGCGCTCAACGCCCATTGCCACGACGAAGCCGCCGAGCAGAAGGAGCACGGTCGGGCTGGCATAGCCGACTGCTGCTTCGCGGGTTGTGCCCGCGCCGATGAGGGGAATGAAGACAAGGGGGAGAAGGGAGGTGGCCGGAATGGGAATGGCTTCGGTGCCCCACCAAACGGCCATCAGAACCAGAAGCGCAGCCACGCGCCATGCTTCATCGGACAGCCCGTCAGGCGTGCCGATGAAAATAAGTGCCAGCGCGAGCACCGGACCAAGAACCAGTCCGATGGCGCGCGACGAAATCTTTTTTTCCTCCCCCATATAACCCCTTAGCTCTGACGGCTTGGGTCGTGCTCGCTGTCTTTGAGAACGAATACGCGGTCACAGTATTTGCAGGAAATGTAGTCGTCATCTCCCATTTCATACCAGACCATCGGGTGCCCAAGCGCGCCGCCGCCGCCATCACAGGCGACCTTATGGTCGGTCACGACAAGGATTTCTGGTGCGGTTTCGAATTCAATCTCGGTTGACATAGAACAACCCCGGTCTTTCATGTTTGCGGAATGGCACAATGCACACTAGGTATGTGCAGCGCCCTCCCTGCGTCAATCTCGAAAGCATTGCCATGTCCGGTGTGATGAACAAGCCAAAATTCGCCATTGAAGCCAAACAGCTGGAAAAAACATACAAAGCGTCGGGAAAACTGCCTGCAAAACAGGCGCTAAAAGGGATTGATCTGCAAATTCCTGCCGGATCCATCTTTGGCCTGCTCGGCCCGAACGGCGCCGGGAAATCCACATTCATCAATATTCTTTCCGGTCTTGTGACCAAAACAGGCGGTTCGGCCAGCATCTGGGGCATGGACATTGACGCGCGCCCGCGTGAGGCGCGCTCTGCCATTGGTGTGGTGCCGCAAGAGATCAATATGGACCCGTTCTTCACGCCGATGGAGGCGATGGAGTTGCAGGCGGGCTTTTACGGCGTACCGAAAAGTCAGCGTCGCACCGAACAGATCCTGGATGCCGTCGGCCTGCTCGATAAGAAAGACGCCTATGTGCGTCAGTTGTCTGGCGGCATGAAGCGCCGCCTGATGGTCGCCAAGGCGATGGTGCATGCGCCGCCGGTTGTCATTCTGGATGAGCCAACCGCGGGCGTGGATGTGGAATTGCGCCGTTCTCTCTGGGAATATGTCGGCGAACTCAACAAGGCGGGGACGACAATTATCCTGACGACGCACTATCTCGAGGAAGCTGAAGAGCTTTGTGATGAGATTGCCATCATCAATCATGGCGAGGTGATCGCGTCAGAGCCGACACCGCAGCTGCTCAAGCGTCTCGATCATCGCTCACTGATCATTTATCCGAAAGACCCGCTGCAGGTCGTTCCACCGGCACTTTCCGGTGTGGATGCCAGTATCCGTCCTGATGGCGCGCTCGCCATCACCTTCCGCTCATCCGAGACAGGTATTGGCCGTCTCATCGAGACCGTACGTGAAGCCAATATCTCAATTGAGGATCTGGAAACCGAAGACCCGGATCTGGAAGATGTCTTTGTGGAAATGACGAAAGCCTGAGCTTTCCTCTAAAGAAAAAGGCGCCGATCAGGCGCCTTTCTTGATTCAGCCAACACAAAAACCCCTCGCGCGCCTGGCGGAGGGGCTTTTTAGAAACTGAATTCTCGCGGGTTTAGCGGCCGACGAGACCTTCGCGCTGAGCACGCTTGCGTGCCAGTTTACGGGCGCGGCGAACTGCTTCTGCGCGCTCGCGAGCTTTTTTCTCGGAAGGCTTTTCGAAATGGTTGCGACGCTTCATCTCACGGAAGAGACCTTCGCGTTGCATTTTTTTCTTCAGAGCTTTCAGGGCTTGGTCGACATTATTGTCGCGCACAACGATCTGTACGATGGGACTCTCTCCATTCAGTTTCTGTTGGCGGCCTTTAACGGCCTGGCCTGTCTTTAAGTACCTTTTTGGGGCACTATCTAAATCCGAAGCCGCGCTCATATCACAAGGGAACGCAGATGCCTACACCTGAAGATGCTCCAACTGCCGCACTTGTTCAAAAAATTCTGCCCGAAATGCTAAAAATTGCGGGTGAAGAGGGGTGGAATGCCATGACTCTTCAAAAGGCCGCGCAACTCGCAGATGTTCAGGCCGACGACGTCTCACAAGCCTTGCCGAGTGGAATCGACAGTCTCGTGCCCCTCTATTTCAGAGAGATAGATGAACGGCTCAGGGACAAACTGTCCAACACAGATATGGGAAGCCTGCGCATCCGGGACAAGGTTACGCTGGGGGTTGAGACCTGGTTCGAGCTTCTGGGTGAGCATCATGGTGCCTCTGTCAAAGCCATAGACTGGTGCAGTGCGCGCCTGTTTGGTCGGTTGCCGACGACGGAGCTCATATGGGGGACCGCTGATACGATCTGGACCGGTATTGGAGATGAGGACACAGGCTTCACCTATATGAGCAAGCGCACGACTCTCTCTGCCGTGTTGACGTCGACACTCGCAGTCTGGCGGCAAAGCGCCAATGATGATGCTGAGTGGAAGGCATTTCTGTCCCGTCGGATCGACGACGTCATGTCCTTTGAGAAGTTCAAGGCAAAGCTGAAAGCACCGAAGTTTCCGTTCTTCGCCTGATCTGCACGTTGAGATGGATTTCGCGTCTGCCCTAAATCGGTCACATATTGTGAGTATTTGCTCACAATATGAGGGAGGTGCATATGAAAAGCTCCGCTTACAGGAAACGTGTCGAGCAACAGCTCGATGACTGGATCAGCGCAGGTCTGGTCGAAAGTCAGAACCGTTCGGCCATACTTGCGACGCTGCCAGAGGCGAATACCACGACTGGCCGTGTCTGGCTTGCCATGGCCGCCACCCTGCTGGCGGGACTCTCTGTTATTGCGTTGATCGCCGATAACTGGGAGGCCATGGCACGCGGATTAAAGCTCTTGCTGCTTTCCGGTCTTTTCATCTCTGCAGGTTTGGGGGCGGCCGTCACCTATGCCCGTCACCAAATGATTTCCAATGGTCTTAGCCTTCTGGCGGCGCTGATCTTTTCGGCTAGCATTGCCCTGGTTGGACAGGCCTACAATCTGCCGGGCGAACCAACCGGCGCTTTGCTTATGTCGGGATTTGCTGCTGCCTTGATCGGTCTTGCCGGTCGGTCATCAGCGTCCAGTTTTGCGGCGTTGATCTTTGCTGGGCTCTGGATTGTGAACGGGCTCGATGGTGAGAATTTTGGATGGATGGTGCCTGGCTTCTGGGGAATCCATCTGATTGTCGGACTTGCAGCCTTCAATATGTATCGCTTGCAATCGGCTGTCATCTGGCATGGCGTTTTGCTTTCGAGCATCGCCCTGTCGCTATTTCACCTGTTGGAGCTCTCCAGTCTGCTGACCGGGCATGGTCCTGGTTTCATGGAGCCTCTGGGCGGAGCGAGCGACGATTATCGCGTGCTCGGACTGATCGCCCTGGGGCTTTTCTCAGCGCTCTGGTGTGCGCTCTGCGTTGGTGCAATCGTGCGAACCGAGCAGGTCAGTTGGGGCGCGCGAACATTAGCCGGTTATGGCTGTTGGGCGGCGCTGCTCGGCGTTGCGCTCCTCGGGCTCCCCATGTCGCCTGAGGGCGATGTCCTGCATCGGTTCATCTGGCTTGGTGCATCATTCTTTTTGCTCTGGCTCGGAGCCAAAAATCAGCTGGGTTGGGTCAGCGCAGGTGCGATTGTGTCTCTGTTTTCGGCCATCAGCGTCATCTTTATTGATCTGGGTATGGAGCTGGCGCTCGCCGGGGGCATTCTTGGGCTGACGTCAGTGGCCACGCTGGTGGTGGTTGTGGTGATGAAGATGTCAGACCGCGGCAAGGAGGCCTGAGATGTCGAAACGAATTTTTTCTCCCCTTTATGCGCTTCCGGCACTCTGCGGATTGTTGCTTTTGGGATTGCTGATCGCTGTCGGGCTGCATATGCATGCGCTGTCATCCGGAAAGGAGATCGCCGTCCCGGCAGCTGGTTACGACCCAAGAGCGATCCTGCTTGGCAATTATGTTCGGCTTCGTCCGAACCCTGGCGGGGAGATCACCCGGAAAGCAGCTGAACAGATCAGGTCTGATTTCAATCTCGATGCAGACCGGACTTATGTGACAGTCGATGGCTGGATCGTGATGGCGCGTGAGGGCGATATCTGGGACATTGAGACCATCCTGCCAGAAAAGCCAGAGCTTAGCTCAGAGCCGGACCGGGTTGCCATCAAAGGTGTGCTTAGTCTGCGTGCCGCAGCCTCTGGCAGGTATACAGCGCAGTCCAGTCTGAACATTGACCGTTTCTATGCCAATCAACATGATGCGCTGGCAATTGAGCAAGCCATTGCAGACCGCAAGGATGTCCGCGTGCTGCTTGCGGTTTCCAGGGATGGTCAGGCGCGGATGAAGGGTATTTCGGTCGACGGCGAAAGACGCCTGATCAGCTGGTGGTAGCCATAAAAAAGGCGGGCCCAGAGGCCCGCCTTGTCTGTCTATTCGTCTGAAAGATCGAAATTACCACCATAATCGAGCGCACGGTCACGCCAGATGGTGTGATAGTGCGCGTCGCTGGTTGCTTCACCATCGACAACGGCCAATTCGATCCAGACCTGCGGGCCGTCAATGCGGACATAGCCGCCTTCTTCGGTCAGCTCCTCATCAGTGGACCAGGCGATATAGGTTTCATCCAGTGCCTCTTCGGTTGTGTAGACCGCTGTCAGCTCCATATCGGTCTGATCATTCGAGAACGCGGCAATAGCGTCTGCAACGAGTTCACGTTGCGCTGCCGACAGTTCGCCAACCGAAACGCCTTCTTTTGGGTCCGGGTAGGGATAGTCATCGCGCGGCCCACCCAGAATATCGTCAAACGTCTCGCCGAGATTAGCCGTGTTGAGCTGGTCGGCGGTCAGGCTGGCCAGCATGTCGGTGAGCGCCGTATGGCGGCTCTCCATTGGCGCGAAATCAACATCCTCGAGTGTGAAGGTAAGCGGCTCCGACGCAACGAAGTGCGGCGTCATGCTGACATAATCACCATCGACGCTGATCAGTGCAGAATAATGGTGGCCAGTGAAAGCCAGAATCCATGGCTCGCTCGTCGACGGTGTGCCGAGGAAAGAGAAATAATAGAGGTCTGAGCCATAGCCGTTCAGCGTTTCGGACAGGAAGTCATCAGCGGCAAAAATTCCGATCAGCGTGTCGCTACCGGCCTCTGACAGCGCTTCCTGAATCAGGAGGAGGGCATCGTCGGCCTGGTCTTCCGTCATGGCGGCGAAGCTCATGCCAACGCGGGCGTAAGCGCCGGCGCGCAGGTCAGACCAGACCTGAACGGCATTGGTTTCGCTTAGCTCGAGCAGCGTGTTGCTGCGCTGCGTTGTGGACAGGCCAGACAGAAAATTACTGCTGAGACAAGTGAGGCGGTCACCTGTTGTTGTCTGATTGGAACAATCTGTGTCGTAGAAGCCGGATGTTGGCGTTGCCAGAAGCACGGTCTCCGGACCTTCACCGGCAGTGTTCGACGCGACGAGCGTACAGGAATATTCCATCTCGTTTGTCATGCCACTGAGCGTGACCGGGCTGACGCCGCTATAACGAGAGACCGTGTCGAGTTCCTCGTCCTGAGGTTCGCATGTCACGGTGTAGCGATAGGCCGGGCCACCCGTGGCAGGTTCATCGAAGCTGAAGATAAGACGTGCGTCTTCTTCGCTGACGACGATGTTCTGAGGCACGCCAGGAAGTTCGAGCTCTGCCGGGCCGCCATCTCCATCGGAAGAACCGCTGCAGGCTGCCAGGCCCACAGATGAAACCGTCGCGATCAAAAGCTGGCGATCACGTAACCAGCCTCCCAAAGAACTCAACATCAGCACTTCCCATCCTTATCGCCACGAACGGCATCTGTTTGCAGATCACGCGCCAGCGACCACCCATCTGACGCGCCAAAAATTTGAACTCATCAGAGGCATACCAGCAAAAAGCAGCAAGAGGCCAGCCTCATTGACTGAAGGAAATGTAATCTTGAGCAGAAGCAGGTTGATGCTTCAGAACAGGCTGAAGCGTCTGGCGCAGGCGGACTGTCAGCGCGATAGCTTTACGATTGCCGTGTTGAGTTTTCTGGCATTGGCAGAAGTCTGAACGCGCCACATGCGGAACCAGCCTTCGACAATGTCGTCCCGGCTGGACATGCGCCAAGAACCTTCAATGGACTGGCCGTCATCGTCAATCTTGCCAAAATAGCTGACGGTTTCAGGATGGGCGCCGCAGCTTGGATCGTAGCGTTTGTATAAAATCACCTGTCGACCGATCACCTGACCGGCAATCTCAGCAGATAACTCCTCGAACTGAGGCGGTGCGAATGTATTGGGTTCGAGCGTCGTTCCAACGAGTGCCTCTGCCTGTGAATTGATCCAGGCCGAAAACGGGACGTTGAGGTCGTCGAAGTCATAACGATAAACGCCGCCCCACAGGCCGCAAATCGGGGGAAGTTCGGTCTTGCTCATGTGATACCTGTCCCCTCTCTGCGATCCGGTTAGCCTTAGAACGCAGAACCGTGACAAAAGTTTTCCGAAAGCAGAAAAAATTTGTGCCTACTCAAATGTTTAATGTCGAATATTGGCGCGCCGTCCCAATGCGCACTGAGGGGCATCAATCATGTCAGGGGGAGTTGGAACAGTCGGATTGGCAAACTGGTCGACCAGCGACCAGTGAGCCGCGCGGCGAATACTTCAAGGTAGCCGATCTGAATGCTTCGGCCAGCACCCTTGCATCGGGTGCTGGCCAGTCTTGTTTCGGATGTCGGCTTAGTGACGGAAGTGGCGCATGCCGGTGAAGACCATTGCCAGGCCAGCTTCATCAGCTGCGTCGATGACGTCCTGGTCCTTGATCGAGCCGCCCGGCTGGATCACGCAAGTGGCGCCTGCTTCTGCTGTTTGCAGCAGACCGTCCGGGAATGGGAAGAAGGCGTCAGAGGCGGCCACACAGCCTTTTGTACGCGGCACGGACCAGCCAGCGATTTCCGCGGCATCTTCAGCTTTACGCGTCGCGATGCGCGCTGAGTCCAATCGGTTCATCTGACCTGCGCCAACGCCCGCTGTAGAGCCGTCTTTTGCGTAGACGATTGTGTTGGATTTAACGTGTTTTGCGACACGCCATGCAAAGAACAGATCCGCCCATTCCGCTTCGGTCGGCTGTTTCTTCGTAACGACTTTCATGTCTTCGCGCGCCACAAAGCCGCGGTCCTGATCCTGAACCAGCAGGCCGCCAGCGACCGCTTTCATGAAGACGCCTGGCGCACGTGGGTCTGCCAGACCGTCCGTCAATAGAAGGCGAAGGTTTTTCTTCTTTTTGAAGATTTCACGGGCTTCGTCGTCTGCGCCTGGTGCAATGACGACCTCTGTAAAGATCTCAGTGATTTTCGAAGCGGTCTCGCCGGTCAGAGGGCGGTTCAGGGCAACAATGCCACCGAAGGCAGACGTGCGGTCGCAGTCATAAGCCTTGAGATACGCATCCAGCGGAGTGTCACCAAGCGCAACACCGCAAGGGTTGGCGTGTTTGATGATGGCAACAGCTGCTTTGTCATCTGCAGGGAACTCTGACACGAGTTCAAAGGCTGCGTCCGTGTCATTGATATTGTTGTAAGAGAGTGCCTTGCCCTGGATCAGTTCAGCCGTTGCAACGCCGGTACGGATCTCAGGTGTCTTGTAGAAGGCGGCAGACTGGTGCGGGTTTTCGCCATAGCGCATGACAGAGAGGCGCTTGCCACCAAAGGCGCGCCATTCCGGGCTTTCTTCGCCCAGCTGTTCAAAATACCAGTTAGAGATCGCCGCATCATAAGCGCCAGTGCGTGCATAGGTCTTCGCGCAGAGCTTCTTGCGGGTCGCCAGCGTTGTTGCACCATTATTGGCTTCCATGTCCGCGATGACCGCGTCGACGTCGTCGCCATCTGTGCAGACAGAAACGAAAGCATAGTTTTTCGCTGCTGCGCGCAGCATAGCCGGGCCGCCAATGTCGATATTCTCGATGCATGTGTGGAAGTCAGCGCCTTTGGCGACGGTTTCTTCGAACGGATAGAGGTTCACATAAAGCAGATCGATGGCTTCAATGCCGTGCTCTTTGGCCTGTGCGACATGGGTATCATTGTCACGAAGGTGCAGGAGCCCGCCATGAACGACCGGGTGCAGCGTCTTTACGCGGCCGTCCATCATTTCAGGAAAGTTCGTGACTTCGGAGACGTCTTTGACCGGAATGCCCGCATCTGCGATCGCCTTTTTCGTGCCGCCAGTAGACAGAAGCTCCACACCCAGCTCGCTGAGCTTTTTCGCGCGGTCGATCAGACCGGTTTTGTCGGAAACAGAAATCAGTGCGCGCTTGATGGGAAGATTGGTCATGGCGAGGAAGGCTTTCGTCTGGCGGGAAGGTTTGGCCGCTGCTTAAGCGCTTTTCCGCCAGATTTCCAGTGCAGACGCGCGTGTCTGTCAAAAGAGTTCTACGACTGATCGAGAGGCGACTTACACGTCGTGGCGGGTCGGCTGACATACTTACGGCTGGATTGACGACTATTTGTCTTTCGCGCGCATCTTGCTGTCTTCTGTGGTTTGCATTTCGGAGCTATCTGATGTTTCCAGAGGACCGCTGGAAACGGAGATATTGCTGTTGTTCGTGTCAACTCGTGCGCTCTGGTCTGAGAAAACGGGGGCAGACGTTTCTCCAGGCGTTTTGAAACGGCTCTGATCGTTGAACTCAATTGTGCCGCCCTCGACTTTGATCCGGCTCTCTTTTGTTGGTGTGAGCGTCGATTGATCCGGACGGGTCAGTGACGTTTCCGTCTCGGATAGCGCTGGACCTTTGTCAGTCTTTACCAGCTTGCTTTCATGGCTGGTGATCACACGTGATGTGCCTGGCTTCATGTTGGAAGTTTCAGGCGTGACCAGTTCAGACTGGTCTTTTGCCTTGAATTTGGACGTATCCTGCGCCGAAGCCATTCCACCTGAAGCCGCGATCAGTGCGGCTGCCAGAACAAAAGTCCATGTAGAACGAAATATTTTCATCAGGCCATCTCCATCAGGCCATCTCCTTACAGGAGGAGTGTAATCGCGATTTTAGCGTGTTCAAAACGCATTTGGCAGTTTGAGAGAAGGACCGGTCACTCCATGATCAACGCGATCAATCCGCTTTGACGAGCGCCCATTTGATCAGGTTCGATCCTGACTTGCCGTCACCATTCGGGTCAGCGTCTGCACTGAGCACGAGTTGCCAGCTGTTTTCGACATTGCCACGTGCCAGATAGACCGTGCGCTCTATGGCCTTCGGCTCATGGGTTGTTTTGAAGAGCCAGACCTGACCGCTCGGCAGGACGAGTTGCAATTTGTCTTCGTCCGGCTCGATCTTCACATCGGGATGAAGGTGAAAGCGTACATCGAATGCGATGGGATCTGTTTGTTCTGAAAGGCCGGCAGACACGGGCCTGAACAGACTGTCTTCCCCGGTTAGCCGGTGTCCATCCTGGTCCATGAAGACGCGGCGACGATAGATCAGTCCGTAACTGTCTTTCCAGCCAGCATGCTGGGCGTCCAGCAGCACTTCTTCCTGTTCTTCCATGCGCCGAGCGGAAACGCCGGTTGGCCCCATGGGCACTTCCACGCCATAGGGGCGGTAGGGAATGAATTCAGATGCGTTGGCTCCGGCCAGCACCAGCGTGCTGTGGCCATCGGTGCGGCGCGTCGCCGATCGCCACACCGGATCAATATCCGGGTGAGAGCCGCATCCTGTGATGATGCGTTCACGGCCAGACTCAAACTCGAAACTCAGGCATCCGGCATGCGCTTCCAGCGCGTGATCCGGAGCTGGCGCATGACCGGCGTCCAGCATCAGGCGGCTGTCTCCGGCTTCCAGCTTGTGAATGGCAGACTTGGTGGCGAAGGCGAACGTGCGGCTCGCGGCATAGGGTTGAAGCGCGTTGTAAAGATCGGCCCGATTGCCTTCACTGCCCCCATTCATGACCGGCAGTCCGCCATCACCGGTTTGCAGAAAGCGCAGCATGCCCGCAATCCGTGGCACCAGCCGTGAGATAAAGGGCAGGGACGGTCGCCCCGTGCGCAGATAGAGCTCGTCAATCGTCTGGATATCCAAAAGAAGCTCAAGCAAGGCTTCTGGATTGCGGCTGACATGGCCGCCATCCGCCAGCACATGGTCATTCAGCATGAATTCCAGCATGCCCTCGAGCATGGGCAGCTTTTTGGGGGCCTCATCCAGCGCGAAGGCCATCAGGATCTGCGTCATCACAGCGCGAAGCTTGACGGCAGGTTCTTTGTATTCGTCAGCAGAATGGGTGATGTGCCGGGCCTGTCTGACCAGACATTGGAGGACATCACTATCTGGCGCCAGATTGTCGAACAGGATCGGCCCGCAGCAGAGCCAGTTCCAGATCCGGTCGACCGTGACAGGCAGACGCCAGACAAAGCCATTCCATTTGCCGAATTCGTCCACCCACTCCTCAACCAGCTGACGGGCGCGGCGATTGCCTTCCGGGCCAAGCTCGGTCAGATGCTTCAGCCAGTGAAAACGGTGCAGCCGGTCAGCATAGTGTCGGGACGGGACTGCGCGGTCCCAGGGGGCGTAGTCCTCTGGCAGGGAGAAATCCTCCCGGCCGAGATTCCACACGCCGCGCAACATCGCTTCGCCTGATGCTGCATTCCCTGTGCGCAGATTTTTGGGATACATGGCCAGCTTGTCAGGCGTCGGGCCTGCAAGCTTTAGCCGATAGACAGCTGTCGCACGCGCATCATCGCCCAGCCGGCCGCGAAACGTTTGCCAGTTTTCCAGATCTCGTTCTGCGGCTTCATCACTGTGCAAGCGTTATGTCCCGGGCCTCAGAGCTGCGATATTGTGAGCATATTGGTCCGGGCCGCCTTTGAAAACCGCTGAACCGGCAACAAGTGCGCTCGCGCCCGCAGAAATCACAGCCTGGGAATTGTCCGGTTTTACCCCGCCATCCACTTCGAGGATGATATCGCGGCCTGTTGCATCGATTTTCTTACGCAGAGCTTCGATCTTGCGGAGCTGGCTGTCGATGAAGCTTTGACCGCCAAAGCCAGGATTGACGGACATGACGAGGATCATGTCGATGTCATCCATTACATAATCCAGCACCTCTACAGGGGTTGCTGGGTTCATCGCGACGCCCGGCTTCATGCCATGCGAGCGAATGGATTGCAGCGTGCGGTGCAGGTGCGGTCCCGCTTCCGGATGCACGGTGAGAATATCGGCTCCGGCCTCAGCAAAATCGGCAATGAAAGCATCGACCGGTGCGATCATCAGGTGGACGTCGAAAGTCTTTTTCGAATGTGGACGCAACGCCTTCACAATCGGCGCGCCAATGGTGATGTTCGGCACAAAATGGCCGTCCATGACGTCAACATGGATCATGTCAGCGCCAGCTTCATCGATGGCGCGAACCTCTTCACCGAGTTTGGCGAAGTCAGCTGACAGAATCGACGGGGAAATAAGTACGTTGCTCATGCCCCGCTAAATATCAGTGCGCGTCCTATGCGACAAGGCAAAGGACGCGCTGATTGTCCGATAAATCGGGAAATTAGTAAGCCGGTGTTACGCGGACGCGATCCGAACCAAAGCTTACAAATACGCGGCGACCTGGCTCGATATAGACGTCAGCGCCCTGAACGATCTCTTTCAGCTGTCCATTGCCGAAATCGATTGTGTAAGCATAGCCAGGACGTGTGTTGCCAGCTTTGCTGACTTCGTTACCGATAACGCCACCGGCAACAGCACCTGCGACACCGCCTGCTGTGCGCGCTGTATCACCACCGCCGAGCTGTGAACCGGCAAGGCCACCAAGCACAGCGCCAACGCCAGCGCCGAGATAGTTCTGGTCAGGTTTGATCTGAACCTGGCGAACGGCAACAACTGTACCTTCGCGAACGGTTGCAGCTTCGCCGACACCCGCGCCGTAAACTTCGCCTGCGCCATAAGAGGATGCGCATCCAGATACAGCAATCAGAAGACCTGCCGCTGCAGCTGTGCCGAAGGCTTTAAAGTGAAATCGATTTGAAATAGCCATCATCAGCTCCGTCAGATTGAATAAACAGATTTTCCGTTTTTCAATATGAATACAGTATGAACCGTAAGCGGCGCTTTCATGACGTCGCTTCGATATTTTTCAAATATATGATGCTTAGCCGGATTTTTTAACGAGTCGGGCCATGAAAAATGCGTCGCAGCCGCCGTTATGTGTCTCCCAGGGCGGAAGCGTGAGAACATCGCCATGCTCGGTGATGCTCTTTTTAAAGCCGGGGACTTCATCAGCTGCTACCGGCTTGCGTTGCCAGTCAGGGTTTTCGGCCAGGAATTTGCTGACGATATCCAGGCTCTCCCGTCCAAGAGGCGTACAGACACAATAGACCAGCTGGCCATTGTCCGCTGTCAGACTGGCAGCATGCTGGAGGAGGCGGAACTGGATATCCGGGAAGCGCGCCAGATCGTCAGGCGATTTGATCCATGGGCTTTCCGGGTGGCGGCGCAGCGTGCCAAGCGAGGAACACGGCGCATCGACAAGGACAGCGTCAAACGGCGTTTCGTTGGTCCATTTGGTAGCATCGGCCGCAATGCATTCGGCTTTCATTCGCGTGCGTTGCAAATTCTGCTCAACAAGGCGCAGGCGTTTAGCGGATCGGTCAATCGCGGTTACATCAAAGCCAAGCGCGGCCAATTGCAGGGTTTTCCCGCCGGGCGCTGCGCACATATCCAGCGCGCGTCCCTTTTCAGCGGTCGCGAGGAGTGCGACCGGCAGCGTCGCGGCGACGTCCTGTACCCACCAGGCGCCTTCGTCATAGCCCTGCATTTCTTCGACATTGCCGCCGGACAGGCGAATAGAGTGCGGGCCTAACGGTTCTCCGCCGAGCTCTTCTGCCCAGGTGTTGCGCTCTGCCTTTGCTGTAAGGTCGAGTGGCGGGGCTTCGAGCTGCGCCGTTGCGAGGCGTCCCGCGGTCTCTGCACCGATCTCGTCGATCAGCAATTGCTGAAACTTGCGCGGCCAGACGGAGATCGTGGGCATTTGCAGATCATCGAGGCTGTCAGGCCCAAGTTTGCGAAGGACGGCATTGATCAGGCCGCCCGCGCGGCGCGCGCCATCGAAATCCCGTGCGCAGTCGACCGTTTCCGAAACAGCAGCATGCAGGGGTGTTTTCAGACAGCAGATTTGTGCAGCCCCGACACAGAGGACGTGACGGACTTCACTGTCCAATTGTGGATAGGGGCGTCCCTTGACGTGCCGTGCCAGAACGGTGTGGATCTGGCCGAGCTGACGGATGGCTGCGGAGGCAATCGCGCGGGCAAAGCCGCGGTCTGATCCTTCCAGCGCATTGAAGCGCTCATCCTGGGAGAGCGCTTCGTCGAGAGTCTGACGGTGATCGAGCACGCGTATCAGAAGAGATACAGCGGCACTTCTGGTGTTCTGTGTGCTCAATGGACTTGTCCTGCGTGCTTGCGCAGATCAGGCTGCGCGTTCTTCAGGTTCAAGACGGTAGAGTTCTGCGAGACGGTGCGCAGTCTCTGATTTTTCGGGGCGGTCATAGCTTTCCTTCGCCAGAAACGGGTTCACAACCGCTACTTCAGCCAGGAACGGTAATTCTTCAAGAGCTGACCACTGAACAGCGCGGACGCCGCGTTCCAGTTTCTTCAAGGCAGAAGCCAGAATTTTCGGGTCCTGACAGAGTGCAGCGGAATAGGCATCCGCCCGGCATTCCGGCTTCATCAACACGCCTGCCAGAAGGGTGGAGCCGGGAAGAACACGGCGAAAGGCAGAAAAGACTGGTCGCAATCCTGTTTTGGTGACGAATTGAGACAGGGTCATACGCATGGCGTTCAACATGGCATCACCCGCGCGCAAATGCCCAAGCTCATGGCCAATCACGGCGGCGATTTCTGCACGCGTCAGCGTTTTCAGAAGACCATTGGAAATGACGATTTTGCTCGGTCCCTTGCGCGTGCCCATCGAGAAGGCAAGCGGCAAATGGGTTTCGACGATATGGATTTGCGTGTGCGAGAGGCCCGCCAGATCGCGCATCTGCTGCGCATCACCAAGGAACATGAGCTGGATCGGGTCGCGGGCGGTTTCTTCGGTCAGGCGCGGCGCCTGAAGCGTCTTCAGAACCATGCCGGTTGCAGATTTGTACCAGAGCAGTGTCGCGAGACAGAGTGTCAGTCCAACCATGACCCCGATGAGCGGAGCGCCGAATGCAAAGCCGCAAGCTGCAAACAAAGCAATCAGGAATACATTGACCAAAAGAAGCGGCACACCAACATCCTTCTTATCAAGGCGTTAAGCCGATTGATGAAACTGTTTAAATTTGGTCCGGTAACCGTTAACAAAGTCTGATGTGTGGGTGCGCAGACGAAAATTTTTGTGTAGAAGCGGGCGATTAGTTGTGAGGAATGCCGATCATGGACGAACGTGATCTCCCCGAGAATGCTGCGAAAGACAAAGAGATTCCGGCTGACGCTCTGCGCGCTCTGCAGGAAGCCGAGGAGCGTCGTAAGGCGCAGCTCGCCGAAGCCGACAGCATGCCGAAAGAGCTCAATGGCCCGCGTGGTCAGGAACCGACTCGCCATGGTGATTGGGAGCGCAAGGGCATCACCTACGATTTCTGATCTGTTTCGTTGCTGGACTCCGGTTTGGCCCGCGCATTGCAGATAAGCCCCTGAGAAGACCTTTTCGGGTCAACAGGGAGCTGAGGCTATGCCAAAATTGAACAATATCACGGCCGCTCTCATGGCTGTGACGACATTTATCTTTCCTGCCAGCGCTGGTCAGCCAGGCTATGGCTATCAATCTGGCACAGTTTACCAGCCGGCACCGGTGCAGGGTGAAATGACCCGCGGTCCGGTCAATCAGAATATTCAGGTCGCACGGCCGGATATGATTGATGGTGATGCGGTTGTCTGCCTCTGGCATGGTGAGGAAGTACCTTGCGAAGAGATCCCGGGTCTGCCGGATGCGCTGCGCGCGCAGGGGCTGAACGCGATTGCTGATCGCTTGCCGGTATCGACCTCTTACGGCGCTGGATCGTTTTACACGCAGGTTGGCTCGCCTTGCTGCGTTCAGGCCGCGCCAGTTGCTCCGCCTGCGCCAGCGCCTGTCACACGTACTTACCGCTATACAACGAACACGTATGTGCGTCCGATCCAATCCTGCTGCGCGCCGGTCAATCCGTGCGTTCAGGCGGTTCAGTACACACCATGCGCGGCGGCGCCGGCACCTGTATCCGTCCGTCTGACAGATGGAACGGTTTACGCACTCAATGGCGGCGTCGGCAAAGGGGTTTATGGTGAGTTCTATGGCGGTGGTGGCACCGTGATTGAAGGCGGCTCACGCTATTCTGGTGTTATGTCGTCTTACGCGTCTCGCTTCACCTTTGAGCGCAAATGGAAGAAAGGTGGCTGGAAGGGCGGCAAGCATCCGCACCCGAAACCACGTTATCCAAACCCGAAAACCCGCAATCCTCACCCAGGTAAGTCAGGCTGCGGTCCGGCTGGCTGCGGAAGCGGTGCCTATAAAGGCAAAGGCTATTAGGCGATACGACGGCTCTGCGTACTAGAGCGGATTTCACCCGAAGCTATCGCTGTTTGAGATAGATTTCTGAGTGTTGCCTTGAGTTCCGGATTGCCCTCCAGGGCCATCCGGGACTCATCTGTTTTCAGGATCTGCGTCGCGGCATTCGACGCCAGGCGCACGCACTGGCCCATTGGCAGGGCTTCACAGGCGAGTTTGAACAGGCCGAGCGCGGCATGTTCCGGCGTTCTCGCCTTTCGCGTCATGACTTTCATCAGATGGCATTGGCCCATCAGGCGGACACCCAGCTGGTCAATATCCTGCGCGCCATGCAGTCGGTCCTGCTCCGGCAGGTCTGAGGCCAAAAGCAAAGACTGTGTCGTTCTGAGCGCAGATAGAGTCACCAGCGGCTTTTTGGTACCAAGGACTGCCACTTCATACTGATTATGAGACACGTAACCGCGAAACAATGCGGTCATTTTGGCTCTGGAGTCGGCTCCGACCAGATATTTGGACAATTGAAGCAGGCGCCATGGACGGTCGAGAATATCGAACTCTGCGAGGTAGGTTTCGACGACATCTGTTGTCATCAGAAATTTCGAGCGGTTCGAAAATGCTTCATACATTTCGCCGCGGCGCTCACCATTCAGGATGAGAACGATCCGGTCACCGAACTTTTTCAGCGTTTCGAATTCTGCCAGCAGATCGTTTTCATACAATCGCTTGTTGGACGACAGCTCTTCGAAAACGCGGGTGATGATGCGATGCCGGGCGGTCGGAAGAACACCAATTGAGATCGCCTCGGCCAGAATCTGTGCGGATTCAAAACCGATCAGCGGGTCGTCATGCGGATTTTTCGGCGGACGCGGTTCCATCGTGGCGATCAGCCGGTTGAGCGTATCTGCCGGGGAGTCAGAATCGCCCAGCATGGATTCCACAGCACTCGGTGTGTCGAGCCATTCGGTGAAATAGTCCGACAGAATGCCGTTGCAGAAATGCTGGTCTTCTTTCGAGAGTGTCTCAACTTCACGCCATAGTGCCAGCAGGGCTGATAGCTTGCTCGGCCAGCTGGTTTCCTTCATCAGACGATGCGAGATCGCCGAAGAGAAGGCAGTGGTTGGATCTTTCTTCTTGCGGGCAATTGCGACGACTTCGGGGAGCGAGCGCTCAAAGGTCAGATGCTCGCCATTCTTTTTGTCCTTGAAGGCGATATTGATGGCCTGATGCACCATTTCATGGAGCTGGCGTGCCACGGCATGCAGTTCATTGCTGCCGCCAGCGCGGGCGATGGCAACGCGTTGGATGGCCTGGGTCACTTCCGTCCCACTGGCCTCAAGCCGTTCGAGCAGGTCGGTACGATAGACAAGTTCTCCGGGAAGCACGCGAAATTTCTGGAGGAAGTTCGGAAGCACTTCCTGGTATGTTTTGCGGGCAGGCGCCGAAAACAGGTCTTTCGGGGACACGCAGGATGACGTGCTGCGCATATTGAAGTCACCCTTGCCGCGATTGCGGGGTTCTTCGCAATTGCCGACAGACGTGACGGTAATAGACTGATATTGTCCGGTCTTTGGATTTCGCTCTTCCTTGGTGACACGAACGCCACCATTCGGAAACTCCTTCAGCAGCGTTCGCGCCTTGTCGACCGCCTGTTGTCGACTTGGGTAGGCATCTGCCAAAACCCATGAAGCCCTTGGCGTTCTGCGCAGAAAAAGCTCGAAATGTGTTTCCCGGACGGCCATTCAGGTCCCTTTTTTTGAGAATGACCTTAGTGAAACCCGTTTAAGGTCGCATGAAAGCCTGATTTGAACCTTGTTGTTTCCGGGTTAGAATTTCGTAAGACTGTTGTTGTGTGTGAACTTCACGCTTCAATTCGGCATCAAAGGGGAGCTGGGATGGCTACGCTTGCATTGGTTGATGATGACGAGAACATCGTTGAATCACTGAAACTTTTCTTCGAAGCGGAAGGGTATAAGATCCGTACCTATCACGACGGACAATCGGCGCTTTCAGCGCTGACAGAGACCCCGCCTGACCTGGTGATTCTAGACGTCAAAATGCCGAAGATGGACGGTATGGAGGTGCTGCGTCGCCTGCGTCAGACATCGGATATTCCGGTCATTTTCTTAACATCCAAGGATGAGGAAATTGACGAGGTGATCGGCTTTAATATCGGTGCCGATGATTTTGTTCGCAAACCATGCTCGAACCGTCTTCTCTCCGAGCGCGTCAAGGCGGTGCTGCGTCGTTCCCGCGGCCCGGTCGAAGTTGAAGGCGATCAGAAGCCGATTGTGCGTGGCCGCCTTGTGCTTGATCCGAACCGTCATGTCTGTTCATGGGAAGGTGAACCCGTGCGTCTGACGGTGACCGAGTTTCTGATCCTTCTGGCGCTGGCGCAACGACCGGGCTTTGTCAAAAACCGCGACCAGTTGATGGACGCTGCCTATGACGATCAGATCTATGTAGACGATCGGACAATCGACAGTCACATTAAGCGTCTGCGCAAGAAATTCCGTGAAGTTGATGATGAGTTTGATGCCATCGAAACGCTCTATGGTGTCGGATACCGATACAAGGAATCCTAGGTCTGGCAAGCTCGCCGAAAAAACGATCCTTTTCCAATTCCAGAATCGCCAGGTTGATCTTCATCTCCAACCTGGCGGGTCTTTTGATTCTGGTGATTGGCGCGCTCATCCTGAACGAGATGCGCGTCGGTCTCGTGCGAGCGCGGATTGATAGCCTCAACACGCAAGGCGATCTGATCGTCTCGGTTCTGGCCGAAGGCGCAACGGTCGGTGAGCCAGAACCGCAAATGCTGAATCCGCAAGCGCGCCGGATTCTGAAACGACTGGATCTCGCACCATCTGTCAGCGCGCGTCTTTACGATGAAGACGGTACGCTGGTGGGTGATTACGCGCTTCTGTCTGATCGTGTCGATCAGGGCGCTCTGCCGGGTTTGCAGAACCCGGGGCCGCTTGAGGATGTGGCGACCGGTATTTCAGACTTTTTCGATTGGATCGCACGCGGTCTGCAGGCGAAAGCGCGTCGCTCCTTCGTTCAGGAGCTTTCCTATGAAGAAGAACTTCGCCGGGCCCTGCGAGGTCAGGCCGTTGCCGGTGAGCGTGTGACGGAAGATGGTCAGCGTATTGTCAGTGTGTCTGTGCCAGTTCAGCGTGTTCAGGCTGTTGTGGGGGTCCTGACGCTGGAAGCAAGCGATGTGACGGAGATTGTCCGCCGCGAGCGTAGCGCACTCTTGCCCTTTATCGGCGTTGCGATTGCTATGTCGCTGATATCGGCAGGCTTCATGACATGGATGGTCGCGCGACCATTGAGAAAGCTCGCAGGCGCAGCAGACCGGATTCGTGACGGCGCCGCCGAGCGACTTGAGCTGCCGGAACTGTCTCGTCGTCAGGATGAAATCGGCGACCTTGCCGGTTCGCTTGAGGCCATGACCGAAGCTCTTTTTGACCGAATTGTTGCGAACGAAGCTTTCGCTGCAGATGTGGCGCATGAGCTGAAAAACCCGCTTACTTCCATTCGAAGTGCGGTCGAGACACTGGAGCGTGTCGAAGATCCATCCGCAAAAGAGCGGCTTCGCAAGGTGATTGCATCAGATGTGCGCCGCCTGGATCGTCTGATCACCGACATTTCCAACGCATCGCGCCTGGAAGCGCAGATCGCCCGTTCGCCGACTGAAAAAGTGGATCTGGAGCACCTGCTCTCGGAACTGGCCGATACCTATGACGCCATTCGCGATGAAGGCGAGCCACATGTTCAGTTCCGCCGGGATGAAGATTTGCGGGCATTCTATGTGATGGGCCGGGAAGGGCCGCTTGGGCAGGTCTTCCGCAATCTGATCGAAAACGCGCGTTCGTTCAGCCCGCCAGACGGCAAGGTGATGATTTCCACGCGCATGTTCCTGAATCAGGACAGGTTATTTGTGGAAACTGTCGTCGAAGATGAAGGTCCCGGTATCCCGGATGACAAGCTTGAGAAGGTTTTTGAACGTTTCTACACGGATCGTCCTGCAGGTGCGAAATTTGGCCGGAATTCAGGTTTGGGACTTTCGATCGTTCGTCAGATTATTGAGGGACATCGCGGCACTGTTGTCGCCTCAAATCGCGCAGATGCCTCTGGAAACGTGCATGGCGCGCGCTTTACGGTGACCTTGCCGGCCATCCTTCTGGATCGGTAAGGAAGTCACAATCGCGCACAAAACTGTCACGCAGTTGCGAAAAGCACTTGCCAAAGCCGGACCCTTCGCCCCACTCTTTGCGTGGGCAAAATTTAATGAGGTACCGGATGATTGGTGTTGTCGTTGTCAGTCACGGCAAGTTGGCGCGAGAACTCGTCGCAGCGACAGAGCATGTCGTTGGCGAACAACGTCGTTTTCGTTCCATATCGATCGAGCCGGACGATGACATGGATGCCCGCCGTACTCAGATCCTCGAAACCGCACAGGGCTGTGATGATGGCGATGGTGTCATCATTCTGACAGACATGTTTGGCGGTACGCCTTCCAATCTGGCGATTTCGGTGATGGGGCAGGGCAAGATCGAGGTGATCGCAGGTGTGAACCTGCCCATGCTGATCAAATTATCAGAGGTGCGTGAGTCCTCAACGCTTGCCGAAGCGGCAGAGGCGGCTCAGGAAGCCGGGCGCAAATATATTTCGATCGCCTCGAAGCTTCTGGTGAAGTCCTGACGATCCGATGGCGTGTTCGAGTAGAGTAGAAATCGTCAATCAACGCGGACTGCATGCCAGAGCATCGGCCGCGTTTTCCCGACTGGCTCAACAATATGACAGTGCCGTGCTTGTAAGCCGTGAAGGCATTGAGGCCGATGGCAAGTCGATCATGGAGCTGCTCACGCTTGCGGCCAGCAAAGGCAGCACGATTGAAATCTCAGCAAACGGGACCGATGAAAGCGATGCGGTTTCGGCTCTGGAAGCACTCGTCGTCGACCGGTTCGGTGAAGACGAGTAGCTGGCCTGGTTTCCTTTAGACTCAGCGATAAGGCGTGCTTTGCGGTCGCTCCGTGATGGTCGGGCGTCGCAGACGTTCGAGATCATCATCTGGACGGTTATCATCGCGGCGTCCCTGATCCGGCTCAAAGGTCAGGGCTGAGAACAGGATCGCGCCTTCGGAATTTTCGAAGCGTTGAGCGAAGATTTCCAGTCCGCGAACAAATTCGTCCTCCAGCACCATGCCGGGTGTCACCGGTGCAAACAGGCTTGGATTGCCAAGAATGTCATCATGGCTGGTCAGACGGGCAGCCCAGTTGCGCTGTTCAATCGGCGTCAGATATCCATTGCCATCTTCGTCAGCGACGGCGAAGGCAATTCGCGCGCCTGTTTCGATTTCGGTCGGCGTAATTTCCAGATCGTGATCTGCGTCAAAGCTCGCCAACAGCAAAGCGCCCGGCTTCACATAACGGGCCCCGGCGAAATGTTCGCCTTCCGGACCATTTCCGCGAAATGGCAGTCGCTCTTGTGCGCTCGCGTGCAAAATGGGCGCAGCGAGCAGGCTGGCGGCAGCAATGAGGCCGGACAATTTTGCGGAATGCGATCTGATCATCGAAACATCCTTTGTATTCTGCCGAAGAGTTTAGACAGGAAATCGCCGCAGGGGAAACAGAAGATGGCAGCTTGGTGATTTGTAAGCTGCAGATCAGATATAAACTTATCTTTATATGGTTTAATGCGAAACAAGATTGGGCTATAAGCGGCGCCAATGTCGCCCGATGAGATTTAAAGGGACTTCCCATGTCACAAGATTACGCTGTTCGCGATATTTCGCTTGCCGATTACGGCCGCAAGGAAATCGAAATCGCTGAAACCGAAATGCCCGGCCTGATGGCCGCACGCGAAGAATTTGGTGCCAGCCAGCCGCTGAAAGGCGCACGCATTGCTGGTTCGCTTCACATGACCATTCAGACAGCTGTGCTGATCCAGACGCTCGAAGCACTGGGTGCGGAAGTGCGCTGGGCGAGCTGTAATATCTATTCCACACAGGATCATGCTGCGGCTGCGATTGCTGACAATGGGACCCCGGTTTTTGCTCACAAGGGTGAGACTCTCGAAGAATACTGGGATTTCGCGGACCGCATCTTCCTGTGGCCAAATGATCAGCAAGCCAACATGATCCTCGATGATGGCGGCGACGCGACCATGTACATTTTGCTGGGCGCGCGCGCAGAAGCTGGCGAAGACGTTTTGTCCAACCCGGGCTCTGAAGAAGAAGAAGTGTTGTTCGCGCAGATCAAGAAGCGCATGGCCGCCAGCCCTGGCTTCTTTACCAAGCAGCGTGACGCCATTCAGGGTGTGACGGAAGAAACAACGACAGGCGTGAATCGTCTCTATCAGCTGATGAAGAAAGGCCAGCTGCCTTTCCCTGCTATCAATGTGAACGACTCCGTCACCAAGTCGAAATTCGACAACAAATATGGCTGTAAGGAATCGCTCGTTGATGCGATCCGTCGCGGTACAGACGTCATGATGGCTGGTAAGGTCGCGTTCGTTGCCGGTTATGGTGATGTGGGCAAAGGCTCTGCGGCATCTCTTTCAGGTTCTGGCGCGCGCGTGATCGTGTCTGAAGCCGATCCGATCTGCGCTTTGCAGGCCGCTATGGATGGCTTTGAAGTCAAGACGCTTGAAAACGCCCTGCCACGTGCGGACATTTTCGTTACCTGCACCGGCAATCGCGACATCATCAAGATCGACCATATGCGTCAGATGAAAGACATGGCGATCGTTTGTAACATCGGTCACTTCGACAATGAAATTCAGGTCGAAGCGCTGCGAAACTACAAATGGACAAACATCAAGCCTCAGGTCGACATGATCGAGTTCCCGGATGGCAAGCGTATCATCCTTCTCTCAGAAGGTCGTCTTGTGAATCTTGGTAACGCAACCGGTCACCCGTCTTTCGTGATGTCCGCATCTTTCACCAACCAGACGCTGGCTCAGATCGAGCTGTTCACCAAGGGCGAGCAGTACAAGAACGAAGTGTATGTTCTCCCGAAAGAGCTCGACGAGAAAGTGGCTGCGCTCCACCTCGACAAGCTGGGCGTGGAACTGACAAAGCTCGACCCGGTTCAGGCCGCTTATATCGGTGTGTCACCGGAAGGCCCATTCAAGCCAGAGCACTACCGCTACTAAGGTTTCCGGCCTCGGCCAGACAAGCAAAGAGCGCCGTTGCGAAACGGCGCTCTTCTTTTTTGAGCATCGGATTGGGGAACCGAATGCCTCAGAGATCGAAGTCCCAGTACGGGCGACATGTGTCGAGATGCGTGAAGCCCTGCCAGTTGCCATGAGCATCAGATTCCTCGGTCGACAGGCACCAGCCGGATTTGTTCTTCACTCCTTCGACATCGACTTCCTTGCCATTCTCATAAAGATAAATCTGGTCGAGCAGGGCGGCGTCACTGCCGTCGGTCATAATGCGATATTTGCTGGCTTTGCCGGTCGTGATGACCTCGAAATCGATGTCGGTGCAGTTTCCGACAAAGTTATTCGTATCTTTCTGGTGCGACCCACGTCCGATCTCGCGGCCATTTGCATCATACATGATCGCCGTGAGTTTTGAGGTGGTGCCTTCGTTTTCAACACCTGTGATGTCGCACTGAATGTCGAAACGATAGCGGACGCTGGGCGTGTTTGTCGTGCCAAGTCTCGCTTTGGCCAGGTCATAGGGCAAATTTGGGATGGACTGGCCGGAATAGCTCCACATATGCCAGTCGACGCAAACACCATCAGCGGCATATTTCCAGTTTACATTCCCATCGGATGCTTCGGTCGAGAGGCACCATCCCTTGTCATTATTGGCGCCATAGGTCCGAACAAGCTCACCTTCCCGGTATAGCTTGATCTGGTCGACCATGAACGCGTCACTGGAATTGGTGCTGATTTTGACGGTCTCGGCATCGCCGCGAGTCTTGGCGGCAATTTCGATATCGCGAACGCGCGCGCAGCCAAGCAAACCGTCGGCAATGTCGCTGACAGAGCCCGTTCCAATCTGCATGCCGGTCTTGTCATAGAAGGTTGCTGTGATTGTTCCGCTTGTGCCTTCATTGCTGATGTCATCCACCTGACAATCGATTCCAACCGAATAGTTACGCTCTGGTGAGCTGGTTGCTGGAAGACGCTGGATCGCAAACTCGAAGGAGTCGTTGTTCAGACCGACTTTCTGGTCTTCAAAAAGTCTTGCCACCGGCAAAGGTGTCAGGAAGCGGCCTGACCAGAATGCATAGGTTTCCTGATTTTTCAGGGTTACCACACCTCCACCGAAACGAAACGCCGGGCGATCATGCACACAGGTCTGAACGGATTGGGTCCGTCCGGCGTCCACGTTTTTGATCACCGTGGCCCGACCGGCGTCAAAGTCGACCTTCGTTAGGACAACAACATCTTCATACGGGGTTCTTTCGCCGCTCTTGAAGAGGGAGATAAAACCATCATCCGCACAGGTAACTGAATAGTTCGCAGCCTTCTCGATTTCGCTCGATGTGCGATCCTCGTCGGGCCAGAAATCATCCGTGCTGAAGGCCGAAACGACATAGAGCGAACCGTTGGATTGCGCGATCAGGTTTGTGCCCTGGCCAGAAGCATAGATCGTCATGGAGCGGCATCCGCCCGCATCGATCTGTGTGCTGCTGTCAAACAGAGACACATTCGGGAGTGAGCGGCACACCGTGGCCGGTCGTGCGACGGGCGTCGTGCTTCCGGCGGCATTGATGGTGTAATAACGTCGATCGGCTGGATTGTAGGTGAAGCCGATTGATGTGGATGCCCCATCTAGATCCAGATGGGAGAGCCGGGTGATCTCTCCGCGTGGAGGTAGATGGAAGAAGCTGATGCCTGGCGAGGAGCCAACGGCGACCACGTCACCAGATGCCTGAAGGGCGCTTGGGTGCGCATCGAGACCGCTGCAATAGAACGTCCAGGTCAGGTCATTGTCGGTCGCTGGATTGTACACGTTTGAATATGCCAGCACGCCGCCACAGCCGTTCAGGCCGGTCAGTTGGCGTGAGATCGACAGGACGATCCGGCCAGATGCCGTCATGGTCATGCCCTGAACATGGTCTCCGATGTGAACGCCCTCGCCATACTTATCAACAAAGCCCCGAAGACTTGTGTTGATCACGGCTGATTCCGGACCTGAGATGGCAGACACGGATGCCACAATGTTCGGGGTCGGTGTTGACCAGCCCAGCGATGGCGGCAAATTGCTGTCACCACGCGGCGTCGATGTCTGTTGTTCAATGATGTCTTTCAGTGCGTAGTGATCATAAGGGTTGCCGGGATAGTCGGTTTTAAGGCCGCCAACATCCGTCGCGCGTTTGTCTGACAGATCGCATTTCATTTCGTTCTTGTTGTAATCGAACGACACGCATTTGAAGCCGCGTTCATTGATGCAGGCTCGCATGCACTCCAGCGCAGACACGTCTTCCAGGCTCTTATTGTTGTGACCTGAAATGGCGGCGTTGGGCGTTGAGGTGAAGTATTCCGTCTGGGCGTTGGCCGCTCCAGTCAGTGCCGCTCCGGCAAGGGAGCTGAGCAACAGGCCGATTAGTCTCGATCGCTTGGTCCTGAAAAGTCGCATTGGGTTTCCTCAGTCATCTTCGCATCCGCTGGGGGCGGCATGTCTGAGGCGGTCCTCTACGTGCGTCCCCCCAACACACCCGAGAACCACTGCACAACTGCGCGATACCTCCGAATGAAGATATATGAAGACGGCATGAAGGGGCCTGAAACTGCGCATTTATCTGATGAGAAACAGACCATTGCACCGAAATAGCAGTTCGGCTTCCAGCATGCTTCTTGTTCGCCATTTTAATTCAGGTTAATCCGAAGTTCGGGTGGACGGGCGTAGATGGCGAAACAGACAATCTATCATTTTGAGGATTTCGCGCTGAATGCGACTCGTTTGCAGCTGTTCCGGCAGGGAGAAAGCATTCGGCTCGAACCGCAGGTCATCCGACTGCTCGCCCTGCTTGTCCAGAATGCAGACCGTGTCGTCACCAAAGACGAGATTAATCAGGAGATCTGGAACGGTCGCATCGTATCGGATGCTTCTCTTGCCAGTCGCTTACGGGCGGCGCGTTCTGCGATTGGTGACAATGGTCAGGAGCAGCGACTGATCCGGACCCTTCCGAATGTTGGAGTCCAGTTTGTCGGTCATGTGACGGTTGATGCGCCGCCATTGGAAGAAACCGGTTTCTTCTATCGTGCGGCATTGGTTCTGCGCCGCCTCTGGCTTCAGTTGGTTGCCGGTGGCGCTGTTATCGCGCTGGCCGCTGGACTGATCTGGTTTCTGGCGTTCTGGCTGCCCTTCTGGCAGGTGGCGCGTCATTTCGAGAAAGTGCCGGATGCCGCGATCAGCGGCTATAATGATATTTTCATGACCCCAGGTTCATTGAAGGGCTGCATGAAAGCCTGTCTGGAAGCGACAGAAATCGAATGTCGGAGCTTTGATTTCTACAAAAAGGTCAACAATTGTGACCTGTCGAACGCGACGGCAGAAGAGGTCGGTGGGTTGAGGACGGATTACCCCGGCAATCCCTATGACCATTACGCCCGCAAACGACCGGGGACGCAGTGAAGGGCTCTACTCGCGCGCATATGAGCTGGAGTGTCCGTGCCTCTGAGCTAGTTGAGGCTGCGGGCCAGACGGAATTGCAGCACAGTGTCCGGTGCGGATTCTGAGATGCCAGCCAGCGCTCCAACGGTCAGATCCCAGTCGTCCGTCAGGCTATGTGAAAGCGTTGGACCGATCAGGTGTTCCTGATCATCAAAACTGCCCAGACCGCCATCGGTGTTGCCGAATTTGTGATAGCTATCGAGGCTGATCCGCTGGCGATCACCGATCTTGCGGGAAATATTCGCCCGCGCTTCCAGAATGGCGCCATCAGATGCATTTGGGCCAAACTCTCGGTCGACGCTCAGCATGCCGCGCGCGCGCCAGTCTTCTGCAAAATCAATCTGGTTCAGCCAGTTCAGACCGACACGGTTCGGTCTGTTGCCTTCCGTTGCGCGCACATCAAGTCGTATGGCACTGGCATAGCCAGCCGTTGTCTTCTTTTGATGTTGCCAGAGAAAGTCAGCTTCAACATGCGAAAATTCGGTGCCTTCACCTGGGGCTTTCCGCAGTTGCAGGATTCCGCGTATGCGAAACCGGTCTGAGATGGCGTTCTGAAGAGACAGGCGTTGTTCGATCGCCCAACCGCCTTCCGGGCCCGATACCTCAGCAAAGCCGATCCGGTATTCTGCAGCGTCGTCATCCGCCGTGAGGTTTGGTCCTGAGACGCTCGACGTGGCCTGTGCATCCGCCCGCTCTGCAAACATCAGCATGCAGATGAAAAAGCCAAACAACGAAGCCGAGACGGATCGGAAAAAGTGTTGCATCTACGGGCAGATAAATATGATCAGCCCGCATGTCCATAGTATGACACTTTTGTGAAACAAATAAATCTGACGCGTGCTCCGCCCGCTTGCTTATAGCGGAAGAGCGCGAAGCGATCTGTCTGGGCCACTCAGAAGCAGCGCACCATTCTCATTGAATTCGAGGCGCAAAGGCGTCTCGATCACCGTCAGAAAGGTCTGCTCCTGTTTCATCAGGGCTTCCGGGCAGGCTTTTCGCGTTGTCGCGATCTGACTGAAAATGATGTCATCACCCTCAATGTCATAGCTGCCGGTGTACTGGTTGCATCCAGTTGAGCCGGAGATGCGCCCATCCGGTGAGAAGATGAGCGTGGTTTGAGCGATGTCGATGACGCCGGCCGTGTTGAGGTCCTCTACCAGCCAGGTTTTGCCCGTGAGTTCGGTCGACATGTCATTTCCGGTTGTGGTGCTATCCAGTCGGGTGCAGTTGATCGTTTCGCCCTCTCCAATGGTCAGAAGAGCTTCCTGACCATTGTCCCAGAACTCCAGGGTTCCGAGATCTGTGGCGCCCTCATAGCGGGCACCGGACGCCGAGATGGCCGGTGGCAACGCATAGACCACGCCGTCCAGCTCAACGAGGATGTCATCTTCGGCATTGCGATACTCTGTTGCGACCTCACTGCCTGCGCAATCGTAAAGGACTGCGTTGTCGTCAGAAAGGCTCAGCGGGCGCGTCGTGGGAGTGGTGGCTGGGTTAGGTTCAGACGTCTCATTTTTCGCTTGATCCGACATATCTGTTTTTGTCGGGCTGCAGGCCTGCAGCGCGCCGACAAGCGCGAGTGCTGAAATGGTCGTAAGAGCAGCTTTCATGGTGTCCTCCCAATCCGTTCGTTTTCAAACGCCGGCCTACGCCCCCGGGTTCCGGTGCTTGTTTCGACGCCTTAGCCTTGTAATTCGCGCCCGATCTCCAGAACTCCATCGACCAGAACGTCAATGTCAGACATTTGTGTACGATGGTTGGTGATGTTCACCCGAATGGCCAGTTTGCCATCAATCCGGGTCGTAGACGGTGCGGCAGTCCCTTCTTCCTGAAGGCGCGTTACGATCTCCTCGGTCATCGCATCTGCTTCCTGGCCGGTTTTTCCGGACGCGTCGAAGCGGAAACAGCAAATGTTGAGGCCGGCATAGGAAAGCAGTTCCAGCTCTGGCGCCTTGCGGACGCGCTCTGCGAGATATGCCGCCTGCGAGATATTGCGTTCAACGACGGCGGCAAGTTCCTCTGTGCCGAACTCGTGCAATTGTGCCCACACTTTCAGGGCGCGGAAGCCACGTGACAGTTCAGGACCATACTCGACCGGCCATGGATTGCCTGCTGCGAGGCCGCGCGTCATGGGTGAGAGATAATCCGGACGATCAGAAAAGCTTCGACGATGCGAGTCGCCATTTCGGATCAGCACACAGCCCGCATCATAATTGACTTGCATCCACTTATGAAAATCAAAGGCCAGCGAGTGCGCTTTCTCGATGCCGGCCAGTTTGCCTCGATGCGCATCGGAAAACTGGAGTGCAGCAGCAAAGGCGGCATCGACATGGAACCAGATGCCTTCAGCGCGCGCGATCTGTCCGGCTTCATCGAGCGGATCAATCGACCCCGTATTGACAGTGCCTGCTGTCGCGCAGATCAGAAACGGCGTGTATCCGGCCTTTCGATCGTCATGAATGGCTGCCCTGAGCGCATTCGTGTCCATCTGCCCATTCTGATCGATGGGCACTTTGCGCAATGCTATGCTGCCAAGCCCCAACAGGTCAAAGGCGCGAGCAATGCAATTGTGTGCGCCTTCAGATGTATAACCCGTCAGTTTGGGCAGGTCTTTCAGACCCTGATTGCGGCTTTCGAAATCAAGTGCATGGTCGCGCGCGGCTTTCAGGGCAATGACTGTGGCCATGCTGGTGCCGGTTGTGATGAGGCCGCTGCCGCTTTTTGGGAAATTGAACTGCGCAAGGCACCAGTCGATCAGGCGCTTTTCAAGCTCGATCGCGGCATGGTTCCGCCCGCCACAATTGGCATTCAGTGTCGCCGCGGTGATGTCCGCCATCAGATTGGCAGGTGTGCCTGCGCCATGTACCCAGCCAAAGAAGCGCGGATGGGTATTGCCGACGCCATAGCTGAACAATTCCTGCAATGCTGCATCGGTCGCTTCAGCGCCGCTTGCTTTCTGGTCTGGCGCATGAAAAACTTTCAGCGTGTCTTCCGGTGGATTCCAGACGCGGCCTTCCCGATAGGTTTCCATGCGATCCAGCGCAGCGTCCAGCATGGCGTGCGCACGTTTGCGAAAACCCTGCCAGTCTTCGGGATCGAGTGAGTCAGTCATTGGAGGGAGAATTTCCTGTGAAAGCAGTGCGAAAGTTTAGGCTTATTTACCTTCTTTAACGACACATTAACTGAAAGGCTTCATTTCGTCACAGTGGGGCAGTTTGTAAACTTTCCCGGACGATTCGGTTTGGAGCGCACAATGGCGTTTGGTACAGAGCAAATCCCGATCCTGGTCGCTGTCGGCGCCTCTGCGCTAGCACTTGCATCCATGCTCTGGTCCTTGCGTGTCACGGACGGTCATCGTGGTGCCGCCAATCGGTATCGTCAGCGCGCCGGTCAGATGGAAGAGAAGCTGGCGCGTGCGGACAGCATATTCGGTGCGCACCCGGGTGTCATCCTTGTTTGGGAAGAAGATGGACTGGAAGGTGACGAAATCGGTCAGCCTCAGGTCTATGGTTCGCCCGTCGCGCTGGGTGGCATGCTGCGCTTTACCGACGATTCCCTGTCTCAGGATCCTGCGATTCGCATTGTGGAAGGTCTGGCGGATCTTGAAGCGCGCGATGCTGCGGGCAAAGACACGACGCTGCGTCAGCGTCTGCATGAGCTGCGCCTCAACGGTGCGCCATTTTCCCTGACGATTATCGGACCATCCGGCCGCTTCCTGGAAGCAGATGGCCGCACGGCTGGTGCGCGCGCTGTCATGTGGCTGACAGATGCCACCATCAAAGGGCTTGAAGAAAGCTCTGCGCGCGGGCGCATTGAGGAAGCCCGCCAGATTGTGGCGCGTGATCCGACCGCTTTTCTCGACATGCTGGCCAAGGCGCCATTCCCATCCTGGCGCGTTTCTGGTTCCGGTCGCCTGCAATGGGCAAACACGGCATATATCGAAGCCGTTGAGGTGAAGTCTCTGGACGTGGCGCTCGAGCGTCAGTCGCATTTTGATCAGCAGGTCAATGACCAGCTGCGTCAGACGATTGATAAGAACGCTGAGATTGTCGAGACCCTTCAGATCGCTGTCGGTGGCCAGCGCAAATCCATGCGCGTGCTCACCTTCCCGCTTTCCGGCGGTGCCGGTGCCATGGCCTTTGACGTATCAAACGAGGTCGAAGCCAAGGAAGAGCTGTCACGCCATGTTCGTGCTCACGATGAGACGCTGAACTATATTGATGAGGGGGTCGCCATTTTCGGTGCGGACCGCCGCCTCGTGTATCACAACCGTGCTTTCTCCAAGATGTGGGGGCTGAAGGAAAGCTTCCTGCTAGAGCGGCCCAATCATGGTCAGCTGCTGGATGAGATGCGCCAGGAACGCAAACTGCCGGCACGTGCAAATTTCGGCGAATGGCGCGCTGAAGAGCTCGGCTATTATCATATGAAGACGAGCGTTGCTGAGGACATCTGGCGTCTGCCGGACAAGCGCACGCTGAAGGTGACGCGTCAGCATCATCCGCTGGGTGGTCTGCTCATTCTGTTCAAGGACATGACGGACGAGCTTCAGCTGGAAACCCGCTATAACGAGCTGATCAAGACGCAGTCAGCGACACTGAACAATCTGCATGAAGCCGTCACTGTGTTTGGCAGTGATGGCCGTTTGCGTCTCTACAACGCATCCTTCCTGCGTCTCTGGGAGCTGGAGGAGCGCCAGCTCGCCGGTGACACCGATTTTGACCATGTGACAGGTCTTTGCACAAAACTGTTCCATGACGGTCAGATCTGGAACAACATCAAAGGTCACGTCACAAACCCAAGTCCGGAAGCGCGCCGCGAAACCAGCGGCGAAATGCATCGCTCAGACGGGACGGTTGTCACCTATCTGACCCAGCCTCTGCCAGATGGTGCGACGCTGATTGCCTTTGTCGACATGACCGCTGCACGTCGCGTTGAAGAGGCACTTCGCGATCGCGCTGAAGCTTTTGAGACAGCGGACCGCCTTCGTACAGAATTTGTAAGGAATGTCAGTTATCAGCTTCGGGATCCTTTGAATGCCATTGTTGGCTACACACAGTTTCTCGAAAGCGGGCAGATGGGCGAGCTCAACGAACAACAATCCAATTTTGTCGGTTCGATCAGTGAAGCATCCGATACGCTCTCCAAGCTGATCGACGATATTCTCGATCTGGCGATGATTGAGGCCGGACGTCTCGATCTGGATATTTCTGACGTCGACCTGAAATCGGTTATCCAGGACAGCATCGGCATGGTTGTCTCGAATGTTGAAGACACGGAAATCGTTCTGAGTACGGAAATACAGAACGATATTGGCACGCTGCGCGCTGATGAGCGCCGTCTGCGTCAGATTCTCTTCAATCTCGTGTCCAACGCCATGCGCTTTACTGAATCCGGTGGCAAGATCACCGTGGAAGCCATGCGCGAAGATGACATGATCTGGCTGTCCGTGACCGATACCGGGTCTGGTATCGATTATGACAAGCAGGCGTCTGCCTTTGACAGTTTCAGCTCAGGGGACCGTAAAGGTGCGGGCCTTGGCCTCGCGCTCGTTCGGTCTTTCGTCGAGCTGCACAATGGTCAGGTACTGATGCAGTCCACGCCGGGCGAAGGCACAAAGGTGATCTGCATGCTGCCAGCAGATGCGTCCAATGCGACGCCTCAGACACCGGGTGATGACGAGACGCAGCTTTCCAACGCCGCCTGATCGGTTCACTTGACGGTGGCGCTGTGTGCTGCCAACCGGTCATGACGGATTAGACAGCGTTGGAGGCGCATTTTGATTTTCAGCAAGCTGAGTTCTTCTGCACTGTTGCGCCTGTTTCTCTTTGTGACGCTTGGCGTGGTTGCTCTGACGGCATCTTCTTATATCTCCGTCCCCATGTATCCGGTGCCAGTGACGGCCCAGACAGCGGTTGTTTTGCTGACAGGGGCCGTCTGCGGCGCACGCCTTGGGACCGCCATTGTGCTGATATGGCTCGGCCTTGCTCTGTTGGGACTTCCGTTATTGTCCGATGGCAAGGGCGGTGTCTCTGCCTTTCTTGGGGCGACCGGCGGATATCTGGTTGGTTTCCCGATTGCCGCTTGTCTTGCAGGTCTCGTGACCACGAAAGCAGGCATTCGCTATGATGTGCTACGCTTTGGCGTCTATCTTTTGCTGCACGTGATCATTCTGTCGCTTGGTGGGCTATGGCTTAGCCAGAAGATCGGTCTTGAAAGCGCGCTTGCCAATGGCGTTCTGCCTTTCCTGATTGGTGGCGTCCTGAAGAGCGCACTTGCGGCCGCCCTGGTGGCAGTCCTTCCGCGTCAGCCCGGCAGCAAAGGATAACTCATCGCCACATTGCAACGCTCATATCGCGCTGAGTATTTGGCGAGAATTTCGGCGTCGTGCTGAAAGCCGAGTTTTTCATAGAGGTGTATCGCGGCTTCACATTTTGAGTTGGTGAGAAGATATAGCTGGCGAATGCCGAGCGTGCTGGCGCGTCCAAGCACAAAGGCAAGCAATTTCTCGCCCGCTTTCTTGCCGCGCGCGGTTTCGCTCACGCCCATTTTGGTCAGTTCAAATACGCCATCAGAAATCTTGATCAGAGCGACCGTGCCGATCACGCCCAGCTCTGGATCTTTGATAAACCAGATCTCGCCATCATTATCGACGACTCGCTCGCGGGGGTGTTCCAGAATATCGTAGTCATTCGCTTCCATGGTGAACATGGAGGAGACCCATTCTTCGTTGATGCGGTAAAAGTCTCCAGCGAGTTCATCTGAAAAAGGAAGGATTTCGAGATCGTCCCTTGCTGGTGCACGTTCCGGCAGAGGCTTGCGATCCAGTTCTTCCTCCATCTGGCTCATTTGCTCGAGCAGATGTCCCTGCGTGTCATGGCAGAGGTCCTTTGCCGCGGCTTCAATGCGCGGCCAGACAGAGATCAGCAACTGATTGACCATCGCTCTGCCGCATGCCGTTAGCGAGACAATTTTCACGCGGCGATCTGCAGCATCACGGGCCATCTCGACAAAGCCCAGCTCTGACATCGAGGAAAGCGCGCGCGTGATGGCTGGCTGCGAAAAACCAATCCTGTCAATCAGCTGGGTGACTGTCAGTGCGCCATCATTGTGGAGCGCAGCAAAAATCGGCATGTGAACTGACTGCAAATGGCCCAGATTTTCCTCGGCGATGATGCGTGTTGCGTCGGCCTGAAGCCGCTCGGCCAGTCGCTTCATCCGGCTGCCCAGAAACAGATAGTCACGCTCGGCCAGGATATCCTGTGACATCGAAAGCTCCATAACAAGTTATATAACGAGTTATGTAATAGATTGCGCGGTGTCAATTCATCTCTTGAACATTCAGATCAGTTCCGGCCTGGCAAGGTGCCCTTCCAGCTCACCGAGCAGAATATTGATCATGCGGGTCTTGCGCGTGGTGTTCGCATAGACGCCCCAGACTTTCTGGGCATCCGGTCTGCAGGTCGGCAGAACTTCAACCAGGCGTCCGTCGGCCAGGGCGTCACGAACATAAAAGTCCGGCAGCTGGCAAATACCGAGTCCCCGTTCGGCGGCATCCAGCACGCCAAACCCATTATTGCAGCGCCAGCGCCCTTGGGGACGATAACTCACCGAACGGTTTGCAACGCGCAGCTGCCATTCCCTTGATGTGCCGAGCAAGCAGACATGTCTGTCGAGATCTTCGACAGCCTCTGGTTCGCCGCGTCGGCTGAGATAGTCAGGGGACGCGCACATATGCAGCGTTCGCGAGGTGATGTGATGGCTGGCGAGCCGGTTGTCGGTGATGTGTCCGGTCCGGATCGCAATGTCGAAGCCATTCGCCACGATATCGACCACCGTATTGCTAAGGTCGATATCGACGGAAATGCCGGGATGTTCACTCACGAACCGGTTCAGTACGGGCACGACCATGCGCTCTCCAAACGCGATCGAACAGGTGATGCGTAACGGGCCGCGTAGTTCATCCGACACGGTGGAGACATCGCGCAATGCTTCGTCCCGGTCGGCAATCAGTCTGCGGCAATTGGTTTCAAAGCGGGCGCCGGCTTCGGTCAGATCAACCCTGCGTGTCGTCCGGCTCAGCAAGCGCGTACCGAGATGTTCTTCCAGCATGGAAAGCTGGCGGCTCACAAAGGAGACGGACACGCCGAGCTGATTGGCGGCGCGTGTAAAGCTCCCGGCCTCGGCAACGGCCAGAAAGACATCAATCCCGGCCCAGATTTGCAGTGGATACCCAGACATATTATTGCTCTACAAAAATAATCAGTTTCTCATGAAATCGTTTAGTCTGATTTCGAAAACAATTATAGTCGCGCCAGCGAAACAAGGAGACCTTCATGAAAACCCGTGCAGCTGTTGCATTTGAAGCCAAGAAGCCACTCGAGATCGTCGAACTCGATCTGGAAGGCCCAAAAGAAGGCGAAGTGCTGGTCGAGATCATGGCGACGGGCATTTGTCATACCGACGCTTACACGCTCGACGGCCTGGATTCCGAAGGCCTGTTCCCGAGCATTCTGGGACACGAAGGCGCCGGTATTGTCCGTGAAGTCGGTCCAGGCGTTACCTCCGTGAAGCCAGATGACCACGTCATTCCGCTCTACACGCCGGAATGCCGCGAGTGCAAAACCTGTCTGTCTCAGAAATCAAACCTCTGCACATCGATTCGTTCGACACAGGGGCAGGGTCTGATGCCGGACGGCACATCGCGCTTTTCTTACAAAGGTCAGACCATTTATCACTATATGGGCTGTTCGACCTTTTCGAACTTCACCGTCATGCCGGAAATCGCTGTCGCGAAAATCCGCGATGATGCGCCATTCGACACGTCCTGCTATATCGGTTGCGGCGTAACCACCGGCGTTGGCGCCGTCACCAACACAGCGAAAGTGACGCCTGGTTCAAACGTCATCGTCTTCGGGCTTGGCGGCATTGGTCTGAACGTCATTCAGGGCGCGAAAATGGTGGGCGCCAACATGATCATTGGTGTCGACATCAATGACAGCAAGGAAGAGTGGGGCCGTAAGTTCGGCATGACCCATTTCGTGAACCCGAAGAAGATCGATGGTGACATCGTGCAACATCTGATCGCGCTCACGGGCGGCGGCGGTGACTTCACCTTCGATTGCACGGGCAATACGGATGTGATGCGTCAGGCGCTTGAGGCTGCGCACCGCGGCTGGGGTGAAAGCATTGTCATTGGCGTTGCAGAAGCCGGCAAGGAAATCTCGACACGCCCATTCCAGCTGGTGACGGGACGCGTCTGGAAAGGCTCAGCTTTCGGTGGTGCCAGAGGCCGCACGGATGTGCCGAAGATTGTTGACTGGTACATGGATGGCAAAATCGAGATCGATCCGATGATCACGCACAAGCTGTCTCTGGAAGACATCAACAAAGGCTTTGATCTGATGCACGCTGGCGAAAGCATTCGCAGCGTCGTCGTTTACTAGCCAGATCATGTCTGCGGCGGGCAGGGCTCGCCGCAGATGCAAACGTTATTTCAGACCCCAGGCCAGAGCGAGAAAGCCAAGGCCGGTCAGCACGGGTGGAAACATGATGTTCGGGATCGGCGCGAGCCCGATGGCAATCATTGCGACGCCCAGAACGAGCATGATGTAGAAAAGCGTATTCTTCTTGCGGCTGTTGATGAGCGACATTCCGGTCTCCTGAGGCGGTTCGCAGAAAAGAACGCTGGTCGGAAGAAATTGGTTCATTTCTCATCTGGTGCAGAGCCAGATCCTGTAGCAGGTTGTCCGGGACTGTCAGGGAGGAAAGATATATGTTCAGTCACATCATGGTCGGTTCAAACGACATTGAACGTTCGCGCAAATTTTATGACGCCTGTTTTGCGGCGCTTGGCGGTAAGCCGGGGATTATGGATCCGAAAGGGCGCCTCATCTATCTGCACAATGGCGGCGTGTTTCTGGTGACCAAGCCGATTGATGGCGAGCCGGCCTGTCATGCAAATGGTGGCACGATCGGCTTCGCCGTAGACAGCGAAGAGATGGCAGAAGCCTGGCACAAGGCTGGCCTCGAAGCGGGCGGTACTGCCATTGAAGACCCGCCAGGTATTCGCGAAGGTTCAGGCCAGAAGCTCCACCTTGCTTATCTGCGCGATCCGGATGGCAACAAGATCTGCACAATGATGCGCGTCAGCTAGAAAGGACATTATGGAAACCGTCTCGACGAACAAATCTCACCATGGCGTCCAGGGCGTCTATAAGCACACATCCAGTGTTACCGGGACAGAGATGACCTTTTCTGTCTTCGTGCCCAACCATGCCGAGGGCGCGAAATTGCCGGTGGTCTGGTATCTGTCCGGCCTGACCTGCACCCATGCGAATGTCACCGAAAAAGGTGAGTTCCGTGCGGCCTGTGCCGAGCTTGGGCTGATCTTTGTCGCTCCGGACACCAGTCCGCGCGGCGAGGGTGTCCCGGATGATCCGGAAGGTGCTTATGATTTTGGTCTCGGGGCGGGTTTCTACGTGAATGCGACGCAAGCGCCTTTCGATCAGCATTACAAAATGCGCGACTATATCGAGAAAGAACTGCCGGATTTGATCGCCTCGAAATTCCCGGTCGATATGTCCCGGCAGGGCATTATGGGGCATTCCATGGGCGGACACGGTGCGCTGACCATCGGTCTTCGCAATCCGGATCGCTTCAAAGCGGTTTCTGCGTTCTCGCCGATCGTTTCGCCGCTCAATTGCCCATGGGGTGAGAAAGCGCTGACGGGGTATATCGGTTCAGACAAGTCGACCTGGCGTGAATACGATTCCTGTGCGCTTCTCGAAGATGGCGCCCGACTGCCAGACCTTCTGGTGGATCAGGGCACTGCTGACAATTTCCTTGAAAAGGAATTGAAGACCCATCTGCTGGTCGAGGCATGCTCAGCGGCGGGACAAAAGGCCGAGATCCGGATGCAGGATGGCTATGACCATTCCTACTATTTTATCTCGACCTTTATGGATCAGCATCTGGTCTGGCACGCCGAACGGCTTGGCTGATCAGATCGTTCCAGACTCTTTCAGGGCGTTCAGATCGTCGTCTGAACGTCCGAGCAGGTCTCCATAAATCTCTTCATTGTGAGCGCCGGTTTCCGGAGCGCTCCAGCGGATGTTACCGGGCGTTTCGGAAAATTTCGGGAAGACATTCTGCATCGGAATGGTCCCGAAATGCGGATGGGGAACCTGCGTGATGGATTCGCGCGCGGCGTAGTGCGGATCATCCATCATTTCCTTGCCGGTATAGATTGGGCCACAAGGCACGCCATGCGCCTCGCAGACATCAGCAATCTCGGCCTGGGTCAGCTTGCGGCTCCAGTCTGAAATCAGGGCATCAATTTCGGCCTGATTCTCCCCGCGGGGTACGTGGCTCTTGAATTTCGGATCATCAGCCAGTTCCGGGCGGCCCATCGCTTCGGCGAGACGACGCCAGACCGTGTCCTGATTGGCCGCGATGATCATCATGCCGTCGGAGGCGGGATAGACATTTGATGGCGCAATCTTTGGCAGGAAGCTGCCAGTGCGTTCGCGGATATGTCCGGCCACGCCATATTCAGGCACCAGACTTTCCATCATGGACAGACAGGCTTCATAAATGGCGCTGTCGACCATCTGGCCCTGTCCTGTGGCGTTGCGATGCTGAAGCGCGGCCAGAGCGCCCATCGCGCCGAAAGTGGCGGCTAGGCTGTCGCCAAGAGAAATACCGGCGCGCGAAGGCATGCGATCAGGCTCTCCCATCACATAGCGCATGCCGCCAAAAGCCTCTCCGACGCTTGCGTAACCGGCTTTCTTGGCATTCGGTCCCGTCTGACCGTAGCCGGAAATGCGAACCATGATGAGGCCTGGATTGATCGCCTTGAGCACATCATAACCAAGCCCCCACTTCTCCATCGTGCCGGGGCGGAAATTCTCAACCAGAATATCGCTCTTTGCGACGAGGTCCTTGAGCATGTTCTGGCCATCCTCATGGCGCAGATTCAGCGTGATCATCTTCTTGTTGCGGCCAACAACCGGGAACCAGAGTGATTTATCATCCGGTTTGACCTGGCCCCATTCACGCAGCGGGTCCGGCTGTCCCGGTGGTTCCACTTTAATGACTTCTGCGCCCATATCGCCAAGGAGCTGCCCACAGAATGGACCGGCGAGCAAAACGCCCAGTTCGATCACACGTAATCCTTTGAGGGGGCCAGTCGCTTCCTGCATGGTTTGCATCCATTCTGTTCTGTTTTTCAGCACTGCGTCTAAGCCGAATAATCTCCGCTGAGCGGAATGTCACGGCAAAGGCTCAATTCTGATCAATCTGCGAGGGGAAGGCGGAGGCGTCGACATGTTGATGATTGTAAGAGTGATCCTGTCATTGGGTTTGCTGGTCTATGGCGCCCTTCGCCTGTTCGGAACGGTGATGTTTCTGCTGATTGGGGCGGGCCTGCTTCAGTCTGCAGATTTTGAAAGCGGCAGACAGTTGCTGTCCGATGCGCTGCCCGACATGAATGAGAGTGCCATCATTCCTTTTTCGCCACTCGCTTACACCTTGTTCAGCGGTGCGATGGGGCTCGCCATGACACTCGGGGCGCTTGGGGCGTTGTTCAAGCGCATCTGGGGTGTATGGCTGCTGGCGCTCTATAATGCATTGTTCCTGGCGATGTTCGTGAATTTTGGAATCGTGAACGCCAAAATGGTGCATCTCGGCGTTACCATCCTGCTGACCTTCATCCTGTATTTGCTTGTTCGCGCGAAACCGACTCGCTGATTTAGCAAAAAGCCGAAGTTATTGGGACGCCAAGGGAACCAGCCTTTCGCTGATGTGTTCGATGTCTATGGACATCAATCCCATCGATCTGATCTTCACTGCTGTTGAGAAGATCCTTAGTGGCTTTTTCGAGAGCCTCCCGCAAATCCTTATTGCCGTTATCGTCTTTGCCGTCTTCCTGCTGGTGGGGCGTTTTGTTCGCGCCGGGATTACTTCACTGATGAAGCGCACACGGATGCGAAGCGCGCTGATCCGGCTCGCCGACAATCTGATCATGATTGCGACCTGGATTCTGGCATTCGCCTTTGCTGTGACGATTGTTTTCCCGTCGGTGACGCCCGCCAATATGATTGCAGGCCTCGGACTGACCTCGCTGGCGGTCGGCTTTGCCTTCAAGGATGTTTTCGAAAATTTCCTTGCGGGGGTGTTCATCTTGGCACGCAAGAAAATGCGGATAGGGGATGTGATTGAATGTCAGGAGATATTTGGCCGCATTGAGGACATCCGAATCCGCGAAACGCATGTCCGCGATACCGATGGCGAACTGATCATCGTCCCAAACGCTTATCTGTTTCAGAACCCGCTCGAGATACAGACAGACCAGACGCTCAAACGTCAGGAGCTTGTTGTGGGCGTCGATTATGATTCAGACATGCGCGCCGTTCGTGAAGCTCTGCAGGGCGCGCTTTCGACGTGTGATACGGTCAGCACGTCGAAAGAAACCGAAGTCAAATGTGTCGGCTTTGGGGGCTCCAGTATCGATTTCAAATTGCTTTGGTGGACCGACAGTCAGCCTAAGGCGCAGCGCAATTCCTATGATGAAGTCGCATTCGCTGTGAAAGATGCGCTGGATGAGGCAGATGTCACCATTCCGTTCCCGCAATCCACATTGTCTTTCCGTCCCGAAGCGTGGCCGGTCAAGACGGCGCCGGATCGTGAGGGCCGGGATGCTGAAATGAGCAGCGAGGGCTAGACCCCACTCATAAAAAAGGCCTGCCGTGAGATCCGGTCAGGCCTTCATCATGCTCGATCTGCTGTGTTCAGGCTGCCATCACGCGCTCAACCTCGTCGACGAGCTCGCGCAGGTGGAACGGCTTGGAAAGGATTTTGGCGCCAGCCGGTGTGTTTGCCTTGTTGGAAAGCGCAACCGCTGCAAAGCCTGTGATGAAGACAATTTTCATGGCTGGGTCGAGTTCGGCGCCACGACGTGCCAGCTCAATCCCGTCAATGCCAGGCATCTGAATATCCGTCAGCAAGAGGTCGAAGACTTCGCGCTCCAGCGCCGTCAGCGCGCCATCGCCATCTTCAAAAGATTGCACATCATGCCCGGCGCGTTTCAGAGCCGCAGTCAGAAAGCTGCGCAAAGAATCATCATCTTCAGCAAGCAGGATCTTTGTCATGTCGTTGTCCTGTTATCCACCATTCCGGAACATACTATCATGCAGCAATGTAAATTGACCATGAACAGAAAGCTGGACTTAACTGTTCAACTGCCACAAAAACCATAACACCAATGACGAAAGAGCATACACTTTCCAACGGCCTTCAGCTTCATGAGCAGGAAACGCGCGCATTTTCACTGATTGCGCCGTCAGAGGCTTCGTCTGTGCTCTTTTCCTCACCACATAGCGGCCGGTACTATCCGGAAGATTTTCGTAAACTCCTGCGCGTGCCATTGATGGATCTGCGTCGGGTCGAGGATGCTTATGTCGACGAACTGATTGCGGGCGTGACCGAGTTGGGGGCAGGGCTTCTGACCGCCAACTATCCCCGCTCCTTCGTGGATTTGAACCGGTCGGAGAATGAGCTCGACTCGCGGATGTTCCGCGATGGCCCGCCCACGCCGGCAGGAGAACGTAGTCCGCGGGTAGAGGCGGGGTTGGGCTGCATTCCACGCATCGCGGCATCCGGTGAAGACATTCACGCCCGAAAGCTCAGCCGTAAAGAGGCCGACCAGCGTCTCGCGCTCGCCTATGCGCCTTTCCACGCTGTGCTGGATGATCAGCTGAATGCGATCTACGCCCGCCATGGGCAGGCGGTTCTGGTTGATTGCCACTCCATGCCCTCCATCATTGGGGGGCGCCGAGTGCAGGCGGATATCGTGCTTGGCACGCGACATGGAAGTTCCTGTGACGAAAGCCTGGCGCGTCTGGTTGAGGGGACCTTTGTGCGCCGCGGCTATCGGGTGTTGCGGAACGTGCCTTATGCAGGGGGCTATCTGACTGAAAAGCATGGTCGCCCGCTCGAAGACCGGCAGGCTATCCAGATCGAGATCAATCGACGAATCTATATGGATGAATCAGAGGTTGCGGTTCATGCGGGTGCACGCAAATTCAGCCGTGATTTTTTGTGCGCTGCACAAATTATCTTGGACTGGGCTGACCAAAAAAAAGCCGCGCCATAAGGCGCGGCAGAAGTCATAGGGAGGAAACGCCCCAAATGAGGGCGACAACGCAAAACGTTGTGCATTCAAAATACGTTGCGGCGCAATAAATGCAAGCCCCTAATGTGCGAAAATCCGTCGCATCGCAGAAAAAAGCACATGTCAGTGATTAAAATTCTATTTTATGGGGAATTATTATTGTGCGCCGCAGCAAAATGGTATCGTGAGTTGCCGCGAAAACGGCATGCGGATTGCTCCTGATAGGCGAAAGCGTCCCTTGATGGGACGGTAGAGCTAACCTGGAGGGCAATTATGGCCACCGATATCGATCTACATGTTGGAAAACGACTTCGCCGTCGCCGTCGCCTGCTTGGGCTGACACAACAGGAGCTGGCAGGTCACGTTGGCGTGCGGTTTCAGCAGATTCAAAAATATGAGTGTGGCGCGAACCGTATTACATCCGGACGTCTGTTCGATCTCTCTCGCGCGTTGAACGTGAAGGTTCAGTACTTCTTCGATGGCATCGTCGATCTCGACTCTGCCGTAAAGCCAGCAAATGACTCGGAAGAGATGGATGGTGATATCCTGTCTCAGAAGGAAACGCTGGAACTGGTTCGCGCCTATTACCGTTTGGATGAGCGTCCACGGAAGCGACTTCTCGAGCTGGCCAAGGCTCTGCAGGGCGATGCGACAGACGTTGCTTGATTGAATTGGAAAGCTGGGGCAGGGAAGCAGGATGACGACTGCATTGCCTCAACCTTCCGAACACGATGCGCAGCGCCTCGAGATTGCGCGCAAGCTTGCTGATCTTGCAAGCGAGGTGACGCTGTCTCTGTTTCGCCGTCATGGGGAAACTGAAGACAAGGCGGGGGCCGGTGATTTCGACCCTGTCACGAAGGCCGACCGCGATGCGGAAGCCGTCATGCGCGCCTTTCTCGAGAAAGAAGCGCCGGACGATGCCATCAATGGTGAAGAGTTCGGACTGCGTGAAGGACGTTCCGGTTGGACCTGGTATCTCGACCCGGTTGATGGCACCCGTGCTTTCATTGCTGGTCTGCCAAGCTGGACAACGCTGATTGGTTGCGCATTTGAAGAGGATCCGAAGATCGGCGTGATTGAGCAACCTTATCTGCAGGAGCGCTATATCGGCTGGACCGATGGCGCGGTTCTGGAGGCGCGCGGAGAGACACAGCCGCTGCATGTGGATGCGCTGAGCAAACTCACAGACTCCATTCTTTCAACAACAGACCCTTTCATTCTGACGCCATCAGAACGCGGTGCATTCGAACACTTGCGTCAGACGGCAAAGCTCACCCGCTATGGGCTTGATGCCTATGCCTACGCACGCCTTGCGGCGGGCAATATTCATCTGGTGACAGAGACCAGCCTGAAGCCGCATGACATCGCCGCATTGATCCCTGTGGTGCGCGGCGCAGGTGGTGTGGCTTGCGACTGGACAGGGGCGCCGGCCCGCCTTGGGCCGCAACTGGCTTGTGCGGCTTCGCAAGAGATCATGGATCAGGCCATCATCTCATTGCGTCGGTCTGCCGGGCGACGGGCAGGTATTGGCCAGCAGTAATTTCCCGCTTGCCAAGCTCGCATTTTCTACCCCTTATTTCACTTCGCGCGCCAATCGTCCGCGCTGGGTTCTGCCCATAAGGGACATGTCCGGTGACGATCCGGATTTCAGGACGTTTTTAAAATGATGCTTGTTCGCGCCTATCTCGCGCCTTCTTCCATTGAAGGTCTGGGTGTGTTCTCTCACGACAATATTCGCAAGGGCGATGTTGTCTGGCGATTTGATACCCGTTTTGATCAATTGATTCCGCTTCAGACGCTGGCCGACAGCGATGACCGGACACGCGAATTTCTGGAGCGGTATGGCTATGACATGCCCATGCATCCAGGCTTTCTGGCGCTCGACGCCGATGAGGGACGTTTCATGAACCATAGCGACGCGCCGAATCTGGATTTCAGTGCGCCGGATTATGGGGTGGCGCTCGTTGATATTCCGGCTGGCGTGGAGCTGACCTGCGATTATCGCGAATTCACTGTCGGAGACATTGTGTTTCAACCGCCGCGTCATCAGGTGGCGACCGGCCTGTCTCAGGTGAATTGAAAGCGCTGTGATGTGCGCGGGCCGTTAAACGTCCGCGCGCTTCACGCAAATGTGCAAGCATGCAGCCTCAAACTGGTTTACCTTATGTAGATCGAAGGAGGAGGACGCATGAAACATTTCATTTTGTTGGCCGGAGCTTCGCTCCTGGCGCTTGCTGCCTGTGAGACGACAACCCCACCGCCGGTCGAGCCTGCAGAGCCGCCAGTGGCTACTGAAACGCCGACGCCCGTCGCAACCCCCACGCCTGCGGAAACGCCGGTTGTCTATGACTATTCGTCAGCGCTTGCCAGTGACTTACGATCAGAGGAAGACCTCGAAAAGGATGAAGCCCGTCTGCCAGCCGAAACGCTTGCGTTTACCGGCGTCGAGCCGGGTGACACCGTGCTGGAGCTTGAAGCGGGCGGTGGATATTTTACCTCTCTTCTGGCCGCAGTGGTTGGCGAGGAAGGTATGGTCTACATGCAGAACCCACAGGAATTCGATAATTTCTGGGGTGGTGGAGATCCACCGCGCCTGGTCGGTTTGCCAGAAACCGTGAGCTATCTGCGCACAGACTTCGATGATTTCTCAGCATTGCCGGATGAAAGCATCGACGTCGTCACCTGGATCATGGGACCGCATGAGCTCTGGTACACACCCGATCGATCAGATGGGCTGGGGGAAGCAAACCCAAGCTTTGCCGAGATTGCTCGTGTTCTGAAGTCGGGCGGCGCGCTCGTCATGCAGGATCATAAAGCGCCAGCCGGGAGCCCGCCGACAACAGGTGGCGATACCCACCGGATCGATCCGGTGATCATTGATGGCCTGGCCACGGAAAATGGTCTGGTCCTGACAGAAAGCTCGGACTTGTTTGCGCATCCGGATGATGATCTGACAATGAATGTCTTTGCGCCGGAAGTCCGGGGCAAGACCGATCAGTTCCTCGTCAAATACGTCAAGGAATAGTCGTCTGAAAGAAAAGCCCGATGACGACCATCGGGCTTTCTCTGATTTAGTCGGCTTTTTTCTGGACCAGTGCGTCCCGGATCTCCTCAAGCAGGACTTCCTGGCGCGGCTTGGCTGGCGGCTCTTCCGGGCTTGCCGGGTCTTCCCAGCGCGCTTTCAGCTTGTTCATGGTGCGGATCAGGAAGAACAGGATCAGCGCCAGAATCAGGAACGAGATGACGTTGTTGATGAAAAGGCCGTAATTGATCGCCACTTCCGGTTCGACCACGGCGCCGTCTGCGCCGGTTACAGCGTCTTTCATCACATATTTCATGGCTGAAAAGTCCACGCCGCCGAGGATGAGCCCGATTGGTGGCATGATGACATCATTGACCAGTGATTTGACGATGGTCGAAAATGCGCCGCCCAGAATGAAGCCGACAGCGAGGTCGACGACATTACCGCGAGACGCGAATTCCTTGAATTCCTTTAAAATACCCATGAGGCTCAGCCCTTTTCTGTAACCTAGGGTAAATCCGTTAAGTCACATTTCGTTGCGCGTCACTCGAAATTTGATCTTCGGCTAAGTCTAGCTCGCCGGGATAAGCTCCGTGATACGGGTAGCGCAGATAAAGGAACATCGAGATCGGGACCAGTATTATGAGCGCGATCAGGCCCGTCATGCCGTGCAGGAGCGGATTGAACACATCGGGTGCCATCATCATCATGGTCACAACGCCAGCCACTTGATTGAGCATGCCATGAAGCATTGCGGGCGCGAAAACCATGCCTGATTTCAATTGGGATGACTGAAAGATGATCGACAGGCAGATTACGATCGGGATCCAGACGAGATGACCGAGCCAAGGGGAATCGGGATAGTTATGCCCCAGCAGCACGATCATGGGCGTATGCCAGACGGCCCAGATCACACCGGTGATCAGCAAGGCGCGCCGACCAAACCAGCTTTCCAGCTTTGGCGTGAGAAACCCCCGCCAGCCAATCTCTTCTCCCAGGTAAAAGAGGGAGTTCGTTATGAGGCCGATGGTCAGTCCAATGCCCAGAAGCGCGGCAACCGTGCCCGGCGGCGTGAGCGCCGCGAACGGTGTTGCGGCAAGCTGTGCCATAACTGGCGTATCAAAATTGAAAACATCCGGTGAAATGATGAAGGTTAGTGCATAAACGGCAAACAGCAGTGCCAACATGCCGGCGTAAGACAGGCCCAGCCAGATGAAATTCCCGACGCGAATCATCAGGCCGTTATCGCCAATCAGTTTCCGCTTAAGCACCAGTTTCTGAATGAAGATGGCGACGCTGGCAGGAACAAGCATGCAGAGTGACAGAACCATCGCCGTGAGTGCTTCTGGCACGCGTGTGGCAATCAGGACAAGGCCCCAGGTGACAACAAAGGTTGCGATCAGAAAGCTGATAATGCCTTTGGTGTCGCGCGTTTCACGTGTCTGTGCCATGGCCCAACCCCTCGTTGCGCCGCGAGCATGCCTGAGCCCTCAGGTGCACGCAAGCAGGTAAACACCATTAAAAAAGGCAGGCCCTGAGGCCTGCCTTCTGATCGGTTCAGAAACCCGCCGGAAATCCGGTGGAGGTTTCTATTCTTCTGTTTTGTTCTCAGCTTCAGCTGCTGCTGCGGCCTCAGCGGCTGCTGCAGCAGCGGCGTCAGCTTCGGCTTTCTTTGCAGCTTCGACAGCAGCGCGCTCTTCAGCGGCGCGTGCCTTACGCTCAGCTTTCGCTGCCTGGTTGGCGCGCTTACGCTCTGTCTTGCCGAGAATGTTCTCGCGAACTTCGATGCCGTGGCCGCTTGTGCGCTCAGCAATACGAGCAGATTTACCGCGACGGTCACGCAGATAGTAAAGTTTCGCACGGCGAACTTTACCCTTACGCTTCACTTCGATGCTCTCAATGTTTGGAGAGTAGAGTGGGAAGACACGTTCGACGCCTTCGCCGAAAGAGATTTTGCGAACCGTGAAGTTTTCGTTCACGCCGCCGCCTGAACGGGCAATGCAAACGCCTTCGAAACGCTGAACGCGCTCGCGCTCGCCTTCCTTAATGCGGACGTTTACCGTCAGCGTGTCGCCGGCAGAAAACTCCGGATACGACTTGCCCTCGGTGACGCGGGCGATTTCTTCTTTTTCAAGCGTCTCGATGATGTTTGCCATCTTCTCTACTCCGGCCCTGTTTAATCAGGCTTGCCTGCCTTGCTCTTCTTTACCCATGCTTCCCAGATATCTGGTCGGCGTTGTTTTGTAATTGCTTCCGACTGTTCCTGTCGCCATTTCGCCACGGCGCCATGATCACCCGAAAGCAGGACATCCGGTATGCTTCGATCCTCCCACACGCGCGGACGCGTATAATGAGGATATTCGAGCAGACCGGACTCGAAACTCTCTTCACTCAGCGAGTCATGATTTCCCGCGACACCCGGAAGAAGTCTCACCACGGCTTCCAGAAGAACCATGGCTGCCACTTCACCGCCAGCGAGGATGTAATCCCCAATACTGACTTCCTCAATGCCACGTGCCTCAATAACACGCTCATCTAAGCCTTCAAATCGCCCGCAAATCAGGATAACACCGGGGTCGGAAGCAAGCTTTCGCACCCGGGCCTGAGATAACGGTTTTCCTCTCGGGCTCAGATAGATCAGCGGACGATCCTTGCGATCAACCGCGTCAATTGCAGACGCCACCACATCCGGGCGCAACACCATACCGGCGCCACCTCCCGCAGGAGTGTCGTCAACAGATCGGTGCTTATGATCGGAAAAGGCACGAATGTCCAGTGCCTCTAGCGACCAAATTTCATTTTCCAGTGCTCGACCGATGATTGAGGTGCCGAGAATACCGGGAAATGCGTCCGGGAACAGGGTGAGTATGGTGGATTGATAGGTCATGCGTGTGCGCGCTTTACCCTGAAAAGCGGTCAAATGTCATCCGGAAAGGCGGAGCGGGCCTTTCCGGAGCATGGTTTGTTGCGTGAAAAGCTCACTCGGCAGGAGTCTGCACGGCGCTTGCTTGCTCTGACCTTTTCTTGCGACCGTTCCAGCTGTCTCGGATCAGTTTGCGTGATGGCTCCTCGATCAGATGGTGGGCCGGATAGGAAATCGCGACCACGACCAGCGTGAAGGCAAGGGAGGTCCAGCCGTTGACGACAAAAGGGATGCCCAGCACATCCAGCCCATTCTTCAGGATTATGAAGATGGGCACATGCAGGATGAAAATGGCATAGGACCAGCCGCCGAGCTTGCAGAGCGTTTTTGTGGACAGGAAGGTTGGTTTTGCGTGCGCATCAATCCGCGCAAGGCTCATGATCATAATCGCGCCACCCAGGGCCACGAAAGCCGTGCCGAGATGACTGATCGCTGCGATGAGCGCACAGGCCGCACCTGCAATAGCGTAGATACCGGCGCGAAAGCTCGAAACACTGAACTGGTCAAAGGCGGCGCGTGCGCCGACACCGACCAACATGACTACAGCGCCGCGTAGCGCACCCCAGTCCATGGTCGACTGGCTCAGTGGCCGGTCGAGGAACAGTCTGTGCACATTATCGATCAGAAAGACATTCAGAAGACAGAGTGCCAGAAACAGAAACGCATGGCCGCGCATTTTGTCGGCAATCAGAATATAGAGCGGGAAAGCAAGATAACCCGCGAATTCGGCGCTGATCGCCCAGGCGGGGAAATTCCAATACACAACATCCGGAAGGCCGAACGACTGAAGCAGGGCCAGATTTCCGAGTAGGCCGGTGATCGAATAGTTCGTGATATGATCGGCTTTGCCGATCGACATGCCCAGCAGCAGATACGCAATGATAACGCCGAGCGCGAAGACGTGTAGTGGATAGATGCGGGCAAGCCGGGCCATCATGAAGTCGCCAAAGGCAAACGGCCTGGTGCGCCGCGCCCAGTACACATGTGCCAGCACAAAGCCTGACAGCACAAAGAAGACATCGACGCGCGCGACGCCGAGTTCCAGATACGGGATCGTGCCGAACCCGTCATGGTCATACATGTGACCGACGTGAAAATAGGCGATCCAGATTGCGAGTAGAAACCGCAACCCGGTGAGAGATTCAAATCTCTGCCGTGTGGTTTGTGTGATCGTCATGGGCTTGCTCCGAGAGGTGTATGGTCTCGAAAGAGCAAGTTTGATTCCAACCTGAGACGTTGGTTATTCTTTTCTTCGCCCTGGTAGATTAACCCTCGGTTTTCCCTGACCAGCGGCTTCCCTTGCGTTTGTTGCAGGCTGCGTGTGCGAGCTGAAGATTGCTCTCGTCATCATGCCCGCCTTTGGCGCGGGGCCGGATATGATCGAATGTCGGGCGTTGTTTTGACCAGAGCGTTGCGTGCGCGACATCAAATCTGTGACGTGGCATTGGCGCTTCGCAGAGCGCGCAAAGCCCGCTCTGCTTTTGCCAAAGTCTTTGAAAGATTTCGCTTTCTTTTGCCTGAAACGGCTGCGCCACGGATCTAGCCGATCTTACGGCGCAGTTTTGCGGCTTTCACCGTGTTTTCCAGCAGGCAAGCAATGGTCATTGGGCCCACACCGCCGGGAACCGGTGTGATGTAACCGGCAATGTCCGCGCAGGCGTCATAATCTGCGTCACCAACGAGGCGTGTCTTGCCTTCGCCCTTCTCAGGAGCCGGGATGCGGTTAATGCCAACATCGATCACGGCCGCACCGGGCTTTACCCAGTCGCCCTGTATCATTTTCGGTCGCCCGACAGCCGGAATGAGAATGTCAGCTTCACGGCAGACGGCGGGAAGGTCCCTTGTCCGTGAATGGGCGATGGTCACCGTGCAGTTCTGTTCGAGGAACAAAAGCGCGGCTGGTTTGCCAACCAGAATGGAGCGCCCCACAACCACGCAATGCTTGCCGGAAAGGTCATCGCCAAGCGCGCTTTTTGCAAGCGTCACACAGCCGCTCGGCGTGCAGGGGCGAAGCCCTGGCTTGCCGAGAGAGAGACGTCCGGCAGAAGCCTCTGTCAGGCCATCAACATCCTTGTCCGGTGAGATCTTCTCGATTGCGCTGTCCGCATCGAGGTCATTCGGCAGAGGCAGTTGCAGCAGGATGCCGTCAACCGTGTCATCGGCATTCAGGCGTTCGATCAGGGCTTCAAGATCAGACTGGGTGATGTCGGCCGACACATGGTGGTGAATGGACCGCATGCCGGCTTCTTCGGTCTGCTTGACCTTGGAACGGACATAGACCTGGCTGGCAGGATCTTCGCCGACCAGCACGACGGCAAGGCCGGGTGTCACACCGTGAGCGTCTTTCAGAGCCGCCACATCTGCGGCAACCTGTTTGCGGAGCTCAGCGGCAATTGCTTTTCCGTCAATAATCTCGGCGGTCATTCGAAGGCATCCATATGTTTAGCGCAGGCCGGAAAGTGCGATCTGACCGGCCAGAAATCCCAGAAACGAGCTGATGACATAGAGAATGATCCAGAGCGCCATGATCGACAGATCAATGCCGTTGATCATTGGCACAACACGGCGGATCGGCTTCAGAACCGGCTCGATCAGGGATGACCCGATCTGCAGGATAAATTGCACAACCGGATTGTGAGCCGAAACGCCTCCGAAACTGACCAGCAGACGGGTCAGGAAGTAAATGAAGATCGCCAGCATATAAGCGCCGATCAGCATTTGTACGAGGCCGATAATCGTCGTCAGGAACCAGATCAGGAAATTGTTCATTCGCGTGTCTCCAGCGAGGTTTTCCCTCATGTAGAGTGATTATGGATGAAATGGAACCTCGAGGTGATCCAGTTGCGAAATTGTCGCTTTATGGAGTGAAGATTCGGTTGCGCGAACGCCTCAGGCCGTCTCGTGCTGAACGGTCGGTTATGCGCGGTTCAGGCGCAATCTGCTTGAAAGCAGGTTCCAGCCCTTGGCCGACCGGCATGCGCAGATTAGATTGCGCTCCTACACACACTTGCCGGTCGGCTCTTTTTCCATCAAAAGGCCGGTTTCCGGACAATACCCGCAAAGAGGCAGATTTGGCCCACGACACCGCACAATTGCCGAAGATGAAAACACTTCGCTCAGCCGTCACCACCCTGGATGTGGAGGCGAGCTTTCGCGCGGCCTACGCCAATGCACCTGATGGTGTCACGTTCAAGAAAGTACGCAAACGGCTGGTACGTCAGGCGCTGGAAACCATTCAGACCTACGGGCTGGATACCTCAAAGAATAGCAGTCGGCCGGCCAAATGGCTGGTTTGCCTGTCCGGCGGAAAGGACAGCTATGCCTTGCTCTCCATATTGCTGGAGCTGAAATATCTCGGCGCAATCAATGCCGAATTGCTGGCCTGCAATCTGGATCAGGGCCAGCCTGGCTTCCCGGCTGAGACCCTGCCGAACTATCTGAACGACCTCGGGATGCCTTACCGCATCGAAACCGAAGACACATACTCCATCGTGACGGACAAAGTGCCGTCGCAGAAAACCTATTGCGCGCTTTGCTCGCGCCTGCGCCGCGGCATTCTCTATCGCATCGCCCGTGAGGAAGGCTGCGACGCGATTGTGCTTGGCCACCATCTGGATGATGCGCTGGAAACCTTCTTTATGAACCTCTTCCATGGCGGCCGGCTTGCTGGCATGCCGCCCAAACTGGTGAATGATGAAGGCGATCTAATGGTCCTTCGCCCGCTCATCCGCTCGGTTGAGGCCGATGTCGAAAAGTTTGCGTCCGGCATGCAATTCCCGATCATTCCCTGCACGCTCTGTGGCTCACAGGATGGTTTGCAACGCGCTCTGATGAAGCAGATGCTGAATGACTGGGAAGCGCGCACACCGGGACGGAAAGCCAAGATGGCAAACGCTCTGGCGCATGTCAGACCATCACACCTGCATGATCCGAATGTGTTCGACTTTAACGAATTGCTACCGGATGCGGTAAAATTGGCGGAACTGAATTCGCCGAGCTCTTAACGCGTACCTGTTAACAAACAGGCATGATCCGTTATCTGAAATACGCAATTGTCGCCAGCTTGTTGCTGTTCCCGTCTGTGTCGCTAAGCGCGCATGCCGCTGGCGGTGGTTCTGAGCCGGAAGACAAGGCCGTCACCCGGATTACCGGGTCGAAGATTTATGTCGCCGTCACCGGGCTCAACATTCCGATCGCGGAATGGGATGGGTTTTCGGGAATGGTCGCTGTCGATGTCGGACTCGAGATTGCAGACAATGACATGCGAAAAAAAGCGGTCGCGACCATGCCGCGGATTCGTGACAGTCTTCGTCGGTCGATCCACTCTTACATGAATGGCACTTACATGCCGGGTACGGTCCCGAATCTGGTAATGATGGGAGATCGGATGCAGCGCGTCATCGATCACTCGCTTGGGGAAGGCGTGGCCAAGGTCACAATCGCCTCGGCCATCATCCACCCTTATTCCTGATCAGTCGCAGCAGCTGTTCTTTTTTGCCAGCTCGCGTGCAAGCGCGGCATAGTGATCGTCAACCGGTGAGAAGGTATCTGTCTCTTCATCATAGGCAGACACTTCGCCGGTCTTGATGTCGTAGACCCAGCCGTGCAGGGTGAGTTGTCCTGCAGCCAGTCGGCGCAGAACGCTTGGGTGGGTTTTTAGGTGCTGAAGCTGCAGCATGACATTCTGTTCCAGCAGCATGCGCATCTTTTCATCGTCTGAGGTTTCGTCGGTTGCCAGCTCATTGACGACATCCACAGCCGCTTGCGCAAATCCGATCCATTCCTTCACATGTGGAAGATGCTTGACGGAGTCCGGGTTCATTGCGCCCTTCATGGCGCCGCACTCACTGTGACCGCAGACCACAATATGTGGTGTGCCGAGTACGCGCATGGCGAATTCAATGGTTGCTGTCATGGCGCCGGTCTGGCTCGTATGCGGTGGCACGATATTGCCGGCATTGCGCAGAATGAAAAGCTCACCCGGATCAGTCTGCGTGATCATGGCGGTTTCGACGCGGGCATCAGAGCAGGCAATGAAGACGGCTTCCGGCTCCTGGCCTTTTGCCAGCCTCTCAAACAGTTCCTTTTTGTCCGGATAGACTTCGTTCTGGAATTTGATCACACCGTCGATAAAACGTGGCAAGGCTGGCACCTCCTGTTGGTCTTGTCTTTTTAAAGAGGGTTCAGCCGCCCATCGCAGGGCGGCCCCACGAGCTTTGAAATGCGCTCGGTCATGCAAAAGGGCAAGTATTTTGCTCGGCTTTTTTTACATTGCTGAGATGCCGCCATCGACCTTCAATTCGGCGCCTGTGATGAATTTGGACTCATCGCTTGCCAGAAACAGGACAGCATAAGCCACGTCATCGGGCTCACCGACGCGGCCGATCGGAATCTGACGCCCAAGTTTCGCAAGCGCTTCTTCTTCACCGAAAGCGGCCTTTGTCGGGTCCAGAATAGGCGTATCGATAAATGCCGGGTGGACGGAATTGCAGCGGATACCCGATTTTGATTTGGCGCAGTGCAGTGCGATTGATTTCGAAATCATCCACGCACCGGCCTTGGCCGTGTTGTAGGACACATAGTTTCCAGATGCGATCAGACCGGCAATCGAGGAGATGTTGACGATAGAGCCGGGTGCATGCTCGCGCATGATCGGGATGGCGTGCTTGCTGCCCAGAAAGATGGAGTCGACATCAATCGTCTGCACGCGCTTGAAGGCGTCATAGTCTTCGTCTTCGACCGATCCGTTGGAAGCAATCCCAGCATTGTTGACGAGAATGTTCAGACCACCCATTGCGTCTTTCGCGGCCGACAGGACGCGCTGCCAGTCGGCATCGCTGGTGACATCATGCTGAAAGGAAAACGCCTGTCCCGGATAGGATTTATTGATCAGCTCAGCCTGGCTGGCTGCTCCATCGCCATTGATATCTGTAAGGGCGACTTTGGCCCCTTCTTTTGCAAGCAGCGTTGCAATTGCAGCTCCCAGCCCCTGCGCAGCGCCCGTGACCAACGCCATTTTTCCGGATACTCGGCCCATATACTCTCTCCCTGATATTTACCGGGGACGATGCCGAATGGGCCGGGGTTTGGCAATGGTCGATCGGGTTGGCCTATTCAGGCACGTAATGGATCGTCTTGGCGCGGACATCCATGAAAACAGCGAGTTCCAGATCTTTCTCGGTCACATCGCCAGCGTCATGCGTCGTTAGCGTCACGTCTACCTTGTTGTATACATTCGACCATTCTGGGTGGTGGTCCATGCATTGGGCTTTCATGGCGCAGGTGTTCATGAATGACCATGCATCCATAAAGTCCTTGAATTCGAATGATTTGCTGATGGCTTTTCCGGAGGTTGCAGTGGTCCAGCCTTCGAGATGTTTGAGAGCCTGTTCGGCACCAATCGTCGACATGTGTTTCTCCCTTTATCGTGTACAAGAACAACGCATACATCCGGCAAGTGTTTCGTCAGTTGTCCTGTAGCAGATAGACCCAGGTGCCATCCTGACGAATGGCCAGTCGAAACCCCGGATACGCTTCTCCCGCTTTCATACGCTCAATGCCAGCTTCACCCACGAGCTCCTGCAAGGTCACCCGATCGGCAAATGAGAGTTTGGAAAACTCCAGATCTTCCGGCGCACGTACGGCGAGGGCGGGCCAGATGAAATATTTCTCTGCGCCAAAATCCTTGATGCCATAGGGCTGTTGCAGGATTTGCTGTGTCTTGATGATTGGATCGAGCCCGGCGCGCTTCATGATGTACCAGTGGCGATAGTGATCGAGTTCGCCATAATTGGATCGGAAGTCAGGATATTGCTGCGCCAGGCGCGTCAGCTGTCTCAGAGAGCCGGTTTCCAGAATGCCGAGGATTTCATCGCGCTTGTCGATGACGGGCTGGGGAAGTTCATCTTCCCTGTTTTCGCCCTCCTGGGGTGGTTTGGCCGGTTCGAGCGTTTTCTCCGGCTGTCGGCTGCGTTCAATTTCGTCAGACAGGTCACAGGCGCTGATCAGGGGCGAAGTTAGGATCGCCAGGAAAAGCAGGACCTGTCTGACGCTTGAAATCATGTAAAGGTGAGCCCCGTAGCCTGTTCCAGATCGGACAATAACTGCGCTTCATTCAGCACTTTGATCGTTGTCATGCCCATGGCGCGTGCCGGTTTCAGATTGATGCCGAGGTCATCCAGATACACACAGGCGGATGGCTCAACATTCAAGGCTTCACACATCATTTCATAGATGCGTGGATCCGGCTTGCGAACGCCAACCTTTGAACTTTCGATCACATGTTCGAAGCTTGCAAAGATTTCTTCCACTTTTCGGGCTTTTTCTTCGTCACTGGTCATGCTTGCGCCTTTGCCGACCGGTGCGTTGTTCGTAATGCAGCCAACTTTGAAATGCGCTTTGCAAGCGTGCAGGGCTTCCACGACTTTTGGTCTGACGCGACCGGACAGGAGTGCAAGGATGTCCTTGCCGGGCACTTCATAGCCGCGCGTCCGTGCCTCGGATGCAAACAGGTCATCGAATTCCAGGGCTGAAACTTCAGACCGCTCAAGCCGCGCCCACGCATTGGTATCGGGATCGGTCGCATTAATGGTCCGGATCAGATCCTTTGGCAGGCCTTTTTCGGCTTCATAGACATTAAACGCTTCGAACGGCGATGTCGTGAACACGCCGCCAAAATCCCAGATGACCGCCTTGATCGTCTCATTGACCATATATCGTCTCCCCTGTGTGATGTTTCTTTATGCTAGATGGCTATCGTTATTGGACAGCCAGTCCAGCATCACAAGGGAAACATCTCACCGTAGGTGAGATTTAAGGTGCTGACGTCTCACCCAGAGCCCGATCGAGCGCTGGCGTGAAGCGGTCGAAAGCTTCGATATGCGGCAGGTGTCCCAGGTCATCCAGCTCAATGAGGTCTGCGTTCGGTATCATGGCTGTGACCGTTTCGCCCAGTTCATCATAACGTCCGAGCTCATAGTCCACGCCGTCTCGCTTGTTGGCGCGGTTCGGTCCCGTCCGGTCCCGTGTGCCAAGGATGAGTGATGTCGGGACCGTCAGCTCGCTGAAGTCATTTACCACGGGCTGGGTCAGGATCATGTCATAGGTCAGGGCCGCAACATAGGCGAGCGTGTCTTTGTCCGGACCGTTCAGCCAGCCGCGTAGTGGAAGCGTCAGTGCCTCGTAATCTTCGTTCCAGGCGCCATCATAATAATTCTTTTTCTGATAGGCGATGATGCTTTCGCCAGTCTTTTTCAGCTCGCTCTCATAAGCGTCTGAAATGGTCGGATAGGTTGTGTAGTCGAGATAGTCTTCCAGACCAATCGGGTTCACAAGCACCAGCTTTTCCGTCTGCTCCGGATAGGAGAGGGCAAACCGACTTGCGACCATGCCGCCCATGGAATGACCCAGAATGACAGCCTTTTCGATGCCAAGCTCGGTCATCAGGTCGCGCGTGTTCGCGGCAAGCTGATTGAAGCTGTACTGATAAGCGCGCGGTTTAGATGATTTGCCAAATCCGATCTGATCCGGGATCAGAACCCCATAACCTTTTGCATTCAGATAGCGGGCTGTCTCTTCCCAATAGGCACCATTGAAGTTCTTGCCATGCATCAGAACGATTGTGGTCTGTCCCGCGTCTGCTGGCAGATACATATAGGCCATTTCGAGGTCCTGCTGCTGGCTTTCAAAGGCATAGCTGCGGACCTCGAATGGGTATTCATATTCCGTCAGTTTCGCATCATAGGCGGGTGCCTTCACGTTTGCTTCCGGTTCGGCTGACGTCAGGCTTGCAAGCACCAATGTGCCGACGAGCGCGACGGTCGACAGGATCGCGAAACTTTTCATGAAATGGATGTCCTCTGATGTGTGCGTCCCAGGCCTAACGCTGCAAGGCGCGTCATGTTGCGTGTGAAAAGGCCTGAAATTGAAAAACCCCGAAAGCCGTAGCTTTCGGGGCGTTTCGGTCAGAATTATGACGCAACGTCAGGTTAGGCGTCTGGCGTATCCTTGCGGTCGAAATACTCCTTGGTCATTTTGGCGACCAGCGGAGACATGACCAGCAGCGCGATCAGGTTTGGCGCCGCCATCAGACCCGTCAGGGTATCGGCGAGAGACCAGAACAGCGTGACCACATCCGTCACTTCCGGATCGCGTTCCAGCAGCAGAACGCACGCGCCGCCAAACACCACGAGAATCCAGGAAATCTTGAACGGCAGAACTGATTTCTCACCGAAGAGGAATTCACAGCAGCGTTCGCCATAATAGCTCCAGCCGAGGATTGTGGTGAAGCCGAAGATCACAAGACCAATGGCGACAATGTGGTTGCCAATGCCTGGGAGCGCTTCTTCAAACGCCGACACGGTGAGTGGCGAGCTCGTCTCACAGCCTGCTGGCAAGGTGAGCAGTTCGGGGCGCACAAATGGCGCACAGCTCGGGTCGATGATGTTGGATGTCAGGATGACCAGCGCCGTGATGGTACACACGATGATGGTGTCGATGAAGGTACCAAGCATCGCAACAATACCCTGGTTGACCGGGTCTTTGTTGCGGGCCGCAGCGTGCGCAATCGGCGCAGAACCCTGGCCAGCTTCGTTCGAGAAAATGCCGCGGGCGACACCTTTCTGCATTGCGAGCAGGATGAGACCGATGGAAATACCTGCGCCAGCTTCACGGAAGCCAAAGGCCTGGCTGAAAATCTGGCCGAATGCTGCCGGGACGCCCTCAATGTTGATTGCGACACAGATGAGACCCGCAATCAGGTAAGCAATCGCCATGGCCGGAACCAGCTTTTCGGCGACAGCTGCGATCCGGGTGATACCCCCAAGAATCACAGCGCCGGCAGCGCCGGCGAGGACAAGCCCGGTCGCCCAGGCAGGAATACCATAGTTTGCACGGACCGCATCCGCGATGGCGTTCGCCTGGATGCTTGCGCCTGTGCCCCAGCTTGCCAGCACACCGAAGGCGGCAAAGACAAAGCCGAGCCAGACCCATTTCGAACCCATGCCATTCTTGATGTAATACATCGGTCCGCCGACATGGCGTCCGGCGCCATCCACTTCGCGGTATTTCACCGCCAGCACAGCCTCTGCATATTTGGACGCCATGCCCACCAGAGCCGTCATCCACATCCAGAAGACTGCACCCGGTCCGCCAACCGCAATCGCCACGGCGACGCCTGCGATATTACCGGTACCGATGGTCGAGGAGAGCGCCGTCATCAGGGCGCCGAATGGCGTTACATCGCCTTCGTCCTTGTCGTGCTGGTGGTTGAACAGCTGACCGAAGGCATATGGGATTTTCCGGATGGGCATGAAGCCCAGTCGAATGGTCAGGTAGAGACCCACTCCGAGCAACAGCAACAGAACGGGAGGATACGGTACCGCGTCTGATCCCCAGACATACGAGTTTACCGTATCAATAAAATTGGCAATCGCTTCCATGAGCGCCCCTTAAACTTTGTAACCCCGATCGGACAGGAATTGTCCGAGCTGCGGCAAGACCGCACATTGGGTAGCAAACTAGGCGGGATATTTCCTGTCTGTCCAGTAAAGGCTTGGAACGTGCCCCGGAACGCTCGCGTGTGAGGCATAAATAAGCAGCGCTTTGAGCAAACGTCTGAGACTGCTCTCTAGTCGAGCTCAAACATCAGATCATCGTCCTGATCGACCATGTCGTCGGCGCGTCGATAAGGGCCTGTAAAATTGGCCGGAACGGGCAGTCGACGCCGACAAGGGCCGAAATAATCGCCTGTTCTGACAAATTTGCGGCGTTTCATGCCAACAGCCTGAATGCGTCGCGCCATATCGACAGGGCGTAGCGGTTTGACCAGAAATTCATCAACACCGGCATTGATCGCCTCAATGATCCGGCTGCGTTCCGAGAAAGATGAAATGGTAATCACGGGTGCCATGGGGGCACGGCTTTCGCCCGACATGCGCAACCATTTCACAAAGCGTAGGCCCGAATCGCGACCGCGCAGCAATTGGTCCACCAGAAAAATATCGTATTGATTATGCAGACAGCGGTCGATGGCTTCATCCACACATTCTGCACCGGAAACCTGTCGAATGCCGAGCCCGTTCAGGATCGTCGTCATCAGCATTCGCATTTGATGATTGTCTTCCAGAATCAGCACCGAAATGTCGAGCGATTTCATCGGTTTTTCCTCATCCCCAAAAACCGTATTCTTCGCCCCAAGTGTAAAAAAGACACCAATGTTTCGCACGGGAAGCCGGTTCAGCGAGAGACAAGGATTAAGGGACCGGCTAAGGTTCTTAACACTTCGGGGAGGAAAGCATGATCAGAGGTTTACTATTGGGCATTCTGGCCTGTCTGGTTGGTTTGGTGGCCATTGTCGTTATTCGGACTTTTACATTCGGTGGAGCCGTCGGAGCGGACCGGATCGCGCTTCCCGAAACCCCGGTGATCGACACCGACATGGCAGCAGGTCGTCTGAGTGATGTGCTGCAGATTCGAACCATCACATTGCAGGCGGGCGATCCGCTGCCTGGCCGCGAAGGACCATGGCGAGAGCTCGAAGCCTATCTGGAAGCCAGCTATCCGGCCTTTCACCAGGCTGCCAGCAAAACGCATATCGCAGATCTGACCCTCCTGTATGAATGGCAGGGCAGCAATCCGGACCTCGACCCGATTTTGCTGATGGCGCACCAGGATGTCGTGCCAGTGAATATCGGAACGGAAGATGACTGGACCGCGCCGCCTTTTGCTGGCCGCATCGTCGATGGTCATGTCTATGGGCGCGGCACGCTCGACAATAAGGCCTCGCTTATCGCGATCATGGAGGCTGCTGAAGCGCTCGCCTCCACAGGATATCAGCCGGAACGGACAGTCTTCATCATGCTGGGACATGACGAAGAGGTCTCCGGCAGCGGCGCCCGCGCCGGTGTTGCCTATCTGAAAGACCGCGGTCTGCGGATGGAAATGGTGCTCGATGAAGGCTTCGTCGTGGTCGATCCCTTCCCGCTTACAGGCACGCCGGTTGGTATGATTGGGGTATCAGAAAAGGGCTATGTGACCATCCGTCTGACATCCGAAGCGGCTGGCGGTCATTCCTCTCAACCACCGCGCAACTCCGCCAATGTGCAATTATCCCGGGCGATTGTTGCGCTGGAAGAAAATCAGATGCCAGCCGATTTCTCCAGGCCACCTGTGTCCGAAATGATCCAGGCAACCGCGTCCGACATGCCATTTCTTCAGCGCATGGCCTTTGCCAATGTCTGGCTGTTTCGCGGCATGCTGGAAAAAGAGTTCACAAAGACCGGCGCAGCGAACGCGATCATCCGGACCACCACGGCGCCAACCATGCTGCAGGGCTCCATCAAGGAGAATGTTCTGCCTCAAAAATCGACCGCGCTCGTGAACTTTCGGGTCCATCCGAATGACTCACCGGATTCGGTGCTCGCTCATGTGCGTGATGTCATTGGCGATCTTGAGGGTGTCAGTGCCGATTTTGATGAAACGGGCGGAATCAGCTCGTCAGCTTCCCCTGTCTCTCCGACCGACAATCGCGCCTATCAGGTGCTTGCATCGGTGGCGACGGAAACCGGCGATGGTGCCCCGGCTGCGCCCGGTCTGGTGATAGGTGCGACGGATGCGCGCTGGACTGTGGAAATTTCTGACAATGTCTACAGATTTGCGCCGAGTGTGATACCGATTGAAGACCTGAACGGCTTTCATGGCACAAATGAACGAATTTCGGTTGAGAATGTTGGCCGCCTTGCGCGCGGCTATGCTCAGATCATAAAGGCCATGACAAGCGAAGCGAGATAGAGAGCAGGCATGGCGCTGGACGCAGAACGAAAGCTTGGGCAAACCGAAGAAGGCTGGCTGACGGACAGCTGGTATTTCGTGGCAGCCAGCAAGGATCTGAAAGCTGGCACGCAGCGCCGCATGATGGTGCTGAACCAGCCTGTCATGATTGGCCGGACGGAAAAAGGTCAGGCTTTTGCGCTGCGCGACATCTGTCCGCACCGACTTGTGCCGCTATCTGCCGGTCGACAGGTTGATACCGAAGGCCAGCCGACGGTCGAGTGTCCTTATCATGGCTGGCGGTTTGGAACGGATGGCGTCTGTCGTCACATGCCGTCACTGGTCGAGGGCGATCCATACGACCCGACCCGGATCAGTGTCCGTACCTATCCGGTGCATGAAGCCCATGGCATGGTCTTTATCTATGTCGCCGAAGACCCGCGCCGCAATCCGGAGCCGATTGTCCCGCCGCCCGATTTTGGCGCACTGCCGGACAAGCCGAAATTTGTGATTTCCGAAGTGTTCAATGCGCATATGGATGATGCTGTGGTGGGTCTGATGGACCCGGCCCATGTGCCATTCGTGCATAATCAATGGTGGTGGCGTCCACCATCTGCCGGATTCAAGATCAAGGAAAAGCGCTTTGAGCCCCGCACGCGCGGATGGGCGATCGCCAAGCACCAGCCGTCAGGCAATTCTCTGGCATACAAGGCTCTGTTCGGTGGGAATGTCACCACAGAAATCCTGTTCCAGATTCCAGGCTATCGCTGGGAAATCGTCGAAAATGATCAGGCCAGCCTGCTGACGCTGACCTGCCTGACGCCGCAGGAAGAGAAAAAGACCGTGATCACCCAGATCACATTCTGGTCGAACGCCCCGTTGCTGAATGTGCTGCTACCGATCTTCAAACCCGCTGCACGCATGTTCCTCAATCAGGATGGCCGGATGGTCGATCTGCAGAATGAAGGCATGAAATACCAGAAAGCCATGATGTGGATTGATGATATCGATGTGCAGGCAAAATGGTATCAGGTGCTCAAACGGGCCTGGGTCAAGGCGCGCTCCGCCAATGCCGAGTTCGAAAATCCGATTGAGGCGCGCACGCTTCGCTGGCGCAGCTGACGCATAAAAAAAAGCGGTGCTTTCGCACCGCTTTCTCTTACAGACCGGAGACTGAATTAGTCGACTTTGACGGCTTCTTCAGCGTCCAGATCCATTTCGACGTCTTCGTCGATCAGGTCGTCGTCAGACAGTGGGTAGTCTGAGACTGAGTCTTCGTCGAAACGTGGCAGCTCAGCCATCTGATCAGCTGTCATTGCCAGCTGAATTTCGGCGTCAGACTCGTCACCTTGGGAGATCACGACGTCAAACTGTGATGCAGATGCGACCACTTCTTCACCGCCGACGTCGAGGACGCCACCTGTTTCGATAATGATCGTGTTGACTTCGCCGGCTTCATCAAATGCGATGCGCTCGACTTCACCAACATTCACCATGTCAGCATCATAAACCGTTTTACCGACCCAATCATGGTCATCCGTGAACTCGCCTGGCAGCAGTTCTGCCGTGTCCATTTCGCCGGTTGTTTCGACGTCATAAGCTGCGCTGGAAGAGATTTCCGCTTTCGGCTTCATGTCGTCATGTTTCTTGTCTTTATCGCCTGCAAAGGCCGCTGGGGATGCAAGTGCTACCATCAGCGATGTCGTCATAAGGATATTTTTCATAACATTCCTCCGTTTCTTCCTTCCCGCTTCCGGGTATGTCGAGAAAACAGGGATGAGGCGGTGTTGGTTCCTGTCAGAGGCTGTTTCTTACAGAATTTACATCTCTTGATGGTTTTCGAAGCATCAAAATAAAATTCTAAAAACAGATAAAAAACAGCGTTCTATTGAATTTTTTGGAAAACAGCATCCGTCTGCGTCTCTCTGACGTAAGGAAAATAAATTGCAGATCTTTTTCGTCACCCCCTGCTGGTTCCGCCCTGTTCAGGTAGAAAATTGGCCAAAATATTTGCCTCGCTGCGATGCAACATATATCAAGACGGGAAAGGTCACGTAGGGTAAGTGACTTAGGAGGAAGCCGTAAAATATGAGTACGTCTGTTATTGAGGCTGGTCAGGCCTCATCCAGCCCAATCATGTCCGACCTGATCATCACAATGGATGAGGTCGTTAAATCTGTAGATCTTTATATCGCTGAAGCGAAAGCTGCGATCAGTGCGAAAGTCATGAAGGATGGCCGCGTCGACCGCGCTGTCTTTGACGCAGAACAGCACATCACGCACGGCTTTGGCTGGCTCGCGACCTATGGCGAGACGCTGCGCGAAGTTGCAGCCTGGGCGCGTCGCCTGGATGAAGATGGAAAATTCGGCGAAATCGAAGCGCTGCTGTCGCAAATCCTGTTCGCAGAATACAGCGCTCAGCTGATCGGTGGCATTCCGATGAACCAGGGCGAAGTGATCCGCCCGGTCGATTTCAGCGTTTCTGAGGCTGGCCTTGCGCATCTGAATGCGCCCGCCATTCAGCGCTTCCTGAAAGAGGGCAAGACCACAGACGTCATGCTCGCCGCGGCAGCGCATTTGCCAGACGCGCTTGGCCGTGCAACTGTTGAGCATACCGGCCTGGATGAAACGCTGGATATGATCCGCGACCAGTTCCGTCGCTTTTCGGATGACAAGATCGTGCCTTATGCGCACGAATGGCACCTTGAGAACGCCTATATTCCGATGGATGTCGTCAATGAGATGGCTGAGCTCGGTGTCTTTGGTCTCACCATTCCAGAAGACTTTGGTGGTCTCGGCATGGGCAAGACCGCGATGTGCGTTGTCTCTGAAGAGCTCTCTCGCGGTTATATCGGTACAGGCTCGCTCGGCACCCGGTCCGAGATTGCTGCTGAGCTGATCCTCATCGGTGGCACGGATGAGCAGAAAGAGAAATATCTGCCAGGCATCGCCAGCGGTGAAATTTTGCCGACGGCGGTTTTCACCGAACCGAACACGGGCTCCGACCTTGGCTCGCTGCGCACGCGCGCTGTCAAAGACGATGACGTCTACAAGATTACGGGCAACAAGACCTGGATCACGCACCCGGTCCGCGCTGACCTGATGACGGTGCTCACCCGGACAGACCCGGCAACGAACAATTTCTCTGGCTTGTCCATGTTCCTTGCGGAAAAGCCGCGTGGTGACGATGACAATCCATTCCCGGCAGAGGGCATGACCGGCGGCGAGATTGAAGTGCTCGGCTATCGTGGCATGAAAGAGTATGAAATCGGCTTCGATGAGTTCTCAGTGCCAGCGAAAAACCTGCTTGGTGAAGTCGAAGGCATGGGCTTCAAGCATTTGATGGCGACGTTCGAAAGCGCGCGTATTCAGACAGCCGCTCGCGCGATCGGTGTGGCGCAATGTGCGTTTGAACTGGGTCTTCGCTATGCGCTGGACCGCAACCAGTTCAATCGTCCGCTCTTCAAATTCCCACGCGTGTCCAACAAGCTTGTGATGATGGCAGCAGAACTGATCGGTGTGCGTCAGCTCACTTATTTCTCTGCACGTCAGAAAGACTCTGGCAAACGCTGTGACCTTGAAGCCGGTATGGCGAAACTGCTCGGTGCGCGCGCGGCATGGGCGGCAGCGGACAATGCGCTGCAAATTCACGGCGGTAATGGCTTCGCGATGGAATATCCGGTCAGCCGCGTTCTGGCCGATGCCCGTATCCTCAACATTTTCGAGGGTGCTGGCGAGATCCAGGCCATGGTGATTGGTCGCCGCGTTCTGGAGAGCAATAACTAAACATGCAGTGTGTGAGCATAGCTCACACGGTCTGTGTGAATTGAAATTGGCGCTCTGATCTGAAGGCTTGAGGAAAACGCTTCCAGGCTTTCAAATGATCAGGGCGCTTTTTCATGCGTCTGTTTGAGCGAATCTGAGAGCGAAGCCATGACCGATTGGAAACTGCCCTGGAAAGCGAGCTGCCTGTGCGGGCAGGTTCAGATAGAAATCAGCGCACCTCCGATTTCTACAATGGCGTGCCACTGCCGGGATTGCCAGAAGCTCACAGGCGGCGCCTATTCCCTTACATTCATGCTGCCTGCCGACGGGTTTACCGCAGAGGGTGAAACAGAGATTGGCGGCCTGCATCGTGAGAATTTGCGCCATCACTTCTGCACGCATTGCAAAAACTGGCTCTATACCGATGGTTTTGCCGAAGGGCTGGTGAATGTCCGCCCGACCCTGCTGGAAGACCCGAGCTGGGTTGTCCCTTACGCAGAGACTTATACCAGTGAGAGACTTCCAGCTGCGCAGACCGGCGCCGTCCTCTCCTTTGAGACCTTCCCTTCAGATGCGGACTTTCCAGCCATTGTCGAAGGATTTACGAAGCATGGCTCCAGGCCCTGAGACGCGTTCAGTCTGAACAAGTCCGATCAATCGAAATACGCTTAGTCAATTCGCGGCATAGCCGGTCAGCTTCGGTCGAGTGAGACTGAGCTCGTAAGACCCGGATCAACCGGATTGTTGCTTCTGGTTCAAAAGGTGTCTGTTCCAGAACCAGTCGATACCAGTCAGCTGCTTTTTCCAGCTCACCCGCCCCCTCATAGGCTTCGCCAATCAGAATGCCGAGCGAAGCGTGCCAGGGACCAATGCGCTGAGGCTCTGCGGTATAAAGCCGGTCCATCGCGGCATAAGCTTTCTCGAACCACACAATGGCCTGCGCCATGTCGCCCTCTATCATGCTCAGCTCACCCAGATTGACCATCACCTCCCAGGCATCTGGGTCGAGCTCAGCTGCGCGTGTATAAATGTCTTTGGCCTGGTCCAGATCGTTTCGCGCCGAATAGGCAAAGCCGAGTGATTTTAGCGCGTCAGCGTCACGCGGTGCCAGCCGGACCGCCCGCTCACCAAGATCAATCGCGCGTGCCAGCAAGGCATCGGCATTGCCGGTTTGCGTGACACCATTCGAAAGAGCTTCACGAAGACTCACAGCAGACGGAGATTGTCCCGGGGGGCTCTGCCAGCGAATAACGCGCTGGACGAGTGCATTCGCCAGTCCTGCCTGCGCGCGGGCATAATCCGGATCGACATCGATGGCTCGCTCATAAAGCTCGATCGCGGCTTCATTATCCGCACGCGTCATCTGCATATAGAGATCATCGGCGCGCTCGGTCATCGACGCGGCCGGAGAGGTCGCGCGTTCAGCCGTCCAGAACCAGAACGTCAGCGCGCCAATCAGAAGGATGGCCAGCCCCGCCGCTGACCAAAGCAGCGGCCGCTTTTTCACAGATGAGGTGTGAGATGGAGCATCAGCGATTAGCTCAACCGGACTGATCAGCCGATAGCCTCGTTTCGGGATGGTCTCGATATAGGCTGGCCGGGCAGGATCATCCTGAAGCGCCCGGCGTAATTTTGATACCAGCCGGGCAAGCGAATCCTCTCCAACTGTTATGTCCGGCCACAGCGCCTCGTCCAACTCGTCACGGAAGAAGGTGCGTCCCGGCGCAGCTGCCAGCAGGGTCAGCAGGTCCATCACCTTCGGCTCGACACTGTTATGTGCGCCGTCCTCCGACAGCGTGTTTGCACGCGGGTCTGCCAGCCAGTTTCCAATGCGGAAGGGCTGATCAATCGGGGCAGGGTAGGTAGATGACGTCTGCGCGCTCATAAACCCATCTTCAGATGCAGAAAGCCGCGCCCAACCGGGTCGTCAGGTTTTCGTCAGGTGAAAAAGAGGTCTTCATCATGGGCTTTATGTTGGCTCCCGGCGAGGTCAGGCTCATCATGTAACAGGAAATGTCTATGAAAAACCTACTTCTTTCACTTGCCGGTCTGCTCTCGCTTTCAGCTGCCATGCCTGCTCTGGCAGAGCCTGCTTCTGCCTGGGACAGTCTGGTCGCGCCTGAGACCGCCCGTGATGAACTGGACGCGCTTTATAAAGGGCTCCAGTCAGCGCATTTCGACCTTTATGCGCATCAGCCTGAAGAGGCGTATGATGCCAGATATCAGGCGATCCGTGAGGGTTTTGAGGAACCGATCTCCCTCTATGAGCTTGCGCTTCAGCTCCAGAAATTTACTGCCTTCGGGCATGTTGCGCATGCGCGGATCGATTTTCCGCAAGCTGTTTACGACAGCTATCGCGATGCTGGGGGAAAGACCTTCCCGATCTATCTGAGGATCGTGGATGGCCGCGCCTATGTCGGGGAAGACTATTCCGGGGCTTCAGACATCCAGCCGGGTGATGAAATACGCGCCATTGACGGGATCGACATGGCGCAATGGCTGGCCCGTACAGCTCAGCACCTGTCAGCCGACACGCCCTATATCGCTCATTCCCTTCTGGAGTTTTCGTTCCCGAAATACCTCTGGGTGGAGCTCGGGGAACGCGATGCGTTCCAGCTCACGCTTCATCGCGAAGGTGAGGGGCGGTTTCAGGTCGAGGTGCCGGGTGTCACCCGCAGCGATATCGAGATTGCGAGCCAGACCATGCCGGAGCGCTTTGCGCTGAATCCGAATGCGCGTGACGCTAAAATGCTGACCGACAGCGTTGCGTATCTGCGTCCAGGCCCGTTCTATAATGTCGAGGATCCTGAAAACCTCTGGGATGCGTCCGGTTTCAGGACATTTATCGACGACGCATTCGAGCAGTTTCTGGCCAATGAGGCGGATACGCTGATCATTGATCTGCGAGACAATCCGGGCGGCGATAATTCGTTCAGCGATCTCATGATTGCGTGGATCGCTGACGAGCCTTTCCGCTTTGCCGCCGATTTCCTCATCCGCTCCAGTGACGAGGCTGCTGCCTCCAATCAGGCGCGGCTTGATGCCAATCCGGACAGCGTGGCTGGCGTGTCGGGCCGGTTTGCCGAGTTTTACGCAGAAACCCCGCGCGGCGAGGTCTTCAGCTTTGACATTGATTACACGTCACCGCGCGAAGGGGTTCGCTTTTCCGGAGATGTCTATGTGCTGATCAACCGGCATTCCTATTCAAACGCTGTGAATACGGCGGCGATTTTTCAGGATTATGGCTGGGGTGTGATTGCAGGCGAGAAGACCGCTGATATGGCGACGACCTATGGTGCAATGGAGAGCTTTACTCTGCCAGAGACCGGGCTGGATGTCGGCTTTCCGAAAGCGCACATCATCCGTCCGTCAGGCGAACGCAAATCGGATGGCGTGACACCCGATCTGCCGATTCGGACGCCCATCATTGCCTCTGAGAAAGATGATGTTCTGGAAACGCTCCTGGGATTGATCGCCGAGAGGTGATCTGCGATTTTCTGTCCGAGCGGGTAGGCCGTCCAAGGCCTGCCCTTTAGCTGGATGCACCCACATGGCCACACGTCCTGAAACGGTCGAGTTTATTCTGGAACAGATCGGTGACGCAGGAGATGTCTCTGCGCGAAAAATGTTCGGCGAATACGGCGTCTATGCGAATGGCAAATTTATCGCCGTCATTTGTGATGATCTTTTCCATGTTAAACCGACAGATGCCGGGGCGGCCTTCGCGCCTGATCTCGAAATGGGCAGCCCTTATCCAGGTGCAAAGCCGCATCTCATCGTGCAGGGTGATCAGCTGGAAGACCGCGATTGGGCCACGCAGCTTGTCCGCATCACGGCGGATGCACTTCCGGCACCGAAACCGAAAAAGCCAAAGTCAAAAAAAGCCTGCCTGACTTTCAGCTTTGAAGGGGCCGCATCCGGCAGTAAGCTCGGCGCGGATTCGAGCGCGCAGAGTTGAGTTCCTCGCGCAGCAACAGGAGAAAGACGTGCCGCAGTTTGATATGATTGTAATTCCGCCGGAAGCTGCCGAGGGACATGATGTTGTCGAGCATGTGAAAGGCAGTCCGGCGCGCGAAGGCGGCGGCGATGAAAGCTATCGCTGTGGCGGCTGCAAGACCAAGCTTTTGTCGAATGTTGCCCACCATGATGCCCATGGCGTGATTGTTCATTGCGGAAAATGCGGCAAGTATAATACCGAGCCGCATCACCACCATCACTAGATAAGGTCAGATGTCACGCGCCATCAGAGCTTCGATGGCCGTGGCAACACCCATCGGGCGTTCGATCGGTGTCATGTGTCCGGCGCGGGACAGGATCACCAGATCAGCGAATGGGATAAAGCTTGCCATCTCCATATGGTCACTGACCGAGGTGATGGCATCATTCTCGCCGCACAATACCAGAGTGGGGCCGCGAAAGCGCTGCAGGACGGTTTCGCCATCGCGGCGCTGAACGCTGTTCTGACGGACCAGTACATCCGCGCCCAGCCGCTTTGTCATGTCTCTCACCCGCTCGGTCAGAGCAGGCTTTTTCATATTGTCCGGGTGGAAATAGCTTTTCAGCAACCCCTCACCAATGCCGAGAAACCGTCCTGGCTGACGGGCAAGCCGGTTCGTGGCGTCACGGCTTTCCTGACGTCTGGCCGAATCCACCCGGCAAGCGGTGTTCAGAAGAGCAAGGCGTTCGACCCGTTTCGGGGCTTGCCGCAAAATTTCCTGCGCCACAAATCCACCGAGCGAAAATCCCACAAGCGTGAAGCGCTTTGGTGCGTGCTCCAGCGCCGCCTGCGCCATGTCTTCCAGGCTGCCTGCCTGCGTGATGTCGGCAACATGACAGTCAAACCGCGCGGACAGATAGCCAAGCTGATCCCTGAACAGTTCAGCGTCATTCAGAAGACCCGGAATGAACAGGATGGATGACATGATCTGACCCCGGTAAAGCGCCTTGCCGGCGCATCTGGCAATCGAAACGCTCCATTGGTTTGACAAGACTTGTCAATATGTCGCGAACGGCGATTGGGACTGTCATTTTCCCGGCAGACAGTCCATATGAGGGCCAGACAAGGAGTTCTCATGCAGCAAACGCTCGAAATCGCTCTTTACTGCGCCATGGCGCTGCTCGTCATCATTCTCCTGATGGGGATTGTGAATCTCGTTCGCGCAGACCCGAAACAGGCGTCGCGTTCGAACAAGCTGATGCGCCTGCGTGTGATTGTTCAGGCGGTCGCTGTCGCAATTCTGGTCGTGATCGGGTTTGTCTCCGGCATGATCAAGTTCTAGAACACCCGTATGGTAAAACTGGACAAGATTTACACCCGCACGGGTGACAAGGGTAAAACGCGGCTCTCAACCGGTGAGCCCGTGGACAAATGGAATCCGCGCGTTGCCGCTTATGGCGCCGTGGATGAAGTCAATGCTGCGCTGGGGCTTGCACAGCTGCATGTCAGCGAAGATGCATTTCTGAAAGCCGCGATCACGCGCGTTCAGAATGATCTGTTCGATCTCGGCGCTGACCTCGCGACACCGGATCGCGGCAAGGAGCTCGGCTGGGAACCGCTTCGTATCGTCAAGGCGCAGGTCGAACGGCTCGAGACCGAAATTGACGAGATGAATGGTGATATTCCGCCGCTCGACAGCTTCATTCTGCCCGGTGGCTCGCCGCTCGCCTCATATCTGCATCTGGCCCGTACAACGGCGCGCCGCGCTGAACGTCATGTCGCAGAATGTGCGGGCAATCCGGATGAGATTGTCAGCCCGGAAGCGCTTGCCTTCATCAACCGGCTCTCAGACTGGCTGTTCGTTGCCGGACGCCGCGCCAATGACAACGGCGCCTCTGATGTGAAATGGGTGCCTGGCGCGAACCGCTAGGGATTTGCCAACTCGCCGCGGTCAACTAAAGCAGAACCATTCCTCATCAGTTGATGCTTTGGTGCAGTACAAGAATGTGTAAGCCGGAAAGCCGACGAAACAGTTGGAAGCCCGGACGGATAAACTGAAGTTTGCATTCTTCAGCGCTGGCTTTGGCGCCGCGGTGCCATTTGGGTAAAGAGAGGCGATATCATTGGGACACGTCCCGGTCTCCGCGGTAAAAATTTCTAGCCGTTTGACGATGTCATCACCTCTGAGCTTCGTTTCAGTCAGGGCCCTTTCATCGATTCCAAATCCCGCGACCATGCATAAGAAGAATGCGATTGGCGAGACAACAGCCGCGACAGCGGATTTGGAAAAGACAGGTTTCCGCTGATTGAGTTTCCAGATCGAGCGGGCTGCGATCACCAGGACCTGTATAAAGCCGATTGGCAGAAGCAGAAGAAAGACGGCTCGCGGTGTCGTGTAACCTTCGGCGCTGCCGGAGAGCATGATAAACGCTATCCCACCGACCAAATATGGAACGGTGAGAAGCGCAGCGAACAGTCGTAACTTCATGCCAGCCACTTTCAAAATCGGGTCTCGCCCTTCGATGTTAAACGGATGGCGCGCAATCGAGGCGTCGGGTCCCGCAAAATCATCTCACCATGCAACACGACGCGCAGTAAGCCGATAAAGATATGGGCGCCGTTTGCTCCAGTCCAGGCAGGCTCGGCGCGTCATCTGCATATGTGGTAAAGCGCCTGTAAAGAGACGCTTCGTTCCTCAACCCCCACTTTACCATACCCTGTTCTTTCCGTGCAGGCAGGTCGCGTCGCTGCCTGATTGCGCACCTGATCCCGCCTGCGGAGGAATCTGAGCGCCGGAATGAAACCACTGTCAGCCTGGCCAGTTGATGTGACAGGCGTCCGCTTTCTCCTCGCGAAAAACAGGGCGATATGACGCTGGTGGAAGGCTTGAACTCTTCTGTATAGCCGACTACATCGAAGGGCGTTGTGGGGGTAAAAACCGAAATTGCCGTTTACGTTCACGTAAGCTTGACGGCCTTTCGGTGAGCCTTTAGCACCTGCAACGTGTTGTCGCTGGCGAAAAATACTGGCCAGCACCAGATAAGGATCATAAATACTGCGAAACAGCAGAAGTCACCGGAGAACGCCATGAAGATCCTCGTACCCGTTAAACGGGTGATCGATTATAACGTGAAAGCCCGCGTCAAGCCTGACCAGACCGGGGTTGATCTCGCAAACGTCAAAATGTCGATGAACCCATTTGACGAGATCTCCGTCGAAGAAGCCGTTCGCCTGAAAGAGGCGGGTACGGCGACGGAAGTGGTCGTTGTTTCCATCGGTCCGCAACAGGCGCAGGAAACCATCCGTACCGCCCTCGCAATGGGCGCTGACCGCGGCATTCTGATCAAGACAGACGAGACGGTTGAGCCGCTCGCTGTTGCGAAACTTCTGAAAGCTGTTGTGGCTGAAGAAAGCCCGGAAATGGTTATCCTCGGCAAGCAGGCGATTGACGACGACTCCAACCAGACTGGCCAGATGCTGGCAGCGCTGCTGGATTGGCCACAAGGCACGTTCGCGTCGAAAGTCGAAATCGCGGACGGCAAAGCCAATGTCACACGTGAAGTGGACGGCGGTCTGCAGACGGTTGCGCTCGAACTGCCAGCCATCGTCACAACCGACCTTCGCCTGAACGAGCCGCGTTATGCGTCTCTGCCAAACATCATGAAAGCGAAGAAGAAGCCGATCGACACCAAAGAGCCTGGTGACTATGGCGTCGACATCGCGCCGCGCCTGACCATCGTTAAAGTAACTGAGCCACCTGTCCGTGAAGCGGGTGAGAAGGTTGAAGACGTGGCGACGCTGGTTTCCAAACTTAAAGCTAAGGGAGCAATCTAATGGCTGTTCTGGTTATTGCCGATCATGACAATGCGTCCCTGACCGACGCGACTCACAAGACGGTTACGGCTGCTGGTAAAGTTGGCGGCGACATCGACGTGCTCGTAGCGGGCAAAGGTGCTGGCGACGTTGCAGCGGCTGCTGCGAAAATCTCCGGCGTCAACAAAGTCCTGCACGCGGAAGGCAACGCGCTGGAAAAGCAGCTCGCTGAATCCATGGAAGCGCTGATCGTTTCTCTGGCAGACGGCTATGACGCGATCTTCGTTCCGGCCACCACAATGGGCAAGAACGTTGCACCGCGCGTGGCTGCGAAGCTGGATGTCATGCAGCTCTCTGACATCACCGATGTCATCGACGCTGACACGTTCGAGCGCCCAATCTATGCCGGTAACGCCATTCAGGTCGTCAAATCTTCTGACGCGAAGAAAGTTGTCACCGTTCGTGGTACAGCGTTCGACGCAGCGGCTGAAGACGGTTCTGCATCGGTTGAGACGATTGACGCGCCAGCTGGCCCGTTCAAATCGGCTTTCGTGTCTGAAGAGATCGCTGAAAGCGACCGTCCGGAGCTTACATCTGCGAAACGTATCGTTTCCGGTGGTCGTGCGCTTGGTTCGGAAGAAGACTTCGAGAAATACATCACGCCGCTGGCTGACAAGCTGGGTGCGGGTATCGGTGCATCACGCGCCGCCGTTGATGCTGGCTATGCGCCTAACGACTATCAGGTCGGTCAGACCGGTAAGGTTGTTGCGCCTGAGCTCTACATCGCAATCGGTATCTCCGGCGCCATTCAGCACCTTGCAGGTATGAAGGACTCCAAGATCATCGTCGCGATCAACAAGGACGAAGAAGCTCCGATCTTCCAGGTTGCGGATTACGGCCTTGTGGCAGACCTGTTCAACGCGGTTCCGGAACTCACCGACGCGCTGTAGGTCTCTCTACAATCCAATTTGGAAAGCCCGGCCATCGCGCCGGGCTTTTTTTGCCTAAACGGCTTTCTGGTTTCTCCATGCGTGGAGCACCTTTGCGACATCTAGCTCGTCGGGATCCTTATTCCACGAAGCCGTGAATCCAGCATCGTCGCTGTTTGGTGGCGGATTCGGCGCGTCAATCATCACCCGAGTTGGCATCATCATTGCGTCACCGATAACGATGGCTTCACCCTTTCTAAGCGACGAGAACATCGAGACGATTCCGCGTACTGAATCGGGCAACAGGCTGCGGACGTATGCTTGGTCTTCAGGATTAGAAATTCGAAGGCACAAAAAACTACCGCACTGAGATAAAATTGTTGATGAAACCTCACGCGGACGTTGACTGATGACGTTAAGACTAACGCCGTATTTTCTGCCCTCCTTGGCAATCCGTTCTGCTGACTGCCTTGAGGAGAAATTTGAGGCGGAGTCTGAAAGATAGATGTGCGCTTCATCGGCAAAAATAGCGATCGGATACTGTTTCCCGAATACCCTAGTATGCCAATATCCAAAGTCGAAGAGACAACGAAGCAACAAAGAGATAATAGATCCGCGAACATCAAAAGGTACCGGGCTCAGGTCAAGTACAACGATCTTCTTTCGGTTATTTTTCTTTTCGCCTATGAATTTTCGAAACAGGTCCTCCATTGAGGCGCTAGTTGCATATTTCATCGGCTTGAAAATCAAATCATACCTTCGGTCATTTAACCGTGAGCTAAGTCGCATTAGTAATCGCGTGAATTGCCCATGGAGTGGGCCATTCTTCTTGTCATTGTTTATGCGCTCTACGTCTAGCCGAGCAAACTCATCAATAATATTCTGAAGCGAAAAATATACCGGGGTGTCGATAGTAATTTTTTCTATCCCAAGCGATTTATTCTCCGGATGGCTTTCTTTTTCTGATTGTAACAGCTCTTTAAACTTAGCGTTTTGATTCGGAGCGGAAGATTCAGCCCGGTCGATCATTAGGTCCAGAAGCTCTTCGGCGTTCATCAGCCAGTATGGCAGCTCGATATCCGTAGCGGAAATAACGTCTGCTTGGTCTCCGAAAGCATCGGAATATTCACCATGTAAGTCGAATAGGATTGTCGTTGATTGGGGAAACCGTCCTATTTTTTGCAATATGGAAGCGACCGTCCAAGATTTCCCGCCCCCCGTTTGACCAAGGATCGCTGAGTGCCTTCCCAGAAACGCGTCCAAGTTTATCTTCGCCTCGTGGTCTGGAAGAAGTGTTAGGCGCCCTAGCGAGAAATCTCCTTCAGCATATCCTTTGTAAATTGAGTCTATTAAAGAAGGAGGCACTGCAAATGCGGTCGCACCGATTGTTGGTAGCTGTTGAGCGCCTCTTTCGAAAACGCCTTTCGCATCGACAGTACCAACCGGAATTGTAATCAGATTTCTTTCGATTCGATCGACGAGATAGTAATCCTCTGTGATAGCAGATTTAGTTTCTACGGAAGAAACGCCTCGGTCGCGCATTCTCGTCTCGGAGACGAGGCACAGCAAGTATCCAATTGGCAGACTTATCTGCACGAACGTTCCGGGTTGTCCGATCAGCAAAGCGACGGGGCCGTCGTCGGAAGCGAAGGTAACTCGCATAGATTCTGGTACGCCCGACTCGTTGCCTTCAGTTGATTCAGACAGAGCAACTATTATCTGATCACCTCGAACTTCAATCACGCTGCCAATCGCAAATGCCATAGCTTCCTCACTAAAAAAGTCTTGTAAAATTGCCAAACTGCCACGCAGTAGAGCCCCCGGGTGTCTCAATTCCTCGATGCACTTTTTTATCTGAGCACTGATGAATGACGTTTGGGCGATCACGAACAGCGGAAAGTGCCGACGGTTCGAATTCACAGAAATTGGTTATCCGAATTGAACCGTTGCTGATCTTCGGCGTGATTAGATGTGAATTGATGTGGTCGTCACCGAAGCTAAAGCCGTTTGAAATCAGAAACTTACAATCTCGCCCAATCAATTCTGAACATCGTCGAAACAGTCGGTCGTGCGGATTATGTAACGTTTCGATGATTTTGGACCTTCTTGGAAGGATCATGCATCGTTCGTGTTGAGCCTGAATTCTTAGAGGATCAACTTCTCTTATTTCGCTCCCATCTTTGAACCACGAAATCGATCCGTGCAGCTTATAAAGATGCACCCGTAAACCGCTTTCTTTTTGAAATTTCTGTCCTGAAAGCGTCCCATACGAGAGACCGAACTCTGCTTCAGAAAAATATCGAAATGTGGTCCCAACAAATCCGTTGTTCATTCGAACGCCGGCGTAACTGGCGGCTTCCTCGAAAAGAAGATCGTAGTTTGTGGTTATGATGAAAATGTCTGTGGGCCGGTCAAATGCGCGGACTTTCAGAGCTTCGAAAAACGCAACGTGGTCGCTTATGTTGGGTGTTGTTACGCCTAAAATAGCTTCACGAATGAGTTTGCGAATTTTGTCTAAGAGTCGTTTCGATTGCGGGCAATCGGCGTTGACTTGTCGCGCAGTTACAAAATCGGCAATTTCTTCAATATTTGGAGTTCCTAGCTCCTGATCATAGGCGAGAGATTGTTGTTCGAGTATAGAGCTCAATAAGTCTCGTTCATCGCTTTCAAGTTCTTGGAAAACTTGTTTGGTCAAACCTGAAATAAGGGGATAGCCTGCTTCGAACGAAGTACCTGCGCCAAACAGGAAGCCGATCTTGTCGATACCTTGCCCGACTTCAGGTACAAAATCTTCAATATTCATTTTTCATTCGTCGCTTGCTTCTGACTAGATGCACCATGAATGTGTGATAGTTCTGTATCAACTTAAGATATCACGAAATTCATAATCTAATTTAAGTTAGCCGATTGGTGCCTAATGGTTGCCTGTCCATTTGCGTTGCTCGTGCCCCGCGTAGCATAAACTTTTGAGAGCATCAGCAGCCCTGAGCGCGATTTATGCGGGCCGGTGGCTCGCGCGAGCGAACAAACTAATCCCACCCTGACCATTTACCCCCATAATGCTCTGACGCGTGGCAGAGGGCTATCCGGAAGGTCCGGCCTGTCATGCGGCAATGATCCGGTGCCTTGGTTGGGGGAGGTAATCAACCCACACAAACAAGGCTTCGGCGAGACGAGTGACGAACCCGGCGCAAAGGCGTGCGGGCTTCCATACAAGGCAGGATTTCCGCTCTTAATTCGGTATGCAGCGCCTCTTATGAGGATCGCCAGGCATCCCTGAGCATATCCGTTCCTGCCGGGTGTAAGAAAAAGGCTCTTTCAGGTCATTGTGGGCGTTGAAACGCTGGAAAACACAAAACAATCAGCCTCTGCGAAAGCAAGGCATTACCTACCCATGACGGCGTTTCACGCCCGGCCCACTTCATACCTGCAGCGCTGGCGCGCGTGGAGCTATTTGTGTTTGGTTTTATCGTGCTCGATTGCTGATCGTCGCTCCGCTCCGGCAATCTGCGCCAGCCCGGTCGGGCTGAGGGGCGCCCGTCACGAGCAAAGCGAAGGCGCAGCACCACCGAGCCGGAGGCGGGGAAACGGTGCGAGCATATATTAGACTCTGCGGACTCAAGACGGCTTATACCTCCAGCGCTGACGCGCATGGAACTATTTGTGTTTGTGGTTTCTGAGCTCGCAGATCAGAAAGGCGTGTCAGGCGCATTTCAGAACGGTGACAGATGCTTGGGGATCAGGGGTCTATCTGCCACCGCCCTGAAGGGCACAGGCGGACCACTCGGTCCACCTGTGCAGGACGCAGCTGGCAATGGGAGTGCAATGCGCAGCTGCGAGTTCTGTCAGCCCTCGGCCATCCAGCGAGGGAAGGGGTCTGCCAGGTCGCGTCTCGCTTCGATTATGCCATCTGCGCGTTCGGCTGGTTCGGTGAGGCATGCGTCAAGCTCTTTGCGAATGGCAGCTTCATCCATATCAATGCCGATGAAGACGATTTCCTGGCGGCGGTCGCCATACACAGGGTCCCAGACGTTGCCCATATAATCCTGGAATTGCGGCATGTCGGGCCAGCGTTCGCGCGGGGCAGACGCCCACCAGCGACCGGCCCCATTGTGTCGGACCAAAGCGCCAGCCTGGCTGACCTCGCCCAACCATTCCGGGCGGGTTGCCGTCCAGAAGAAGCCCTTGGCGCGCACCACATTCTGCCAGGGTTTATTGAAAAAGGCGTGCAGTTTTTCGGGATCGAATGGTTTGCGTGCGCGATAGACAAAGCTCTCAATTCCATACTCATCCGTTTCTGGAACATGGTCCTCAAAGCCGTAGAGTTCCTTGGCCCAGAGCGGGTGTTCATGGGCTTTCTCGAAATCAAAACGTCCTGTTCCCATCACACGGTCGAGCGCGACCTGTCCGAACTGAGTTTCGACAATGTCTGCATCCGGGTTGAGTGATCGGACGAGCTTTCGGACCGTCTCAAGCGCTTCTGGTGAGATGATATCTGTCTTGTTGAGAATGATGACGTCTGAGAATTCGATCTGGTCGACCAGCAACTGGACCAGCGGTCGATCATCATCCTCACCGAGACTCTCGCCGCGATCTGCGAGGAAGTCAGCGCTGGAATAGTCTTTCAGCAGATGTGCTGCATCGACCACCGTCACCATGGTGTCGATCCTGGCAACATCTCCGAGTGAGAAACCGTTTTCGTCCCGGAAGTCGAAAGTGGCTGCGACTGGCAGAGGTTCTGAAATGCCGGTCGACTCGATCAGAAGATAATCGAAGCGGCCGTCCTGAGCGAGCGATGCGACCTCTTTGAGAAGGTCATCCCGCAGCGTGCAGCAAATGCAGCCATTGCTCATTTCGACAAGCGCTTCTTCTGTCCGGGACAGGTTCGCACCGCCTTCGCGTATGAGCGCAGCATCAATATTCACTTCGCTCATGTCATTGACGATCACGGCGACGCGTTTGCCTTCTCGATTGGATAGGACATGATTCAAGAGGGTGGTTTTTCCGGCGCCGAGAAAACCGGATAGCACCGTCACAGGGAGATTTTGAGCCAAGATGACGCCTCACGCAAAGTTATAACATAACAATAGTGGGAAGTATGCTCGGCTTCAAGTTCCTCTTTTGAAATCTACACCCCCTTCTCTTTAGGTCAGGGCTTTGCGTTGGATATAACTTGTTATAATTTTCTCTCACACAAGAAGGCCGCACGCAGGTGACGGTCTCGGCCATAAAGGCCATCAGGGAGGAAATGCATGCCAGCAGATGGATTGGCGACACGCGTCGACAAAGAGGCGCTGAAGCGGAAATATGCCGAAGAGCGGGCCAAGCGGCTGCGCCCGGACGGCAATGCGCAATATATCGAGCTCAAGGATCAATGGGCGTCTTATCTGGAAGATCCGCACCTGCCGGTTCAGCCTCGCGATCCGAAGACGGATCATGTGACCTTCGCCTTTGTCGGTGGTGGCTTTGCGGGCCTTGTCACCGGTGCGCGGCTGAAAGAAGCCGGGATCACAGACTATCGCATCATCGAAAAGGGCGGTGATTTTGGCGGCACCTGGTACTGGAACCGCTATCCGGGCGCACAATGCGATACTGCCAGCATGATCTATATGCCGCTGCTCGAAGAGACCGGGCATATGCCGACCGAGAAATATGCTCATGGCCCGGAAATCCTGGAACATTGTCGGCGCATTGGTCGCCAGTATGAGCTCTATGACAATACGCTGTTCCACACAGAGGTCGAAAGCCTGGTCTGGGATGATGCCGCGTCTGTCTGGGTGATTTCCACCAATCGCGGGGACCGGTTTACAGCGCAATATGTCGGCCTCGGCACCGGGCCGCTTCATGTCCCGAAACTGCCAGGTATTCCGGGGATTGATCGCTTTCAGGGCAAGTCTTTCCACACCAGTCGCTGGGACTGGTCCTATACGGGCGGAGATGATCAGGGCGCGCCGATGGACGGCCTGAAAGACAAGCGCGTCGCGATCATCGGTACGGGCGCGACGGCGGTGCAGATCGTCCCGCATCTCGCAAAGGCGGCAGGCACGCTTTATGTCTGCCAGCGCACGCCGTCTTCGATTGATGTGCGTAATAATGAGCCGATTGATCCGGACTGGTTTGAAGGCATCGCCACGCCCGGCTGGCAGAAGCGCTGGCTGGAAAGCTTTACGGCGAACCAGACCATGGGCGAAGAGGTCGAGGATCTCGTCAAGGATGGCTGGACGGAGCTTTCCCGGCGTATCCGCGCCAAGGTCTCAGAGCTGCCGCGTGATCAGATGACGCCCGAGAACATGATGGCGGCTTATGAGGATTCCGACTTTGAAAAGATGGAAGAAATTCGCCAGCGCGTCGATACGATCGTGGCCGATCAGGACACCGCGCAAAAGCTGAAAGCCTGGTATCGCCAGCTTTGTAAGCGGCCATGCTTTCATGATGCCTATCTCCAGGCCTTCAACGAACCGGGCACAGTCTTGCTGGATACAGACGGCCAGGGTGTTGAAGAGATTACTGAAACCGGCATTGTTGTCGCCGGTCAGCATTACGAGGTGGACTGTATCGTCTATGCGTCCGGTTTCGAGGTCGGTACCCCGTTTGAGCGGCGCAATGGCTTTGATCCGGTTGGCCGAAACGGCGTCTCACTGTCTGAATACTGGGCGGATGGCATGCGCACCTTGCATGGGTTGAACGTGCATGGTTTCCCGAATGCCTTTCTGGTGCAGGCCTCTCAGGCGGCAAACTTCATCTCCAACTATCCGCATAATCTGACAGAAGCGGGCACGACCATTGCCACCATTCTGACGGAAGCGGAAAAGCAGCGCGCGAAGGTCATTGAGGCGGATAAGGCCGCTGAAGATGCCTGGGTCGGGATCATTGCAAAGAATGCCGGCATGATGATTGGCGGGCCGGACTGCACGCCCGGCTATTACAACAATGAAGGCCAGCCCATGGATGAGCGTGCTCGTCTCGCTGCGGGGTATCCCTCCGGGCCGGTGGCCTTCTTCAAATATATCGACAAATGGCGCACAGCCGGTGACTTCAAGGGGCTGAATTTCACCTCATGAAGCGGGTCGGGAGGCCTGGCGGCATGCGTCGTCAGGACCTCCGCAACCGGATATATAAAAATTCCTTATGATGGTGTGAGATATAATCAATTTCTCCTTTTGGCGTCATGGGTGTACCTTCTTCCTCATGAAACGCGGTGCCGGACGGCACAAACCTGCGTCAGATCCGTTATCTGAACGTCATCAGGTTCACGCGTAGACAGCATGTTGAAAAGAATGGAGAGGACTCATGGACGGCAACGATACCCCAAAATCAGGTAAGTGCCCGGTCATGCATGGCGGCATGACGAACACGCAGGATTCCGTCACCAGTTGGTGGCCGAAGACGCTGAACCTCGACATTCTTCATCAGCACGACGCCAAGACCAGCCCTTATGGTTCGGACTTCAGCTATCGCGATGAAGTCTCAAAGCTCGATTTTGATGCGCTGAAAAAAGACATTCATGATCTCGTGACCGACAGTCAGGATTGGTGGCCAGCCGACTGGGGCAGCTATTCAGGGCTGTTCATTCGTCTCGCCTGGCACTCGGCAGGCTCTTACCGTCTGGCTGATGGTCGCGGTGGCGGCGGCTCGGGCAATATCCGTTTTGCGCCGCTGAACTCATGGCCTGACAATGCCAATCTGGACAAGGCGCGCCGCCTGCTCTGGCCGATCAAGAAGAAGTACGGCAACAAGATCAGCTGGGCTGACCTGATCATTCTGGCTGGCAACGCAGCTTATGAAGTTGCGGGACTTGAAACCTTTGGCTTCGGGTTTGGCCGCGAAGACATCTGGGCACCGGAAAAGGACACCTATTGGGGGTCTGAGAAAGAATGGCTCACAGACAATGAGGCGCGCTATCCGAGCAAGGAAGATCGTGACTCGCTGGAAAACCCTCTGGCCGCCGTTGTCATGGGCCTCATCTATGTGAACCCGGAAGGCGTAAACGGCAAACCTGACCCGGCCATGACCGCAAAAGACGTGCGCGAAACCTTCAAGCGCATGGCGATGAATGACGAAGAAACCGCAGCGCTGACGGCGGGTGGCCACACGCTTGGTAAATGTCACGGTAATGGCGATGCCGGAGCACTCGGCGGTGAGCCGGAAGCGGGCGAACTCGAAAATATGGGCCTTGGCTGGATGAACCCGAACAAGTCCGGCAATGGTCGTTACACCATTACCGGCGGCCCGGAAGGTGCCTGGACGACCAATCCGACGAAATGGGATGGCGGCTATTTTGACATGCTGCTCGATCATGAATGGGAAACCACGAAAAGCCCGGCAGGCGCCTGGCAGTGGAAGCCGGTCGACATTGCCGAAGACGAGATGCCGGTTGATGTCGAAGACCCGTCCATCCGCACCATGCCAATGATGACGGACGCCGACATGGCGATGAAGGTCGACCCGATCTATCGCGAATACATGGAGAAATTCCGTGCGGACCACGCATATTTCTCCCGTACATTTGCGCGCGCATGGTTCAAGCTGACACACCGCGATATGGGGCCGAAGGCGCGCTATGTCGGACCGGATGTTCCGTCGGAAGACCTGATCTGGCAGGACCCGGTGCCGACTGGCTCCACGAGCTATGATGTCGACGCGGTGAAGGCGAAAATTGCTGCGAGTGATCTTTCGATTGCTGACATGGTTTCAACGGCCTGGGACTCGGCTCGCACCTATCGCGGTTCTGACAAGCGCGGCGGCGCGAATGGTGCCCGCATTCGTCTGGCACCTCAGAAAGACTGGGCAGGCAACGAGCCTGAGCGTCTGGCGCGTGTGCTCTCCGTGCTTGAGCCTATCGCCAGCGAGGCTGGAGCGAGCATTGCAGACGTGATTGTCCTTGCGGGTAATGTCGGTGTTGAGAAGGCTGCCCTGGCGGCCGGCCATCAGGTTACGGTGCCATTTGCGCCAGGACGCGGCGATGCGAGCGATGAGATGACCGATGCGGAATCTTTTGAACCCCTCGAGCCGCTCGCGGATGGTTTCCGTAACTGGGTCAAGGATAGCTATGTCGTGACAGCAGAAGAAATGATGCTCGACCGCGCTCAGCTCATGGGTCTTACGGCGCCGGAAATGACAGTTCTTGTTGGTGGCATGCGGGCTATGGGCACCAATCATGCTGGCACTTCACACGGCGTCTTTACGGATCGCGCCGGTCAACTGACGACGGATTATTTCGTCAACCTGACCGACATGCGCAATCTCTGGAAAGTCACGGATGATGAAGAGATTTATGAAATCCGTGACCGTCAGACAAACGAGGTGAAGTGGACGGCGACCCGCGCTGATCTTGTCTTCGGTTCGAACTCCATTCTGCGCGCTTATGCCGAAGTGTATGCGCAGGATGATGCGCCCGAAAAATTCGTGAAGGATTTCGTCGCGGCGTGGACCAAAGTCATGAATGCAGACCGGTTTGATCTTGCTGCCTGAGGATCGCAATGTCTGCAACCTGAAACGCCAGTCCAGCCGGGCTGGCGTTTCGTTCTGAACTAGGCGCGTCCTTTCCAGTCTATTTTCTGCTATATTGCCGGGAAAACGGGGGAGGGAATGATGAGCAATATGCAGCCCTTTGAGGATGCCGAGATCTTTACAGATCAGGGCATAACGCATTCGGTCTTTCGCAAAGGGTCGGGACCTGGCGTTCTTTTGCTGCATGAATTGCCGGGCATGACACCGGAATTCTGGCGCTTGGCGAACTGGTTGGCCGAACGCTTTACCGTCTGGACGCCGGATATGTTCGGTCGTGGACAGACGCCGACCAGGCCGGAATCCGGTCGCTTGTTTCTACGGGCCTGCATTTCTCGGGAAATACACCTGTTCGCAAAACATGATCCGGGACCGGTGACCCAATGGCTGCGCGCGCTCTCGGTGAAACTGTTTGAGGCGACGCCCGGCCGCGGTATCGGTGTTATCGGCATGTGCATGTCGGGCAACTTCGCGCTGACGCTGGCTCTGGATCCGATTGTGACGGCGCCGGTAACGTCTCAACCCGGCTTGCCTGCGTCTGTGCCCCTGCGCAATCTCGATGGTGGCTTACAAATGACCACGGAGGAAAAGGCGGCACTGGCAGCTCGCAATGTGGATGTCATGGGCCTTCGATTTGCAGGTGACAGACTGTGCAAGGCGGCGCGTTTCGACGCCATCCGTGATGTTATCGGCGCGCAGCGCTTTCATGAGCATGTGCTGCCTGATGAGGTGCGCAATCCGGATGGGCCTTTGAAGTATCCCCACTCTGTTCTGACGGCAGATCTGGTGGATGAGGATGACAGCCTGACAAAACAGAAGCTCGGTGAAGTGATCTCGTTTCTGACATCGCGGATATCGCCGGAACCGGTATGAAAAAAGCGCCCATGGAGAACCATGGGCGCTTTCGGATTCTTCTCGCTGAGCTGATGGCTTAGAAGCGCCATTTCAGATTGGCTGCGATAGACTTGTAGTCTTCGCCGAAACCGAAGGTCAGACCGCCCTGAAGACGGTCATTACCGCCGACCAGAGCTTCCAGCTCGTTCTGGGCATCAATCGCCAGGTCTTCGCCTTCGAACTGCGTGCGACGCAGCGCAAAGTCGAAGTCATAGGAATAGTTCGCGGTGTCGAGCGTATAACCGAACAGGCCGCCAACAGTGATGCCCGTGATCGAGATGTCATAGGTCTGCGTGTAATCGTCGAATTCGATGTCCGGCGATCCGAAGTATTGCAGATCCAGTTCCGCACCATAACGGATTTTCTCGCTATAATCGGTCATGAAGCGGTTGGTGAAACCGAATGTGCTGACAAGCGCTGTATCGACCAGAGCGTCAGATGTGCCGCCAACGGCGCCGATGGTCGCGCTGGATGTCCACTCGAATGGCAGATCAGCCATGTAGTCATTCATCGTCCAGCCATAGCCGAGGATCAGGCCGACATGACCAACTTCTTCGCCGGTGTCATAATCGGTATACGCCAGTGGAACGGTGACTGAGAATTCACCCGGACCTGCTGCAAAGACGCCCGCCAGTTGACCGCTGATGATCGAAGCATCGCCGGAATCGTCATAGTCGATGGCTTCTGCTTCGACTTTGCCGAAGAACGCCATTTTCTTGCCAGACGGCAATTGACGGGTGTGGATGTCACGCAGAATGCCTGGCATGCGGCCGACCACACTGCCTGGGTTACCGGCAATCGGGTCATCATAGGTGTTGGCAATCGAACTTGGCGTGAAGAGGCTCAGGAAGCGGGAAAGTTCGCCATTGTCGTCTTCAATGTCGTCCGTCGTGGCTTCAAGCGCAGACAGAATGGCTTCGTCAGCGGACTGATTGCCATCACGTGAGAATGTGTCTGTGCGACCAAGGCTAGGGATCGTGACCGTGCCGGTCCCGGTCGAGTCATCATAATCAATGATGATTGCATCATCACCAATCACGAACTGAGCCAGGCCATTATCTTCTGAAATCGTCAGACTGACCGGAGTTCCTTCCAGGATGGCTTCGTAAAAGCGCAGATCGTCGTCAGAAAGCGTGGCATTGGAATCGATGTCCTGAATGCCTGCGAAAAATGCGTCTGCATCTTCAATGTTCAGACCCAGCTCGATGTCACCGGATTCACGCATGTCGAAATATGTAAAGGACTGACCTGCAAACAGGCCCTCAATGCTGAGTGTGTCCACCTCATCCAGGTCTGAATAGCCGAAGTCAGCGAGGAGGTCCTCAACAGAGGTCGCTTCGAGTTCTGCGTAGGTGTCAAAGACATAGCTGCGGGTCTGACCATCAACAGTGATGTCAGCTGTGACCAGCTGCGCATGAGCAGTGGTCGCAAAAAGGCTTCCTGCGGCCAGGGCGAGGGGAAGATGGAATTTCATGGGATTTGGCTCCGGTCGGATTGGGAAACTTGGGATGCAAACAAGTTCAAAAATTCTCCAATAGGGTGAATTTTTCGTAAGTGAGCAGTATCATTAGTTGAGTTTTCTGCCGATAATTCAGGTTAAAATGCCATGAAATAAAAGGGCAGATTGTGTATTGTTTCAGCGGGAGTGTGACTGTGGAGTAACAGCGAAAAAGTAGATGCTGTATTCAGTGACACACCTATCGCGCTCTTCATCCGTCATGATATGGTCGCTGCCAAATTCAAATACGCGGATAATATGTAATGGGTGAAGTCAACAAGATTGGTGTTGTAGGCGCGGGTCAAATGGGCAATGGCATCGCCCATGTGTGCGCACTTTCGGGCTATGATGTGATCCTGAATGACATGTCGCCGGACGCGCTGGACAAAGCGCGTGAAACCATCGAGCACAATATGACGCGCCAGGTGAGTCGTGACCTCATCAAGCTAGACGACATGAAGTCGGCAATGTCGCGCATTTCCTACAGTGCTGAATTGTCTTCTTTCGAAGCTGTGGACCTCGCTGTTGAGGCGGCGACAGAAAAAGAAGACGTGAAGAAGAAAATCTTCGAAGCCTTGTGCGGCGTCGTGCCAAAGCACGCTTACCTGGCTTCAAATACGTCCTCGATCTCGATCACGCGTCTTGCGTCTGTCACGGATCGTCCGGAAAAATTCATCGGCCTGCACTTCATGAATCCGGTTCCGGTCATGCAGCTGATTGAAGTCATTCGCGGTCTGGCAACCGATCAGGAAACTTATGAGATGGCGCTGGGGCTGGCCAAGCGCCTCGACAAGACGGTGGCCAATGCGGAGGACTATCCCGCTTTTATCGTGAACCGCGTTCTTGTCCCAATGATCAATGAAGCCGTCTACACGCTTTATGAAGGCGTCGGTACGGTGGAAAGCATTGATACGGCGATGAAGCTCGGTGCCAATCATCCTATGGGACCGTTCCAGCTTGCTGATTTCATCGGTCTGGATACCTGTCTTTCCATCATGCAGGTGCTTCATGACGGTCTGGCGGATACGAAATATCGCCCATGCCCGCTGCTGGTAAAATACGTTGAGGCAGGTTGGCTTGGACGCAAATCCAAGCGCGGTTTCTATGATTACCGGGGAGAGACACCTGTCGCCACGCGTTAGAGCGGGATTTCCACACCGAAACAGATGTCATTTGGTCAGGGTTGCGTAGCGTAACCTGTGACTGCTTTGCTTCGGTGCGCGATTATTTCGTTCGTTTCTGAACTTGCGATGGTCAAACGAGTTTACCAACAACTATATAGAGTAAGCGACATTGAGCGCGGCGCTTTTTCGCGTTTCATTCGTTCCTGGGACTTGTTTTTCAGAACGGAACACAGGCAAGTGCCCCGGCAAAGAACAGACGAATTGTTGAGGTGAGCGGGCAGGCCGAAGGCCAGAATCCACTCACCAGCGTGACGAGTATAATGCGCGTGACTGGATACGCGGATGAGCAGGGTAGTGATCGATGAGCGACGACAAGCATAAGGCAGGTTTGGAAATGCTGCGCTCTCAGCTCGCTGTCATGGAGACAGGTGTGGAGCAGGCGCTGCAGAAACGTGCCCAGGCCGCGCGGCAGCTACGCGAGGCTCTGTCTGCAAGCGGTGATCTTCTATCCATGAGCATGCTGTCCTCGCTGGACCGCCTGGCTGCGGTGCCGGTTGATCAGCGCGGTCCGGTCCTGCAGCGTTGGTCTGCAGAGTTTCCCGCTGACATGGTCGCTTGCGGTCTTCAGAAAGTCATTGTCAGCGGTGGTGAACCGCTACGCATGTGGGATCACGCCCGTTCCATGTTTGGGCATGCCATGCCAATGAGCGTGGAGAATGATCCGCGCGATGTGCTGAATATGTGCGCAGAGCGTGATGATTGCGTCGGCGTGTTCGGCTGGCTTTCGCTCGTCGGTGCGCTGCAATGGTGGCCGGCTTTCAACGAAAAGCGTTTTCACAATCTGCGCATTATCGGGGCATGGCCGCTTGGCGACAAAGACGTCCCGTACACCAGCATTCTTGCGCGCGGTCCGCTTGGGCCGGAGGTTGGTGCGAGCACGCTTCTCATCGCGCATGATGACCACCATAAAGTCGGTAAGATCTTCTCTGACGTTGGTATTGAGGGCCGCGAACTAGGCCGCCTTCAGACGCTGGTTCTGTTTGAGGCGATGGAACGTTTTCCGGAAGATGATATCCGTCTGAAGGCTGCAAAGCTTGCGGGGCTTGACGGATTGCGTGTGATTGGCGCACTTCCCGCATATAGTCAGCCCGAATAGCATACCTGTTTCGGGCGCCCGAGTAACGACAGGATGCGTCATGGCCCCGAAGCCTCTACCGAATGTACTGGAAATCAAGCCTTATGTGCCAGGGCTTGCTGCTGAATCCGGCTATAAGCTGTCTTCGAACGAAAATCCGCTCGGCTGTTCGTCGCTGGCCGTCGAGGCCATCAAGACAGGATTGTCTCAGCTGGAGATCTATCCGGATGGCGGCTCCAATCTGCTGCGGGAAGCCATTTCGGAACGCTATGGCATTGATGCCGACCGCGTGATCTGCGGCGCAGGGTCGGATGAAATCTTCCAGATGCTGGCGCGTGCTTTCCTGGCACCGGGCGACGAGATCATACAATCGGAATACGGCTTTCTGGTTTACAAGCTGGTTGCGCAACAGTCGGGCGCAAAAACCATCAGCGTGCCGGAAAAAGATCTGGTGGCCGATATTGATGCCATGCTGGCTGCGGTGACCGATAAGACGCGCATTGTCTTTCTGGCAAATCCGAACAATCCGACCGGCACGTATCTGCCATTTGATGAAGTTCGCCGCCTGCATGCAGGTCTGCCGGAAGATGTGCTTCTCGTTCTGGATGCGGCGTATGCCGAGTATGTGCAGAAGAACGACTATAGCTCGGGCCTCGAAATGGCAGCGAACTATGACAATGTCCTGATGACACGCACCTTTTCGAAGATCCATGGTCTGGCTTCTCTGCGTCTGGGGTGGGCCTTCGGGCCAGCCGCTGTCATTGATGCGCTTAACCGTGTGCGTGGTCCATTTAACGTGAATGCACTCGCTCAGCTTGCCGGTATCGCTGCGCTGAAGGATGAGGCGTTTGCTCAAAAGTCTGCCGATTTCAACAATGCGGAACTCGATCGTCTTTTGCCTGCCGTTCGTGAGACAGGTCTGACGGTTTATCCAAGTGTGGGGAATTTCTTCCTCGTGCGCTTCCCGCAGTCGGACGGCAAGACGGCAGAAGCAGCCAATGCCTTCCTTCAGTCTCGGGGCCTGATCGTGCGGAATGTCATGGCGTATGGTCTGCCAGACTGCCTGCGCATCTCTGTCGGACTCGAAGACGCAAACACGAAGGTGATTGAAGCGCTTCAGGACTTCATGGCGGCCTGATGGAGTTACCAGTCGTCAAACGCGTCGCCATTATCGGCATTGGTCTGATCGGGTCTTCTCTGGCGCGTGCCGCCAGAGAGTACGGCGCGGCCGGGTCCGTCGCTCTGTATGATGGCTCAGCCGATGTGCGTGCCCGTGCGCGCGAGATTGGCCTCGGTGATGTTTATGACGACGTCAGTGACTGCGTACGCGACGCTGACATTGTGATCCTCGCAACGCCGGTCGGCGTGATGGGAGCGCTGGTGCAGACATTCGCCTCCGCCATGAAGGCAGATGCAATCCTGACGGACGTTGGCTCCGTCAAAAAAGCGGTTGTCGATGCTGCGCTTGAGTCTGTGCCGGACCATATTCACTTCATTCCTGGTCACCCGATTGCAGGCACCGAAAAATCCGGCCCGGATGCAGGCTTTGCGAGCCTGTTCCGTGATCGCTGGTGCATTCTCACACCAGCAACCGAGCTTGCTGATGACGCGGGTCAGGCTGCACTAAAGCGGCTTTCCGATTTCTGGACGGTGATTGGCAGTCAGGTGCAGGTGATGGACGTTGAGCGACATGACCGCGTACTCGCCATTACCAGTCACTTGCCCCACCTCATCGCGTTCAACATTGTTGGCACAGCGCACGATCTGGAATCGGTTGATCAGGGTGATGTGATCAAATTTTCTGCAGGCGGTTTCCGCGATTTTACACGGATTGCCGCATCTGACCCGATCATGTGGCGCGACGTGTTTTTGAACAATAAGGATGCAGTCCTCGAAATGCTGGGACGTTTCAATGAGGATCTCGCCGCCCTGCAACGGGCCATCCGCTGGGGAGAGGGCGAACAGCTTCGCAGTTTCTTTGAACGGACGCGCGGTATTCGCCAGAGCATTATTGATGCAGGTCAGGATACTGACGCAGATAACTTTGGCCGCGACACCAAGAAGTAAGATCTGCCGGGCGGTTTAGTATTCGCCCAGCTTGTTCCCGAGCAGATAGATACCGCGATCTCGCAGCTCGACTGTCGCAAAGTTATTATTGCGGCTCATCAAGCCGATTGTTCCGATCAGCTGGTTCGTCTCCTGATCCAATCTTCCGGCGGCTTCAAGCTGTTCGCGCAACGCATCTACATTCTCCAGATGAATGCCGATCGTGCCATTGGGTTGATTGTCCCGGCTGAGTTTAATGCTGGCCCGCGCGGCGAGATCAAGCTGCCCCCAATTTACTTCTCCGCGACGCAGATGGATCTGATTTTCGTCAATCCGCCATTCTGTGAAACTCAGGTCTTCCGTCAGGAGCGGATAGAGGTTCTCGATTTCAATCCAGATCACCAGCTCTTCGCCGTCTGGTCCAAGCCAGGTCAGATCATCCGGCGCGCGCTCGAGCGTGAAGTCATCGATAGAAAAGGCGAGTTGGCCAGATGTTGGCGCATCAGGCATCGGGCGTATGCCGAACATCAGGTTATTGAGTTCCAGCACGCGCATATTGTTCTCGGCGATCGTCAGGGACGGTAGCTCAATCCGCAGGTCACGCACGGTCTCACTATCATAGCGGACGCTGAGTGCAGATTTTTCTGCCGGAACCAGTGAGAACTGGCGCCCATCGGCGAGCGTGATGTCGCTTTTGCCGGGCATCTGAGCGATGACATGATAGAGATTATAGCTCTGCGCGGCGAGTTGGACGCGTTCTGACTCCAAGCGCCATCCATCTGCGGACGAAACAGCGACGGGCGCCTCGAGTTTCAGTTCAAAGCGATAGGGAAATCCGGAAATTTCCATATTGTCGTAGGTGATGTCGACGCCGGCTTTGCGCTGGTCTTCGATCCAGTCGAGCGCGCCTTTGCGAATTTCACCGGACATCCAGAACCAGTAACCGGAATATCCGCCAATCACGAGAATAACGAGCAGGCCGAGCCATACCGGCAGGCCAAGGCCCTTTTTCTTTTTGCTCATGCGCTTACCCCGATAGCCGCCTGCGCGCGCTGGCCTTCTTCGAGCAGCTTCGATGTACCGCTTTCAAGCTGCTCAGTCAGCGTTTTCATGAATGCCTTGCGCTGGAGGCCCGGTTCGATCGACGGGAGAATCTCAATCACCATCTCTCCGGGGTGACGGGTAATGCCCCTCGCTGGCCAGCAATAGCCTGTGTTGAGGGCAATCGGGACGCATGGCACACCCAGCTCTTTATAGAGCAATGCAATGCCTGGCTTATAGTCTGGCTCAGCGCCGGGAGGCAGGCGCGTGCCTTCCGGGAAGATCAGCAGGCTGCGTCCGTCTGCGAGCGCTTTCTTGCCCTTTGCCGCCATGTCTTTCAGCGTCTTGGTCGACCCCTGACGGTCAATCGCGATCATGCCCGCCTTGGCCGCATACATGCCGAAGATCGGATAATACATCAGCTCTTTCTTGAGGACGAAACACGGGTCATCGAGAAACAGGAAAGCCATCAGAACGTCCATGGTGGACTGGTGCTTTGGTGCAATCAGTGCGGGCCCATCCGGCAGGTTCTCGCGGCCGCGTATCTCTGTACTGGCGCCGCAGAACACTTTCATGCCCCAACGGGCAGCGCGTGCCCATGTACGGATTCCCAGCATAACCGCAGAACGCGGCATAAGAAGTGATGGCAGCCAGAGAATGCCGAGCACAACCATCGAGCCATAGAGCCAGATGACAAAAAGAAGAGACGTCAGAAAGTTCATATCAAAATGCCAGTAAGAGAGCTGTCACACGGTATTTGGTCCATTCCGTGGCAAGACCGCGAAAGCTTGTCCAGGATTTCCACCATGTCCTCGGCTCGATCCGGGACTGCATTGGATATGGCGTAATTTCGACATCAGGTACATAGCGACGAAACCACAGCCGGGCCCGTGGCATGTGATAGTCCGATGTCACAAGGATCAGGTGCTTATAGCCGTGTTCTTCCACCCATCGGGCTGTTTCCACGGCATTGCTTTCGGTCGATGAGGCAATCCGGCCAATATCGATACAGCAGGCGTAAAGGTCCTCATTTCCGCCGCCGGTTTCGATCAGGGCCGTTGTGCTGACGCTTTTATGGACGCCGCTCACCAGCAGCCTTTCCCCTGCGCCCGCTTCGAGCAATCTGATTGCTGCTTCAATGCGTCGGCCAGACCCGCCGGTCAGGGCAACAATGCCCTCTGCCTGCGGGTTTTCAGGCTTTTCAAGCGATGCAACCTCGTGAACCCAGCGATAGAAATCGGCTGAGGCCACAAGGGCCGCGAGGATCACGCCAAGGATCAATGCGTAGCGTTTCCGCCGAAACACCATGTTAGCCTAACTCCGCAAGCGCCCTCGTAACCGTTACGCGGGCAGCAAACATAGAAACGAGCGCGGAGACAATTGGTGTCACGACAAGGATCACAAAAGTACCCAGATCCGGTGACATTTGCGGCAGAAGCCAGCTGCGGTCTCCCGATTGTCTGGCGGCGAAGAACAATAACAGCGCGCCGAGCAGCGCAAAGGCAGCGCCAAGAGCGCCGGCTTTCAGGCCGAGCCCAAAGAAACGAAATTCGAACAGGCGGGAAATGAACCGATCGCTCGCGCCACATGTATGAAGGACGCCGACAACATCACGCCGTGCCAGCAGCGCCGCATGTGTCGCGAACGCGATCACGGACACCACGATGGTCACCAGAAGGCCAAGGGCGACAAGACCCGCGATACGCAGAACCCCGAGGCTGCGTTCGACGTCCTGAGCCCATTGCGCAAAGATCTCGACCTTTACCGGGTAGCCCAGCTCATCAGCCTTTGCCTCAATCTGTTGGCGGATATTCACCGCATCCGGATTGGACTGAACAATGATGTAGGTTGGTACGGGCAGGTCTTCGGGCAGATCATCGCCCAGCCATGGGCCAAGCAGAGCTTCGGTGTCTGAGCGGAGTTCTGGCGTCGCGGTGTAGATGTCGTCGAGATCCTGCAGCGCGGCGGCGAGTTCTGAGGCTTCAACATCACCGCCATCAATCAGGCGGACATTGACTTCCCCCTGAACCTGTCCGGCCCAGCTCTTGGCTGCGCCATAGGCTGCACTTGTTGCCAGCGCCGTCAGGGCCGCCAGAAAGCACAGCGCGGCGACCACAAAAAAGAGCGCCGCTTCGCGGGCGTCTTCCTGGGGCAATAAGGGTGTGCGGCGCCCGTCACTCATCTTCGCCACCATATGCAGAACCTGTTGATGAGCCCTTCATCAGCAAGCCGTTTTCCAGTCGCAACACCGGCGCGCCAAGCCGCTTGACCAGCGTCAGGTCGTGTGTGGCGATAAACACTGTGGTGGAGAGACGTTTGTTCAGCTCCAGGATCAGACGAATCAGTCGCTCGCCCATTTCCGGGTCGACATTGCCGGTCGGCTCATCGGCGATCAGAAGGTCGGGTTTGTTAACAAGTGCGCGTGCGATGGCAACACGTTGCTGCTCGCCGCCCGAGAGCGTGGTCGGCTTGGCATTGATCCGCTCTCCCAGTCCGACCCAGTGCAGAAGCTCCATCACATCGTCACGATATTCGCGCTCATTTCGGCCAATGACGCGTAACGGCAGTGCCGCATTCTCATAGGCTGTCAGGTGATCAAGCAGTCTAAAGTCCTGATAAACAACGCCAATTCTGCGGCGTAGATTGGTCAGGACTTTCCGTTCCGCGCGCGAGGTGTCCACGCCGAACAGCCAGACGCGCCCCGTGCGCGGTGTCTGCGCCAGATACATCAGCTGGAGGAGGGTGGTTTTGCCAGATCCGGAGGGTCCCGTCAGAAAGTGAAAGGAGCCGGGTCTTAACGCCATGTTAATGTCACCTAACACATGGTCGCCTTGTAAGTAACCATGGTTAACACCATCCATGCGGATGGTTGGTTCATCGGGCAGAAAGGACGTCTCGGTGATCATTTCAGAATTTCAGTCTTCAGGACTGTCTTTGTGCGAATCATGGGACGAAGCATACTCGTCTCGTTAGGTGGAGAAGACTTCAGTGATCCTCTCATGTCCATCCTGTTCCGCACAATATTTTGCCGATGACAAGGCCATCGGGGAAAACGGGCGGACTGTCAGATGCGCAGCTTGTGGGCACGCATGGTTTGCGCGGCCTGAGTTGTCGCTCGAGGAGCGCTTTAACGCGTCCGACCTCTCTCGCGAGAAGGTCGAGCGTGTGCGTCAGGCGACAAAAACCTCTCTTCAGCCGCATCAGGCCATTCGCGAAAAGGAATTCGCCCGAAAGGCAAACGGCGCGAAGTTCGCAGCCTTGTCTGCATGGGGCATGTCAGCGGTTCTGTTTCTTGCCTTTGGGGCCTTCGCTGTCATGCAGCGCGATATGGTGGTCAAGCTCTGGCCCAAGGCGTCTTCGGCTTATGCCATGGCGGGGCTCGACACCAATCGATTCGGCCTGGAGTTCGGGCCGGTCTCCGCCGAGCGCACATTCGATGGCACAATGCCCGTGCTCAGCATTGCCGGCACGGTCGATAACATCACCAATCGGGATCAACGTGTTCCGGTGATCAAGGTCGAGCTGCGCGATGATCACGGAGCCACCGTCGACAGCGTCCTGATCTCACTCGATATGGATATCCTGCCAGCGGGCGAGGAGGGCCATTTCGAAACGACGCTCGATAGCCCGCCTCTGGAAGCCTTTGATCTGGCCATGTCATTCGTTCAGGCAGACGAGATCGGCGCTCGGCTTGTTGAGCCTTCCGTTGACGGCGTTGATCATCATCCTGCCGACGATCACGGAAGTGATGATGGCCATGGTCCCGCAGACGATCATGCGCCAATCGATGATCATGGGTCTGACGACGCACATGGCCCGGACGAGGAACACCCGCCCGCGAGCGATCCGCATGCGACAGATGATCCACATGAGGTGGACGACTCTCACGGAACAGACGATACTCATCCGGAAGATCACTGATACGGAAATCCGATGAGCACTCCTGAATTTGACGTCCTGCTTGATGAGCAGGAAGTGCAATCGCGTGTAAAAGCGCTGGCTAAGGAACTCGCGCCGCAAATGACGGGCGATTGGACGGCGGTTACCATTTTGCTGGGCGCAACGCCCTTCACGACAGACCTGATGCGTCACCTCGCAGATGAGGGCGTGCACCCCATGATGGATGCGATCTGGCTTGAGAGTTATCGCGACCAGCGCGAAAGCACGGGCCGCGTTGTGGTGCGTGCGGATCTCTCACGTTCCGTCAGCGGGCGCGGCGTCCTGCTGATTGATGATGTGTTTGACACAGGCCGAACCCTTCAGTTTGCGCGCCAGCATCTGCTGACCAAAGGCGCGCGCGAAGTGATCACCTGTGTCCTTGCCCGCAAGCCGAACGCGCCGCTGTATGGTGCAGACAGCTGGGCGTATGACGCGCCTGATCGCTTTCTGGTCGGCTATGGCATGGATGATGCGGGTCTGTATCGCGGTCTGCCTTATCTCGGTGCCGTTAAAACCTGAGCTCAGCCTCTAGAAGCGATCAAGCAGACGACGCAGATATTCGCGTTCTTCTTCACTGTCGGATTCATTAAGACGGCGGCGTAAATCGTCGAGAATGTCGCGCGCGCGCTGGCGATCAATCTCATCCGGGATGGTTTCTTCATCGTCACCATTCGGGCGCGCGCCGCCAGCTGTTCTGCCGAGCGGATCGCTCTCATTGATGGTGTCCTCACCATTCTCGCCACGGCGGGCGCTGCGGCGCTCGTCCAGTTCTTCGGCCAGACCGCCAGCGGCATCGCGCATGGACTGAACCGCTCGGTCCTGATTCCATTGTGCGGCATCGAGATCGCCCTGTTGCAGGGCACGTTCGGCGCGGCGCAGAGCCCGTTCAGCATCTTCCAGCTGTTCGTCGGAGAGCGCCGCCATGCCTTCTCCATTCTCGTCACCATTTTCGATGAAGGCCTCAAGCTGATCGCGCAGATCACTCTGGCGCTCAGCAAGGGAGCGGCTGTCCGTTTCCTCACCATCTTCGCCCGGCTCTCCAGGTACTGGGCCGCGGTCTTGTTCGCTGTTTTCGTCGCCGAAGATATTGTTGGAATTGGGGTCATCAAACAGGCGTGGAATGCCATCTTCTGACTCCCCCGACCCAAAGCGCTCCTGCATCGTGTCGTCATTCAGGCGGCGTTGTTCTTCGAGGATTTCAGCCAGTCGGTCCAGAGCGCCCTGAAGTGCTTTTTCTTCCGGACTGGCGTCTTCGTCGCCTTCCTGTCCTTCTTGGCCGGGCATGCCTCCATCGCCGTTCTGACCCTGCGTGAATTGCAGATTGTTCAGAAGGTTCGCCACATCATCCAGCAATTGGCGGGCAGCATCTGTTGCACCGGTTTCCGTGAGATCCTGAAGCGCAGCCAGCATATCCTCAAGGTCCTGACCCTGCAGCATGGTGTCCGGCATTTCGCCACCACCACCGCTGCCGCTCTGGTCGCCATTCATCAGCGCTTCGGCCATGCGCGCGGCGATATACTCTTCGGCAGCATCACGGAAGGCCTGCATCAGGCGCTGTATTTCTTCTTCGCTCGCGCCGTCACGCAGCGCGCGTTCAAGAGCGCGGCGAGCTGCTTCGAGACGTCGTGCGGCATCGGCCAGAGTGCCAAACTCAGCCCGAAGGGCGATCGACCAAAGCAGATCATCGATTGGCTCAACATCATCTTTGGCGCGCGCGAATTTCAGCATGTCGAAAGACCGACGCAGGCCCATATAGATGGCATAGTCATCAATGAAGATGTCCGGACGATAGGTGACCGCGTCCAGCATCAGGGCAGCCTGCTGGTAGCCCTCTGGTGCGTTCTCGAGCCTGTCACCAAAGCCATTGATGTCAGACGGGGAGGTGGTCGCATCCGCAGACGCGGCACTGATATAGCCCTCTTCTTCACGCAACACGGTCAGACGGACTTCCTGGCTGGACTTCGCCAGAGGCTCCAGAAACAGTTTTTCAGGCAGAATGAATGGAAGCGTTTCGCTTTCCTGAGACTGACCTGCGGAATCGGTGGCAATCAGGGTGAGGTGAACCGGCAGACCTGCCCATTTGTGACGCGTCAGATCGAGGCTTGCCGTTTCGTCGGCTGAACGGGCAAACGCAACCGGCAATTCCAGTGGCAAAGTATCTGAGGCGTCGGTTGAAACGCCAGAGTCTTCATGCGGCTGAATCCGCAGCTCGACGCTCGCAAGGCCGTAATCGTCTTCCGCGCTCCAGTCGAAGGTCATCTTGTCATCACTGGTCGGTGACGGATCGCTGGCAAACTGGATAGTCGGCACCTGATCTGCAGCGGTCTGTATGTCCCACTCGGCGCGCTTGCCCCAGAAATGCAGCGCAATGGTTTGCGGCGCGGTGACGGGCAGGCTGACTTCGAAAGAGCCATCTTTCTGGCGTTTGAGTTTGAGCGATTTCGGTCCCTGGAGATTCTGCTCAGACGTAGCGCGACGTTTCAGTTCCGGGGTTGCCGGGCCGTGTACGCGGAAGGTGAGCGTCGACCCGGCCGGAACATTCGCGCCCTGTGTGCTCGATGTCAGGAAAACGGGGGCCTCACCTGTGTATTCCGGCGGTGTGAGCCAGGCCGAAATATCGAGATTCTGAGCGCCGAAGACAGCGCCGATATCCGGGGAGAAAGCCGTTGCAAACCGGGAGGGGGCTTTTGTGAAATTTAGGCCAAGCAGAGCGAGAAAAATCACGGGCACCACAAAGCGCAGCGCCAGAGGGTCGCGTCGCTTCCAGGCCTTTCGAAAGCCGGGAGATTTGAGCTGAAGTGCTTGTTGCGCCAGAGACTGGCGGTGCGCTTTCCAGATCGCACGTGTCTCAGCATTGGTCTGCGCAGGATAATCCTCAAGTCCGGAAAGCGGACGCTGAGGGTGTGTTTCGTCCAGTGCGGTCTTTGCGGCCTTGTCGCCTGGTAATTTCAGCCTCTGCCAGCCAAAAACAAGCAAGCCGATAAAGGCGGCAAACAGCCCATAAAGCACGATCGCTCGCGGCGCCATTGGCAATGCGTTGAACGTACCGATGACGGCGAGGATCAGAAAGACGAGCGCCAGACCAAAGGGAAGGGCAAAAGCATCGAACCATGCCAGACGCGACAGTCTGGCCTTTGTGCGTGCGATGCGGGCACGCAGTTCGGGATGCTTTAAGATGTTATCCACTTCGGAATTTGCTCGCTTGAGACGATTTCTTCAAATGTTGGCGCGCGACGAACCAGATCATGTTGTTCGCCATCTACCAATACTTCAGCACATATTGGCCGGGTGTTATACTGGTTAGACATTACAGCGCCGTAAGCACCGGCTGACATAAAGGCAACGAGGTCGCCTTCATGCAGTTCCGTCGTCTCATAGTCTTTCGCAAATCGGTCCGTGCTTTCGCAGATCGGGCCGACCAGATCGTAGGTCTGTGTCCAGTCGGAGGCTGATTTGACAACCGGCTTCATCTCGTGGACAGCCTGATACAGCGCCGGGCGCATCAGGTCGTTCATGCCTGCATCCAGAATGGCAAAGCGTCGACCGTCGCGTTCTTTGATGTATTCGACGCGGGAGATGAAAATCCCGGCATTGCCCGCGATCATGCGTCCGGGTTCCAGAATGACCTGAACGTCCAGATCGCCAAGAACGTCGCGCACCATGGCGGCATAGTCAGATGGGGATGCCGGAACATCACCATCGCGATACGGGATGCCAAGTCCGCCGCCAAGATCGATGCGTTCAATCGGAATGTTCATGTCGCGCAATTCGCGCACCAGGCCGACCACTTTCTCGAACGCGGTGCGCATTGGCGCAATGTCGGTGATCTGGCTGCCGATATGCACGTCCACACCAGCCACCTGAATGCCGGGCATGTCCATGGCTTCTTTGTAGATGTCCTTGGCTTCATGCCAGGCAATGCCGAATTTGTGTTCTGCGGCACCGGTCGAAATATTGGCATGACCGCCCGCCGCGACGTGTGGATTTACCCGCAGGGCAATCGGTGCTTTCACGCCGCGTGCTTCTGCCAGTCGCGACAGACGATGCAGTTCCGGGATCGATTCCACATTGAACTGGTGAATGCCGGCATCGAGTGCCGCATTCAGTTCGGACACGCTTTTGCCCACGCCGGAAAAGACGATTTTTTCGGCCGGTATGCCAGCTTTCAGTGCGCGATAGAGCTCGCCGCCACTGACGACATCTGCACCTGCGCCCATGGACGCCAGCGTTGCGAGTACCGCCAGATTGCTGTTGGCCTTCACAGAATAGGCAATGAGGCAGGACTGGGTTTCAAATGCCTCAGACAACACGCGATAATGGCGTTTCAGCGTGGCCGTCGAGTAGACATAAAGAGGTGTGCCATAGGTTTCGGCCAGATCTGGAATGGCGACATCTTCGCAATACAGGACGTCGCCGCGATACTCGAAATGGTGCATGTGACGGAATTTACTCTTCTACGGGCGGCAGGCCGCCGGATTCAATAGGTGTGGTCGGTTTCGCCAGAGGCTTGTCGCCGCCATTTTCGTTCTCAATCCAGACAATCTCACCCGTTTCAGGATCACGGTAAGAGGTTGTCGGCTCCGGCTCAGGCTCGCTGCGTTGACGCAGGGCAGCTTCCTGTTGTGGTTCTTCTACGGCAGGCGGTGTTTCCGGCTCGTTCGGATTGCCCCACATAGGATCCGGGCGCTCCAGGTCTCCACGAAGTCCGCAAGCGGACAGAGAGAGGGCAGCCAGGCAGAGCGGCAGTGCGATCAGGTGTTTCATTCAAGAAGCTCCTTCCAACGGGAAATCTGTTCTCGCACACGCGCTGGCGCGGTTCCACCATAGCTCGTGCGAGAGTTTACGGATGCTTCCACAGTCAGCACCGAATATACGGCATCTGTAAGGCGAGGTTCGACAGACTGGAGCTCTTCGAGTGACAAATCGGCAAGGTCGCAGCCCTTGTCTTCCGCGAGCTTCACAGTCGCGCCGGTGACATGGTGGGCCTCTCGGAAGGGCAGGCCGAGTTCGCGCACGAGATAGTCGGCCAGATCGGTTGCGGTTGAGAACCCATGGGCGGCGGCTGCGCGCATGGCATCTTTATCGACTGTCCAGCTGGAAACCATGCCTGTCATACTGGCAAGACACAGATCGAGCGCATCAAAGGCCAGGAAGGTCAGTTCCTTATCTTCCTGCATATCTTTCGAATAGGCCAGCGGCAGACCCTTCAGAACGGTCAGAAGTGCCTGAAGCGCGCCGTAAATACGCCCGGTCTTGGCGCGGACGAGCTCAGCGGCGTCGGGGTTGCGCTTTTGCGGCATGATGGAGGAGCCGGTCGACCACGCATCGGACAGGCGAACGAAGTGGAACTGAGCTGACGCCCAGATCACGATTTCTTCGGCCAGTCGTGACAAATGCATGGCGCAGATCGAGCAGGCAGAGACCGCTTCGACCGCAAAATCGCGTGCGGACACAGCGTCCAGTGAGTTGGCCATCGGAGCAAAGAAGTCGAGCGCTTCGGCGGTCTGCTCACGATCAATCGGGAAACCGGTTCCGGCCAGAGCCGCCGCGCCAAGCGGGCTCTCATTCATGCGCACAAGGGCATCCTGAAAGCGTGATTTATCGCGAGAGAACATCTCGACATATGCCATCAGGTGATGGCCAAAGGTGACAGGTTGAGCGGTCTGCAAATGGGTGAAGCCGGGCATGACGGTTTCAGCATGCAAATCGGCCTGATCGATCAAGGCTCGCATAAGCGCCTCAGCCTGGTCGGCGCGGGTTTTCAGTGCTTCGCGGACCCACAGGCGGAAGTCTGTTGCGACCTGATCATTTCTTGAACGGCCCGTGTGCAGGCGTCCAGCCGGCTCGCCGATCAATTCCTTGAGGCGGGCTTCGACATTCATGTGAATGTCTTCGAGATCTTTTCGGAAAGGAAAGTCGCCTTTGCGGATCTCTTCAATCACTGCGTCGAGGCCGCCCAGAATGGCATCACGGTCGGCTTCAGTGACAATGCCGCGGTCAGCCAGCATGCGCACATGGGCTTTGGATCCTGCGATATCTTCTTCGGCCATGCGTTGATCAACATCGATCGAGGCGTTAATGGCTTCCATGATCTGGTCTGGCTTTGCGGCAAAGCGTCCGCCCCACATTTCCTGACCTTGCGCTGGCTTTTTCGCCATGATGACTATCTCAATCCTTTCAGAGGATGAAGGACACCGCACTTATGGCAATGCTCACCCGATATGGTATTCCGGCCATGCTTCTTATTGGCCTTTGTTCTGTTGTCTATGTCTGGTTTTCCGCGAGTTCAACGACAGAACCGAAGACAGGGCTGAAAACCTACGCTGTTGGTGACCTGAAATCACTCCAAATTCGCGCAGAACCTCCCATTCAATCGGATGCCGAACTTTTGGGACCTGATGAATCCATGCTCACCCTGGCTGATTATCAGGGGCGAATTCTGGTGGTGAACTTCTGGGGTACCTTCTGCGCGCCCTGCATTGTGGAGATGCCGACACTGGCTGCGCTGCAGGATCGCTATGACGAAAACGACCTCAAAGTGATGGCGATTTCGGTTGACCGGGTAGGTGATTTTCCGCTGGCGCGAAAGCAGCTGGCCGACCTCACCGATGACAGGCTCGAGTTCTTCGCCGATCCGACGCGCGGTGTCTTGTTCGACTCTCTGGTTGCGGGTTTCCCGACAACGCTCATCTATGGCGAGGATGGCCGTGAGCTGGCCCGCCTCGAAGGGGAGGCAGACTGGGCTTCTGAAGATGCCTTTTCATTTTTCGACGCACTCGTTTCACAGGCGAGCGAGTAAGCGCTCTAGACCCGGGGCATCCGGTTCCAGGCGTCCAGCGCCGCGATTTTGTAAGCTTCGGCGAGCGTCGGATAGTTGAAGGTGTTTTCGACGAAATACTCCAGCGTTCCGCCTAGCGTGATGACGGCCTGCCCGATGTGAATGAGCTCGGTTGCGCCTTCACCGACAATGTGTGCGCCGAGCAGTTTCCGGCTTTTCAGGGAGAAGATGAGTTTCATGAAGCCGGAATTGACGCCCATAATGTGACCGCGGGCGGTTTCGCGAAACCGCGCCACGCCGCATTCATAAGGCTCTTTGCGAGCGCGGACTTCTTCTTCCGTCTCACCAACCGTCGAGATTTCGGGCACAGCGTAAATCCCGTATGGGAAATATTCAGGCGGCGCTTCTGTCTGAACATTGAAAGCAGCACGCGCTGCGATGCGTCCCTGTTCCATCGCCGTTGAGGCGAGGCTCGGAAACCCGATAATGTCACCGCAGGCATAGATGTGTGGGACATCTGTCTGGAAAACCTTTTCATTTACTTTCAGACGTCCACGCTTGTCAGAGGTCAGGCCCGCAGCTTCCAGATTAAGGCCTTCAACCGCGCCTTGGCGGCCCGCCGCATAGAGCACCATTTCCGACCAGACCTGACGACCATCCTCGAGTTCGACCAGGCAGGCGTCTTCTCCCTGACGTGACACGGATGTTGTAACAGCGTTGAGGCGAATGGTGACGCCGCGATCGCGCAGATCATGCATGAATTCGTCAATCAGTTCCCGATCCACGAATTTCAAAAGTCCATCTGCGGCTTCCAGTACGGTGACTTTAACATCCAGAGCGCTGAAAATCGTCGCATATTCAATACCAATGACCCCGCCGCCGATAACGGTCAGGCTTCGTGGCAGGCGCGTGAGTTCAAGTATTTCATCTGCATCGAGAATGGCATCATCGAAGGGAATATCGTCCGGACGATAAGGCCGCGTGCCGATAGCGAGAATGAACTTATCGGCGCTGGCTTTGAGAATTTCGCCTTCGCCACAGTCGATTTCTATGCTGTTCGCATCTGTGAACTTAGCTGCGCCACGCGCGATCTCGACCTTGTTCCGGGTGAACTGGTGCTCGAGAAGTTCCACTTCATGGTCGAGCGTTTTCGTCAGACGCTGCATCAGATCATCTGCCGTGATCCGGTCTTTGACCCGATAGCCGCGTCCGTAAAATCCACGCTCCCGCCAGCCCGTCAGGTTCAGAACCGTTTCGCGCAATGTCTTGGATGGAATGGTGCCGGTATGGACACAGACACCGCCGACGCGCCTGCCTCGATCAACACAGAGGACAGTTTTCTTGAGCTTTGCGGCCTGAACCGCTGCCCGGCGTCCGGCCGGCCCGCTGCCAATGACAATCAGATCATAATGCGACAAGTGAGCTTCACCTTTTATTGCTGGCCTCAGAATTTGAGACTGGCGCAATATGGTAAAGATCAGATGGCTGTATTCAGGGGCAACATCACCTGATTGATCGGATTGTTGGCGCGATTGCGAAGAAATTGATGGCTCAGATACGACAAACCCCTGAAGGCAATGCCTTCAGGGGTGACGAAACCACTCGAACGGGTGTGTGGCTTCGATCTGGGGACTGTCTTCGCCTTACGCCTCGATGGCCTGGCTGTCGCGCTCGCCTGTGCGAATACGAACAGCAGCTTCGAGAGACGTGACGAAAATCTTGCCGTCGCCGATTTTGCCGGTGTTGGCTGTTTCAGAAATTGCTGTAACAATCTTGTCGACAGCTTCATCGGCACATGCGATTTCGACTTTCACCTTTGGAAGCAGGCGCACTTCGTACTCGGTGCCACGATAAACTTCGGTTTTGCCTTGCTGGCGTCCATAGCCGCGAACTTCGGTGACGGTCAGGCCGGTAACACCCAGCTCTGTCAGCGTGTCGAGGATCGCGTCGAGTTTCGATGGCTTGAATACGGCAGTGATGAATTTCATGGCGTGTCTCCTAATCCCTCATTAAGAACCTGTGTTAGGTGTGTAACATACTATAAATGTGTCTACAAGTCCTTATTTAAGGATACTGCCGGGCGAAGTCCGGATGGCACTACAACCCTGGCTTTTTCTGGCGTTTTCGGGTCGATCTGCACACGTTTGGTGCCTTCAACGAGATTAACGCCTCCGAAATTTGCAACGAATATCTCTCCGGCTCGTTCCCAACCTTCTGACGATGATGTGAAAATCTTCCAATCAATCGGCGGTGTATATAGTGAACGGGTCCAGGCGCTTGGTTCAATCAGGGCGTCTCGCATCAATCGCTTCAATTGCCGTTGAGAGAAAGGGCGTCCATAGCCGAACGGGGTTGAATCGCTGAGCGACCAGACACCCGACCGATTGGGCGTGATGATCAGAATGCGGGCCTGAGGAGCACTGACGCGCCAGATTTCACGAAGAAAGTCCGGAGCGTGAGCGGTTTCTTCCAGCGCATGGATGACAAGGATCCGGTCAAAGATCGCATCCATGAAGGGCAGTTCGCGCTCGTTGGAGAGCGCCGTTGCAGAGCCACGTTCACCATCCGGCCAGGCATGAGCGCCTTGCGAATGCGGCATGAGGCAAACAGATCTGCGTGGTTTGCCTTCAAGCCCCTCGAGAAAGGGCGGCGCATAGCCGATGCCAAGGACGTCCAGACCGGAGAGGTCGCCCCAAAGGGCGTTGATCCTTTCCAGGATTGCGCGATTGGCGCTTTGCCCCAATGGGCTGTCGTAGAACGACATGAGCGTGGTAATGTCCAATCGCATCGCTTGGCGCCTTTCCTTGCAAGCATGGCATCATGCCAACATACTTACGCGCAATAGGGAAATTTGATGATGAATGATTTCGAAATCCACCAGTTCCGGTGTCTGAGCGACAATTATGGCTATCTTGTCCATGACAAGGCGTCCGGCGAAACAGCGGCAATCGATACGCCAGATGCCAAAGTCATACTGGCAGAGGCTGAAAAAAAGGGCTGGCAGATCACGCAGATCTGGAACACACACTGGCATCCGGACCACGCGGGCGGCAATCTGGAAATCAAGGAAGCGACGGGCTGCGTTATCATCGGGCCGGCCAATGAATCCGAGAAGATTCCAGGCATAGACCGCCTTGTTCATCAGGATTCCATCGTCAATCTCGGTGCGCGTGTGGCGCGTGTTCTGGATGTGCCGGGGCATACCAGCGGGCATATCGCCTATCACATGGAAGACGTGCAGGTGGCCTTTGTTGGCGATACTGTCTTTGCACTCGGGTGTGGCAGATTGTTTGAAGGGACGCCTGAGCAAATGTGGGACAGTCTTGAGAAAATCCGGGCATTGCCGACGGATACGCTTCTTTACTGCGCGCACGAATACACCGCCGCTAATGCAGATTTTGCAGTGACGATCGAGCCGGGTAACAAGGCGCTTCAGATGTATGTTGATCGCGTTCGCGCATTGCGGGCCGATAACAAGCCAACTGTACCGACATCTCTGGCCAATGAGCTTGCCTCCAATCCATTCCTGCGCGCAGACAATGAAGCGCTGCAGACCGCCATGGGGCATCCGGGCGATATGGTGGCAACCTTCGCCGAGATACGTGCGCGCAAGGATAATTTCTGATGCCGTTTCCGGGGGGCGGCGATCTCGGAGTGAATGAGGTCATTCGCCTGCTGAACCTCAAACCACACCCTGAAGGCGGACACTTTTGTGAGGTCTTTCGCGATCCACGAGAAACGAATGGCCGCAGTGTCGGGACGTCCATCTATTATCTGCTTCAGGCAGGTGAGGTGTCCCACTGGCACCGCGTTGATGCGAGTGAAGTCTGGCATTGGTATGCGGGCGGACCCTTGGTGCTGACCATGTCGCAGGATGGTCGGATCGAGACGAGTTCGTCTCACCAGCTGGGGCCGGATCTGCGCTCTGGCGCCCGGCCGCAACTGGTCGTGCCGACAGGCGCCTGGCAAACGGCTGAAACACTTGGGGCATGGACCCTTTGCGGTTGCACCGTGTCTCCGGGGTTTGAATTTTCCGGTTTTGAGCTCGCGCCGCCGGACTGGCGTCCGGGGAATGGCTGAACGCCGAAGCATTCTGTAGGCGATTGACCGATAATTCAGATCCGGGTGAAGAAAAATACGTAAAAAAGATCAAGGGAAACAGTCGTTAAAGATAGTCTGACCGCTACTCTCTTTATCCATTAAATATATTCAGCGCTTTGTTTACGACTCTTCGATACGCCTAGAGCTCGGGATCATAGAATTGGCTGTCGACATGGCGAAAAGTATCCAGGCCAGGCTTTTTTGGTTTCTGCTTCCTCTGGCAGCCCTGGCGATAATCGGATCGGCAGCGATTTCTCTGGTTGCTGAGTATAGTCATGACCGGAAAATCATGGCTGAGCAGGTCAGCAACTATATCTATGAACGCGGCCAGCGTGAGGAATTGCGCTTTGACCGGCTCGAAAAAGCACATGCTGCGACGCATTCAGCGTTCCTGTTTCGCCACGAAAATCTGACAGAGCAAAAAATCGAGGAAATGCTTCAGACCTTCTTCCCTGTGAAGGAGGACGGTACCCGTCGCAGCTCTGATGCCTTGTTTGATGGCACCTATATTCCTGAGATTGGCCAGGTAAACGGCATTGGAGCTTTCATTTCCGCTGATACGGAATGGACGCCTGAACGGAAACGAGAGCTGATTGCAGCTTTTCTGGCGATTGCTCAGATTGCGCCAAGCGTGAAAGAGGACATTGAGAGCCTCTGGTATGCGACGAAGAGAAACGATCTCATCGTCTTTGCGCCCGGCCGCGACGACAAGCTGATGTTCTATCGTTCGCTCGCGAAGGCGGATTATAAGTTCGACAGTTTCAATTTCATGAGCTTGTCCGACCCGGAGCGCAATCCGGCAGGCATCACGAAATGTACACCGCTCTCCCGACTGGCTTATGTGCAAAGCGGCGAAGCGCTGACGACAGGCTGCCAAACGCCTATCCGTGTGAATGGCGAGCAGCTTGGGATCTGGGGCACGACTTTGCCTTTGGGCGCTGCGTTTCGCGAAGCTCTGAGCGATGTTCCGATTAAAGGCAGCGAGCTCTATTTCATCGAATCCAATGGCTCTCTGATTGCGCATCCGGATCTGCTCGGAAAAGAGCAGGTCACCCAGCCGGATGTCGACGCAATTGAAGAAAGATTGCACCCGGAGGCGCTCGCCAGCACGGTTGCCCAGCGGTCGATTGTATCGGGCTTTGTTCCGGCCGACCGGGGCCGCTTATTTGAGCACGTCAATGCCGTCTATCATCTGGATGTACCTGACTGGTTCGTTGTTATTCATATCCCGAACGATGTCTTGTTCGCGAGCACGCTCGACTCTGTTTTGCCGACCTTCATTGTGTCGCTGTCGGTCGCATTCCTGTGCGTTGGCATTCTGGTCATTTTCATACGCAATTTCGGAATCAAACCGATTGTGGCACTCGCTCGGAATTTCTCGAGCCAGGAGCAGGAGCCGCGTACGCGCGAAGAGGACCGCGCACTGATCGACGAAACCCGCAAACGTCAGGATGAAATTGGCGGACTGGCGAATGTCCTTGAAGATTACCGTCGGAAAACAGATTCCCACCTTATCGAGCTTGAGACACGCATTGCGCAGCGCACGAAAGAGCTGAAAAAGGCAAATGATGCCAAAAGCGTCTTCCTGGCGACGATGAGCCATGAACTTCGCACGCCTATGAACGGCATCATTGGCGTTGCCAGCGCCTTGCGCAAAACGGATTTGCGAGAGGATCAGCTCGAAATGGCGCAGTTGATCAGCCGGTCTGCGCAGCAGCTGGAGCGTCAGCTGAGCGATATTCTGGATGTGTCCAAGGTCGAGGCTGGCCGTCTCGATCTGAACGCCGAGCCTTTTGACCTGAAAGAAACCGTCTCCTCCATCTGCGAGCTTTATGCTTTGTCTGCGCGTGACAAGGGCATTGCCTTCCATGTCGACATCGCACCGGACTGTCAGCGTATGTATATTGGCGATGCGGTCCGTCTGAAGCAGGTGATTGGCAATCTGACCAGCAATGCCATCAAATTTACGTCCGCTGGGTCAGTAACGCTGTCGATTTCATGTCTGTCGACGCAGGATAAACGTGATGCCCTGCAGATTGTGGTCAGTGATACCGGTTGCGGCATTGATCAGTCGGCTTTGTCGCGCGTCTTTGATCCGTTCAGCCAGGCCAATCAGAAAGTCTATCAGCGTTATGGCGGGTCAGGCCTTGGGCTCAGTATTTGCAAGTCGCTGGTCGAATTGATGGATGGCTCGATCAAGGTCGAATCCGAGTACGGCAAAGGCAGTACCTTCACGGCGATCATTCGCCTGCCGCGCTGCCAGACAGTGGATATGGAGATGCCGTCTAATCCGCCTGCGCCAGCTGAACTGGACATGTCCGACAAATCCCTGCGTGTGCTGCTGGCGGAAGATCATCCGATCAATCAGCGCGTCATTCAGCTCATTCTCAGCCCGCTCGGTTATGATGTTCAGACCGTTGAAAACGGCCAGCACGCGCTTGACCGGTTCACGACGGAGCATTTCGATTTCGTGATTATGGATATGCAGATGCCGGTCATGGATGGCTTGGAAGCCACCCGGAAAATCCGCAGCTGGGAAAAAGAGCGTGGTCGTGCGGCCTGTCCGGTCATCATGTTGAGCGCGAACGCCATGAAGTCTCACAAGGAGCTCGCCAAAGCGAGCGGTGCGAATGTGCATATCGGCAAACCCGTTCTCCCGGACCTACTGATCAACACCATCGTTCACTTGTTGAATGAGGCTGCGGCGGACACGCGTTTGCGGGCCAGCAATTAGGTTGCCTCGGCAATCGCCATTGCGGCGGCATGTGCGCTGGCCCAGGCCCACTGAAAATTATAGCCGCCCAGCCAGCCGGTCACGTCGACCACTTCACCAATGAAATAAAGCCCCGGACAATGGCGGCTCTCCATGGTCTTGGAGGAAAGTCCTGCCGTGTCGACGCCGCCCACCGTGACTTCAGCCGTGCGATAGCCCTCGGTCTGTGTTGGCGTCAGGGCGTAGTTCTGCAGACGGCCGGATATCAAGGCGATGTCCTTGTTGGAGAGGTCGCCAGCGCGCTTATCGATCTTTAGCTCGGCCAGCAAATCGGCCACCAGCCGGTTAGGCAGCCATTGTGCGAGCAGGTCGGAGAGCTTCTTGCGCGGCTGGTCATGTCTTGCCTCGGTCAGCTGCGCGCTGAGATCGGTCCCTGGCAGAAAATCGACGTGAACAGGCTCGCCGGGAGACCAATAACTGGAGATTTGCAGAATGGCCGGGCCAGACAGGCCGCGATGCGTGAACAGCATGGCTTCATGAAAGCGTGTTCCGTTTTCGCTTTCGACATCCACATTTGTCGCGACGCCGGAAAGGCTGGCAAAGCGCTCTTTGGTCTGACCGGAGAAGGTGAAGGGCACAAGTCCGGGGCGTGTTTCGACGATGTCATGACCAAATTGCCTGGCAATCTCATAGCCAAACCCCGAAGCGCCGATCTTTGGAATGGATAATCCGCCCGTTGCGATGATGACGTGGCGGGCGCGCAGTTCGCCTGTCGAGGTCTGAACCGAGAACTGGTCGTTCGATTTTCTGACATTGCGGACATCGGTCGAGAGTTGAAGCGTCCCGCCGTGCTTTTCCAGCTCATCGAGCAGCATTTTGATGATGGCACCGGATTTCTGATCGCAGAAGAGCTGCCCTAACGTCTTCTCATGATAGGTGAGCCCGTGCTCGGCCATCAGGGCAATGAAATCCCAGGGCGTAAAGCGCGCAAGTGCAGACTTGGCGAAGTGCGGGTTTTCGGACAGAAACCGCTTCGCGTCTGTTTCCAGATTGGTGAAATTGCAACGTCCGCCGCCCGAAATGCGGATTTTTTCGGCGGGTTTCGCAGCATGGTCGACCACCAGGGTGCTGAGGCCGCGCTTCGTGCAATTACTGCCAGCAAAAAGCCCTGCAGCGCCCGCGCCTATGATGATCACATCGTAGTCAAGTGACATTATGGCAATCTCGTCAGATTCCGACCTCATTGGCACCTTTTCCACGTTTAGTAATGACATTTGACGCTGGTTCGCGCAAAACAGGACCAAGGTAGGGGAAAGGTAACATGATGCGTTATTTGCAGGCTTTCATATTGGCGGTCGCTGTCATTCTGACCGCTGGCTTTGTCTATAAGTTTGTTCAGGAAGAGTCGGGAACCGAGTATTCTGAATCACAGACATTGTCATCCCAGTCTGCTCAGGAACGCGAGATGGCCGCGCAGTCGCAGACAAGCGCTGAAAACTTCAAACGCCGATCAGAAGAGCGCGAGAAACTGCGTCAGGCTGCGGCGGCAAGGAATGAAGAAACCTTCGCGTTCATTCGCTACCGGACAGACATGAGTGGCGCGGCGCCCGTTGCCTGCCTTGTCTTTACCGCCCCGCTGGACCCGGAAGCTGATTACAGCCCGTATGTGCAGGTCGTTCCGCAGAAGTCCCTTACCTATTCTGCAAATGGCGAAGAACTGTGTGTCGGTGGTCTGACATTCTCTGATTCACGCGAACTGACACTGAAGGCGGGCCTGATGGCAGCCGATGGCCGCGAGCTGGAGTCAGATGAAACCGTCAAGATCGACTTTCAGGACCGCCCGCCATATGTCGGCTTCAAGGGCGGCGGCGTTATCCTGCCTCGCCTCGACGCTGATGGCCTGCCAATTGAAACCGTCAATGTCGACAAGCTGAACGTTGAAGTCTCGCGCGTGAACGATCGTGCGCTTGCCTTCAAACGCATTACCGAAGGCATCACCCGCGCACAGGGCGGGTATGGCTATCTTTACGGCGATGAAGATCCTGATGATGTCGCCGTGACCGTATGGTCAGGTGAAATGGATGTGGCGTCCGTCCAGAACTCGCCAGTTGTCAGCGTCTTCCCCCTAGAGCAGGCTGTTGGTCAGCTCGAACCGGGTGCTTACTTCGTCAAGGTTACAGACGCGCGCGAAAATCTGGGAAATGAAGGTCCGGCAGCGCAGGCGCAGCGCTGGATCATCATGACAGACCTCGCATTGACGAGCTATTGGGGCGAAACAGGCCTCGATGTCGTCGTGCGCTCGCTTCAGACAGGTAAGCAGGTCGGAAATGTCCGCCTGCGTCTGCTCGCTCTGAACAATGAAATCCTCGGCGAAGTCACAACGGATGGCGCGCGCGCGGCCCGTTTTGATGGCGCTTTGCTGAAGGGTGAGGGCAATCTGCGTCCGCGTATGATCGCTGCAATGGGGCCACAAGGCGATTTCGCCATGCTGGACCTTGAGCGCGCACCAATTGATCTGTCATCTGAAAACATTGGTGGTCGTACACCGCCATATCCGATTGACGGCTTCGTCTACACAGAGCGCGGTATCTATCGGCCAGGTGAGACGATCTATTCCGTAGCCATGTTGCGCGATGAGGCAGCGCGCGCTGTGACAGATCGCAAGGGACGTTTCGTTGTCTACCGCCCGAACGGGATGGAAGCGACACGAGAGGCCTTCTCCGAAACAAAGCTTGGTGGCGTGACCTTCAATTATGAGCTGCCAAAGACAGCCGCCCGCGGTCAGTGGCGCATTGTCGCTGAAGTTGATGGTATCGGCCCTGTCGGTGAGACGAGCGTCTCTGTCGAAGATTTCGTGCCACAGCGCATCAAGGTTGAACTCGAAGCAGACACGGAAACGCCATTACTGGCTGGCGAGGCGCGTGACGTAGAAGTCAGCTCGCGCTTCCTGTATGGCGCCCCAGGCGCAGGTCTGACCGTCCAGGCAGAAGCACGCATGGAAACCGATCCATCGCCATTTGAGGCGTTCAAAGGCTATCGGTTCGGTCCGTTCGACGAGACCTTCCGACAGGAAATCATTGAATTTCCGGAGCAGACCACGGATGGCGCAGGCAATGTAACTCTGCCGCTCAATCCCGGGAAACGCGGCTCTGATGCCGACCAGCCTCTGCGCCTTCGCACGGTGGTCAGCGTTCTTGAGCCGGGTGGTCGGGCTGTCAGCGACAGTGTGATCATCCCATATCTGCCAAAAGACCGTTATCTGGGTGTGAAGCCGGACTTCGAGCACGCGCCGGGTCGAAATGAGGCGGTCGGTTTCAAGGTGGCCTCTATCTCGCCTCAGGGCGAAGCACTATCGGCGAATCTGGGCTGGAAGCTGGTGCAGGTCTATTACGATTATGACTGGTACCAGGATGGCAGTCGCTGGCGCTGGCGCCGGTCGCGATATGTCAAAGAGGTCAATCAGGGTAATCTGTCTCTCTCCGATGGTGAGATTGGTGAGGTCTCGCTTGATGGTCTCGAAGACTATGGCGACTATCGCCTGATCGTGACCGACAAGGTGCGCGGCGATGAAACCAGCCATCAGTTCTGGGTCGGCTGGGGCGGCAATGCAGAAGAAGGCGTGGAGGCGCCAGACCGTGTCCGTCTCTCTGTCGCTGATCAGGCGCCTGAAACGGGGGGCAAGGCCAAGCTAACGCTTCTGCCACCTTATGCCGGACAGGCTCAGATTGTCGTCGCGACAGATCGGGTGCTGTCGGTCATGTATCAGGATGTCACCGAGGAAGGCACAGAGCTTGCGATTCCGGCAACCGCTGACTGGGGCGAGGGCGCGTATGTGATGGTCAGCGTTTATTCCAAACGCGATGCCATTGATCATCCAAAGCCACGTCGCGCCGTCGGTGTCGCTTACGTTCCGGTGAATACCGAAAAGCGTGTGTTCGACGTTGATTTCGATGTGCCTGAGCTGATCCGCCCACGCACCGAGCAAACGATCAAGGTGAAGGTCGAGAACGGTCCGAAAGAGCCAATCTTCCTGACCCTCGCAGCTGTTGATGAAGGCATTTTGCAGCTCACCAAATTCCAGACGCCGGACCCGGCAAGCTGGTATTTTGGCAAGAAGGCACTCGGCGTTGACATGTATGACGACTATGGCCGTCTGCTCGACCCGAATATGGCCGCGCCGGGTGAAATTCGCTCCGGTGGTGACCAGCTCGGCGGAGAGGGACTCTCTGTCGTGCCGACCAAAACGGTCGCGCTCTTCTCTGGCATGGTCGATATCGGCCGAAATGGCAAAGGAGAGGTCACCTTCAACGTGCCAGACTTCAACGGTGAACTTCGCCTGATGGCTGTTGCCTGGTCGGCAACAGGTGTTGGCGCGGGCGACAAGCCGCTGACCGTTCGTGACAAAGCGCCGGTCGAGCTGTCCCTGCCGCGCTTCCTGGCACCGGGTGACGTCGCTGTTGCTACGGCGAGCATCGACAATGTCGAGCTGAAAGCAGGTGCATTTGAAGGACGTCTGGCCGCTGGTGGTCCGATCACATTCACCACAGATACGCTGTCGGCGAATCTCGAAGAGGGCGAACGTGTCGATCTTCCGATTTCGCTGGAAGCTGAAGAAGAAGGCATTGCCGATCTCTCCATCATGGTGGATGGCCCACAGGATTTCACGGTTGAACGCAGCTATCCGATTCAGGCACGTTCTGCCTTCCTGCCGGAAACGCGTATCACGCGTCAGCTTCTGAATGTCGGTGAGAATTACAGTGTTCCGTCTGATCTGCTGGCCGATTTCGTGCCGGGCTCAGAAGAAACCATTGTGTCCTTCTCGCCGCTGCCGATTGATGCAGGTGCGCTGTATGCAAGCCTTGCGCGCTATCCTTATGGCTGTACCGAACAGATGACGTCACGTGCGCTGCCACTGCTGTATGCAGATCAACTGGCTGAACTGGCGCGTGCCGACTCTGATGAGGCAGATGCTTCGGCGAAGGCAAAGGTTCAGGAAGCGGTGAACGCCATTCTGAACCGTCAGAGCCCTGATGGATCGATTGGTCTGTGGCGCGAGGGCGACCGCAATGCGTCGCCTTGGCTGGGCGCCTACACGACGGATTTCCTCTATCGCGCAAAGGCCGCAGGCTACACCGTGCCAACCGAAGCGCTTGATCGCGCCCTCGGTGCGCTGGGTGACATTGCGCAGGGCGATGCATGGCGGATTTACGGCTATGATACCGATGTCTGGGAAAGCCGCTGGCATGTCGATACAGAAGACAAGCTGATGCGCCGTTCTGCTCCGTTTGCGCTCTACGTTCTTGCAAAGGCAGGTGAGGCAGACATTTCTCGCCTGCGCTATATGCATGATCGTGAACTTCGTCAGATCGAGTCGCCTCTGGCGCGGGCTCAGCTTGGTGCTGCGCTGGCCATTATGGGCGACCGTTCGCGTGCAACAACGGCGTTTGAGGCAGCTGTCGATGGCCTCGGTTACGAAAACAATGGTGACTATTATCAGACGCCATTGCGTGACCTTGCCGGTGTGCTGGCCCTCGCGGCGGAAGTCGGCATGACAGACGTGATGGATCGTCTGTCGGAGCGGCTCGGCGAAGACGTGCCGGATGCTGATGAACTGACGACACAGGAAAAAGCCTATCTTCTGCTGGCCTCGGATGCGCTGACAAAAGGGCAGCCAGTCCCAACCATTGAAACCGATGCAGGCTCTGACGCGTCGGGATCACGTTTCACATTCGATCAGGTTGATGCGGCAACGCAGGCAAGCTTTGTGAACCGCAGTGCTGGGCCGGTCTGGCAGACCACGCTTGTGCGCGGTGCCCCGTCGGCTCCGCCAGCAGCGAGTGCGTCGAACTTCCGCGTGTCGAAAGATATTTTCACCATGCAGGGCAATCGCGCCAATCTGTCGAACATCGAACGCGGCGACCGACTGGTGGTGAAATTGTCGCTCACGCCGGAAGAGCGGCGTACCAACCCGATGATCGTGGAAGACCTGTTGCCAGCAGGCTTTGAAATCGAAGCGGTGTTGCGCCCGAGCGATGGCGAGTCTGAAAGCGGTGCGTTCAGCTGGCTGGGGGATATTGCGTCTGCCAAGACCACGGAAACACGCGATGACCGTTATGTGTCTGCCATCGACGTTCGCAGCAGTTCAGTGACCCTGGCCTATGTTGTACGGGCCGTGACAGCGGGCGAGTTTACGCTTCCGGGCGTTGTCGCTGAGGACATGTACCGACCAGACGTGTTCGCACGTTCTGCTTCCAGCCGGGTAACGATTGCGGATGACGAAGGCTAAGACGTTTTCATCCACCTCTGATGGTAAAGACCGTCAGACATCGGGGCGCCTTGCCTGGCAAAAGCGCCCCCGGCTGCTTGGCGGGATTGTGTGTCTTGCGCTTGTTCTGGCATCAATTGCCGCGCTGGACCTGCTCTTTCCGCCGCCCATAGAGCGGGCATTCTCCCGCTCCATGCTGGTGACAGACCGTTCCGGTATTCCTCTGCGGGCCTTTCCCACCGAGGAGGGGCGCTGGCGGTTACCTGCTGAACTCGACGCGATTGATCCGGCCTTTATTGAAGCGCTGATCCTCGTCGAAGATGAACGTTTCCGATCTCATATCGGGGTCGATGGCCTTGCAGTCGTGCGAGCCGCCATGTCAGCGCTACATCGTGGACGGATTGTTTCCGGCGCGTCGACCATCACCATGCAGACAGCCCGGCTGCTCGAGCCACGTCCCCGGAATTTCGGATCGAAATTCGTCGAAATGCTGCGCGCCCTTCAGCTGGAACGACGCTTATCGAAAGATGAGATTCTAGAGCTCTATCTGACGCTCACGCCCTATGGCGGCAATCTCGAGGGAATCCGTGCGGCAAGCTGGGCCTATTTCGGGCGCGAACCTGATCGGCTTGCCGACGATCAGATCGCCCTGCTGATCGCCTTGCCGCAATCGCCGGAGGTCCGCCGCCCGGATTTGCGGCCCGAACACGCCAAAGCGGCCCGGGCGCTACTGCTGGACCGAATGGCGAAGCTGGAGGTGATTTCACCTGCCAGAGCAGAAGATGCCAAATCCCTTCCGTTACCGGGTCGGCATGCGTTTCCGGCTCAGGGCTGGCATGCAAGTGCACTGATTCAGTCTGCGGCTCTGGCGGATACGAAAACCAGAGTAGGACCTGCCGGGCTGGCACGTGATGTGAGCTCGACAATAGATGCAGGCCTTCAGTCCGCGTTGGAAGCCTATCTGGCCGAAGAAGCGGAGAAGCTGGGCGGTCAGGTTCAGATGTCAGCCATCGTCGTCGATATTGAGCGCCGCGCTGTGCGCGCGCATGTCGGCTCAGCAAGTCGGAAACGGGCTGGCGGCTGGATTGATCTGACGCAGATTGCGCGCTCTCCCGGATCGACGCTGAAGCCTTTTATTTACGGTCTGGCATTTGATGACGGAGATGCACTGCCGGGCACCTTCATCGAGGACTTGCCGTCCCGGTTTAACAGTTATCGCCCTGAGAATTTCGACCGGTCATTCCGGGGGCAGGTGCGTGTCAGCGATGCGCTTCAGCACTCCCTGAATGTACCTGCGGTTCTGGCGCTTGATCGGATTGGACCAGAACGGTTCGCTGCGGCGCTGACCTTGTCCGGCGCGGATGTGCAGGTCTATGGCGGGGCAGACAAAGAACCGGGCCTTGCGCTTGCGCTGGGCGGAGCCGGTTTGTCGCTTCAGGACCTTGCCATGCTGTATGCGGGGCTGGGCGATGGCGGGCGTATGAAGCCTCTCAACTGGACCGAGGCGTCCGTTGAGCAACATCAGGCTGACAAGGCACATCGTTTCATGAGCCCGGAATCGGCTGATCGCCTGATCGATATCCTCAAGTCTGCGCCAACGCCTGCGGGGCGAATGCCTGCCAGCCTGACCCGGGATGCGCCGGAAATCGCATTCAAGACAGGCACCTCCTATGGTTTTCGAGATGCCTGGGCTGCTGGCGTTGCAAGAGGCTATGCGGTCGTGGTGTGGGTTGGCCGCGCAGATGGTGCACCGCGCCCCGGCGCGACAGGGCGTCAGGCGGCGCTACCTGTTCTGTTCAGTGTTTTTGACAAGGTGAACACATCCCTCAATGCGCAGGGCGAAGCGGCGGGGCGACTGATTGCAAAGCAGAATGAGACACCGCGTTTCGCCATGACGCGCTTTGCGCCCGATGATTTGCCGCCGACCATTCTGTTTCCGCCGGAAAACGCGATCCTTCTGCAGAAAAGCGCCAATAATCCAAACCCGGGCTTTGTGCTCAGCGGGCGCGGACAAGGTGAGCTTCGCTGGTTTGTCGATGGTGAGCCCGTTGCGCTCGATCCTGCGGGAGCTCCGGTCTGGGAGCCAGTGGGGCCGGGCTTTTTCAAGCTCTCAGCGGTTGATGAAAACGGCCAGGAAACGCGTGTTTCCGTGCGTGTCTCAAATGTGACAGATCCTCAATATTGATCACATTTAGCGGAGACACTGCTTTGCGTGACTTTAAATCGTCGCGCCAATCCGTAAGTAAGCCTCCAAAGACGACAGGGCCGTGAGGGAAACTCGGCACTTTTGATCGAGGCAAAAGATAAAAATGAACCATAATATGGTACTCGCCGTCCTTGTGGGCATGACGGCAGCCGGACTGGCATTCTGGAAACAGGCCGGTGCGGACGAAGAACGACTTGTTACGCCAGCAGCGCAGGTGCAGCAGGCTGATGCGATTTTCGCAGGCGGCTGCTTCTGGTGTGTTGAGGCAGATTTCGACAAGGTTGATGGCGTTCTGGAGACAATCTCCGGCTATACCGGCGGCACGCTGGACAACCCGACCTATGAGCAGGTCAGCCACACAGAGACCGGCCATTATGAAGCTGTTCGCGTGATCTATGACGCCAATGTGGTCAGCTATGAAGAGCTGGTCGACTATTTCTGGCGCCACATTGACCCGACCGATCCTGAAGGTCAGTTCTGTGACAAGGGCAGCAGTTATCGTTCAGCGATCTTTGTCGACACGGCAGGTGAGCGCGAATTGGTAGAAGCGTCGAAAAGTGAACTTGATCAGGCCGGGTTTCTGCCAGGCCCTGTGGTGACTGAAATTCTCGACGAGTCCACATTCTGGCCGGCTGAAAAATACCACCAGAATTATTACGAGAAGAAGCCGCTGAAATATAAGTTCTATCGCACGGCCTGCGGTCGTGACGGCCGTGTGAAGGAGGTCTGGGAAGACGCTCCTTCAGAGCTGGGCGCTATGTAGTCGGCAGGGGGCGTGGCTTTGGTTCAAAGCCGCGTCCGATATAAACCTCGAAGCGGCGATATCGATTGCCGCCAAGGTCAATCTCAAGCTCGCCGATGGCTTCTGTTTCGGCAAAATCCGCCAACAGGTTTGCACGGTCTCCCTCGCGATAGCTGAGGATGAGTGCATTCTCCGCATCAGCCTGAGAGATGAGTGCCTCTTCAGAGGCGCTTTTCGGGTGATCCTCCCGTCGCCAGGCGCGCACAGGGACGGCAAGCTCCCCATCCCGGCCGTAATAGTCCAGCCCGTGCCAGATTTCGCGTTCGTCAATGATCACCGCGCTTGCATTGTATTCGGTGGCAAGGGCTTTGACCTGCTGGGTCGTTTCCGGCCAGCCGCGAAGCCGCTTGGTGGCGTTTCCGCCCATCACCTGGATTTGTGTCTCAACGGGCAGGACGACGAGCGTGGTGAAGATCACCCCGACCACCATGCTGAGGGCAAACCCGCCGATCAGGATCTTGCGGACCCAACCGCCGACGGACGTCGCCCAGATGGCCAGGATCAGACAGGCAGCGGGGTAGGCGGTCGCGGCCCAGTTTGCGTGGGCGCGGCTGATAAAGGCCTGCACGAGGATGATCAGGAGTGGCGGGATCACAAAGCAGGCCAGGACGGCAATCCGGCGGTCTGCCCATTGGGTAATCGCGTTGCGGCGGAAGATGCTGAGCCCGAAGAAGGACAGCAGAAGCAGGAAGCTAAGCGGGCCAAACACGGCGAACTGATCAAAGAAGAACTTGAAGCCATTTTCCGGATTGAGGAGCTCCTCGCCCCAGTTCGCATTGTCTGCCGTGTGGCCGACGGTCTTGAAGCCATTCTCGGCATTCCAGACCAAGTGGGGAGCGAAGATGGCGAGGAAGAGGGCCAGTGCGGCCAGTCCCTTCAGGCTGAGAAGGGCCTTCCGGCTGACCGGGTCGATCAGCGCAGACAATGCCATGCCGATCAGGAAATAGACCATGGCGTATTTGGACAGAAAGCCGAGCCCCAACGCAACGCCGAGCCCGATTGCGGCAACCCAGCTGCGATTTGTGCGTAAGGATAGGAAGAAAAAGAGCCCGAGTGACCAGAAGAACAGGAGTGGCACATCTGTCGACATAATGCCGGAAGACAGCCAGATTGCTGTCATCAGTGTGAAGCAGAGGCCGGCATAAATGCCGACTTTCGTTGACCAGAAGCGCTGTCCGGCCATAAAAAGAGCTATGGCGGTGCCGGTATGAAAAATCGGTGAGGCAAAGCGGATTGCCCATTCATGATCGCCAAACAGATTGGTCATTGCACCAATCACCCAGGCGACCATTGGCGGCTTCGAAAAATAACCCCAGTCGAAGCTTTTTGACCATCGCCAGTACTGAGCCTCATCCGGGCCCAGATTCAGGGGTGTAAACAGCACGCCGAGCATGCGAAAACACGCCAGAAGCAATATGAACCCGATGAAAAAAAATGCTAACTTTTCAGACTGTTCTGATGATTTTTGTGTCACGAAGACATCCCATCTGCGCAATTCACTGCAAGTTTTTGCGGACACTGTAAAATTGTCTCTTGCAAAGCAAGGCATTTTTGGATTATTCGCGCGCTTTCATGCAACCTGGGGCCGATGGTCGGCCCATCGAAACAATGAGGTAGTGAGCATGGCTTACGGAGCCCCGGGTACCCCGGATTTTGAGGTCCTTGACGAACAGGATGTGGCCGCGTCGGAAGAGCAATCTGGCGCGGCGGCAAACGAAGAAGAACGTCTCGACTTTTTCATCAAGCGTGATGGCGTTGAATTCGCAGGCACCCACCTGATCATTGATCTGTGGGACGTTTGTCGCATCGATGACCCGGAACATATCGAAAAGTCGCTCTGCGATGCAGCGGTTCGCGCTGGCGCAACGATCCTGAGCTCAGACTTTCACGTCTTCACACCAAACAATGGTGTGTCTGGCGTGATCGTGCTCTCCGAGAGCCATATCTCTATCCACACCTGGCCAGAGCGTAACTTCGCTGCGGTCGACGTATTCATGTGCGGTGCAGCCAAACCACACAAGACGATTGAAGCGCTTCAGGAAGCCTTCTCACCGTCCCGGATTGGCCTGACTGAACATCGTCGTGGCTTGAGTGTATAAAAATCGAGCAAATTGCTCGGATTTATAACGACACTACAGAAAAAAGCTGGGCAGAAATGCCCGGCTTTTTTTATGCCTTGAATGTTCAGGCGAGCAGTTTGATTCTGTTGCATGAAAGCCGCACCGGGGACTTTAAGTAACGGCTGACATAAAAGCTTCACAGGCGCTTCACAGAAGCGTCATAGCGTAATAATAACCCCCGGATAAGCGCGTTCGATGCTGCTCGGACGAACTTTTTTAAGGGGTAAATCATGAAATTTTGGAAGACCATTGCCGGTGGCGTCGCTATGTCTGCGCTCGCAACCGCAATTGCCGTACCTGCCATGGCGCAGGTTACGACATCCGCAATTCGCGGCACGATTACCACAGATGAAGGCGCACCTGTTTCTGGCGCTGATATCCAGGTAACGCACGAGCCATCCGGCACGGTTTCTACCGCAACGACGAACGCTTCGGGTGCGTTCTCGACACGTGGCCTGCGTGTTGGCGGTCCTTACACGATCTCTGTTACCGGCGGTGATTTCACACCTGTCGACATCACAGACATCTATCTGAACATCGACGACAACTACACGGTTCCGATCACGGTTTCCGGTTCTCGTACGCTCGAGACAGTTGTTGTATCTGCGCCTGCTCTGACGTCTATCCAGACAGCAACCGGCCCGGCAGCTACGTTCAGCCTTGATACGCTGCAGAACTCTCCAGCCATCAACCGTGACATCAAAGACATCATCCGCATGGACCCACGTGTCTATCTGGACGAAGGTTTTGAAGATGCGATCTCTTGTGCTGGTGCAAGCCCACGCTTCAACTCTCTGACGCTGGACGGCGGTCGTCTGAACGACAACTTCGGTCTGAACTCTAACGGCTACCCAACCGAGCGCATTCCATTCTCTTATGACGCGATTGACCAGGTTGCTGTTGAGCTCGCGCCATTCGACGTCGAGTACGGTTCTTTCACAGCTTGTAACATCAACGCTGTTTCCAAGTCAGGTACCAACGAATTCCACGGTTCGGCTTTCATCGACTACACATCTGACCAGTTCACTGGCGACCGTGTCGAAGATCGCGAATACGACCTTGGCGCATTTGATGAGTATCGCTACGGCTTCACGCTTGGCGGTCCGATCATCAAAGACAAGCTCTTCTTCTTTGGTGCATACGAGAAGTTCGAAGGCTCTAACGTCTTCGGTTTCACGCCAGAAGGTGCGGGCGTTTCGACAGCTGAATATAACCAGATCATCGATATCGCTGAAGGTTATGGTTACATCGCTGGCGGTCTTCCAAGCGCGATCGACGTAGAAGACGAGAAAATTCTCGCGAAACTGGACTGGAACATCACAGACCAGCACCGTGCGTCTTTCACGTACAACTACAATGACGGCTTCAACTACAGCCCGTCTGACTCCGGTTCCAACCGCCTTGCTGACGGAAACCACTACTATGAGCGCGGCGCTGAGCTGAACTCTTACAGTGCGTCTCTGTACTCAGACTGGACCGATAACTTCTCGACAGACATCCGGGTTTCTTACATCGACCTGGCAAACCGTCAGAACCCAGTTCTGGGCCTCGACAACTTCGGTGAAGTCCAGGTTCGTCTGGATAGCGGTTCGACTGTTTACCTCGGTGCAGACGACTCTCGTCACGCGAACAAGCTTTCATACGACCTCTGGAACTACAAAGCGGCTGCGAACTACCTCTGGAACGATCACACCTTCACGGTTGGTTACGAGCGTGAAGAGTTCGAAGTCTTTAACCTGTTCGTTCAGGAAGCGCTGGGTGAGTGGGTCTTTGATTCCATCGAAGACTTCGCAAACGGCGACTTTGCTGACTTCCGTTATGAAAACGCGTCTGGCACGAACGATGTCAACGATGGTGCGGCTTCTTTCGGTTACGAAATCAATACGCTCTACGCTCAGGACGAGTGGCAAGTCAGCGACAAGCTGAACGTTGTCGCGGGTCTGCGTTATGACTGGTACACATCTGGTGACAAGCCAGCGTTCAACCAGAACTTTGCTGACAATTATGGCTTCGGCAACGACGAAACCATGGATGGCCGCGACCTGCTGCAGCCACGTATCGGCTTCAACTACGACTTCTCTGATCTGGTCACGTTCCACGGTGGTCTTGGCCTGTTCTCAGGCGGCAACCCGAACGTTTGGGTGTCTAACAGCTACTCAAACAACGGTGTGACCCTGTTTGAATGTCGTAACCGTGGTCGTACAAGCGACTGTGTGGGTGATGGCAGCTTCACCAACATCAACGACTTCACATACGGTGGCGGTTCTGGTCAGCCATTCATCGACGTTCCAGACGAGATGATCGATGCGGTTGCGAATGCGTCCGGTCAGGGTTCTGTGAACGCGATCGATCCGGATTTCGACATTCCTTCTGAATGGAAATTCGCGCTCGGTACGGTCATCAATTATGACTTCGAGAACAAGTATCTCGGCGACAACTGGACGTTCATGGCGGACTTCCTGTACTCGAAAACGAACGAATCTGCGATTGTGGTTCCAATCGGTTACGTTCAAACCGGTACAGCCCCAGACGGTCGTCCTCTTTACGGCGGCAACTCGAACGACTTCCTTCTGACGAATGCTGACGACAAGGGCGAGACCTTTGTTTACTCTGCAGTTGTTCAGAAAGACTATGGCAATGGTATCGACTGGAGCCTGGCGTACGCTTACACCGACTCTCAAGACACCAACCCAATGACGTCTTCAGTTGCGTTCTCGAACTTCTCGAACTTTGCAACATCTGACCCGGTCAACGTGAAAACAGCGACGTCAGATTATGAGATCCCGCACCGTTTCACGGCGCGCCTCAACATCGAGAAAGAGTTTGTGACGGATTACGCGACGCGCTTCACGCTCGTCGGTACGGCTAACCAGGGCGCTCCGTTCAGCTACACCTTCGCTTACAACGGCATCATCGAGGACCCTTATCGCTCAAGCCGTCAGCTCGCTTACATCCCTACGGGTGCTAACGATCCGCTGATTTCTGCGAACTCCGATGCTGATGCAGTTGCTGAACTGATGGAATTCATCAATGGCAACGACTATCTGAGCGACAACAAAGGCAGCATTGCAGAGCGTAACGGCAGCCATGATGACTGGTGGACGAAGTTCGACCTGCGCATCAGCCAGGATCTGCCAGGCTTCCGTGAGAATGACCGCTCACAAGCGTTCCTCGTGATCGAGAACCTTGGTAACCTGATCAACGACGACTGGGGCATCCTGCGTGAGCACGGCTTCCCAGGTAATGCTGAACTGTACTCGATCTCCGGTATCGAAAACGGTCAGTACGTTATTGACGGCTTCGGCGGCAACCCAGACCGTGACAGCGTTCTTCTCGACGCATCACTTTGGGAAGTTCGCTTCGGTCTGAAGTACGAATTCTAAGGTTTCGAACCTTCGATTTTCTGGAAAGGGCGGTCTTCGGACCGCCCTTTTTTCTTGTCGCTGAGCTTTTCAGTTGAAACTCCGGGGGCAAGTGATAATGGGCGCGCATGACACACGCACTTTCATCTCCACCGCCGGAATGGGCACCTCAGGACACGCTCCTCATCGGTTGGCCATCGCATTTTGACCCCTGGGACACGCCATTTGAGAAGGCGCGCGAGGAAGTCGCGGCGCTGGCCAATGCCATTCTGGCGCAGAAACCGACCAATGGATTGCCGCAAACCGGCGTGACATTGGTTCTGGAGGGAGAAGCTGCCGAGATAGCTGCCCGGGCCATGGTGCCTGGCGCATCCATCATCAACACGCCTTGCGGTGATACCTGGTTGCGCGACACGGCGCCGATTTTCTCGCGCCGCAACGGTGTGTTGGAAACACGCAGATTTCGCTTCAATGGCTGGGGTGAAAAATACATTTATCCGGGCGATGCCGACTTATCGGCTCGACTGGTTTCGCATTTCGAGACCCCGGACACGCCACTGGACTTCGTCCTGGAAGGCGGCAGCGTTGACTGGGATGGGGAAGGGCGTCTCCTGACCACGGATGAGTGTCTGCTGAATGATAACCGCAATGCGGGCTGGTCTCGTGCGCATGCCACCGAACAATTGCAGCGCGCCTTTGGTGTGAAGGACGTGGTGTGGATTGCGAAGGGACTGCTGAATGATCACACCGATGGGCATATTGACAATCTGGCGCGGTTCATCGCGCCCGGTCATGTGGTTTGCCAGGCGCCAAATGGCGCCGACGACCCGCATGCCGAACGTTTGTTGGCACTTGAAGATACGCTGCGCCGTTATGAAGGCGCGCTCGGCAAGCTGACCGTTTCGACCATCCCTTCGCCGGGTCAGGTTCTGGACGATGAGGGCGAGGCAATGCCAGCTAGTCATATAAACTTCGTCATCACCAATCAGGCCGTGCTTGTGCCCGCCTATAATGATGAAGTGCACAAGGCTGTCGAGGCCTTGCAATCCTTCTTTCCGGATCGGAAAGTGGTGGCGTCATCTGCGCGCGCCATTCTGACGGGTGGGGGCGCGTTCCACTGCATTTCGCAGCAAATCCCGTCCGCGGAAGGTCAAAGCGTATGACAGATGTGACGATTGGCGTGGTTCAGTGCGCGCTTGGGGGCTCACTGGCTGACAACCTTCAGACATTGATGCGTCTCATTCGTGAGGCAGCGGCAAAAGGCGCGAACGTAATCCTGACGCCGGAGCTGATGGAAGGGCCGTATTTCTGCAAGACGCAGGAAGAGGATCGCTTTGATCTTGCAAAACCGATTTCCGAGCATGAGGGCGTTCAGGCATTTTGCGAACTGGCCAGAGAGTTGGGCGTTGTGCTGCCTGTTTCCATCTTCGAACGCGATGGTCCTCACACTTACAACACGCTCGTCATGATTGATGATGCGGGGGAGATTCTGGGACGGTATCGAAAGAGCCATATTCCAGATGGCCCCGGCTATCAGGAAAAATTCTATTTCCGGCCCGGTGACACAGGCTTTCAGGTCTGGCCGACGCGGTTCGGGAATATCGGCATTGGTGTCTGCTGGGATCAGTGGTTTCCAGAAGCGGCGCGCATTATGGCGCTGAAAGGAGCTGACTTTCTCCTGTATCCGACGGCCATCGGATCTGAGCCGCAGGATCAAAGCCTGGAAACATCCGGGCGCTGGCAACGTGCCATGCAGGGGCATGCCGTATCAAACTGCATGCCTGTGGCAGCAGCAAACCGGATTGGCGTGGAAGATGGGCAGACCTTTTACGGTTGCTCATTCATTGCAGACCAGACCGGCGCATTGACGGAAGTTGCCGGACGAACGGACGAAGCGGTTCTGACGGCAGGCTTCGATCTGCAGGCGCTGAAGCGTGAGAGGTCTGCCTGGGGCTTTTTCCGCGATCGGCGTACCGATCTTTACGACGAACTTTTGTGATTGAGATCAGGCGCCCAGAAAATTGCGCGCCTGCTCGACCCAGCCTTCTCGCTGAATACGGCCCTTGAACGACAGGGTCTCGTCCAGCCATGCAATGTTTTCAGGCGTCCAGTCTGCAATCTGGGTGAAGTGGAAGATACCGAAATCATTGAGCGACTGCTGAAGCTTTGGACCAATGCCCTTGATCTGGGTCAGGTCGTCGGCGTCGCCTGTTGGAGACGACAAAAGCACGGGCTTCGGGTCAGCGATTTGATGTGGGGTGGCTGCCTCGACCGCCTTCTCGGCTGCTTTCAGCGTTTCTTCGGCTTCAGCGACAAGATCTTTGGCCATTTTGCTGGCCGGAGAGGCGGAAGGCGCTGGAGCCGGCTTGCTGTTGAACTGGTCGAACCATTTGCTCCAGAATTCACCGGGGGCTTTGTAAGGAAGTTTGGACCAGCCCGGCATGGCCGCATAGGCTTCGGCCGCAACTTCCCAGGCTTTCAGATTGGCGTCCGCCATGACGTGGAAAGCCTCGCGCGTGACATCTGTTTCGCCCGGTTGAAAGGCGAGGGTCGGCATGGGCACAGGGCCGCCAGACCATTTGACCTTCCACGGGTTTTCCATTCGGGCTGCGAGTTCGCCTTGACGAACCATAGTCTCCTGTGTTGCGCGTAGATTTTCCAGCGAAGCCTGCCAGAGCGACAGGGCCGTTTTGTTTGCATCTTGCATGGCAGCGGAGAACAACATGGTGGTGCCCTTTTCTGAACTTGTTATGATTAGTATCAAAAAATTGTGCATTGCACAATAATCGAGTTGAAAGTCTGGATTGATGGGCGAAATCGCGCGACCTCACTGCCTTGTGTTTGATTCCGGCATGGGTGGCCTCACCGTTGTTGAGGCGCTCCAGAGGCTCGGGTTTCAGGGCACGATATCTTATGCCGCTGATACCGGGTTCTTCCCTTATGGGGACAAGCCGGATGATGTGCTGGCCGCGCGTATCGTCGCGTTTGCTGAAGCCGTCTGTGCGCGGGCGAAGCCAGATATCTTCGTGATCGCGTGCAATACCGCTTCAACCATTGCCCTGGAACTGGTGCGCGAACGGCTGTCTATCCCGATTGTCGGGACAGTGCCGGCCATCAAGCCAGCCGCAGAACACACAAAGTCTCAGACGATTGGCATTCTGGCGACCCCCGGAACCCTGCGCCGGTCATACACCGATGCGCTGATTGATGATTTTGCGACCGATTGCCGGGTGCTCCGCTATGGCAGCGTTGTGCTGGTGGAACTGGCCGAGCGCTTTGCGGCAGGTCTTGATGTGCCGGACGTTGAGATAGAGGCGGAACTGAACGCGCTTCTGCACCAGCCTGGCGGCGGCGATATAGATACTGTGGTGCTGGCCTGCACACACTTTCCGCTGCTGCGTCCGCGCCTTGAAGCGCTGGCGCCAGAGGGGGTGCGTTTCATCGATTCCGGTGAAGCCATTGCGCGCAGGACATTGTCTCTGTTGGATCAGAAACCGTCAAAAAACAAGGATCAGGCCGCACTCGGCCATGTGTATCTGAGCTCCCAGCCGACAGAGGAGCGACCACATCGGCTAAGTGAAGTGACCAGACGCCTCGGCTTTCAGTCTGTTCTCCAGTTGGAGATTGACTGAAAGCGTCTGGCGAACCGATCAGGATTGTCAGATGTTGGCGTACCAGTCGGCTTTTGCCGGCTCGGCTGCGTTGTCAAAGACAGAGGCCCATGGGCTATCTGCGGCAAAGGCTTCAATCGCCTGGCCATAGCCATTGAACTGGGTCTGCATGCAGACACCATAAGCGCCCAGCATACCGATTTCGATCACATCGCCTTCACGAACATCTTCCGGCAGGAAGAACGGGCCAGGGACCATGTCTGCGGAGTCGCAGGTCGGGCCGAACAGGCGGAAGGCTTTCAACCGGCTTGATGGCTCACCATCCTGACGGATCAGACGCGTCGGATAGGTCCATTTGCAATGGACGGCATCATAGAGCGTGCCGAAAGCACCGTCATTGATGTAAAGCGTGTTGCCGCGAACAAGATCGACATGCGTCAGTACGGACGAACCTTCTGCAACAAGGGCGCGGCCTGGTTCGCACCAGAGCCGGGCATGTGGTGGCAGAGGCATACGGTCGAACGCACGTTTGATGGCGCTGGCGAAGCGGAACATCGGAGGCGGTTCCTTGCCCGGATAAGACACTGGGAAACCACCGCCGACATCAATGATGTCGACGTCGACGCCTGCATCCGTGATGACGCGGGAAAGCTGTTCGCAGTGAACTGACCAGGCGTATGGGTCCATACACTGGCTGCCCGGGTGGAAGCTGAGACCCAGCTCTTCGACGATCGGACGGGCGCGGCGCAGCAGTGTGATCATCTGAGCCGGTGACGCGCCGAACTTGCCGTCGATTGGCAGTTCTGCGCCCTGGTTCGAAACAGCGGCGCGAATGATGAGCGTCAGGTCGCGTGCGTGCTCGGTTTCGTCCATGATTTTGTCGAACTCGGCTTCGCAGTCGAGCGAGAAGGTGCGTACGCCAAATTCGAAATAAGCACGGCGGATCGCATGGCGCGACTTGACCGGATGCATAAAGGACATGGTCGCGTCCGGGCAAAGCTCGGCAACGAGTGTCATCTCGTTTTCGGAAGCGACATCAAAATGACGAAGGCCTGCGCCGTAAAGCGTTTCCAGAACCCATTTCGATGGGTTCGCTTTCACAGCGTAGAGCGTTTCGCCTGGAAATTCAGACAAAAACCAATCGGCCGCCTTCTTCACAAGGTGAGGGCGTCCGCAAGCTATGGGCCTGTTGGGAGCAACGTGCCGGATCAGGTCCCAGGGTGTGTTGAACAGAGTCATCGCACTATACCCAAGAATCGGAGGTGAAACCAATCCGGCGTTAGTGCGGGCCGCAGACCGATATTGCTTTCGCAGGGAAAGGAACATGAGTCCGATGTCCGCCGGAATGGGCCAGATAAATAAAACCGCACGAATAGTAAACCGTTTTCTTAAGCAGCTGACATTTTTTCCGATTAATGTACCTTTGCGCCAACAGTCTTGTGTTTTGATACAAGACCTTCACAAACCCGCGTTACAAAGCTCGCGAATGAGGAGCTGGGTGGAACAGTTCAGGTTTTAAGGTTTGTGCGATGCTCGGCGCCATTAAGCGCATATCAGCAGGTATCATCTTTCTATCCGTTTTGTCGGCTTGCGGCGGGCAAGGCGGTGAGGATGTATTGGTCGGTCCGCAAACCGGCCATGATGATCGGCTGCTGATCGCGGGCAGTTCGACACTGGCGCCTTTCATCACCACGGCAGCCGAGTATTTCGGTGCGACGAGTGATTTCGCCACACCCGTTGTCGAAACGACCGGAACGGGTGGAGGTTTCAAACTCTTTTGTCGTGGCACGGAATTGACCACGACCTCCATTGCCACAGCCTCGAGACGTATCACCGATTCAGAACGTGCCTTTTGCGCAGAAAACGGTGTGACAGACGTTTATGAGATGATTTTCGGGTATGATGGCATTGTGATCATCACCTCCATCAATGGTCAGTCGGTTTCCTTCTCGCACTCAGACCTGTATCGCGCTCTGGCAAAAGACCTTTATATTGATGGGAAACTGGCGCCGAACCCGTATGAGCGGTGGTCGGAAGTCAATCCGGCATTGCCCGACATTGATATCGAGGTTTTCGGCCCGCCACCGACATCCGGAACGCGAGACGCTTTTGTCGAGCTGGTTCTGGAGCGTGGGGCGATGGAGCAGCCCGCACTGGCGGAGTTGAGAGACAGCGACCCTGACGCGTTCGATCAATATGCACACACAATCCGGACCGATGGTGCGTGGACCGATTCAGGCGAGAATGACACGCAGATCATTCAGTCACTGATCCGAAACAACAAAGCGTTTGGTGTGGTCGGCTTCTCCTATCTTGATCAAAGCGGCGACCGTGTGAAAGCGGCCTCGGTTGATGGCGTCGAGCCCACGTTCGATAGCATTGTGAACAATGAGTATATGGTGTCACGCTCGCTCTATCTCTACGTGAAGATGGATCACCTGACGCGCGTGATGGCGCTGAGACCGTTTCTGGAAGCGACCTTCTCCAACAATGCGATGGGCGCTGATGGCTATCTCGTTGAGAAGGGGCTCATCCCGCTCTCCGCTGAAGAGCGCAGAAAAATCCTCGGCAATTTCGAAACCAAAGCGGTTGCGAGGCTTCAGTAGAACCTGAGGCCCTAAACAAAAAAGAGAGGCCGTCTGGCCTCTCTTTCGCGTTTGTCTGATCTCGTGAAAAGCTGAGATCTATTCTGCGGCCGTGCCTGTCATGGAGCGGCGCTTGTCGAAGGATGCCCAGACACCTTCATCACCGTGCCAGTCGCCCTGCGTGGCGCCTTTGGAATATTCCGTTGCGCGCGCTTCAAAGAAGTTCGCGTGCTCGACACCATTCAGGATTTCCGTCAGCCACGGAATTGGGTGTTTGGTCACGCCATAAAGTGGCTTCAGCTTCAGCTGGCCGAGGCGCCAGTCAGCGATATAGCGAATGTATTGCTGAATATCTTCTGGCGTCATGCCTTCGACTTCACCAGCTTCGAAGGCGAGTTCGATGAATTTGTCTTCCAGTTTGACGACCGTGCGGCAGGCTTCTGTGATGCGTTCCGCCAGCGTGTCATTCATCACACCGGTCTCATCGCAGAATGTATGGAACAGCTTGATCATGCCTTCGCAGTGCAGGCTCTCATCGCGCACTGACCAGGTTACGATCTGTCCCATGCCCTTCATCTTGTTGAAGCGCGGGAAGTTCATCAGCATGGCGAAGGAAGCGAAGAGCTGCAGGCCCTCGGTAAAGCCGCCGAACACCGCCATGGATGTTGCGATGTCTTCATAGGTCTCGCAGCCAAACTGACCGAGATAGTCATGCTTGGCGGCCATCTCCTCATATTCCATGAAGGCAGAGAATTCAGAGTCCGGCATGCCGATTGTTTCGAGCAGCAGAGCATAGGCCGCGATGTGAATCGTTTCCATGTTGGAGAAGCAAGAAAGCATCATGGACACCTCTGTCGGTTTGAACAGAGGCATGTAGTTTTCCATATAGTTCGCGCCGACTTCCACGTCAGACTGCGTGAAGAAACGGAAAATCTGGGTGAGGAGATTGCGCTCCTTGTCGTTCAGCTTGACCGCCCAGTCCTTGCAGTCCTCACCGAGCGGAACTTCTTCCGGCATCCAGTGAACCTGTTGCTGCTTTTTCCAGAAGTCATATGCCCAAGGATAGCGAAACGGCTTGTACGCTCGCGAAGGAATGAGAAGACCTGGTTTTTCGGTGATGATTCCGTCAGGCATGTCGTGCTCCGTCCGATGTGCTCATACCACATATAGTGCGCCGATGTATTTATAGACGCAAGATGCATGGTTAAACGTGCGCGCTTTTGTCCACAAGGAAAGCGGCGAACTGATCAGTTTTGTGGCGTTACTGTCTGATAGGTTAACACAGCTCGTTAACGAGATGGAGCCTGCTTCTGAAATTGAAGCTTCACCTGCCAGCCAGATGCCCCGGTACGCTCGCGAATAAAGGGCGTGTATGTCAGTTCAAGGTAAATTGGGTCGAGTTTGAAAGCGAATGATTCGTTTTCGTTCTGCGTCGGCTCATAGACCAGCCGGTGGTAGATTTCGAAGTCAGGATTTTCCGTGATCTCTTTTGCGCGCCAGTCCGGAACCAGGCACGCATCCAGATTGGACCGCATGAGGTCGAAAATCATGCGTGCATCCTGTTCGCGGCGTTCCTTTTCCAGGGCGCCGCTGGCTTCGTACAAAGGACAACTCAGCGTGAAAACGTCTGTTTCGCCGCCCATGAAGGCGCGCATGACATTGACGGTGCACTCTACGTTTTCGTCAAAGCTTGTGCTCATCTGCCAGGCGTCTGGAACAGGCTCGTCATTCTGCAGAACCGGCGCGCCACGTAAGCTACGAAACGGCGTTCTTTCGGCCCGCGCGTCGAGGATGCTGGCAAGTTCGGCGCAAGGGCCGGATGCGGTCTGTGCCTGATCATCGGACTCGCTGCCACATGCCGCGAGCAGAAGCGCAGGAATAACGACAAAAAGAGCACGCATTGAAAACCACAGCCTTTGTTAAGTCGCCCACACTAACCTGAGTTGCCGCGAATGAACATGTGAACGCAGATTCCATCCCCAGAGTTTCGCCGGGCTGTGGATGAGTTCAGTTCAATTGACTTGCCCGTAAGGGCTCGCGACACTGGCTGGCAGCAATCAGGCATGAAATGGGCTTTCGAAGGCCCGGTGCAAGGATTCCCGGAATGTTTGTCGGTCATTATTCTGCGGCGCTCGCCGGAAAGGTGCTGAAACCGGGCATTCCCCTCTGGCACCTTTTTCTTGCAGTACAGTTTGTCGACTTCGTCTGGGCATTTCTGATCATGTCCGGGGTGGAGCGTGTTCGGTTCACCCCCGGTTTCATGGATGCCTCCATGCTCGACCTCTATTATATGCCATTCACGCATTCGCTCGTGGCAAATGTCATCTGGGCGGCGCTGGCAGGCGTATTGTATGGCTGGGTCTGGCAGGGGAAGCGCAAATGGCTGGCAGGTCTCGTGATGAGCAGCGCCGTGTTCTCGCACTGGCTGCTGGATCTGGTGGCTCACGGACCAGATCTTGCCATCCTCTTCGGAGAGCCGAAGCTCGGGCTTGGTCTTTGGCATTCTCTGTTCTGGACGCAGCTGGTTGAGTTAGGTGCGATGCTCGCCGGGGCGGGGCTGTATATCTGGATCGTAAAGCCGAGAGGTCTCTGGCCGGTTCTGGCCTTTGCGATCCTGATCATGGCCATGGTGGCGATGCAGTTTATCAATCACCAGCCGGTCGACACGCCGCCATCTGTGACGGAGTTCGCTCTGACCGCGCTTTTTGCCTACACGTTTCTGACATGTCTCGCCTGGCTGACGGACCTCGCCATGGCGCGACAAAAGACCATGGCTGATGAAACGGATTAGTGGCGCCAGGAGAGCGTGACGGCCGCGAAGTCTTCCTCTCCGGAGCGCGAGATCGCGCCATTGCGATATTCGAATTCCCGGGAAATATAGCTGATCGACATCTGGCCTGCCGGGCTTTCCCACGCAATGCCAGCCTGTACGTCACCAATGGTGACACGGTCCTGCAGCGTCACTTGGCCATTGGTGATGTCTGCTCCGGTTCGCTGGATATCCCAGACAACAGCCTCGCCGTCAGCGCCTGCGAAGAAATACCAGTTGGCATTGCGTGCATTCTTGCCGCGAAGATCGAGATTCTGGCCGACGCGCACTTCCGCGCCGGCGCGGGTGGTCTTGAAGGCGCCCTCATCATTCACGCTCAGGCGTGGCTTGAGCGCCAGATCAAGACCCAGTCCGGTTTTCTGGCTGTTGGCGACAAAGGTATAGGACGCATCGATTTGCTCAGTCTGGTCAAAATCTTCGCGATACGAAGGGGCTGGCGCGGGACCAAACGTGCTGCCGGGGGATGTCTCAATTCGGTAAGCCGTGCTTGCGGATGCGGCAGCGGGCTTCGGATTGGTCCGGTAAAGCGTGTCCTGGAGAATTTGCTGTCGTTGTGTAGGCGGCGCATCCAGTTTCTGGCGCTCGCTTGGTGTCACGCCCGGGGCTGTGGTGCGGATGAGTGTGGGGTCGTCGGCCAGAGCATAGCTGCGATAGGTCGATACAGGTGGCGGCGCTTCGGCTTTCTGAAAAGCTGATGGCGCAAGACAAGCGGCACCGCTCACGCCAAAGCACGTGAGCAGCAATATGCTGTACCCGAAGCGAAACCCCGTCATTTTTCGTCCCTGAATCTGATTGTTACAGATCACCCGACGCCCAGAATGTCTTATCTGTGGGTAATTTCAACTCTAAAATTTTGCAGGATTATGCTCAGATTTTGTTAACCAAAATCTTTTGCCAAAAGAAAAGCGGGCCGTAGCCCGCTTTCCCGTTTGAATTCTAAGTGCTTTTGCTTACTGGCAGGCGAGGCATTCTTCGTAATCGGTTTTTTCTTCGATACGAAGCTCAGACGTTTCAGCCTTGTCCTTGCCTGCATATGCTGCGCGCTGAACAGATTTCGAGCGGCAGTAATAGAGCGACTTCAGGCCTTTTTCCCAGGCTGTCCAGTGCAGCATGTGCAGATCCCATTTGTTCACATCACCCGGAAGGAAGATGTTCAGGGATTGCGCCTGGCAGATGAATGGTGTGCGGTCGGCTGCGAGATCAATGATCCAGCGCTGATCCAGCTCAAAGGCTGTCTTGAAGATCGCTTTTTCATCTTCCGTCAGACATGACAGATGTTGAACAGATCCTTCGTGCTCGAGCATGCTGCCCCAGACTTCCGGCGTGTTCATGCCTTTCTCATCAAGCAGCTTTTCAAGGTTCGGGTTCTTCACCGTGAATGAACCTGACAGGGTTTTGTGCGTGTAAACATTTGCTGGGATTGGCTCAATGCCAGCTGATGTGCCGCCGCAGATGATCGAGATGGATGCTGTCGGTGCGATCGCAAGCTTGTGAGAGAAGCGCGCCATAACGCCGTTCTCAGCTGCGTCAGGGCAGGCGCCGCGTTCTTTCGCAAGCTTCACAGAGGCAGCATCAGCGCCTTTGCGGATATGCTTGAACATGGCGATGTTCCACGCTTTCGCTGCCGCGCTTTCCAGTGGGGCACCCTGTGCCTGCAGGAAGGAGTGGAAGCCCATCAGGCCGAGGCCGACAGAGCGCTCACGCTGTGCAGCGTAAACGGCGCGGGCCATTTCGCTTGGCGCGCGTTGGATGAAGTCTTCCAGAACATTGTCGAGGAAACGGAAAATATCTTCGATGAACTGAGGATCAGACTTCCATTCCAGGAATTTCTCAGCGTTCAGAGATGACAGACAGCAAACAGCGGTACGCTCATTGCCGAGGTGGTCCGTACCGGTTGGCAGAACGATCTCAGAGCAGAGGTTTGACTGCTTCACGGACAGGCCGAGCTTGCGCTGGTGCGCTGGCATGGCGTTGTTCACCGTGTCTGTGAACAGCAGGTATGGCTCGCCGGTCTGCATGCGGATCTCGAGGATTTTCTGCCAGACCTTGCGGGCGTTCAGTGTCTTGATGACTTCGCCGGATTTCGGGCTGATCAGCTCATACTCGCCATTGTCACGCACGGCTTCCATGAAGGCATCTGTGATGTTCAGGCCGTGGTGCAGGTTGAGCGCTTTGCGGTTGAAGTCGCCTGATGCTTTACGGATTTCGAGGAATTCCTCGATTTCCGGGTGATGAATGTCGAGATAGCAGGCTGCAGATCCGCGGCGCAGAGACCCCTGGCTGATCGCCAGTGTGAGAGAGTCCATGACGCGGATGAATGGGATGATGCCCGATGTCTGGCCATTCTGGCCGACTTTCTCGCCGATCGAGCGAACATGGCCCCAATAGGTGCCGATGCCGCCGCCATTGGATGCCAGCCAGACATTCTCATTCCAAGTCTCGACAATACCGTCCAGTGAATCGTCGACTGTGTTCAGGAAGCAGGAGATTGGAAGGCCGCGCTCAGCACCGCCGTTTGACAGGACAGGTGTCGCAGGCATGAACCAGAGGCGCGAGATATAGTCATAGATGCGCTGGGCGTGTTCCTGATCGTCTGCATACGCCGTTGAGACACGCGCAAACATGCCCTGGAAGGTCTCGCCAGGCAGCAGATAGCGGTCCTCAAGAGTCTTCTTGCCGAAGTCCGTCAGAAGGTCGTCACGCGACGGATCAATATGGATACCCTCAACAATGCGCAAATCTGCCTGCTTCTTGGGTTTGCCCCGACGTGCTTCAGCTTCGGCGGCGGAGATCGTCTTTTCTGCGGTGGACGTGACGGACATAGGACTTCCCTGCTGAATGAACCCTAACATGATATGGGGATTGGGTGCGAGTTTCGCCATATCTGGCTATCTGCCCCCATCCTGACGCTATATATAGTGGGTCCAAGGTTAACAAGCCGTCAACCAAGACGAGGGCCGCAAGCGGCGTTTTCAGTGAATAACTTCTTAACGGGTGTTAATAGACCTGGGGAAAACCCTGTCAGTAAGTCTCGTTGCCTGGCCTGCGTCTGCCTCGAAACCCCCATGAAAAGGGCGTTTTGGATTCATCTCGAAACATTTCAGAATCCCGCTTCAGCATGTGAATTTCTTTGGTCAAAAAACGAGCAGTTTTGCAGTCGGAATTAAGGACTGAATCGCGGTCTTATTGTGAAACGGAAAGTGGGTGTGGCGGAATGACTCAGAACCGGGTCAAAACAGGGATTCGTGACACACTACATATAGTGTTTCGGCGAATCACCCGTGATTCCGAATCCACACATGCGACAACGGTCAGGGCATTAAAAAAGGAGCCCGAAGGCTCCTTTTCCTATTCTGCGTCGAGGCGCTTCTTGGCGGCCTTCAGCCTGTCATGAATGCGCGGCTGGAGTGCCTGGCTTGAGGCGAGGATGTTTCCGGTTTCCAGCACGTCGCCGCCATCGAGCTCATCAACCATGCCGCCAGCTTCACGGACGAGGACAATGCCTGCAGCAATGTCCCATGGTTTGAGGTTGCGTTCCCAGAAGCCGTCAAATCGTCCGGCTGCAACGAAAGCGAGGTCCAGAGCAGCAGAGCCGAAGCGACGAATGCCGGTTGTTTCCTGGGTCAGATAGGCGAGCTCTGACAGGAAGAGGCGATGACGCTCTTCTTCCTGACCAATATAAGGCGCGCCTGTTGCGATGACCGCTTGTGAAAGCTTGGTTCGTGCCGCGACGCGCAGACGGCGGCTTTCCAGCCACGCGCCATGACCGCGCTCGGCCCAGTAAATATCGCCGCGAAGCACGTCGAAGATAACACCGGCATGCAATTGGCCGTCGCGCTCATGCCCGATCGAGACCGCAAAGTGCGGAATGCCGTGCATATAGTTGAGTGTGCCGTCGAGCGGATCGACGATGAAACGGTTGGTCTTGTCCGTTCCTTCAACGACGCCGCGTTCTTCCATGACGAAGCCATAGCCCGGGCGCGCTTTCGACAGCTCATTATAAATAACTTCTTCTGCGCGGTGGTCGGCATTGGTGACAAAGTCGCCAGGACCCTTGCGCGACACCTGCAGGTTTTCGACTTCACCGAAATCGCGTGTCAGGCCGCGGCCTGCTGCGCGGGCGGCTTTCACCATCACTGTGATGAGAGGACTTTGTCTGGACATGTGTCTGTTTGGCTCTAGCAGTTGGATCTGCGCAGTGCAGATGCGTGTTTTCGAAGAACGTGGTGCAGGTTTCGCGCCGCGTTCTGTGACAAATGAAACCCTGATCTGGCCCCGTTAGCACAGTTTTCCAGATCAAACGAGTGGACGGGACCGACCCCTGAGCGCTTTCGCCAGTGTTTCTGGCCAGCGGCTTTGGCGGCGTACGTATCCAATCGCTTTTCAAGACCGAGGGCCGTAGCCATCAGACGGGAGGTGGTCAAGCTTTTCTGCCATCTAAAGCAGCGAGAACGACGCTTTCCTGTCCTTTTCGCGAGCGTTCTCTGTCAGAAGCGGGAGCTGGACTTGTCACGGCCCCGGTTTCATATACCTCTCCCTCTGAATTTGTCGGGGTCTTTGATGTCACTATTGCGTTTCGCGCCAGTTCTGGCGGCTTGCTTGATTATGTCTTCGTGCTCGGGAGAGAAGGCGAATGGCTTCATCACCGAAAATGCAGATATTGAGGTCGCTGAAAAAGGAGACGTACCGCGCGATGATACGGGCCGTCCCTTCCATTACAAACTGCTGGGCCAGCCCGTCCCCGAATTTGAAGTGACCTTGCCATCGGGTGATGTCGTGACCCGCGAGGCGTTGCTTGGCCAATGGACTGTCGTTGAGTTCTGGGGTCTGTGGTGCCCGGACTGTATCGTTGATGGCCCGAATGTTCAGAAACTGGCTGATGCCATTGAGGAAGATCCAGACCTTTCCCTGCTGACAATTCATGCCCCGCCAAGTGCGCAGCGCGCCGATGAGGCCTATGGCAAGTATGGTTCTGTGGGGGCGTATTTCGAAGCGCAGGGCTTTGACTATATCTATGCGCTCGATCCGGATGCGAGTGCCAAATCAGCATTTCAGCTTTCCTGGGTGCCAACCTTTCTGCTCGTCGATCCGGAGGGCATTGTTCGCGGATTTCAGTCGGATCTCGGCTATGGCAGCGAAGCACCGGTTCAAGCATTTCTGGACGATGTGAAGCGCGTGATAGACGCACAATAAGCCGTATTTGCGCCTTCAAGTGCAGGAAACTGTGGGCACTGCGTAGGGTTGTCAGAAAAAAGCCAGATTTATTTCTTCAGAAATGAACAAAAATCGTGGAGGGCGAGCCTTCACAGAGGGAGTGGCGAGGGTGTTTACTCAACACTCTCGAGTGTTGGAGTGAGTTTGAGCCATGTTGCACCCGTCGACGCGTAAGTTGATCGATAAACTTTATGAAATGACGGAAGCGGCAAAGATCACCTGGGCAGAAGGTGATGCGGATACCTGCATCTACGACACCGAAGGCTATCGCGTCACAATCGGTCAGACGCCAACCCATCTTGTGCTTTCCGATGCGGGTGGACGCATTCTGGAAACCGTGACGGAATCCATGCTCAAGAATGTTCGGACCGGCCTTGGCGAGACATATGCCTTGAAAGTCGATGATCTGGTGTCAATCGCGCGCCGACAGATCACCGGTTCTGAGGACATCATCAACAAAATCGTTTCGTCGCTCGATTCCGGTGCTGACGACGCTGAAGGTGAGCGTGACTATTTCAGATATGATGAGCGCCAGAGAGAACTCTTCCCTGGACAATCTGAAATGACGAACCGGGTGGCGGCGCTGGCGGAAAAGGTGAATGCGCAGTCAGGTGTTGTGGGAACGGCGCCTCCGGAAGAAACTGACACATCTGCTGACAAGACCACCGAAGAAGATTTCGGGACCGGCTGGGATGTGCCTGAAAAGGCAAAACCTTCCGGCGAAGACGCCGCAGCCAGTTCTGAGGAAGACATATCAGAAGCGGCACCCACTTTTGGTGATATTGGCCATTTCGGTGCACCTGCGCAAAGCGCCGACGAAAAGGCGCCCAAAGTCGATGTGCCGAAACCGGTTTATCTCGATCCGGTCGCTTACGACGCTCCTGCGTGGGGCGGTCCACCTCGCTTGATCGACGCCATGACGGCAACGCCGAAACATTTGCTGACCCCTGACCATGCGGTGGATGAGGTCGAAACCACGTCTCTGCCGGAGAGTTTCAAACAAGCGGCAGTATCCGAAGCAACCGCCGGTGAACTCGACAATGATGAAGCCGAGTATCTGGATATCGGTGTGGAAGACATGCCGGATGATCTGGCCGATGAAATCGCCTGGAAGTCCGGTACGCCTTACGTTACCGGTCAGACGCGCAAGCCTCGTAAAGTGAAGCAGAAATCGTCCCTGCCAGATGAAGCGCGGGGCGGTGGCCATTTTGTAACGCCTGACAAGGACATCTCGTCAGATGCAGAGGTCCTTGAAGAGCCAGAAGACGAACCGGTCGATGAATGGAGCTTCCGGCGCACGGTCTACAAGTTTAATCCGTGGATGTGATCGCGCAGATCAACCGCTTTTAAGATAGTCAGCCAGCGCATCCACCACCCGTCTGACACGGTGAGGGAGATAAGGCCCTGGCGGCCAGAGAAGCCAGACTTCCGGTTGCGGGGCTTCCCAGTCGTTTAGCACATACTGCATACCAGAGGGCGCATTGCCTGTTTCGATGCACCATTGCGGTGTCTGAGCGATGCCCAGCCCGGCTTCAGCGGCTGCGCCAACAGCCTCTGCGCTATCGCTTTCAAAGCGCCCATTCACGCGGACATCGACCGTTTCGCCGTCTTTGGTGAACCGCCACCGACGTGGCTGGGCAACATTGAGGTCAATGACGCATTCATGCAGCTGCAATTCCTGCGGCGATGTGGGCGTGCCGTGCTTCTGGATATAGCTGTCAGACGCCATCAGCCGAAGCCTTTCAGTGGCCAGACGTCGCCCAATCAGGCCGCTGTCATTTGGCGTGCCAATCCGCACGGCAAGGTCATATCCATCCTCAACCAGATCGACTTTACGGTCGCTGAGCGACAGTCGGATCGAGATATTCGGATGCTCACTCAGAAAACGGGACAGCAAGGGCGCAAGTCGTCGTGCGCCATAGATGACAGGCGCGGTGATGCGCACCAGGCCCGAAGCATCCGTTTCATCGACCGCATTGCCAGCCGTCAGACTATCCATCTGATCGACAATCTGTTGCGCGGTGGAGATCAGTCCTTCGCCTTCGTCTGTCAGGCGTACGGCGCGTGTGCTGCGTTCAAACAGCCGCTTTTTGAGTTGGGCTTCGAGCGCTGCGATCTGTTTTGAGACCTGGCCGGGTGAAACACCAAGACGTCGAGACGCCTCGGTGAAGCTGCCATGTTCAGCAACACTCAGAAAAACCCGAAGCGCTTCAACTCTGTCCATCATTCAGCCCTTCTGCGTTTCCCGCATCATGGCGCAAGCTTGGACGATTTGCCAGCAGTGGATCAGGCTTCCAGTTCGACATCCCAATAGAGATAATCCATCCATGTGTCGTGCAGGTGATGTGGCGGAAACTTCCGGCCCATTTGCTGCAGCTGATGGTTGGACGGCTGGTCTGGCCTGTGGCGGGGCTGCATATCGATCGCGTCCGGCATCCGTCCGCCTTTTTTCAAATTGCAGGGGCTGCAGGCCGTGACGATGTTTTGCCAGCTCGTAATGCCACCGCGTGACCGCGGAATGACGTGATCAAATGTCAGGTCATCTTCCGATCCACAATAGACACAGGAAAACCCGTCTCGCAGGAATACGTTGAAGCGGGTGAAGGCTGGCGAGCGATCCTGACGGATGAATTCGCGCAGACAAATCACGCTTGGCAGCTTCATCTCGAAGGATGGTGAGCGGACGACATGATCGTATTCGGCCACTACATCCACGCGTTCAAGAAATACCGCTTTGACTACGTCCTGCCAGGGCCAGACGGAGAGAGGATAGTAGGACAACGGACGATAGTCCGCATTCAGTACTAACGCTGGCCACCCATTTGGTGGCGCCGTGGAAATCGCAGCCATGGTCACCCTCATACTGCCTATATCGAGGGAACGAAGCGAATCCCCTCGATTTCCAAATCAATACTTAGCTGATTCCTTGCAACAGGATTGTGACTAATCCTCAAAACAGGCAAGTTTTTTACAGTTGTTTGTTAATTGGGCAGTTTTCAGTACGACTTTTCACGAACTGCATTGATGTAACCCCACAGAAGATGGGCTGCTACAGCGCGAAATGGTCGCCATGTCTCTGCGCGAGCCAGAAACGCCTTGGGTTTATCTCTTTCCTCGGCATCTGAAAGCATTCGATACGCTTCCATCAGTCCGACATCGGCTTGCGGAAAGGCATCCAACCGTCCGAGTGCGGACATGAGATAAATGTCGGCGGTCCAGGGGCCAATGCCTTTGACCGCAAGCAGCATCTTACGTGCGTCTGCATCCGAAAGGTCGCTCAGGCGGTCCAATGGCAAAGAGCGGTTTTCAATCGCGGTGGCGATGGATTTCAAATGCCTGACCTTGGGACCGGACAGCCCACGGCCGCGAAGGTCACTTTCTTCGGCCTCGATAACAGCATTGGGTTCCAGCTTTCCACCGCTCCACGCGAGCACGCGCGCCCAGATCGCGCTGGCCGCCCTGGTTGACACCAGCTGGTATGTCACTGTGCGGGCGATGCTCTCAAAGTGAGGGTCTGCGCTTCGCCATTCCGGTATGCCGATATGATCATAGGCGCGTGCCAGCGCCTTGTCCGCTGCGGCAAGCACGTCGCAGGCGTGGCGTCTGGTGTCGAGATCAATCAGCATGGCGAGAGGATTGTCTCCTCGGCTGGCCATCGTCAATCAAAACGACTGGACGGCACGTCGTGCTTGTCTGAAAAGGAAGAGATGTCTTCCAGTTTCCTGACACGCTTTGCGCCCAGTCCGACAGGGTATCTCCATCTTGGACATGCCTATGCGGCTTATCAGGCTTTTGAGGCGGCCAGACGGGCTGATGGGACATGCCTCCTGCGGATCGAAGATATCGATCAGACGCGATGTCGCCCTGAATACACCGATGCGATTTATGAAGACCTGGCCTGGCTGGGGTTTGACTGGCCGCGCCCGGTGCGTGTGCAGTCGGAACACTTCATCGCATATGAAAGCGCGCTCGCGCGTCTGGAACAGATTGGCGTGGTCTATCGCTGTTTCCTCACCCGAAAGGAGTTGAAAGCCGAACTCGAAAAGCGGGGCATTGCGGAAAGCCCAGTCGGTGAGCGACCTTATCCGGGCCCGGAGCGCGTTATGACGGAGGACGAAACGCAGGCGCGCCTTCAGGCGGGGCAGCCATTTGCCTGGCGGCTTTCCCTGTCTCGCTGCCGGGATCTTCTCGGAACCGCTTGGCAAGCGCTTTCTTTTCGGGAAACCGGAAATGCCGAAGGTCTCTCGCAAGGGGAGGTGAAGGCGCGGCCGGAATGGTTGGGAGATGTCGTGCTGGCGCGCAAGGATACGCCGACGAGCTACCATCTCGCCTGCACACATGATGATGCCTTGCAGAACATCTCAACTGTCGTTCGCGGTGTTGATCTTTACCACGCGACCCATATCCATGTGCTGCTTCAATACCTGCTAGGCTGGCAACAGCCGACCTATTGCCATCATCGGTTGGTGTTGGGGGCGGATGGAAAGAAGTTTTCCAAGTCAGATCGGTCAAAAACCATTCGCGCTTTCAGGTCTGAGGGGATAAGCCCTGCAGATATGTTACGCGATTGGATCAAGGTATGAGTACGGCCGCAAAACCTGTCGAGGATATGCGGGCGCAATTGATAGGAACAGGCATTCTGCTGATTGGCGGCATGCTTGTAGGGCTCGCGCCGATTGGCCTGCGATACGCAGTCGATATGGGGCTTACATCACAGACAACAGCATTCTGGCGTTTCACGCTCGCCGTGCCCATTCTGCTTGTCTATTACGGCGTTCGTCAGAAAAAGCCCGCCAAGCCGAGCCTGTTTGCCCTGGCTGCTGGTGCGTTCTTTGCGCTCGATATTGGCACCTGGCATCTGGCGCTGACCATAACGTCTGTTGCGAACGCGACCTTCATTCTCAATTTGGGGAATGTGGGTGTGGGCTTTCTGGCCTGGATTTTCCTGAAGGATCGTCCGTCACTCTTCTGGGGCGTCGCGGTGCTATTGGCGCTCGCTGGTGCTTATTTCCTTTCCATGGGCGGGGCGGTCTCTGCAGGTGGGGGCAGTGTGACAGGTGATGCGCTCGCACTCCTCGCCGCGCTGTTTGTCTCATTTTACATGCTGTTCGCGACCCTTGCACGACGACGCGGCATGCCAGCTCTGGATGTCTTGTTATGGGCAACCATCGCCGAATCTGTTGTGGCGGGGATGATGAGTGTCTCTTTTGGCGATCCATTGATTCCGCCAAGTCTTGAGTCGCTTACGGTGCCGGTTCTGCTGGCGGTATTTGTGCAGATTGCCGGGCAGGGCTGCATTATTTATGGCGTCGGCCGGGCTCCGGCGTCGATTTCCGGACTGATGGTGCTGGCGCAACCTGTAACGGCTGCCATTATCAGCTGGCCTCTGTTTGGTGAGCGACTGAACGCTGTGCAATTGTTCGGAGCCGGGCTGATCGTCTTTGGCCTTGCCGTGTCACAGGTCCGGTTGCCAAAGAAAAAGTCAAAGCCGATTGAGGCTGAGGCAGAAGAAAGCAAGAAACTGTCATGAAACAATGCCAAACCGGGCAGGATTTCAGACACTGAGAAGGGAAACGCTCATGAAGCCTGCTCTTTTGATGACGACGCTGCTGGCAGGACTGGCCGTTGTGGGCTGTGCGACGCAATCGACACCGGTGCAAACCGCTGAAACGGTCCCAGCCGAAACCAACAATCGTGTTGCGGTTCAGCCCGTTCAGGCCGGCGATTCCTACTACGAGACAGCCTATGCCCGCGTGAAAGCGCGCGAAGCCGAAAAAGCGCCTCAGAAAGCCAAGAATGTCATTCTGTTCGTTGGCGACGGCATGGGCATTTCGACCATCACAGCTGGCCGCATCTATGCAGGGCAGAAACAGGGGCTTGATGGTGAGAGCTATCAGCTTGCTTTTGAGCAGATGCCGAATGTGGCGCTCTCGAAAACCTATTCCAACGATGCTCAGATCTCTGACAGCGCCTCGACCGCAACGGCGCTTGTGTCAGGGGTCAAGGTGAATTCGCGTACGCTCGGTCTGACCAAGGATGCACGCTATTCCAATTGCGCGTCGAGCGAAGGCAATGCCGTTCAGACAATCTTTGAACTGGCTGAAGCGCAGGGCCTGGCGACGGGGGTTGTCTCAACGGCCCGTATTACGCACGCAACGCCGGGTTCGACCTATACCAAGTCTGCCAATCGCGACTGGGAAGACGACGCCTCCATGGGCGATCAGGCCGCAGCGGGTTGCGCTGACATCGCACGGCAGCTGATCGACTGGCCTGCGGGCGATGGCTTCGAAGTCGTTCTCGGTGGTGGTCGACGTCACTTTCTGCCGTCAGATGCCGTCGATCCGGAATATGCCGATCAGACCGGACGCCGCGCTGATGGTGCCAATCTGATCGACGAGTGGACGGCCAAGTCCGACGATCATGTTTTCGTCTATGATCAGGCGGGTTTCGACGCGATTGATTTCAAATCGAATACGCGCGTACTGGGTTTGTTTGAGCCGTCACACATGCAATTCAATCTGGACCGTACAAAGGACTCTGCAGGTGAGCCAACGCTGGCGGAACTGACGCGTGCGGCCATCGACCGTGTGTCCATGAATGATGATGGTTTTGTTCTGATGATCGAAGCGGGCCGCATCGACCATGGCCACCATGCCGGCAATGCCAAGCGCGCGCTGGAAGATGTTTATGCGCTCGATGAAGCCGTTAAGATGGCTCTGTCTCTGACAGACCCGGAAGAAACGCTGATCATCGTTACGGCTGACCACAGCCACGTCTTCACCATGGCCGGATATGCTGCGCGCGGTAATCCGATCCTCGGGAAGTCTGCCTATGGCATTGGCAGCTTCGCAAAAGGCGGCGACGGCCTGCCATATACGACGCTCGGCTATATGAATGGTCCTGGCGCAGTGTGCAGCACGTCTGAGGCAGGCGAGATCGTTTGTAACCGTCCGGATATCACAGACGTGGACACTGAAGCGGATGATTACCAGCAACAGGCGCTGATCCCGATGGGGTCCGAAACCCATGGTGGTGAGGATGTTGCCTTCTTCGCGACCGGGCCCGGCTCTGAACTTGTTTCAGGTGTGATGGAGCAGAATGAAGCCTTTCAGGTCATGGCGATTTCGCTCGGCCTGATTGAGTAAGCGGATCGACATACCAAAGAAAAGGCCAGCTTTACGCTGGCCTTTTTTGTTGTGCGTCAGAAGCTGATGTCGCCGCTTTTGATTTTCTCCAGAATCTCCGGAGTCAGCGGTTCATAGGCGTCTGAACCCGGCAGGCGAACGAAGACCGGATCGCTGAACTTGGTGATATCAAAGCCTTCTTTGACCAGCTCGACCTTGCGATATTTAAACGTGCCGGTCGTTTCGGCAATTGGCTGCAGCCGGATGAAAATAGGCCGTGCATAGCTCGGCAATTCCTTGTCGACATGCTCAGCGAGTGCCTTCCCGTCGAGCGCGTCTGTTTTGAGCGCGACAGCGGCCATGCCGGCACGTCCGTCACTGTCTGGCATTTCCACGCCATAGACGTTTGGCAGGTCGATATCTTCATAGCTGGAGAGCGCCTCGGCTACTTCATTCGTCGAGACGTTTTCAGCCTTCCAGCGGAAGGTGTCGCCAATACGGTCAATGAAGTAGATATAGCCATGCTCATCCTTCTTCAGAAGGTCGCCGGTGCGAAACCACATATCGCCCTTCTCGAAGACATCGCGCAGGATTTTCTTCTCGGTCTGAGCCGGGTCATTGTATCCGTCAAACCGCGATTCCGGGCTGATCTCACCGATTGCTTCGCCCGCTTCATTGACGTCCGCTTCGATGCAGAAGCCTTCGGCATTGCGGATCGGTTTTTCTTCCGGAACATCGAATTTGACGATTTTCGTGCGGATCTTGCTTTCCATGTATTTCGGAATGCGACCGACCGCGCCGATTTTTCCATCAAAATTCAGGAAGGACACATTGCCTTCTGTCGACCCATAAAACTCGACAAGGTGCGGAATGTTGAACCGCTCGACAAAGCGTCCCCAGACTTCAGGACGCAGACCATTACCAAACCCGGTCCGGATTTTGTGTTCGCGCTCCAGTGGGTGAGGCGGGGAGTTCATCAGATAGCGGCAAAGTTCTCCGATATAGACGAATGCGGTTGCGCCCTCTGCAACGGCTTCCTCCCAGAAGGCGGATGCTGAAAACTTCCGGCGCAGGATCAGTGTCGCCCCCGTCAGAAGTGCCTGACCAACGCCGCAAATGCCACCTGTGCCGTGATAAAGTGGCAAGGTCATATAGATGCGGTCGCGCGGTGAAATCTGGCAGGCCACAATGAAACTGTTCAGCATGGCGAGCGTACGGGCATGCGTCAGGCGTGCGGCTTTGGGAAGACCTGTCGTGCCTGACGTGTACACATACAGGCAGAGATCATCGGTGCGCAGGCCTGCGCGGTGTGCGCGATCCGGGCGTGTGGTCGGCAGAGTCTCAAACAGCGCATCAAAACTTTCAGCGCCTTCAACCTTGCCGCCAACTGACCAGACAGAGAGCTCGTCACCGAGATACTCTTTGGCAGTTTCCAGAAGTTCAGCCTGTTCGGGACCAATGACGAGCGCCTTAGCATCGGCGATATTCACACAGTGCGCGAGGCCCTGTCCCTGCAGATTGTTATTGATGAGGGCCGTCACGACGCCAACTTTGGAAAGGCCATACCAGAAGGCAATGAAGTCTGGTTTGTTGTCCATGAACAACGCGACCGCATCGCCTGGCTTATAGCCCTGCTCCAGCGCCCAATTGGCATACTGGTTTGCCCGCGCATCAAGTTCGGCATAGGTGAAAATGCGTCCCTCAAAGCGGATCGCCACATTCGCCTTGTGCGCGTCCACTGAGGCTTCGAAGTCATCCGGGACAAGTCGGGTGCCGCCTGCGGCAACATCTCCGATCTGTTTGTATGTGCCTCTGATCCCGTTAAAGAACGTCCATTCGCGCTTTATTGCGTCAAGCAATCCCATGCTCGTTTCCTCCGCTGCGGCTTTTTTTCTTTCACCTTAACAATACGCGGCTGATATCGGAAAGGTGCAATATTTCGGCAGCACCAAGATTTTGACGCTTACCTAGCGTAATTCACGCCACGCCTTGCAGTATAAAGGCTTTCCGACAAAGAATTCGTACTCGTTAGTCTGTATCTGGTCACGAAAACGGATGTTTGACCAGTCCGGCCCGCTTTTCGGGTGCGGACAAGTGTCTGATTGATTGCGCGTTCGACTCTGTCTTAAAAGCATACCATCTGCGGCTCGGAAGATGGGGGTGAGCATGTACACGTTATATGGTCTGAAGAATTGCGATACGTGCAAGAAGGCGTTGAAGAGCCTTGATGCTGCGGGAAAGCAGGTCCGTTTTGTCGATATCCGTCAGGACGCAGACCTGGCGTCAAAAGTGCCTTACTGGCTTGAGAATCTTGACCCGAAAAAGGTGCTGAATGCACGATCAACGACCTGGCGCGGTCTGAGCGACGCAGAAAAGGCCTCCGCCGAGGGCGAAGGCCTTGCAGGACTTTTGATTGAGAACCCGACATTGATCAAACGCCCGATCATCGAAGCAGATGATTATCTGAGCGTGGGCTGGAACAAGGAAGTCGAGCTGGCGCTGACCTAACGGTTCACGATTTCGTGGATGGCTTTCAGATCCGTCAGGAGACCTTCGGCTGCGTCCAGTGGCAGGCAGCTTGGGCCGTCGCACAATGCCTTGTCCGGATCTGTATGGAATTCCAGGAACACCCCGTCAGCGCCGGCCGCGACGGCTGACTTGGCGATGATCGGTACGCCTTCGCGGCGACCGCCTGTCGAGCCACCAGCTGTTCGCGGGTCTGCGCCCGGCAATTGCACCGCATGGGTTGCATCGATGGTGACCGGCACGCCAAGCGCCTTCATGGCCGGAATGCCGAGCATATCGACCACCAGATTGTTATAGCCGAAGCTGGCGCCGCGTTCACACAGAATGGTAGGGTTGTTCTTTGTGACTTCGCCGACCTTAGTAATGATGTTTTTGACGTCCCAGGGTGCCAGGAACTGAGCCTTCTTGACGTGCAGCCATCCGCCAGCTTCCTCGACGGCCTGTGCACCAGCGACAACGAGATCCGTCTGGCGGCAGAGGAACGCCGGGACCTGCACAATGTCCGCAATGGCCGCGACTGGAACGGCTTGTTCGATCTCGTGATAGTCCGTGACAATCGGGACACCGAGTTCAGCTTTGACCTTGGCGAGAATTTTCAGGCCCTCTTCCATGCCGGGACCACGATAAGAGCTAATCGAGGAGCGGTTGGCTTTGTCAAAACTCGCTTTGAATGCGTAAGGCAGGCCCAGCTTTTCACAAACCGCTTTCAGATGGTGCCCGACGGTCATGGCAAGCTCTTCGCTTTCCAGAACATTCAGTCCGGCCATCACGCAGAGCGGTTCACCGTCACCAATGGAGAAGTCGAATTTGGAAAGCGAAAGCTTGGTCATCAGTCATGCCTGTTATTTTGCGAGCCAGTGTCTGACGTCAGCCATGACGCAAAACGGAGTGAGGGTGAAGAGGCAAGCGGCTTAAACTTGCGTTACATCGCCGCTTGCCGACCCGTCTGATCGCTATTCCGCCGCCATTTTCTGTGGCGCTGGCGCTGCCTTTGCGCCGCGGACGAGACGTCCGGGTCGTTCCTCGGTGAAAGTACCTGCGCGCCGGATGACCCGTCCATTGACCAGCGTGGTGTCATAACCTGTTGCCGTCTGAGTGAGGCGTCGCCCTCCGGCGGGCAGATCATAAATGACTTCCGGTGCGTGCAGGGTCAGGCCATCATAGTCGATGACATTCACGTCTGCGCGGTAGCCGGGAGCCAGTATCCCCCGATCCAGAAGGCCAACCGCTCTGGCCGTATCCTGTGTCTGACGCTTGATGATGAATTCAAGCGGCAGCGTATCCCCGCGAGAACGATCGCGCGTCCAGTGCGTGAGCATGCTGGTCGGGAAGGAGCCATCACAGATCATACCCACATGAGCGCCGCCATCGGACAGGCCGGGAATGGTTGCCGGGCTCTGCAGCATTTCAAAGCTCGGCTCCAGAGAGTTCTGAGCGTAGTTGAGGAACGGGAAATAGATCATGTTCCGTCCATCGCCAGCGGTCAGCAGGTCCAGCGCAAGCTCTTCTGGTGAGACGCCATTCTTCTCTGCCATATTGGCGAGGACAAGATCATCTGTTGGCTCGTAATTTGGCGGATCGCCGAGCAGGAACATCCGGCCAAAACGACTAAGGACGGCTTTGGCAAACACATTATCCGGATCAGGCTTGTCCGCCAAAAGCCGCGCGCGAAATTCAGGTTCACGCATGATGGCAAGACGCTCTTCGAAGGTCTTGTCAGCAATCTCCTGATAGACTGGGTGAGCGGAAAATGGGTTCATGGTCAGGCTGAGGCCGAGCAGAACGCCGACGGGTCGTCCGCAAACCTGAGCGAGCATGGGCAGGCCCTCTTTCCGGGCCTGCTCGATTGCGCCGAGCAGCGTGCGCCACCCTTCCGGAGCCACATCAGACTGGGCGAGTGAGACAGACAGCGGACGCCCTGAAACCTCGACCAGCCGTCGCAGCATTTCGGCTTCCTTTTTCGGATCATTGAAGTCCGATACGAATTGCAGGACACCGGCATCGGCTTCCTTGAGCGCCATGGCGATGCCGGTCAGCTCTTCCTCGGCGGCGGTGAGTGTCGGCGTTGGTTGACCGTCAGATGTCCGGTGGTTCAGCGTTCGCGAGGTGGAAAAGCCGAGAGCGCCAGCTTTGACGGCTTCTCCGGCGAGGCGCGCCATTTCGGCGATGTCATCCGGTGTCGCTGTTTCGCGGTTGGCGCCGCGCTCGCCCATCACATACACGCGCAATGCCGCGTGCGGCAGCTGAGCGGCAATATCGATGTCGAAAGCCCGTGTTTCCAGAAAGTCGAGATACTCGCCAAAGCTTTCCCAGCACCAGGGCAGGCCTTCTGAAAGCACTGGAAACGGAATGTCCTCAACGCCTTCCATCAGCCTGATGAGCCGATCATGATCGCTTTCGCGTACGGGCGCAAAACCCACGCCGCAATTGCCCATAACCGCTGTTGTGACGCCATGAAGCGAAGATGGATCCAGTCGGTCGGCCCAACAGGCCTGACCGTCATAATGGGTGTGAATGTCGACGAAGCCGGGGGTTACGATCTTCCCGCTTGCATCAATTTCATCTTTGCCTTTTCCGTGGATTTCGCCGATCTCGGCAATGGTGCCGCCCTTTATGGCGATGTCTGCCTCGCGCCCGGGCGCGCCTGTACCGTCAAATACCAGGCCGCCGCGTATGACGATGTCATACTCTGCCATGTTGTTCCTCCCTCATTTATTTTTTGCGAGAGGGTATCAGGCAGATGACCCGTATCCAAGCATTTCTACCAGCGCCAGAAGCGCGGGGTCAGGACAACGAATACGGTCAGGATTTCAAGACGACCAAAGATCATGTTCACGGACATCACCCATTTGGCGAAATCCGGCAGTCCCTGAAACGTCCCGGAGGGGCCAACCTGTGGCCCGAGGCCCGGGCCCACATTCGAGATCGCGGTCGCGGCTGAAGAGAAGGCGGTGATCGAGTCGAGACCCGCGAGCGACAACAGAACGGATGAGACTGAGAAGATAAACAGATAGAGAAAAATGAAGATCATGACGGAGTGAAGCACGTCGTCCTGGACGGGCTTTCCGGCATAGTGGACGATGGTGATCCGGTTCGGGCTCAACATGCGCCGGGAAAAAGAAATCATCGTGCGCACAACCACTTCGACCCGAAAGATGTTCATGCCGCATGCGGCAGATCCTGCGCATCCGCCAATGAACATCAGAAGGAAGAAAATGATTTCCGCAAAGCTGCCCCATTGTCCGAAATCGGCCACAGCATAGCCTGCGCCGGTAATCACAGAGATCACGCTGAACAGTGTATCGCGGGCAATATGCGGGTCTGCGCGCATAAAGGTCGCCTGCGGGCCAACATAGAGATAAAGCACGAGCAGCGCCGTGGCTGCGAAAACAACGATCAGAAATGTGCGGGGCTGAGGGTCTCTCCAGATGGAAGAGACATGACCGTGCAGCATAATCAGGACCATGGTGCCGAAGGGGAGCGCGGCAAGGATCATGAAGAAAATCGAGACTTCAATCACCCGCGTGTCCGCAAACTTGCCCATGGACATGTCGCTGGTGGAATAACCGCCTGCCGCCATGGTTGTCATGGCGTGATTGATCGCATCAAACGCGCCCATTCCTGCCAACGCGTATGCCATTGCGCAGACAATGGTCAGGCCAACATACAGCATGGTGATCTGGGAGGCGATTTCCGTCACGCGGGGCAGGAATTTTCCTGAAACGTCAGAGGATTCGGTTTTGAAGAGGTGCATGCCACCGACCCGCAGCATGGGCAGAATGGCAATGGCGGACACGATGATACCCACGCCGCCAAACCATTGCAGAATGGAGCGCCACAGCAAAAGCCCCTTCTGCTCCGTGTCGAGACCGGTCATGATGGTGGCGCCTGTGGTTGTCAGGCCCGAGACCGACTCGAAATAGGCGTCGGTAAAACTGAACCCCAAAGCCATGAAGGGCAGCGAGGCTGCGAGTGGCAGGGTCACCCAGACCATCACGGTCAGAAAGAAGGCTTCGCGCGTGCCCGATCGTTCTGAGCTTGGTTTGCCAGCCGCAATCGCAATAATACCGCCAACACCGATCACGGCAAACGCTGTCAGGCCGAAGACCCCCCAGGATTGTTCGCCCATGGCAATATCGACCAGCGCACACGGAATCATCGCGCCGCCTGTGATCATCAGCAGAAAGCCGAGGGCGAGGAGGACGGGCTGAAAGCGCATTGTCCTGGTGATCGGCCTTAGTTCAGAACCGTTCGGTCGTGCGGGCTATCGAGCGAAAAGGCAGGAACCAGCACATTGAATTCCTCTCCGTCATCGCGTCGCATCAGATAGCTGCCTGTCATCATGCCGGAGGGTTCGTTCAACGGGCATCCACTGGCATAGGTGTAGCGTTCACCGGGAGCGATGAAGGGCTGTTCGCCGACAACCCCGTCACCGCGAACTTCCTGTCGGCGACCTCTTGCATCGGTGATGACCCAATGACGGCTGCAAAGCTGAAGCGTCTGATCCGCGCCGTTTTCGATCTCAATCGTGTAGCGCCAGAAATACTGGCGCACGTCAGGCTCCGAACGTTCTTCCAGATATTCCGGAAGCACGCGGATGGTCACACCATATGTCTCGTTCTCGTATGGGAAAATGTCCCCAATGAAAGCTTCTGACATGCGTCAGCCCCCTGCAGCGAGATCAAGCGCCCCCAACAAATCTTCTGTCAGGTCCTCTGGATCTTCAAGCCCAATCGACATGCGGATCCACGACCCGTCAAGCCCCATTTGTGCGCGTTCCTCGTCAGACAGCGCCCGGTGGGTGGTTGTTGCCGGATGGCAGGCAAGCGACTTCGCATCGCCCAGATTGTTCGAAATGCCAAACAGGTTGAGGCCGTTCAGGAATCGGAAAGCCGCTTCCTGACCACCTTCAAGTGACAGGGCGATCAGCGTGCCGCCAGATGTCATCTGTTTCGCATGAACCTCATAATGCGGGTGGTCCTTGCGGCCCGGATAGCGGATGGCGCGGACCGCCTTGTGGTCTGCGATCCGGTCTGCGAGCAGGGCTGCGGTCTCTGCCTGGCGCGTGACGCGCAGTTCCAGCGTCTCAAGACCTTTCAGCACGACCCAGGCGTTAAACGGAGAAATGCTTGGCCCCATATGACGAAGATATGGGTCAATCACGTCTTCCATCATCTGCTTTGGACCGAGGATCGCGCCAGCGAGCACGCGCCCCTGGCCGTCCATATGCTTGGTTGCAGAATAGACGACCCAGTCAGCACCCAGTTCGAACGGGCTCTGGAAAAGCGGCGTTGCGAAAACATTGTCGACAATCATTTGTGCGCCAGCCTTGTGGGCGAGGTCTGCAACCGCAGCAATGTCGACCGCGTCTGTCATCGGGTTGGCCGGGCTTTCGACGAGGACCAGCTTGGCAGGCTTGGACAGGGCTTTCTCCCAGCCTTCCATATCCATGCCATCCACGAATTCCGTCTCAATGCCGAGCTTTGGCAACTGATTGCCAATGATCCACCGGCAGGAACCGAACAGGGCGCTGGCTGCAACAACCCGGTCACCTTTTTCCAGCGGCGCCATCAGCATGGAAGAGATCGCACCCATGCCGGATGCCGTCGCACGGCAGGCTTCGGCGCCTTCTAGAATGCGCAGGCGTTCTTCCAGCATGGAGACGGTTGGATTGTTATAGCGTCCATACACATAGCCAGGCTCTTCACCGGCCATTCGGGCCATCGCCTGTTCCGCGCTGTCATAAATGTAACCGGATGTGAGGATCAGCGCTTCGCTGGTCTCACCCCATTGCGTACGCTCCGTCCCGCCATGTACCAGACGGGTTGCCTGGCGGTAACGGGATTTTGGGTCGGTTGAATTGCCGGAACTCATGTGTTTCGCCTTTCAAACATCAGGCAGCGGGCATAGAGACTTGCCTATGCCCTCGTCAAGGTGAAGGTATATTACTCTTAAAACAAACGAGTCGGATGCGACAGTGAAGTTTCCAAAAGGCATATTGGCCGATCACCAGATCGAGCAGGCAATCAATCAGGGCATGATCTCGGCAGAGAACGGTCTGGAACCACTTCAGATTCAGCCTGCGAGCGTGGATTTGCGTCTCGGTGCAAAAGCCTATCGCCTTCGCGCCAGCTTCCTGCCGAATGGCAGAACGGTCGACGAATGTCTCACCGAAGATGTCGTCATGCACACAATCGACCTGTCTCAGGGCGCCGTTCTGGAAACGGGGTGTGTGTATCTCGTGCCCTTGCAGGAATATGTGAAGCTGTTCGACGGGCTGACGGCGACGGCCAATCCGAAAAGCTCGACCGGACGCATTGATGTGTTTGTGCGACTGATCGCCGATGGTGTCTCCGCTTTCGACAAAATTCCCGAAGGCTATGACGGCCCGATCTATGCCGAAGTCAGCCCACGTACCTTTTCAGTTCTCGTGCGACCGGGTGACCGTCTCCTTCAGATGCGCTTTCGCTCCGGCTCGCATGAGCCAACAGAAACGCTCGATTTCTCCGTTCATCTGGAACCGCTACAGGATGGTCTGATCGGATATCGGGCACGCCGGCATGCCCATGTTCTGGATATTTCACGCGTGGCAGGGCATTCGACCGAAGCCTATTGGGAGCCGGTCTATGCTCAGAACAAGCGGCTAATCCTTGATCCGGATGAATTCTATATTCTGGCCTCAAAGGAGTTCGTCACCATTCCGACGGACCGGGCAGCGGAAATGGCACCGATTGCGCCGGACCTTGGTGAATTTCGAGCCCATTATGCTGGTTTTTTTGATCCGGGATTTGGATGCGCAGGTGGGACTGGCCGCGCGGTTCTGGAAGTGCGCGGTCGTGATGTGCCGTTCATCCTGGAGCATGGTCAGCCTGTTGGCCGGCTTGTTTATGAGGCCATGTCAGAAGAGCCCCGCGCGCCATATGGCGGGCAGGGCTCAAACTATCAGGGCCAGGGGCTCAAACTGTCGAAACACTTTGCGCCCTAGCTTTGAGAATTTCAGGGCAGAACGCGAAAAGCGCGCTGCCCTGAGATTTTATTGCAGGTTCAGAAGTTCAGGGTCGCCGCCCTGCGCTGCGATGTTGACCGTGACGGTCCGTTCAGCTGCAAACCGCAACAGATAGTGCGGACCACCTGCTTTCGGTCCTGTACCGGACAGGCCTTCGCCGCCGAACGGCTGAACGCCCACAACAGCGCCCGTCATTGAGCGGTTCACATAGGTATTACCCACTTTGACGTGCTCAATCACTTCCTTGGCAAAGCTCTCCAGACGTGAGTGGACGCCAAGTGTCAGGCCGTAACCTTTGGCGTTCAGAGCAGGCGCGAGCTTGTCCAGCTTGTCTGGATCATAGCGCACAATGTGCAGGATCGGGCCAAAGGTTTCACGCTCCAGCTGATCGAGGTTTTTCAGCTCGATGATCGTCGGTGCGAAGAAAGTCTGACTTTCCGGCAGCCCTTCCATTTTCGCGCGTTTGAGGATTTTCGCCCCTTTCGGCAAATTGGCCAGATGCTCGTCGAGCAGCTTCTTGGCATCTGCGTCGATGACCGGACCGATATCTGTGCTAGGAAGAGATGGATCGCCAAACGCGAGCTCGTCAATCGCACCCGACAGGCCTTCGATCAGCATGTCGGCCGTATCGTCCGGCAGGAATGCGACGCGCAGTGCGGAACAACGCTGACCTGCTGAACCAAAGGCTGAAACGATGATGTCGTCGATTGCCTGTTCGCGCAGGGCCGTCGTGTCGACAAACATTGCATTCAGGCCGCCAGTCTCTGCGATAAGCGGCAGGATGGCACCTTCGCGCTTGGCGAGTGTCTGGTGGATCAGCCGTGCAACATCTGTGGAGCCGGTGAAGCACACACCCGCCAGATCCGGGTGCTGGGTCAGTGGCGCGCCGATGGTCTCGCCATCACCTGGCAACAGATGAAGGACATCTTTCGGAAGACCGGCCTTCTGGAACAGGCGGACCGCCTCGAATGCTGTGAGGGAGGTTTGCTCGGCTGGCTTGGCAACAACGGTGTTACCCGCTGCCAGCGCTGCCGTCAGCTGACCGGTGAAGATCGCGAGTGGGAAATTCCACGGCGAGATACAGGCAAACACGCCACGCCCGTGCAGGCTGAGATGGTTGGTTTCACCAGCCGGTCCCGGCAGCTTTTGCGGAGCATTGAAGTGCGTTTCCGCCTCATGAGCATAGTAGCGGCAGAAATCGACGGCTTCTCGCACTTCTGCGATCCCATCGACGAGGTTTTTGCCAGCTTCACGTGCCATAATGGCCATCAGGCGCTCGGTATTGTCCTCCAGGGCCTGGCCCATTGCGCGCAGGATATCCGCGCGTTTGACAGCGCCCATTTCATCCCAACCGGGTTGTGCCTTTTTGGCGGCAGCGAAGGCTTTGTCGACGTCTTTCTCGTCGGCCCATTTCACCGTGCCAACGACATGGGAATGATCGTGCGGGCAAAGCACCTTGTTCTTTCCGCCGGTATTGGACTTGCCGGAAATGATCGGTCCGGCAGACAGGACCGGGCCATCATCCAGCGCACGTACGGCGCGCGCAATGCGATCGCGGTGGCTCTCAATGGAAAGGTCCAGACCTTTGGAATTGCGACGGTCGCTGCCATAGAGCGCAGGCGGACGCGGAATGCGCGGGTGACGGCGCAGGCCAGCTTCCAGCTTGGAAAGACCGTCATATACCACATCCTCCACCGGCACATCATCGTCCAGGAAGGTGTTCACGAATGATGAGTTGGCACCATTCTCGAGCAGGCGGCGGACGAGGTATGGCAGGAGGTCTGCGTGTGCGCCAACCGGTGCGTAGACGCGAACGCGGTTATTTTCTCCAGCCGCGCGGTAGAGCGCTTCGCCCATGCCGTGCAGACGCTGGAATTCATAGTTTTCGACACCGATCTCTTCGGCAAGAAGTCTCACCGTCGCGAGCGTGTGTGCGTTGTGCGTCGCGAACTGAGGGTAAACCGCAGGTGCCGCCTCAAGAAGCTTACGTGCACAATAGAGATAGTTGAGATCTGTCGCGTCCTTCGTGGTGAAGACCGGGAAATCGTCCATGCCTTCAACATGGGAATGCTTGATCTCAGTGTCCCAGTACGCGCCTTTCACCAGACGCACCATGAAGCGCTGGCCAGTTTGAGCAGAGAGCTCCTTGAGATTGGCAATCACGTGAGGCGCGCGCTTCTGATAAGCCTGAACTGCGAGACCAAGACCATTCCAGCCATCAAGGCTTGGCTCATGGGCAAGGTGGTCGAAGACCTGCATCTGCAGGACCAGACGGTCTGCTTCTTCGGCATCGAGGCAAAGTGTGATCTTCGCGTCAGCCGCCATCCGGCACAGCTCCAGCACCTTTGGGTAGAGCTCTTCCATGACGCGGGAATGCTTGACGCCTTCATAGCGCGGGTGGAGGGCAGACAGCTTAACCGAAACGCCGTTCTCGAGTTCCGGGCCATGGTCGCCGCTTGTTTTCGCGACTTCCTCGATCGCGCCTTTATAGGCTTGCATATAACGATCGGCGTCTTTTTGCGTGCGGGCGCCTTCGCCGAGCATGTCGAATGAGAAGTGTGCAGCCTCGTCTTCGCGGATCATCTTCTGACCGCGTTTCGTCGCTTCCTTCACATTGCGTCCGAGGACGAATTGTTCGCCCATAATGCGCATGGCCTGCATCATCGCGCTGCGAATGACGGGTTCGCCGCTTTCGCGCACGAGGCTCTGGACGAACTTGCCTGGACTGCGGATAGCGTTAGCGGGAGGACCGAGAACACGACCTGTCAGCATCAGGCCCCATGCGGATGCATTGACGAGCCAGCTTTCCGATTGCCCCAGATGGGACATCCAGTCGCCTGAGCGGATTTTCTCTGCGATCAGGTCGTCGCGCGTTTCAGCATCCGGAATACGAAGCAGGGCTTCTGCCAGACACATGAGCGCCAGCCCTTCCTGATTTGAGAGCCCGAACTCCTCCAGGAAGGATTCCATCATGCCTTTTCGACGAGCATTGCTGCGGGCGGTGCGCACCATATCCTGTCCGATGCGGACAGCTTCCTTGCGCTGTGATTCACTTACAGGTGGTGTCTCCAGCAGTGCGGAGACAATTTCTTCTTCACGATAATGTTTGAACTCGTCGATAGAATTCCAATCAATGGATGATTGGGACATATGGGCGACTCCTCGGTCAATAACTTCTATTAATCTCTAATCTTGCCCCCGTGCTACCATGCTTCAAGGGGAAGCAGGTAACTCTCTTTGGGCAGTCAGGGACAATTACGCGTCAGGTCGCTCATGGTTCGAAAACTGTCGGTGGGAAGCTGCAGACTTCTGTTTCGGACCCCGAACCTGATGCGCCCGAAATCGCGGAGTTTTGGCAAGTTGGTGAAAGCACGACATATTGACTGTCTTGCTTTTGCCTTCATGTTTTGAAACAGGTGAGGGCGCTGCACGTTAGGTCAGGCAGTATCTAGTAACGGCTTCGGAGTTGCCGCCTTGAAGATCATGCTCATCACAGATGCCTGGGAACCTCAGGTGAATGGTGTTGTTCGAACCCTGACCCGTGTCATTCAGGAAAGCGAAGCCATGGGGCACGAGTTCGAAGTCGTCTCGCCCGCAGATGGCTTCAAAACAGTTCCATTGCCGACCTATAGCGAAATCAAACTGGCGCTCGGTGCGCGCAAAAGCATTGAGGATCGCTTCAATGCCTTCGAGCCCGCTGCCGTTCACATCGCTACGGAAGGCACGCTCGGCATGGCAGGCCGTGCCATGTGCCTGAAAAACAAGTTTCCTTTTACGACCAGCTATCACACGCGCTTTCCGGAATATGTGTCTGCGCGTTTCCCCGTGCCGCTGAGCTGGGGCTATAATTTCATGCAATGGTTCCACCGCTATTCGGGCCATATCATGGTTGCGACGCCCAGCATGCGCGAAGAGCTCGAAGCGCGCGGCTTCAACAATGTGGTGTCCTGGTCACGCGGTGTGGATGTGGATCTGTTCCATCCGAGCAAGCGCACGTCCATGCCGGATCCATTTGAGGGGATGGCGCGCCCAATTTTCCTGAATGTCGGCCGCGTTGCTGTTGAAAAGAATATCGAGGCTTTCACCGAACTTGATCTGCCTGGCACGAAAGTGGTGGTCGGTGATGGGCCGCAGCGTGAGGAGCTTGAGCGCAAATATCCGAAGGTCAAATTCCTCGGTCCGAAATTTGGTGAAGAGCTTGCCGCCTGCTTTGCGCATGCCGACACATTCGTCTTTCCAAGCCTGACCGACACATTCGGGCTGGTAATCCTTGAGGCCATGGCAGCAGGCACGCCTGTTGCAGGTTATAATGCGCCGGGTCCGAAGGATTTGATTCCCGGTTCCGGCGCCGGCGTTGTCGGAGACGATTTGCGCGAAGCTGCGCTTGGCTGTCTGGAAATGGATCGCGAAACCTGCCGCAAATATGCCGAAGGGTATTCATGGCGCGCTTGCGCAGAAGCATTCATCGATAACCTTGAGCCACTTCCCGTGCCAGAGCGCCGTCGTTTCTGGAAGCGACTTCGCCGTATCCGTCAGCGTCAGGAGCGTGATACGGAAAGCGTACTCAAGGATCTCGGTTAACGCCTCAGCTAGAGAATATATGCATCGCCCGTGGCACGCATGGTGATGTCGCCAACGGAAACACCAGCCGGCTGATTGATCGCGTGGATCACCGCATCGGCGATATAGCCCGGATCAAGGGCTGCATATTCAGGACGCTCAACATCCATCTGCTCAGGCGTGCCCTTGCCTTCGGCGAGCGCAGCCATGGTTGCCAGATATGTCGGTGCATTTTGCCCGAGAATGCCGACAATGGCTTCCGGATTGATGACGCCGGCTCCGAGATTGGTCGCCGGAACGCCCGTTGGCTTCACGATCGTGACTTTGATCCTGCCCTGGCTCTCAACGCGTAGCGATTCAGAGAGAAAGTTTACGGCAGCTTTGCTGGCGCCATACACGCCGGCGCCCGCCGTCGGGAAATTACCATAGATGGACGAGATATTGATGATGTGGCCTGCCCCCTGAGCCATCATCTGGTCATAGACCGAAATCATGCCGTTCAGGACACCTTTGATGTTGATGTCGATGCATCGATACCAGGCATCTTTTGCGGCCTCATGGTCGCTGTAAAAAGCAAGCGGCATGACACCGGCATTGTTGATCATGACGTCCACGCGTCCATGCAGCTCCACAGCTTTTGCACAAAGCGCTTTCAGGTCTTCGAGCTTCGACACATCTCCCGTCATGCCGAAGGCAGTTCCTCCTTCGGCTTCAATCATGTCGACGGTTTCCTTCAGGCCCGCTTCATTGATGTCGGTGGCGACGATTTTGGCGCCTGCTGATGCTGCCTTTAGGCTGACCAGATGGCCAAAGCCTCCACCCGCGCCTGTAATCAGAATTGTTTTCCCGGATACGTGGTCCGTCATGTGTGTTTCCTCCCAATTTTCTTGTTGGTCGACCATTACCTTTCGCGTTCGTGCGAGCAAGCCTGAACCTGGACGCCAGATTGTCAGGGCGTAGCGACTCGGACGTACCGGGATGTTTCGGATGGAGGGATCCTCAGAGAAGCGGCCTCAAATCTGCACGGAAAATAATCGTCTGGCGGAAAAAATGAGTCATAACGAAACAAGTGAGATTCGTGACAGATCGGTAAAAGGGCGAACTCGCGGGACGGGTTTCAACGCAGTGGAATCCCGCGACATGTCCACTCCTAATTCAATAGATATATCGAACTATCGTGTTTTCGCGCGAGTTTAGATGAAGAAAATATGACGCCTGTGCGAAGCTTAGATGACGGGTCGTTTCTTATAAATCAGTATTCGGATGAATTCAGATCTTTGAGGGATTTGGAAATCCAAGTGTTCGTAAAACCTTCATTTGAGGGTCAAAAAAGAACTGGGTAATGCCCCGGCCAATACAGCGCATGGTGCGCTGCGGTACGCCGGGGGTAATCATGAAATCCAGTCTTTTCCACGCATCCGCGATTGGAGCTCTTTCGCTCGCGCTGCAGTTTTCTGCAGGTGCTCAAACCGCTGAAGAAGATCAGCCTCATCGTCTCGACGTCGTCAAAGTCACGACACAGAAGCAAGAGCAGGCACTGATCGATGTTCCGATCAACGTATCGGTCATGGATCAGAACATCATCGACCGTCTCGGAGCCGATGACCTTGAAGATCTCGGCAACTTCGTGCCGGGTTTGCAGGTGCAGGCGCAAAGTCTGAACGCACCAAGCTATTCGCTCCGTGGCGTCGTTTCAGACGGTGACACGCCGCGTGTCGCCATGTTCCAGAACGGTGTTGCCATTGGTAATCCGGGCTTCGCGACCAATCTTGCGATTTATGACATGGAGCGCGTTGAGGTTGTCAAAGGCCCTCAGGCGACACTGTTCGGTCAGGGCGCGCTGGTGGGCGGTGTGAACTTCATTCACAACCGTGCATCGCTGGATGAGAATTCCGGTAAACTGACCATCGAAGGTGGCGACTACAACTTCATGCGGGTCGAGGGTCACTATAACTGGGTCGTGAACGACACGCTGGCGTTCCGCCTCGCCGGTCAGGTCAAGAATATGGACGGCTATGTGCCGAACGTTGCCAACTCACCTGATCTGATGGGGCAGGACACCACGGCATTCCGCGCGGCTATGCGCTGGGAACCAACGCCGGACTTCCGTGCTGACCTTTTCGTCAACTATCAGGAAGACGACTCAACGGGTACGCAGTTCACGTCTGGCTATCTGCCTGTGAATGGCAAGGTCGACCCATATGGCGAGACAGCCATGAACGTGAATGACGATCAGGTGCGCGGTAAGCTTGGTAATGACCGCGAGCTTTTCTATGTCACGGCCAATCTGGAATACGACATCAACGAAGACTGGACGGTTACGTCTCTGACGGACTATCGCAACCTCTTCTCTTCGGAAGCCTGGGACTCAGACGGCATTGAAGCCAACATCCTGCAATTCTTCCAGGACCGTCAGGCCAACCGTTTCAGCCAGGAAATCCGCTTCAACTATGACGCGGGTGGCAAGCTGACAGCCTTCTTTGGCGGAAACTATTTCACCGTCAGCGGCAAGGATATTCTGCGCTTTTCAACGGATGAAGCCTGGGCACAGTCCGTCTTCGGTCCGGACCTCGCTGCAGCAGCCGGTCTGACCGTTGAGCAGGCTGCAGCTCTGCTCGCCATGAATGGCGTTCCAGGTGGCGAGAATTTCGGCAGCTTCGAAACACCGCTTGAATATTCTGCCCTTGGCGCACTTCTGATGGGGCAACTCATCCCGCTTTATGGCGAGCACCTTGAAGAGCAGATTTCGACAAGCGGTCGTGACACATATGACCTGTTCGGCGACGTGACCTACCAGCTGACTGATCGTCTCGAACTGACGGGTGGTCTGCGCTACACGAAAGAAGAGCTCTCTGCGAGCTCGATCGGCCATGTCCTGAAATCAAACCCATATCTTGATGGTCTGAACGGTGTGACCATGTCGCCAACTCTGCTTCTGAGCGCGGCAACACTTGATAACAAGGCGAGCGGTTCTGCGGATACGGACGGTGCGTTCACATGGCGCCTCAACGCGTCCTATCGCGTGTCTGACAACATCAACACCTGGGTCGCTTATGGACGTGGTCGTCGTCCGGAAGTGCTCTCCGGTTCGGGCGCGACCTACAGCACGATTGACGCCGAGACCCTCGATAACATCGAAGTCGGCATGTTTGGCCGCTTCTTTGACGAGCGTCTCCAGATGACCAGCTCTGTGTATTATGGTGAGTATAAAGACTTCCAGACAACGCGCTTTGACCCGCTGCAAGGTATCTTCATCACCGAAAATTCGGGCAACGCCACGCAGTATGGTCTGGAGTTTGATGGCCAGGCACTGGTGTCGGACAATATCCGCCTGTTTGCGACATACGCATACACGTTCTCTGAGTATGACTCAGAGGATGACAACGGCAATCCGCTGCAGTTTGCGGGTAATAGTTTCCGCATCAGCCCGGAGCACAGCTTCTCACTCGCAGCTGATATCACCTTCCCATACCAAGAGTTCGGCACGTTCTATGTGACGCCGAGCTATGTCTGGAAAGGCGATCACTTCTTCGAAGACGATAACGGCTTTGACTATGAAGCTGATGGCAATGGCGGCTTCGTCCGTATCCCGGAAATGTATCCGGATGGCACCATCGTTCAGGAATATCAGGATGCATACGGCATCGCTTCGGTCCGTGCTGGCTTTGACAGCGCAGATGACCGCTGGGGCGTCTATGTTCTCGGTGAAAACGTCTTTGACGAAGAATACCTGATCGACGTGGGTAACACGGGCGGTGCGTTCGGCCTGCACACCATCATTCGTGGCAAGCCGCAAATGTTCAAAGCCGGCGCTTACATCAAATTCTAATCGCCTGAGCCGGGAAGCAAAACTTCCCGGCTTTTTCTTCTCATATCTTTTTAAGGCGAAGCATTATGAAAAAGCTTTTCAGTTCGGCCCTGATCGGGCTCAGCCTCTGCAGTCACGCGATTGCGGAAGATGCGACCTACAACACGATGACAGGCGATGCGCCGATCATCATTGCGCACCGCGGCGCTTCGGGCCTCTTTCCGGAACATACGCTCAAAGCCTATGAAGTGGCCATTGAACAAGGCGCTGACTTTATTGAGCCAGACCTTGTGATGACGAAAGATGGCGTACTCGTCAGCCGCCATGATCCATGGCTATCGGACACAACGAATGTTGCCGATCATCCGGAATTTGCCGATCGCAAAGTCAAGCGCGTCACGCCGTTCGGTGAGATGGAAGACTGGTGGAGCGACGACTTCACGCTTGAAGAGCTGCGCACGCTGAAAGCCACTCAACGTGTGGAAACGCGTCCGCAGGAATACAATGGTCAGTACGACATTGCGACGTTTGAAGAGATCGTCGATCTGGTCATGACCAAAGCCGCAGAGGGTGACATCGTCGGACTTCATATCGAGGCGAAATGGCCAGGCTATTATGACTCCATCGGTTACAATATGGTCGATCCGATCCTTGATACTCTCACGGAAAAAGGCGTTCTGGAGGCTGGCATTCCAGTTTATATCCAGTGCTTCGACCCGGAATTTCTGGCCCAGTTCGCGGAGAAGAGTGATCTGCCGCTCATCCAGAATCTCCTTCCGCCTGAATATGCCAAACTGCTTGGTCTCGATATGAGCCTTGAGAACATTCCAACCGAGGGCGTTGGCCCGGAAAAAGGCATGATCCTGAACACAGACGGCACAGTGTCCGATTTTGTGACGCGCGCGCATGAGCTGGGGCTGCTGGTGCACGCTTTCACGGTTCGTGATGATATGCCAGGTGAGGGCTGGGCGAGTTCGCGTGACGAGCTGAAGGCGCTCTATGAGGCCGGCGTGGACGGCGTGTGGACAGACTATCCGGAAACGGCGGTCGAGGTTCGTGAATCTCTGAATTAGGTTTTGGATCTCGGGCAGGATCTGAACATAAAATCCCCGCAGAGCGTGAGCTTTGCGGGGATTTTTGCGTCTCAGATATATGGCCTATTGGCAGTCTGGATTGTCGCGCTCATCCGGGTTGAATTCCCACTGATAGGCCATCACGGCTTCACCGCGAGGCAGATATGTCAGCGGAAATTCTTCATCTCCGCGTCGGATCAGAAGCTCGATCTTCTGGCCCTGCGAGCCCTGAATGCCATCCTGAGGAACCGGCTTCACAATTTCATCGCCATTGCGAAGTCCTGCGGCCTCTGCTGCAGAGCCTTTCACAAGGCCGCGGACAATGCGTTTCGGCTCGGCGAGCACGGCGGGCTCAAAGCCGACTTCATATCGCCGGAGCTCTTTTGTCGTGCGTTGGAAACAAACGCCGAAAGCATCTGATGCCGGTACGGGCATGGCGCCGTTCAGGAAGGCACGAAACTCTGATACGGCATCCTCGTCAAGCGCCTCGCGCAGCAGGGTTTCCCAGCTTTCATAGGTTGTCGTTTGCCCGGCCTGTTGCAGAGCCAGCATACCGCGCATCAGATCATCAAGGGAGTGGGCGCCATTCGAGGCTTCACGCACCGCATGATCGACGGTTGCCATATAGAGCATGCCGCGGTCATAGGGCAGCGTCCGGATGCGTGTGTCGCGCCAGAAACCGCCCGGCACTTCACTGTTCGGCACATTCACCATGATGGAGCTGTAATAGCGTCCAGCGTGATAGTTCAGGTCTTCGAGAAAAGTCTCGGCTGAGAGCAGGCCGAAACGATAGGGCAGGCGGGCCTGATAGAAGACGGCAAGCCCTTCTGAAAACCATGAGGACTCAAGACCACCAGGTTCGTCGATATACGGCTGGAATGTGTGAAACATTTCATGGGCGAGCGTACTCTTCAATTGATCCGTATCGGCGCCGGCCCCTTTGCCAAACGTTGTCACGAAAGAGTTGTTCAGTCCGACTCCGCCGCCGGCATTGATCGGATTATATCGCAGAAACACGCCATAGGGTGGCGGCTCATCCTGTCCGAAAAAGTCCGAATAATGGCCATAGAGATCGCTGGTCCACGCCATCAGCTCATCGGCGTCAAAAGGTGGCTCGCCATGCCAGGCGGCGAAAAATCCACTATCTGGAACATTCTTTGGAAACGTGCTCACATCTCCGGTCATGAAATAGGTGCGACGCAGCTGCGTTGCCCCTATGGGTGTTGTCGCCGTGACGTCCCCTTCGCCGAGAGATGTGACCCCGCGGCTTCCGGCCGGGGCGTGAGAGAAGTCCCAGTCAATCTTCGTTTCGTAGGTCTCTTCGCCTGGCGGCAGGAGAAGAATGATCTGACCTGCTGCGGAGGTTGCCTGCCCATCATAGGACAGTCCGATTGGCGGAGCGGGGCCGCGTGGGGGAATGCTGGTGCTTACCGGAATGGTGTAGGAGATTTCAATCGGGCCAACGGTCTCTCGGTCTGGATACCATTCCATTTTCTCGCCGCCGGTTGGGTCGCCGCCATTGTCGGAGCTTGTCGTGCGAGTGGTGAGCGACAGTGAACCTGCCGTGTCGACAGCGCTGAGGTCCGTCACCAGATTTGCCATGGTGTCGACATTGGTTGAAACGAGCAGGATATCCAGAAGCGGCGTGTCTGGATCAGCTTCCACGCCGGTCAGCTTCAGCTGGATTTTCAGTGAGTCTATGTCATCTGGTGCGTCTGGATCGGCCTGCGGCGCGACCAGCAGGTTGAGTGCAGATGTTTCCGGCATGGCGGCGGCGTCTGGTGTTTCGTCGACCTGAGAGGCGCAGCTGGACAATCCGAGTGCCAATGCAGGGAGCACGCCTGTGACGACGCGGCGCATCTGGTGCTCAAAGCCTGTGCAAGTGTGCGCCAAGTTTTGTTCTTCACCTGGTGTTCGGCAGCTTTTCAGAATAGCCAATTCGCGATTTTTGAAAATCCGGGATATATTATGGTGCATGAGTGAAGAGCTTTCGATTTTTGATATTAAAATCCTGGATCAGCTGCAAAAAGATTGCAGCCTTTCCACGGTAGAGCTTGCTGATGTGGTCGGCTTGTCCCAATCGCCTTGCTGGAGACGCCTGCAGCGATTGAAGGAGGATGGCTATATCAAGCGACAGGTGGCAATTCTCGACCGGACAAAATTCGGCTTCGATCTGAACATTTTCGCTTTTGTGAAAATGCGCCGTCTTTCCGAGAAGGAACGCGCGACCTTCATCAACAAGATCGAGATGACGCCTGAAATTCAGGAATGTTATTCGATCTTTGGTGAGAATGACCTGCTCATGAAAATTCAGGCAAAATCGATGAACTGGTATCAGCACTTTGTGCTGGAAGTTCTCATGAATTTGCCGGGTATCGAGCATGTGAATTCAACGGCCACGCTGGGCGAGATCAAGTCGACGACAGCAATTCCTGTGCGCGGCGACCTCGCCCTTTAGGTCAGGGGACGCAAGGCTCCTTACGGAGCCTTCGCCATGCACTCCACTTCTACCGTAGCGCCCATGGCGAGTGCGTCAGCCGCAAAGGCGCTACGGGCCGGCATTTTTCCGGGTGTGAAATAGCTGGTGTAGACTTCATTGAATGCGGGCCAGTTGGAAATATCATCCAGCATGACCGTGCATTTGAAGACGTTTTCCATACCTGCGCCGGTCTTGTCCGCAAGGCGTTCAATGCTGTTCATCACCTGCCGGGCATCATCGCGAAAGTCGTCTGCGCCGCCATTCGGTCCACCAATCTGGCCGGAGAAGTAAAAGACATCGCCAACTCTCGTCGCACCTGAAAAGGGAAGCGTGTTGATGTCGATGTTCGATCCCGGAGGCACTATTGAAATAAATTCAATGCCGGATGCGTCTGCGGTATCCGTCGGGGCCGGTGTGGTTGAACCGAGCAGAGCAGGCGGCGCTGAAAATGGCTTGATGTTCAGCTCTTTGTAGATTTCAGCCGGGTAGAAGACCTCGCCATTGCGAACAACCATGCGGGATGCCTTGATCGTCTTGATGTTCTCGATCGGGTTGCCAGGCAGCAGAGTGAAGTCGGCATATTTGCCTTCTTCAATCGAGCCGAGATCATCGCCATAGCCAAGATAATTGGCAATGTCATAGGTCGCGATTTTCAGCACGTCTTCGGCTGGAATGCCTGCCATATTGTAGAGTTCGAGCTCGCGGTGGACTGTGAAGCCGGTCCCATTGTCCGTACCCGGTAGCAGGCGGATATCGTTGTCATAGAGCAGCTTGATCGTATCGAGGACACGCTGGAAGCCTTCGGCATATTCCTCATAGGCTTCGTCATCGGCGAAGGTGACGTAAGAGCGCTTGCGATATCGCTGGTATGAGATCGGCATATGATCGAAATAGTCCTCGGCAATGGAGGGAATTTCGCCTGCGCGACTGGTCATCAGCATTTCCAGAATGACGGCCGTCGTATCCAGACCGACATCGTTCTCTTTCATCAGCTGAACGGTTTTCTGCACGTTCGGTGCGCTCAGATCGAGTTCAGCGCCGCGTGCCATGGCTGTCAGCCGCAGCGGCGTGCGGGTATCTTCATCAGCTGTGAGCATCCAGCCCAGCATGAGCTGGTTGGCGTGGGTGATCTCATCATACCCGGCTTCAATCTGACGATCTGCCGTGGAGAAAGCCGGAACGTGTCCGACGATCGGCATGCCGTGTTCCTTGGCGCGTTCGACAACGGCTGGAATCCACTCTGGCTTCATCGAGTTATAGGTCTTGATGAAATCATAGCCGTTTTCAGCATACCAATCGACGATCTCAAGCGCTTCTTCTTCGGACGCAGCGAGCAATCCGGTCCGTGCCGAATAGAAGCTTTTGCCTTCGACAAATCCGCCGCGAGACAGAATTCTCGGACCGGCGATCCGGCCGTCATCCATTTTCTCAATCAGCCGGTCCAGCGTCTCGTTGTTGTTGCCCAGGTCGCGCAGATTGGTGACGCCTGCCGCCAGATAGTAGAGGCCAGAACTCAGCGATGAGTGAGAGTGCATATCCGGCAGGCCAGACAGCAGCGTGCCGCCCGCGCCATCGAACACCGTAAGATCGTCAGCATACACCTTGCCGATTTCATATGGCTCGATTGCGCTGATCCGTTCCCCGTCGACATAAACCGTCGATGGCGCACTCAGCGTGCCTTCAACAGGCTGGAAGATCCGTACATTGGTGATAGCAAACCCGTCTTCAAAGCGGTGCGTGAGTTTCGCAGCCATTTCCTCAGCGCGGGCATCTGCGATCTCGCCAGCCAGTTCAGACAATTGCGGGACAATGTCTTCATAGCCTTCTTTCACGACGCTTCCACCTGCGTTGGGGAGCGCGAAGAAGTCACCGGATGCATCAATCCCGATCAGCGTGCCGTCAGAGTCCGCACCGGAAATCCGATAGAAGGTGACTTCGGTCTCAAGCTCGCCTTCGCCATAGGTCTCGCTGGTCACTTCTGTCAGCGTGAGTTCGCCTGCCGGCAGCAATGGCATGGTATGGTCTTCGTCTTCGAGCAGCGCTTTGGCATAGACGTAATTGTCCCATGCTGTGCCGTCATTGACAGAATAGAGCACGGGTTCGGTAACCGTGACCTCGCCCGTATCCGCCTGACTGACCCAGCTTGCTGTATCGCCTTCGAGCTTGAACCACTCATTCACATCGCCGCCCATCAGGCTGGTGCCCTGAATGGTCCAGCTTGTCGGCAAGGCTGCATCATTCGTCTCAATCGAAAGCTTCAGTTTCGGGCCGCGACCGTTATTGTCGATGTGAGACTCAACCTCTGTCACACCGTTTTCGGTTTCGGCTTTCAGATAGCCAACATCCTGACCGTTCGAGATGACCCGCAGAGCCTGCGTTGTCTGCGCCATCGCGCCGACCGGCAAAGCGACAACGAGCGCGCCAAGGGCGACGCTTCGAAACAGTTTACTCATACGAATGGTCCTTTTCGGTGTTGGCATCCTGTGTGGCGTTCAGAATGAATGAGCGGATCTTGTCGGTGAAAACAGGCGCAATTTCCGGTTCATCATAGGGGGAGTGCCCGCCCATCATGGGCAGAACTGTGACCCGGTCCTGAGGCAGGTCAGCGTGTGAAATCGTGTATTCGACGACCATGGTTGGAACGGCAAGATCGCGGTACCCCGTGACGATCAGAAGTTCTGAGTCCGCATCGTCCTTGAAATACGCTTCAAGCAGCGGCGCGCTCGTGCTGTAAGGCGCAAATCGGCGACCCGGATTCCAGTTCCAGGCGAAATTGGCGTCCAGATTGAGCGACCGATAGCCATCATCCTGCGTATATCCCGTCAGGTTTTCGAGATAGCGTGCGATATCTTCGGAAATGATCTTGTTCGAGCGACCAAGCCCCAGAGACGGATCATTGGCAGCTGCTGGGCGCCCTTCTGCCTTTGGAGGTGCTTTGGGGGCGGTCTTGCCGGTGTTCAGGCGACTGACCAGTTCATTTTCCTCAGCCAGCACGTTTTCGAGGAAGTACTGGATCGGAATGCGGATCTCGTGCTCTGCGACGGCTTCTGCATCAAGACCGGTCATGCCAGCGAGCGTCTCTGCAATGCGTGTGGCTTCTGCTTCGTCGAGGTTTACACCCTGCTGCAGGGCAAGCAGATAGTCGGTTTCTGCGAAACTGCGGGCGATTTCAAACGCTTCCTGTTCGCTTTCCGCCTCAACACTGGACTTTCCAAACCGCCAGGCCGTTGCTGTCATCGTCGGCAGTGTGGCGACATAGCCCTGATCGGTTGCCGTGATCCCCTGATCGAGTGCAGGCGATACCATCACCAATCCGGCGACCGGCAGGTCGCCAATGTGCGGCAACAGGTTTGCCAGGCGTATTCCGCCATAGCTCTGTCCGGCTATCAGAACAGGAGAGCCTTCGCGATCATGCGCTTCCAGCCAGGTGTGGATGTAATCGCTAACGGCTTTCGCATCGCCAGCGACATCCAGATAGGGTTTGCCGGCTTCTTCACTGGCGGCGCGGCTATAGCCGGTTTCGACCGGATCAATGAAAACCAGATCGGCTGCGTCGAGCACGGTGCCTTCATTTGGTGAGAAGCTTGTCTCGCCATCGTCCGAGCGCTCGCGCGAATATGGGCCCAGCGAAAAGTGGAGTGGAGAGGATGACGCCCCGGGACCACCATTGAAAAGAAAGAAAACAGGGCGCTGTTCGGGCGCGCAGTCACACTCGAGCAGATAGCTCGTTCCCGACAGACTGGTCTCTGACCCATCGGCCTCAACGGCCAGCACCATCTTGTCCCAATGTGCCGTAAAGGTCAGGCCCGTTTCCAGAGTGATGGGCTCGCCGGTCTGGGCATGTGCCATTTCCGCAGCGGGTGCCGGAGCGACCGTCTCCTGAGCAAAGCTGACCGGAACAGAAGCGGCGCCGAGACTGGAAAATCCCAGGGCCAGCGCGGAGGTAAGGCGTAGAGTTTGTTTCATGATACCAGTTTTGTGCAAATCCGACCAAAAATCCTATTCCAATGCGCTAAGCATCTGAAAATGCATGCATGAGATATGTTCGTGCTTTCAACCGTTCGAAAAACTTATGTTTCAATGGAACGCTGAGCCAGCAAGTTAGCAAGCACTGTTCGGTCGACGCGATTAGGTTAGACTCAATGTCAGGAATGGTGGTCTCATGAATATTTCCCGCAGAACCTATCTCTCGCTGTCTGCTGCTGCCGTCACAGGGCTTGTGTCTTCCCGCGCAGGTGCGCAGACTGAAGATGTGCCTTCAGCTTCCGCAGTTCCATCGGAAATCGGGCAGTTCTCGAAACTGAAGCCTGTCTACCTCAATGCCGCATCCCAGCATCCCATGCCGGACCGGTCGCGCGCTGCTGTGAATGCATATCTGGATCACAAACAGAGCTTTGACGCCTCAGAAGGATACCGCGCAGACACGAGAAGTGCGCTGACAAAGTTCGCGAACCTCATGAATGCGGATGAAGATGAAATCACCTATGTGCAGAGCACAACGGCTGGTGAACATGCCGTTATCCGCGCCTTGGGTCTGCCCGGTTCGAGCGAGCGTATCGTGACGGACACGCTGCACTTCTTTGGATCTCTGCCGCTGTATGATGGCCTCGCGAAACAGGGCTGCGATGTGGCCTGGGTCCGTGCACGCGACAACAAAATCCAAATGGAAGATCTCGACAAGGCGATCACACCGGGCACGAAACTTGTGTCCCTGTCACTGGTCTCGACCATCAACGGCTTTCAGCATGACCTGAAAGCTGTGTGCGATCTTGCTCATTCTCGCGGCGCATTGGTGTATGCCGACATCATCCATGCCGCAGGCTGCGTGCCGGTTGATCTGCATGAGAGCGGCGTCGATTTTGCCGCCTGTGCCAGCTATAAATGGCTGATGGGCGATTTCGGCCTTGGTTTTCTCTATGTGAAGAAATCCGTTCAGGAACAGCTGCCGCGCACCAATTGGGGCTATTACGGCATCAACAAATTCACCACGCATATTTATCCGCTGGATGAGCCGGGCGACACGATTGTCGACTGTGAGTTTTCAGAATCCGCGACAGGTCATTTTGCGAACGGCACTTATGACCATGTCACGGCGGTTCAGCTTGCTGAATCGCTGGATTATCTGAAAGATCTTGGCATTGCGCAGATCCAGGCTCACGCAAAGCCACTCGTCGAGCGCCTGAGCGAAGGGATGAAGTCGCAGGGCTTTGATGTGATCACGCCGGAGGGCAGCGAAACCCCGATTGTCGCGGCGGCTTATCGTGACGCGTATAAGAAGCTGTCAGACAAGATGAAAGTGGCTGGCATCACGACCACCGTATCGCGCCACCGTATCCGGCCCAGCGTCTCGGTGTTCAACACCATGGATGATGTTGAGGCGTTTCTCGCGGCACTCGGGCAGGCCGAGTAAAAAACAAAGCCCGGCCGTTTGGCCGGGCTTTTTCAAATCGATTGATTGCCTTTGGGCCTATCGCCCGGCGGAAATGAATTCACGCAAGTCATTGGAAAAGGCTTCCGACGTGCCGCCGAGATAGAGCATGTGGCCGGATTCATATTCTTCAAAACGGACGCGATCGAGCGGAACGCCGCCCGCTTCAATCTGCGCCATGGCGTTAGCCGGCGTCGTCACCAGATCAAAATAGCCTGACGCGACGAAGACCCGCAGATCCTGATTTCGGCGCAGCGCCCAGGCCAGTTCCTCGGCTGGGCTTTTCGGTTTGCGCGTTGGGAAGTTACGCTCCCAGTTCCAGCTCGGCAGCAGGTCCTTCCAGCGGATTGCTGTGTAGGGCCGCTTCACATCAACGTGCAGATCGTCACGGATCATCTGGTTGAAGCTGGCGATGAAGCCCGGAACATAGCGGCCCATGGCTGGATCGTCAGCGACCGGATCATAGCCGGAATTGGCGAGCGGCAGCGTGTAGCGGCTGTCATATTTGCCGATCTCGAGACCTTGGCGCGCCAGCACCATTTTGGCGTACTCATTTTCCGACAGATAGAGATCATCGCCAATCAGCTCTGCGGGCAGGCCGATATAGCCGGTCAGTTCCTCGGTGACGGCAGCGCGCTCTTCCTCGCTGAGTTCGTCCTTCTCAAGTTTGATGAGGGCGTCGCGATAAGGACCTTTGGCGTAAGCAAGTGATTGTGTGAAAGCCGTTTCTGCATCCATGCTGCCGCGCGACAGACCATGATAGGCAGACGTCGCGGCGAGCCCTGGAAGCGCGAGTGACAGACGCGCCGCCTTTGCTTCGGCTGTTTCCTCGTCCGGCATCTCGCCCGGCCTGGCCGAAAGCGTGGTGCCCAGCAGAATGATCCCGTCGAGCGTAATGCCGCGCATAACGCCGGGATTGAACGGGCTGCCCATCAGTGCGCTCGGCAGAACAGAAGCGCGGATGGTGCCATAGCTTTCGCCAAGAACGTATTTCGGGCTGTTCCAGCGACCATATTCGCTGAGCCAGAGTTCAATGAATTGCGCGACGGAGTCAGCGTCTTCGTCGACGCCCCAGAAATCGCGCGGATCGGTGCCATTCAGCGCCTTGCTGAAACCGGTGCCGACCGGATCGATGAAGACGAGATCAGCGATATCGAGAATGCTGTCGCCATTCGATTTGATGCCAAAGGGCGGCACATTGGATGGATTGACTTCCTTGTCCAGGATCACCTGTTTGGGACCAATTGCGCCCATATGAATCCAGAGCGACGCTGAACCGGGGCCACCATTGAAAACAAAGAGAACCGGACGGTTCGGGTCATCAATATCGGACCGGATATAGGAAAAGCTGAAAATGCTCGCCGTGACGTTTCCAGCCAGATCATAGAGCTGGGTTTCGCCCGCAATCGCCTGATAGGGGATGCGCTCGCCGCCAATCTCCATCTCATGTTCCGTCACCACGCGGTAGGGTTCGGGCACGCCCTCATAGGTTGGCATGGGATCAGAGATTGTGAATGGGTTCTGAGATTGCGCGAGGGCAGATGGTGCGATGGCGGCAAGGCTGACTGCCGCTCCCATGGCCAGATAGCGAACGGCTTTCATCTTCTACCCCTTCGATTTTGCCTGAATATGGGCGGCTGCGGCGATATCCTGAACGATATGGCCGAGCGATTTGTAAATGGTAATGTCTGCGTCCGATGTGCGGCCCGCCAGCGTGCCCAGAGCGACCTCGCCGATCTCGCCAAGCATATGATCTTCGCGGATCACGCCGCTCGCAAGCGCGTGGCGATATTCCGACCCCTGCGCAGCGACGGATGGTTTGGAATCGGCAAAGAAGCGCGCCCCGGAAACAAGTGCGTCGTCAATTTCTCTCGGCCCGTCAAAGCTGGAGCCGACAATGTTCAGATGCGTGCCGGGCGCGACCATGTCGGCGGTGAGGATCGGATCAAAAGCGCCCGTGACGGTGCAGATGATATCTGCATCCCGGGCAGCGTTCTCGACACGCTCTTCCGCAGTGGTGGGAATACGCGTCTCGGACTGAATGGCATTGGCCAGCGCGCGGGCCTTGTCCGGTGTCCGGCCCCAGATGCGGATCTCATCGAGCCAGCGGATTTTGGAAATGGCGAGCGCGTGATGGTGCGCCTGCTCTCCGGTCCCGAGAATGGTCAGAATGCTCGACTCACGCCGCGCCAGAAGATCGGTCGCCATGGCGCTTGCACAGGCCGTCCGGATCGCCGTGATCTGACCGGCATCTGCCAGGCAGTAAGGCGCCAGTGTCTCTTTATCGAAGAGAACGACCACGCCCTGATGGGACGGGCGGGACTTGTCTTTGCGTTCCGGGGAAACGGAAATGAGCTTGGAGCCGAAGGCTTCCTGTTCGCCCAGCGTGCCGGCCATAATACCAAACATATTGCCTGCGCCCAGAGGCAGGATCTGGCGCAGCATCTGTTCCGTTTCGCCCGAAGACAGCTTCATCATCGCTGTCTTCATCACCTCGATACAGTCGGCGTGAGGCAGTCTGGCAGCCACATCGTCTGCACTGAAATACTGCATGGATGTGCTTAGTCCTCTGCGGTTCCGCTCTGGCCGGTGATCATGTCGCGAATGTCCTGGCCAAAGGCTTCTGCGCTTTCTTCGACGGAATATGCCATATGGCCACCGCGATAAAAGGCGAGGTGGACGCGATCTGCTGGCCAGGGAGACTGCGACGCCAGATAGCGGGCAGAACCAGCTGTGGTCTGGGTGTCGTGCCATCCGCTGCCAATCACAACGCGGAAGTCCGGATTGGCCTCGAAGAGCGCGTTCATGGCATCACCATAGGCGAAGCTGTCGAAAGGTGATGAGAACTTCCAGTCCCATGATCCGGTGCCGGCATAACCGGAAACGGATGTGTAGCTTTCCGGCAATGGCGTGCCAAATGTCATCTCGAAATACTCTGCAAATCCGTCTGCATAGGCTTTGCCAATCACGCCGGACGGGTCGCCATATGCGCCAGCCTCTTCGGCATTGGCGGTGTAGCGAATGTCAGACCGTCCTGTGATCAGGCCATCTGCCTTCAGGACCAGACGGCGATAGGCTTCTTTCGAAACACGCAGATTGTTTTCGACATAAACCTCTTTGGAAAGGCCGGTATAAGCCTCCAGCTTTTCAGCAATAGCCACCTGTTCTTCGGCTGAGATGGTGTGACCTTTGTAGAGGGCGGTCAGGTACTCGGTGTCAGCAAACGCGGTTGCCTCGTCGAGGAAGCTCTCGAACGTATAGCCATCCTGTTCCACCAGTCCCAGATCCCAGGCACCTGCAGCCAGGGTCGGAAGAGACACGACAAAGCTGAGAATGTTCTGTTGGCGCTGAGCGTATTCGATGATGTTCACCGCCTGACCCATCAGGAAGACGCCGTCCACATCGATGTCAGGATAAGTCTCATTGAGCTGACCTGCGCCTTCGGCTGCGCGCATGGTGCCATAGCTCTCGCCGAGAATGAAAACCGGAGAATCCAGCCGGTCATGCTTGGTCAGCCAGGCATGGACGAATTCAACGAATTCTTCGGCGTCGCCTGTCACAGAGGCGTAAGTTTCAGGGGAAACACCGTCATGCAGTGTGCTCAGCCCGGTCAGCGCCGGGTCATAGAAGACGAGATCGGCAACATCGAGCGGAGAATAAGGGTTTGGAACCAGATCTGCTTCTTCTGCCGGAACTGACAAATCGTCGTCAAACGAGACCCGGTAAGGGCCTGTCGCGCCAATGTGCAGCGGGTAGGAAGCCGAAATCGGGCCGCCATTGAAGATGAAAAGGACCGGGCGTTCAGCCGGGTCCGCAGTCTCTTCGGAAACATAGGAAATCGTCACAAGGCTTGCGCCTTTGCCTTCCACATCGGCCTGAACGTCAAGCTGTTCGATGGAGGCGAGATAGGTCAGCTCGGTTCCGCCAAATACGCCGGTTTGCGTGACGGAGCGTGTGAGCGTCGTAGCGCTGGTGGCTGTGTCCACTGAGGAGGGAACGGGGTCAGATACAGCCACCAGGCCACTGGTGCTTGCCAGTAAGGCAAAGGCAACGCCCGCAGAGCGCAATTGAAAACAGGTCATAAGATCTTCCTTTCGCATGAACCCTGATGGGCGTTGTCCGGGTGGGAACTAGAAGCTGTAATTCACGCCGACGAAGTAGCGTCGACCGAGAATGTCGCCATAGCTCAGTGTCGGATAGGATGGTTCCTTATCCGCAATATTGATCACACCGCCGCGCAGCGTGAGTCCGTTCTCGAAGGCATAGCTCGCTGACACGTCCTGCGTGATGTTGGAATCAATCACAGGGTTCGGGCTGTTCTCGATGTTTGCGCCCTCTTCAGCGAGCACATTGTCGAGATAGCTGAGCTGATATGTCAGACGCAGCGGGCCGTTTGTGTAGGCAGCATCGAAACGAGCCGTCCAGTCAGGCTGGCTGACCGTATTGTCCGGGCTTGTGAAGGTCGTACCTGTCACCGAGACATTATAGTCAGACATGTGGGTGGCTTCAGCGCCAAGCGAGATTTGGCCTGGTACCGTCTCCCAGATGTCCTCCAGTTCGAAGATGTAGTTGGCATAGTACACTTCGCCGCGGAACTCGATCAGACCAGCGTTGAAGGTCGTGGAACGACCTGTTGCTGTTGTACCTGCCGGATTGCTGCCATCAGCAGCCTGAAGGCGTGTGAAGGCGCTACAAACAGCGTCATTCAGGCCTTCACTGTCATAGCAGGCCGCCATGAAGTCACCATTGGTGAAGGCAGACAGGCCATCTTCGAGATCGATTTCGATCCGGTCGATGGAAACGGTCAGGCCAGGCACGAGGAAGGAGTCAAACACAATACCGTAAGTCGTTGTGTCAGACACTTCGTTGGCGAGGTCCGCGTTACCACCAGACGTGATTTCGGTGACCGTGAAGTTCTCCGCAGGGTTCTGGAAACCGGCCAGATCGCCATACTGTGGATTGGCAGCCCATTCAGCTTCACAGTTTGCACGGCGAATGGCCGGGTTCGGGCCAGCGTCGATCCGGTCGGCGTCGCAAGGGTCAATGCCGCCGTTTGACAGGCTGACAACCGTCGGTGCGAACAGCTGATCCAGCGTTGGCGCACGGAAGTTACGGCTCTTGGTTGCGCGAATGGTGACACCATCCGTCACATCCCAGCGGCCACCAACGCTCCACACGTCTTCTTCGCCAGCGATGGAGTTGTCGACATAACGGAACGTACCGTTGAGTTCGAGCGCCTGAACACCAGGGATGTCCATGTTTTCATTGATAACCGGCACGAGGAATTCGGCAGAGAATTCGTTCGTGTTGTAGTCACCGGATGTCGCGACCTGTTGCGTGCCTGTGCCCACCAGACCGAGACGGTTGGCCTCGAACGGTGTGTAGCTCGCTTCTTCGCGGCGGTGTTCGTATGCGAAGACCGCATCAACCGGGCCAGCTGGCAGTTCAAACAGAGACGTACCAATCGTTGCCAGGAAGTCGATCTGCTCGTTCTCATAGTCGAGACCGGTTGGAACCGTGACATATTCAGCCGCAGCAGCACTGATATTGCCTGCACCGAACGGGTTGAGCGGCGCGCAGGCCGGATCATCATTCGTTGGGTCGCTATCTGCGTTAATGGCGCAGACAGGGTTGCCACTTGCGTCTGCAACCGCGCGAACAGCTGCGTTGAAGCGGTCTGTGTAAACGCCCCAGGATGATTCCTTGCCATCAACTTTGGCGTAGCTGACAGACACATCCCAGTAGAAGTTGCGGTTGGCCGCGTCGAAGTCACCTTCAAAACCACCCAGCAGACGCAGGGATTTGGTTTCATTGGTGGTTTCGTTTGCTGGCAGCAGATCGTCATAGAAGTGACGAGACAGCCAGAGCGGCGCGCCTGCGCCAAAGCCTGGATTTGCTGCGCTGAGTGCAGCAACCGTTTCAGCTGGCAGGAATGGGTTGTTCGCAAAGAAGCTGATCGCGCCGAGGGCTGGATCGGTCTGGTTCAGAACCGTACGGGATGCACCCTGACTCAGACGCTCCGATGTGCTCTCGGAATACAGCACTTCACCTTTGGCGCGGATGCGCGGTGTCAGATCATAGTGACCGATCAGGTTCGCCGTGACCCGTTCCACGCCTGTGCGCAGACCCGCCAGATCAGAATAGCGTGTACCCTGACCGCCTTGAGCGAACGGAATGCCGAGAATCGTGCCTGGATCATAGGAAACGAGTGAGCCGTCAGAGGCAAACTGAACCGGCGATCCGTCAATACGTGTCAGGAAATTCGGTGGCGGAGCCGGTGTGTTCCAGATGACACCGTTGCCGTTGAACGGCCAGAAATAGGCAGGGATGACTTCGATCCGGGATGGGAGGCCGTCATCAGGGCCCGTGTCGTCCGGGTTGCCGGTTGTGATGCGCGAACGGTTCGACGCGTCGAAATCGCTGAAGCGCAGCATTGGGCTTTCAGATCCTTCAACGTTGACGGCGATGTTACCACGGCCATTGTCGAAGTTCGTACCGGCTGTCAGGCGATAAGACGTGGTCTCGTAATTGCCTTGCTCATTGTTTCCATACTGGAGATCGAGCTCGACGCCTTCATAGTCGTCTTTCAGAATATAGTTCACAACACCGGCGATGGCGTCAGAACCATAAACAGCTGCGCCGCCAGCCTGAACGATCTCAACGCGATCAATCAGACCGGTCGGGATGATGTTCGCGTCAACTTGCGCATCGCCCATGCCGCTGGAAGTCGTCACGAAGCGGCGACCATTCACGAGGGTGAGGGTACGACCTGCGCCGAGACCGAAGATGTCGGCATATTGCTGACCGTCGCCGGAGTCAGAACCATCGCCTGCGGCCTGGTTCAGCTGCGGAATGAGGGCGGTCATGTCGTTCAGCGCATCTGCAGCTGACACATATCCGCGATCTTCGAATGTCTGCTCGCCAATGGTTGTGACCGGCGCTGGCGTTGATGCAACGCTGCGTTTGATCCGGCTGCCGGTAACGACGACCTGATCAAGTGTTGCGAGTTCGTCTTCTGTCTGCTGTTCGATCACTTCCGGTTCGTCAGCCGTTTGCGAGAACGCAGGCGTTGCGAGCAGGAATGGCGCGATTGCAACGGTCGCACAGCTCGTCAGCAGGTATTTAAGGTGACTCTTGGCTTCCATGTTTTGACCCCCGTCAAGCTAAACCACGAGGCGGCGGTTCGACATCGAACCTCTGTTTCCCAACTGGCCTCTTATACGACGCTAGAGTCTGAATGACGGATTTTTTATACTTTTTTGACAGCGCGACGACATTGCACCGCAACAATTATGCTGCGCTGCCTCCGTCGCGCATAGTTATTCCGTCGAATTCTGAGATATCGGGGTTTCCCAGTCCGATCTGGCGCGAGGACGCACATAGAAATTGTAGAAGACCAGACCGCAAACCGCCCAGATGATCAGGGCAGCAAAGGGGCGCCAGTCCGCCGTCATGCCCAGCACAATGATGATCAGCCCCATGACAATGCCAAGCCAGGCCATGATGCGGATCATGCCCTGCGATGGCTTGAAGTGAGCCCGTTCGTAGAGCTCTGGCGTCACGGTGATGACGCGCAGGCTGGACAGGCAGATGGCTGTGTATTTCAGAACCGTTGGAATGTTCACCGCAAGGAACAGGAAGATCAGGTTCTGCGGCATGAACAGGCCGAGACAGCACAGACAGAAGGCTGTAATAACCGCGCCGCGCGGCACACCGGATTTGCCGTGAATGCGGCCAAGATAGCCGGGCAGCATGCCGGCATGTCCCATGGCGTAGAGAAACCGGGTCAGGATGATGAAGGTCGCGTTGATCGAGCTTCCGATCGAGATGAACGCCGTGATGACGATCAGCCAGACGCCAAGTTCACCAAGGCTGACCTTGGCGCCGTCCAGCAGGGGCGCTTCGGTATTGGCGAGGCCTTCATTGCCGAGCACGCCCATGGTGACGGCAGCGACGATGAAATAGATTATGCAGGTGAGAACCACTGACAGAGTAATACCAAGCGGAATGGTTCGCTGCGGCTTTTTGATCTCCCCGCCCACTTCGACAGCGCTCTCAATGCCCAGAAACAGGGAGATCATCAGCGGGACGGCGGCAAACACGCCCACAACGCCGTGACTGAAGAATGGCTGAAAGTTTGCAGGCTCGATCGCGGGCACGCCGGCAATGGAATAGACCGCGCAGGCGCCAATCAGTCCGAACAGCAGTAATGTCTGGCTGAGGCTGGCGGCCGAAATGCCGATCATGTTGATCACAAACACCAGAAGGAAGATCACGAACATGGTCGGTGCCATTGGCAATGTGACCACGCTGCCGAGATAGGACACCAGCACCATGGTGAGCACGATCAGGGCTGCTGTGCTGCCTGCAATGCGCAACCAGCTGATGAAAAAGCCTGCGAACGGGCTGATATAGCGGCGGGGCCATTCAAATGAGGCGCCGGTTACAGGCACAGCCGAGCCCATAAAGGCATAGACCCATGCGAAGACGATCATCGGGACGGCGGCGCAGGCCATGGAGACCAGCATGGCAGGTCCGGCTAGCGCAAAGGTCGGCGCAATGATGGAGAAGATCGACACGCCGATGGCGGTGCCGAGGCCCAGTGCGACAACGCCGAACAGGCCGACCTCTCTTTTCAGTTGGTGCTCGCCTGTCTGTGTGTTGTCCGTCATGCCGTCACTCAATTCTGCGCGAATTTCTTTTGCTGCTGCTGGAGGATTTGCACATATTCTATTAGGCCAGCTTCGAGTTTGCGCAATCCTTCACGCAAAGATGCTTCTTCTCGTGCAAAACCAATCCGGATGAAGCCGGGCGCGCCGAAGCATTCGCCCGGGACCACGATCACGCCGTGCGTTTCGGCCAGCCAGCGCGAAAAATCATTCGTATCAGAGATGTGCTTCAGGTCCGGAAAGCAGATGCAGCCCTCAAGCGGGGGCAGGCGCTCCAGAAGGCCGTCTTCGACCATGCGGTCCAGCCAGTCCTGAACGATGGGACGCGCGGTTCGCATGATGTCATGGCGGAATGCATCAAACCGGTCAGACTGGCTGACGACTTCCGCCAGCACGCTGTGTGAAAGCTTCGAGACGCTGAAATCGGCCAGACGTAAATGATTGCGGACGCGCTCCAGAAGATCGGCGCCGACAAACATCCAGCCCGCCCGCAATGCGTTCAGCCCAAAATTCTTCGTCATGCTGCCAATGCGGATCAGGTTTGGATGGCTCGCAATGTCCAGTCCAGAGACGAAATCATCAGAATAATCTTTATAGACCTCGTCGATCACCAGAGCGATGCCGCGAGACGCGAGCATGTCGCAAAGCTCACTCAGCACGTCCTGATCCATGCCGAGACCGCTTGGATTGTGCGGGTCCGAAACAATGACGACCTTGGTGTTGGGCTGTAGCGCGTCCAGCACGAGCAGGGGATCCACGCCGAAATGCGGGGCAGGGCGTGAAAACTCGCTCAGCTCGAGATGTTCGACAGCGGCCGCGATGCGGAAGATATCAAAGCCAGGCGTTTCCGTCAGAACATGCTCGCCCGGAGCGCAAAGCGCCTCAAGCACATAGGATACAGCCATCGTTGCACCGGAGGTGCATAAAATATGCTCTGCCGGAACATCATAGCGCTCAGAGAGCCAGGCCTCGAAAACCGGGTGATTGCGCATGAAAACACTGACGAAAGAGTCAGGTGCGCCCTGAGCAAAGGCTTTTCCGGCGACATCGCATAATAATTGCGTTGGTTCCGGCACGGAGCTGTCAAACAGTCCGATGCGCGGCTTTGACTGGTCGTTTAGCTGATTCAGGGTTTGACGAACCCAATTAGCCATCGTCATGACATTGTTATCATTGTTAATTTCAGATGACACTGGCGCAACTCCCCCGCCCAGATTGGCACGCAATCGTCAGCGTCCTCGCGAAACACAGATCGGACTTTGACGGTATCCAGCATATCGTTCGCGAGGAGAATTTTTATGCTTAGGCATGAAAAGCGGGCATGCCATGCGCATAATTGTTTTCGAACCCGTGTGATCCTGCCTGTTTTCGTGCAAACGCGTTCAGACTATTCCGCCGATACGGCAAAGCAGTCCTCGCCGGACATGTCCGCTGATTTCACCCAGCTGATTCCGTCGACTTCTGTGCCGTCCTCGGCTGTGAAGGTGGCAGGTGCGCCCTCCACACAGAGGCCAAATCCATCTGCGGATGGCAGGAACAATTCCCCGTCCAGATGCACGCGCTGAACAATGGCCAGCTCGTCTGCGCCTGTTTCTTTGGCGGCCTCAGCGGCCCAGGTCTCAATCGTCAGATCAAGGCTGCCATTCTCACGCGCGGCAAACACCGTCTTCATCAGGTCATCCAGGCTGCGTGTTCCATTGCTGGCTTCACGAATGCGGACGTCCAGGTCTGCGAAGTAGAGCGCGCCTCTCTGGTATGGCACATGGCGGATATCGCCGTCATTGAAGCCAACAGCAACGATTGCATCGGCAGACATCTCGCGGCCCGGATTGGTGTAATAGATCGTGCTCAGATGGTTCAGCCCGTCAATATAGGCGGCCTGGTCAATCTCTCCGGCACGGAAGGGCAGCGTGTATTCATAATAGGTCGTCAGGCCTTCAATGAACCAGGTGATGTCGCCATGCGGCGCATTCATGCCACCAACCCATTGGTGCAGCATTTCATGCGTGAAAGTCTGGCGCGGGCCGGGCTGGCCGAACTCTGCCTCGCGCGCAGGACCTCTTGATAACATGAAGGAATTCGCAAGCGCCGTTGCGCCGCCAAAAGGAGGCGTATCAAGCTGGCGCAGGAAGACGCGGTATTCAGGTGCCGGATCGAGATGCGTGAAATGCGTGCCGAGATAGTCATACATATGGCTGGTAAATTCCAGCTCGTCCTCGACACTGTATGGGAACTCGCCGAGCCAGAAGCCCTTGAATGGATGTTCTGCGAAGTCTTCAGGATAAGCATTCGCCGGACCCGCCATATACCAGCCCTGCATCAGGGCAGATGGCGCGCCCGGCACGTCTGCTGCGCCATCACCAAAGGTAGACACGCCGATCGCGTCACCGTCGAAAGCGGACAGATCCCAGGACAGATGGTTCATCTGGCTGGTTGTGTTGGCCGGTGACAGCAGGAAGCCGGAACCGGAACCGCTCACGCCGCCTGCGGATGGGCGGATGCCAAAGGCTGGACCATTGCGCGACCCGGCTGGCTGAACATGCGACGTGTAGCTGATGGCGATGGGGAAGGTCACATCGCGGGTGGCTGTCCAGGTGCGGAAATAGGGGAAGCCGCCCGGTGCCGGCGGGCTGTCTTCGGTCGTGAATTCAATTGCGCCGTCCTGATCGGTCACCGTCATGTCCAGAATGCGGTCGGCGATCCCGTCCACCATCACATAGACGATCGGTGCGCTCAGTTTGAGCCGGTTTTCACCTTCGGCCAGGCTGCCATTCAGTTCAGCCGTGACAGCGATTGCCTCAACCTCGCCATCTGCGCCGGGCAAAGGCTTCAACACCGCGGAATAGGATGGCGTCTCTGCCGTCTTGCTGGTTTCCGTCACGGGCGTTTCGGTGGCCTCGGGCGGTGTGTCAGACGGCTGGCATGCGGCAAGGAGCAGAGGCGCTGTGAGCGCAAGCGTGGCAAACATGGCTGTCTTGTGTCGAAGGATCTGGCGCATAAATCTTCCCGCTGAATGAAAGGCTGCCCGGATGACCGGACTTTAAATTATGCTCAGACTCGCATCATTGACGGGCAACAACTATTCGAAAGCGAAGCTGCACCAATCGCCACGCCACAATTTTTCCCGCTACCGCCAAAACCGGGGCATATTTCATGCGCGGACTGGAGTGTGCTCGCCGCACTGAAAATACGGGTGAAACCGACAGTAACGCCCGACGCGTCACGGAGTGACGATGACTTCAGTCAAACCTTCCGGTTCCTATCTTTTTTGCTCCTTCATAAATATCAAACACCCCTCCTGAAGACGCCAATTTTTTGGTATCCGTTTGATTTATAAACTTAATTTCTACGTTATGAACGATATCGAATACTATAGGCTCTGAATTGAGAGTCGTGAATTCAGCACTAAAGTGCATTTGGTCGTTGCTCTCCGAAAAGACCACACCAAGGCGAATTGATGAGTTCGGAAAACAAGTCCTTTCACCAGCATCAAGGCTGGAGGATATACATATCTGACCGTTCATCTATTTAACCACGACGAAGTTGCAATTCGTTTTTGCAGTTTGATCTATGATAGAAAAATAGATTTGAAGATATTTCGAAGTAGTTGGCCAATCGGCGTGAACTACTCGGACATTCTTTCCTTTACTTTGTACGGCATCAAGCGGACACGCTTCAAATAATTCCCAGTTGGGCATCCAATAATCTGGAAATTCAAAGACACTTGCATACGATGAGATCAAGTCAGTCTTTCTTTGCGGGCAGCTTAACTCAATCGGTATTTGAATTTTTTCAAAGTTTACCGTCATCTGCTACTCGCGCGTCATTGCTGGTGACCCCGACAGGATTCGAACCTGTGACCTACGGATTAGGAATCCGTTGCTCTATCCTGCTGAGCTACGGGGCCAGAGCGCTGAAACTGGATAGCGGGACTTGCTGACCAAGACAATCCGCCGGGTGATTGTGCCGCCCTTCAGCTGATGCCGCCCTTCAACTGATGCCGCCCTTCAACTGATGCCGGACGGGAAGCAGGCGCTGATCGCTTCCTGGCGTAGCGTGCTGGGAATGTTGGTCAGGGAATGCGTGATATCTATAACCTCCAGCGTAATCTCGCCATCCATGGTTCGCGACTGAACCGCAATGCCGAGCGCTGTGTCGACCAGCAATTCATTATAGGACCCGGGCTGATCAAACAGCTCATCGGTTTCGCGCACAATATAACCTGATGAGGTGCGCCCCGAGACGACTTGCGTGTAGCGCTCGGTCGTCTCATAGCTGAAATATTCCCCTTCATAGCTCTCATATTCGCCATAGGATTTCAGCCGTAACGGCCAGAGCGGTGCCAGCGCTTTCAGCGCCTCGGTATCAATCGGATCGCCTTCGCTGCAGAAGGCATATCCGACACCATAGAGAATGGCATAGAAGGGGAATTCTGTGTCCTCTGTGAGCTCTTTCATGATCATCACGCCGTCTTCATTATAAACGACGAGTTCCTGCCATAGGTCCCCATTGGCTTCCACGGTGAGCATGGTGCCCGGTGAGAGCCCTTCTTTTGCCTGCGCGGCGCCGATGAGTGAAAGCGCGAGTGTGCCAATCATGGCAAGACGTGTGAAAATCATGATATGTCCCCCGAAATGCGCCTCTGTCCTGAGGCGCGATCTGCGACAGGATAGCAGAGCTTTCTGTTATGGCTCAATCAGCTTCGGCAGATGGGCTGAAACTTCTGGTCCTGAATCGCAATTGAATCGCTGCGGCCCCCTTGTCAGGGCGGCCTGTTTCCAGTAATAGCCGCGGCTTGAGTTTCAAAAATCACCTTCAGAAGACGACGGACATCGACCGATGAAAAGCGAAGGCCACCCAGATTACCACTTCATCACGGTCGTGATGACGGACGGCACAGAATACCAAACACGCTCTTGCTACGGCAAAGAAGGCGACACGCTGCAACTGGATATCGATCCGAAGACGCACCCAGCCTGGACGGGTAACACCTCCAACCTGCTGGACCGTGGCGGTCGCGTGTCTCGCTTCAAGGACAAGTTCAAAGGCTTCATGTAAGCGCTTTGCCAATCGAGATCAGAAAAACCCTGCTGGCTGGCCAGCAGGGTTTTTTCGTATGTGCGATGATCTTCTGAGCGAGACAGCCGGTGTGTTCACAGCTGTGTTCACAGCCCGCCGTCACAGGTATCAGATATGGGTGTCTATTTGCGCCAGACGGACAATGGGTCGAATGCGCCCGAATTGGCAGCATCCTGAAGCGCGCGAAGTTGCGATGTGACCGGGTTCGGCACAGGCTCTTCGTCAGCGTCAAAGATCAGCTCATCAAGACGGTGCAGGCGGTCGAACAGCTCTTTCGCGCGATCGACAAGCACGATCAGGGCGTCTGGCAGTTCTGCATTCTGACGGGCGGCAAATGCGTTGATGGAGGAATCTTCGAGGCGGAAACGCGCTTCGGTCGCTTCCTCAACGGTCATGTCGCCTTCCTGAACGGCGCGCTGGACCACGAGCCAGCTGGCGGCCTGCATCAGGCGGGTCGTCATTTCCATGGAAACGGTTGCGTAGGAGAGGGAGGCTTCCCGGTTCAGCTTGCGCGAGGCTTCGCGGCCGTCACCATCCAGATAGCTTGCGGTTTCCTCAACCAGCCCCATGCCTTCAGCAAACAGCTTCTTGAACATTTCCGAAGAAGCAAACTGGAGCAGGCGATCACGAACCCGTGGACTTACGAAGACATTTGATTGTCGGTTGTCCTTGGTCATTCAGGCATTCCCATCAATGTGCGCACACGGCGCGGATTTCTGTCACACTATCCCCTACCGGGGCGCAAAGCGTCAATTGCGATGTCTGAGAGATGCTCTATTTCAACACATATCCCGGACTTTTTTCAGTGTATTCATGTTTCGTGCCGTTCCGTTGACCGCGGCTGCCAGGGTGAGTCTGGAGCGACCCTGACCGTCCGGATAATGAATATACAGGCATTTCGGGCCGGGGCGGATAAGTTCGGTGGTTTGATTCTTCACATCGGCTGCTGTCTGCGCGTCCGCTTCGGTGTCCAGAAGCAGGACAATCAACTTGTTGCCGGGCACGTCGCCAAAAGGTGCGGACCCGATCAGCTCGTCCAGATCGGCCGGTGTGCGCATGATCACGCCGACAGGTTTTCCGGCATAGGATTGGAGGCGCGCTTCCAGCGCCGCGCCAGCGTCATCTATCGAGCCGTCCGTTTCAAAGATTAGATTGCCGCTTGCGATATGTGTGCGCGGATTCTGAAAACCGATTTCGGTCGCCATCTCGCGTAGTTCTGCCATGGGAAGCTTGCCCGTGCCGCCAACATTGACGGCCCGGAGAAAGGCAATACACGTGATTGTGTTGGCCATGAAAGACGATCAGCTCTTGCCGAGATTGAACATGGCGTCAGCGGCAGACTTGGCATCGCCCTTGTTCTCAATCGCCTTTTCGCACGCCGTGATTTCCGCTTTCAGCGCTTCAATCCGTTCTTTCAGTTCATCGACAGAAAGAAGATCAAGATCGACCGCTTTTGTCGGTCCGAGTGGTTGTCCCGCCTCATCCATTGCGTCACTCTCCCTTTTTTGTTCAGTCAGTCGAGGCATAAAGATGACCCAAACCATGCGCGCCGTCGAGGTCGGATCAGACGAGAGCCTGAAGATTTCCACACTTGAAAGGCCAGAGCCAAAGGGCGGCGAAGTTCTGCTGCGGGTGAAGGCTTTCGGTGTAAACCGGGGCGATCTTCTGCAGCGAAAAGGGTTCTATCCGTCACCGAAAGGCGCAAGCCCGCTGATGGGGCTGGAAGCCTGCGGCGTGGTTGAAGCGGTCGGGCCCGATGCGGATCGCTGGTCTGTGGGGGACCGTGTCTGCTGCATCGTGCCAGGCGGCGGTTATGCCGAATATGCGGTGGTGGATTCCGGCTCCTGTCTGCCGCTCCCCGATGATGTGACCTTTGAGCAGGGCGCGAGCCTTGCCGAAACCATGATGACGGTCTGGACCAATGTGTTTGATGTCTGCGCGCTGAAACGCGGCGAGACCTTTCTGGTGCATGGCGGCACGAGCGGCATTGGCGCGTCAGCCATTCAGATGGCGAAAGCCTGGGGCTGTAAGGTTCTGACGACGGCTGGCTCGAAGGAGAAATGTATCGCGGCGGAGACCTTCGGGGCAGATCGAGCGATCAACTACAAGGAAGAAGACTTTGTCGAGATCGCCAAGGCGGAAGGCGGCGTCGATGTCATTCTTGATATGGTTGGCGGTGATTATGTCGCCAAAAATATGGATATTCTGAACCGGATGGGACGGCTGGTGAACATTGCCTATATGAGCGGTTCGAAAGTTGAGCTCAACATGATGCCGGTCATGATCAAGCGGCTCACCATTACGGGCTCGACCCTGCGTGCGCGCAGCGCCGAAGAGAAGCGGCAGGTGCGTGACGGACTGGAACGAGACTTCTGGCACATGCTGGGCGAGGACAAGATCAATCCGGTTGTCTTCAAGGTGTTCGAGCTCGAAGAGATCGAAGCAGCGCATGAACTGATGCAAAGCTCGCAGCATATCGGCAAGATTGTCGTGCGCACCGGTGCCTGACGGCGCCCGTTCTTTTGAATGGGGCGGGCATTCAACCTGTTTTGCAAAGACAATCGGGGCTGAATACATGATCCCTCTTTGCATTTGGGTAAAACTCGCCCTATAATGAGAGCAACGACAATTCCCTATAGGAATCCCCCGTCGCCCGGCCCGTGTGCCGGGCGCACGTGTTTTTGGAGATTAGAATGGCCAATATCCTGATGCCGAAAGCCACGGCTGTATGGCTGATCGACAACACAACGCTGACCTTTGATCAGATCGCTGATTTCTGCGGCCTTCACCATCTCGAAGTGAAAGGCATTGCCGACGGCGAAGTTGCGCAATCCATGCGCGGCGCTGACCCGGTTGCTTCTGGCGAGCTCTCCCGTCTGGAGATTGAGCGCGCTGAGAAAGACCCGAAATACATGATGAAGGCGACCCAGCACAAGCTGGATGCATCCATCCCTCAGCCAAAGCGCAAGGGTGCCCGCTACACGCCGATTTCACGTCGTCAGGACCGCCCGAACGCGATTGCCTGGTTCCTCTTCCACCACAAGGAAGTGACCGATGCGCAGATCTCCAAGCTGATCGGTACGACCAAGGCGACGATCAACTCTGTGCGTGATCGCAGCCACTGGAACTCTCAGAACATCAAGCCGGTCGACCCGGTTACGCTGGGCCTTTGCTCTCAGATCGAACTCGATGCGCTGATCTCCAAAGCGTCCGAGAAACGTCGCAAGATGGAAGCCGAGAAAGAGGCGAGCCTGGAAGGTCCGGGTCTGGCACCGCTTGAGGAAGCGCCAGCGCCAGACGCAGAGTATGACGACTATGAAGAGCGTAAGCGTCAGGACCAGATCACGGCAGAGAACCTCTTTAATCTGGACTGATCATCCCCATTTCGTGCGGAACCGGAAGCAGGTGACATCACTTGTTTCCGGTATAACCCTGATGAAAGCCCGCACGATGACCACAGATACTGACATCATCATCAAACGAGAAAGCCTTGGCTCACACGAGCGATATGTGACCCATGTTGATGGGTATGAGGCTGTTCTGACCTTCACCGACATTGCAGGCAATAAACGCGTCACCGATCATACCGGTGTGCCGCGCGCCCTTGGTGGCCGTGGCATTGGAACGCGTCTGGTTGAGCGCGCCGTCGAAGACGCACGCCGGGATGGAAAGACCATTATTCCATCCTGCTGGTTTGTCCGACAACAGATTGAGCGCAATGTTGACTGGCAGGACGTCGTGTCCTGAACGGGAGGACGTCATGTCAGAATTCACGATTGCACGCGAAGAGACCGAGACCGGCGGTCGCTATGTCACCACTGTTAACGGCCATGAAGCGGAGATGACGTTTTCCAAGGCCGGCGAAACGCGGATGATTATTGATCATACAGGCGTGCCGCGTGAACTCGGCGGAATGGGTGTTGGCGTCGCTCTGGTCGAACGTGCGGTGCTGGATGCCCGCAAAGCCGGGATCAAGATCATTCCATTGTGTCCGTTTGCAAAAGCACAGATCGAAAAACATCCTGAATGGCAGGATGTGCTGCAATAGCCATGATAACCGATCAGCCCGGCAGTCGGATATAATCCGATATCATGACGGGCGGATCGACTGGCGCGCTTGCGTCTGGCACCAGCTTCAGATGCGCTTTTCCGTGTGAGAAAAGATCGCTCGTCACTTCGATGATATCGTCAATGTCGAGGAAATTGTCCTTGTGGCGACTTTCTCCATTGGGCACCGAACGAAGCGCGCGTTTCCAGACCTCTGCCTTGTCGCGGCCAATCATGAAGCGATAGGCGTGATGTTCGCCAAATTCGGCCTGATCATAATATCCGACATTCACAAAGAAGAGCTTTGGTGCGTTTGCAGCCGGAGCGGGCTCATCTGAAATGTCGATCCTGTGACCATCCAGCGCTGAGAGTTCGACATAGCCGTCAATATGCAATGAGGCCGGTGTGCCCCACCATGTGTCCCGCAGCTGGCGGTAGGTGGCCTCAAGCGTTTCACCGATACAGAAACGCATGTCGTGCAGCTCGATATTGGCGCGTGGATGATGTCCGCCCACCAGTATGGCAAAGAGTTTCCGGGTCATGTTCATCAGCCTAACAGGCGAGGGAGGCTCAGACTAGCGTTCCGTCGCGTCGTCTTTTTCGGGCTGTGGGCGGTCTGAGCGAAAGGCGCGGATGGGACCATCGCCGGGGCTGAGCCACCAGCGCAGCAGGACCCACCAGAGGAGCGCCCAACTGGTTCCAAGTGCCCAGCCTGCCAGCACATCGGACGGCCAGTGGACACCCAGATAAACGCGGCTCATGCCGACCAGCATGGTGGTGATGACGGCAAACATCATAATCAGTCCACGTATGCGCTTCTTTTCATGTGCTTCAGCCAGAATGAGCCCGATGGTGAGATAAGCTGTCGCCGACAAAGTGGCATGACCGCTTGGAAAGCTTGAGCTCATGGCATGGGTCATATGTTCAACGAGGTCCGGGCGAGGACGGGCAATGCCGAGCTTCAGCAGGCTCGACAGCGCGGTGCCGCTCAGGACGGCGCCGATCAGGATGGCGGCGTGGCGCCAGCGCTTGATGGCGATCAGATAGGTCGCCGCAGCTGTCAGCAGCAAGGTCAGAATGGCGTATCCGCCAAGCGCGGTGATATCGGCCACCGCATATTCAAACCAGCCCGGCCCGATCGGGTCTGATGTGTCTGACGGATTGCGAAGTACCAGAAACAGCCATTCATCGAATTCATGGCCTTCTCCCTCCAGGATTTCCTCGGCAAGCGACCAGAACAGCATGAAGCTGGCAGCGATGACGCCAAAGACGAGGATCAGGCTGGGCGCGATAGGCAGGCGGGCGCGGAGTTGGTGCCATAATTCTGAAATCATGCAGATCAAACGGTCGGGACCAATTTTGGTTTCAGCAAAGTATCGCTGGTTTGAGCTTCGCACTGAAGCAAGGGGCTGTGTGGAATTAAGCAATCTCTACCGTGCGTAGATAATGCTCTGTCCTGAGGTGCCGATTGGGGTGATTTTGACATTTATCTCCTGTTTTCAGAGGAAAAAAATCGTCACGTAGCTTGTCGTTAATGCCTGTGCGATAATGAGTTCCGGCGCGGAAATTCGTCAGGGGGTTAGCGACAGCCATGTTCCGTCTTGTACGCAGCCTGCGGTCATTCTTCACGATGACCGAGCATGACGTTCGGTCAGCAATGGCCCTGACACAGGTGCTCGTAAAAGATCTTGCGTTCCGGCTTTCCATTGAATCGGCCATTGCGGCCCTGTTTCTGTGGATCGGCGAATTTCAACTGACCGCCATCTGGCTGCTTATGGTGATCCCGTCGGAGTTTGCTGAGGTCATTCTCAGCAGGGCGATGAACAAAGCCGATGTTGTGACGAAGCGTCACCTGTTTGCGCAATTTGCGATCTCGATCTTTGGCGGGGCTGCCTGGGCGGTGACGGGGGCTTATCTCTGGTGGACGGGCAATATCGTTTATATGTCGGTTGGCGTGTTGATGATGGTCGGTGTGACCATGCATGTGTCGCTGAAATACGCAGAATGGATGAAGGGTGCGATCATCGCGGCGTTTTCGCCGGTCGCTGCCCTGCTTTTCATGGCCTGCGTGCCGCCGAACATCACCCATAGCCTGCCTGAGCGTCTCCTGATTGTCCTCGGTGTGTTTGGTCTGATCTATTATATGGCCATTATGGCGGGGGCGAATTACTCGCGTCAAAGCAAGCTCAAGAAAGCCCTTGAAGCCGCGTCGCAGGCGAGCGAGGCCAAGTCCATTTTCCTCGCCACCATGAGCCATGAGATCCGCACGCCGATGAATGGTGTGCTCGGCATGGCAGAGCTTCTGGAACGCAGCCGTCTGGATGAGGCGCAAAAGGAAATGGTGCACATCATTCGCGCCTCCGGTGACACGCTGATTGGCGTGATTGATGACATTCTGGATCTCTCCAAGATTGAAGCGGGCCATCATGCGCTTGAGCCGCATGTCTTCAGCCTGAATGAAATGATGTCGACCATCGCTGCCACCTCTGAGATGAGCGCGCGCGACCGGAATCTGACCTTTCTTTGCAATTATGATCTCGATGCCAATCTCCATCTTTACGGCGACGCGCTGCGTCTGCGTCAGGTGATCGGCAATCTGATTTCCAACGCGATCAAATTCACCGATGAGGGCCTTGTGAGCCTGAGTGTTGAGGCGCGTCCGATCGAAAACACCGAGGACATTGGCCTCGTCATCCGTGTGCGTGACACCGGCCTTGGCATTTCCGAAGCCGAGCAGGCCCGGATCTTTGAGCCCTTTGTGCAGGGCGACGGATCGATGGCGCGCCGTCATGGCGGAACCGGTCTTGGTCTGCCCATCGTGCAGCATTTTGCCAGGCTGATGGGCGGAAGCCTGACGCTCGACAGCACGCCGGGCAAAGGCTCTGAGTTTACCTTCACCTGTACGCTGCCGCTGGCTGAGGCGCCCGAGGAGGCACCGTCTGTCATCCTGCCGCTGGAGCGCCCGGGGATCAGCCTTGCGCGCCATGATCGCCCGCGCGTTCTGGTCGCCGAAGATCATTACCCAAACCGCCGCGTCATCGAATTGATGCTGAAGAATTGCGACATAGATCTGAGCTTCGCGGAGAATGGACAACAGGCTGTCGATGCCTGCGCCAGAACCCGTTTCGATATGGTTCTGATGGACATTCAGATGCCCGGCCTTTCCGGCGTGGAAGCGCTGCACCAGATCCGCTCTCAGGAACGTCAGCTGGGGCAGGCGCCGGTCCCGATTGTCGCGCTCACGGCCAATGCGATGAAGCATCAGGTCGCAGAATATGAACAGGCAGGCTTTTCGTCTCATCTTTCCAAGCCCATCATGGTGGAAGAATTGATGCGCACCATTCAGGCCTACACACCGGTTGATACCATGGCGTTTCGCGATGAGCAGGTTCAGGTGCACACCGTGCATTACAACAGCTAGGATCTGGCGCTTTGCGACGAATTGCTCAGTTTGACCTCAACCTCCTGGAAGTCTTCGAGGCGATTTATTCCGAAGGCGGCGTTTCACGTGCGGCGCGCCATCTGAACCTTTCCCAGCCTGCTGTCAGCCATAGCCTTGCCAAGCTGCGCGAAGCCTTCAGCGACGATCTGTTCGTCCGTGAAGGCAATAAGCTGGTTCCGACCAGTCTGGCCCGCGAAGTGGTCGGCCCGATCCGCGAGGCCTTGCGCAACTTTGAAGCCGCGCTGACCAATGTGATGGCCTTCGAGCCGGCCTCGTCCAACCGCGCCTTCCGGATCGGCATGCGGCTTTCCGGCGAAGTGCCGAACTTTGCCCGGCTCGTCGCCGCGCTTCGGGAAGCGGCCCCGAATATCCGCCTGACCAGCGCGCATTTCGCCCGTCAGGACCTGAACGAACTGCTCGCCAATGGTGAGCTGGACCTCGCTTTTGATGTCGCCCATCCTGAACGCAACGGCCTGCGGCGCCAACTGCTCAGCGAGGACCGGTTTGTCATCGCGGCCCGTCACGGCCATCCCGATATTGCCGGCAGAATTGATCTGGAGACCTATCTGCGGCTCGATCATGTCTTTGCCTCACCGCGTTCCTCCGGGCGCGGTCATGAAGATGCGGCGCTCGCAGCGCTTGGCTGGGAGCGGCGTATCGCCATGCGATGCCAGAACGCTGTCTCGGCCTGGCAGGTTGTGTCACGTTCTGACATGATCTTCACCCTGTCCCGGCGCTATGCGACCGCGCTGCAGGAGCTTGAGGAAAACCAGCTGGTCGACCTGCCGCTGGAAACAGAGCCGCTCAAGCTGTTCATGTACTGGCATGACGCCTCGAAAAGTGATCCCGGCCTGATCTGGCTGCGTGCGCAGATCGAGACCATTCTCTCGCCGCGCGAATAGCTGTGCGCTCCTGTCATTCGTGGCAGGAATGGCTGGCATTCAAACAGCGCATTACCGATGTACCCGACGGAAGGGCTAGGTTTCTCCTCATATCCCTGAGGAGGACCTTTGATGAGCTTTGTCGATCCAAGCCTGAAAATGAATGACCTGGAAATGTCGGAAGGGGCCATTCCGCTGTTTGAAGCGGTGAAAGCCCATATCCGCGATCATGTGGACCCGATCACAGACGAATATTTCGCGCTCGCCGAGACGCTGGAAGACCGCTGGACCTTTCACCCGCGCCAGCTGGAATTGCTGGAAGGGGCGAAGAACAAAGCCAAGGAAAGCGGGCTCTGGAATTTCTTCCTGCCGGATTCAGAATCCGGTGAAGGCCTGACCAATCTCGACTATGCCTATATCGCCGCTGAGCTTGGCAAATCGCCGCTGGCCTCGGAATCGCTGAACTGTTCGGCGCCTGATACCGGCAATATGGAAGTTCTGGAGCGCGTCGGCACACCAGCTCAGAAAGAACAATGGCTGAAGCCGCTGCTGAATGGTGAGATCCGCTCTGCCTATGTGATGACCGAGCCGCATGTGGCTTCGTCTGATGCCAAGAATGTTTCCACGACAGCGGTTCTGGATGGTGATGATTATGTCATCAATGGCGAGAAGTATTATATCTCCGGCGCTGGCGACCCGCGTTGCAAGATCATGATCGTCATGGTGAAGACCGATCCGGACGCCGAGCCACACAAACAACAGAGCCAGATTCTCGTCCCGCTACCGCATCCGGGCGTGGAGATCATCGGACCAATGCATGTGTTCGGCGAGGATCATGCCCCGCGCGGCCATATGCATATGCGCTTCAACAATGTCCGCGTGCCGAAGGAAAACATGTTGCTCGGACAGGGACGCGGCTTTGAAATCTCGCAGCTGCGTCTGGGACCGGGTCGTATTCACCACTGCATGCGCACCATTGGTAAGGCGGAAATTGCGCTCGACCTGATGGTGAAGCGCGGCAAATCCCGCGAAGCCTTTGGCAATTCTCTCATCATGCTGGGCAAGAACCTTGAAACCGTGTCGCGTGCCCGGATCGAGATTGAAGCCATGCGCCTGATGGTCCTGAAAGCGGCCAAGGCGATGGATGTGCTCGGCAATAAGGAAGCCCGCGTCTGGGTCTCCATGGTCAAGGCCATGGTGCCGGAAAAAGCCTGCCAGATCATCGATCAGGCGATCCAGATCCACGGCGCGACCGGGATTTCACAATGGACGCCGCTGGCAGAGCTCTACACTGATGTTCGCCATCTGCGCTTTGCGGATGGCCCTGATGAGGTGCACCATATGGTGGTCGGCCGCGCTGAGATGAAACAGCATTGATCTCGTCTTGCGAGGGGCGCTCTCCTGTTTGGCGCCCCTCGTGCTTTTTGGCGCTCTCTGGCGCGAAATAATAGTTCGTCGCCTTTTGTGATCACGCCCGCGATTGTTCCCCTTCTGAAAAGCGTTTACCGCTGGTTGAGAGCCAGACAGGAAGGCGCGTGTGTTGGACGTCATAAACCTTGCGGATATTGCACTGGTCGTCAGTGTGTTTGCCATCGGTGCTGCGAGCCCCGGTCCGGCCACACTCATGATCGTGAAGACAGCGGCCGAGCAGGGACGCATGCCGGCGCTTATCCTGTCGGTCGGCATTGTCTGCGGATCGGTCTTCTGGGGCATTCTTGCCGGTTTGGGCTTTGTGGCGCTGTTGCAGGCTTCGGCCTTCTGGTTCACCTGCCTGAAAATGGCGGGCGGGGCGTATCTCCTGTTCCTCGCCTATCGCGCTGTCCGGTCTGCAATGACGCCGGGTGCGGTGTTGAAACCGGGAGACGAGCGCAGCGCCGCCCCGTGGCATGCCTCTTTCCTCAAAGGCCTGTTCGTGCATCTCACAAATCCCAAAGCGCCTCTGGTCTGGCTGGCCACGCTCTCCATCGGCGCTGATCATGGCAGTTCACCCGATACGATGGCGCTGGCGATTTTCGCTTGCGCGCTGGCTGCGATGGCGATTTTTACCGGCTATGCCTTCCTGTTTTCGACCCGTTCGGCCATGCGGTTTTATCAGCGCGCACACCGCCCGATCAATCTGCTCGCCGGGGCCCTGTTCGGCGCGATCGGCGTGAAACTGCTCTCCTCAAAAGCCGGGCTTGCGACGTCCGCGGGGTGAGCGCACGGGAAAAGATATAGATGCACCTTCATCGCCCCACGCGGTTTTGCGGGGGCGGTGTCAGGCAAAGGATCGGATCTGAGGGGGATCGGGCGGCTTGAAGCGCTCGAAACCGGGTACGTCCGGCGGCTCGGCTTCCGGGAAAACACCAAGTGCCACCAGCGCAGACCTTGCCCGATAATGCAGCGTATTCAGCTCGTCTCGCTCGGCTTCATCGGCGCAGTTTCGCCAGAGCTCATCGGGCGGCAGCCAGTGAATCAGCGGCTCGAAATAGAGCTGCGGAAGGGGAGTTTTTTGCGCTGGCGATGAGGCGCGCTCAAGGAGTTTTTTG